>CAZLMM010000008.1:0-129204 GCA_964560495.1 uncultured Caldilineaceae bacterium
TGCGTTCAGCATGACAATACCACCGGCTCATTTAGGCCCACGTGTACTAGCCATGTATTGTGTGAAGTCTTGAGGTTTTGAGGTCTTAGGGTTGGGGCGGTCTTTCCCCAAAACCTCAAGACCCTAAAACCCCAAGACCTCAACGCACCAAATCATCATAAGATTGCACGTCCTCCATCGCCATGACCAACCTGGTCGAAATGCAGGGCATCACCAAAATCTATCCTAACGGCGTCGTCGCCAACGACAATGTGGATTTCTCCGTACGCAAAGGAGAAATCCACGCATTGGTGGGCGAGAACGGCGCGGGCAAAAGCACCCTGATGAAGATTCTCTACGGCATGGAACAGCCCAGCGCTGGTAAGATCCGACTCAACGGCCAACCTATCGCCATCCGCAACACGCATCACGCCATCGACCTGGGCATCGGCATGGTGCACCAAAATTTCATGCTTGTGCCTTCCTTCACCATCGCCGAGAACATCGTGCTGGGCAGCGAACCGCAGCGACGCCGCATGATCGATGCAGCGGCAGCTGTGCGCATCACAGAGTCCCTCGCCAGGGAATACGGTCTGGAGGTGGAGCCGTCCGCCCGCATCGAATCCACTCCGGTGGGGATGCGTCAGCGCGTCGAAATTCTCAAGACGCTTTTCCGCGGCGCAGATCTGCTTATCCTGGATGAGCCGACCGCTGTGTTGACGCCCCAGGAAACGGATGAACTCTTTCGCTCTGTGCGCCGCCTGGTGGATCAGGGCAAGACTGTCATTTTCATCACCCACAAACTGATCGAGGTCAAAGAGATTTCAGATCGCGTCACCGTCATGCGTCGGGGTCAGGTGACGGGTTGCGTAGACACAACCGATGTGAGCGAGGTGGAGATTGCACGCATGATGGTGGGCCGCGATGTCTTCTTGCAGATCGATAAGCCCGACGCTCCACGCGGCGACCTGGCGGCGCAGATCCGCAATCTGGGTTATGTCTCAGAGACAGGCCGTCCGCTCCTGCGTGACGTCAACCTGAATCTCTATGCCAGAGAAATCCTGGGCATCGCCGGCGTGGAGGGCAACGGCCAGACCGAACTTGCCGAAGTGCTCAGCGGTCTGCGTCCCGCCGCCGCCGGCCAGATCACAGTCAAAGGAGTCGATGTGACCAACCAAGGGGCGCGCCGTATGCGACTGGCTGGCGTTGCCCACATCCCTGAGGATCGCCTGACCAATGGTGTGGCCGCCGATGCGTCGATTGCCGAGAACCTGGTGGTGGATCGCTACAATCTTCCTCCTTTCACCCGTAGCGGCATCCTTCGCCCCCGCGAAATCAACACCCAGGCCGATAAACTCATGAACGAATTTGACATTCGCGCAGCCGGCAGCGATGCGCCCATGAACTCCCTGTCGGGCGGCAACATGCAGAAGGTGATCGTCGCCAGGGAATTTTCCGCCAACCCAGTGTTGCTCATCGCCGCCCAACCGACACGCGGCATCGACATCGGCGCCAGCGAATTCGTGCGCACCCAGTTGGTCGCCCGGCGCAATGAAGGCGCCGCGGTGCTCTTGATCTCCGCTGACCTGGACGAAGTGATGAACCTGGCGGACCGGATCGCGGTCATGCACAAAGGCGCCATCGTGGGCGTTTTCCGCAACACGCCCGACCTCACCGAACAAGAGCTGGGCCTGTATATGCTGGGCGTCAAGACCCAGCCTGCCGTCGAGATGGCCGCAATGAGCTAATGCCCCACACATCCCACAGCGAGTCGTGCATCTTCATTTCCTTCTTCAGGGCGATGTCAGAGCTTCGGCTATCGTCTTTGCATTGCTGCGCATCATCTCCACATAATTGGCCGCCCCCATCCCGGGCGCGCTCAGTGAATCGGTGAACAAGGGCGCCACCTTGACGCCTACATCGTGGCCCACTTGCTCGGCCAGCCTGGGGTTGACCGTAGAGCCAACAAAGATCGCTGCAACACCCTCTCCCACTATTTGCCGCTGAAGCGTGACCATCTCTTGCGCCGAGATCGTCGCCATGGTGCTAAAGGATGGGATGACAGAGCCGATGACCTTGAAACCATAGGCGCGGGCGAAATAGCCCATATTGTCGTGTTCCGTGACAAGTTTGCGTTCTTCGGCAGGGATGACAGCCAGGAGAGCACGCACTTCCTGGTCGAGCTGCTCCAATTCTTGGCGATATTCTGCCGCGGCCTGCGCGTAGGCTGCCCCGTTGTCCGGGTCTCGTTCAGCCAGCGCCTGGGCGACATTCATCGCCCAGATCGTCACATTCCCAACATCCTGCCAGGTGTGAGGGTCGTCGCCTTCATGGTGATGCTCCCCTTCTCCGTCGGTCCCCTCCTGATCGTCCTCCCCATGGCCGTCCTCATGCTCGTGGGAAATCGTTTGTACGCCCACGTTCACGCTCACCACAGGCGATTGATCGTCCAGGTTCTCCAGGGTGGGCAGCAACGATTCTTCCAACCCAAGACCGTTGACGAAGATAATGTGGGCGTCATTCAGCGCGATCATGTCCTGGGGCGTCGCAACGTAGGCATGAGGATCGCTGCCCGGCCCAATGAGCACCGTCAGATCAACCTGTTCGCCGGCCACCCGGCGCACAACGTCGCCAACCAGGTTGGTCGTGGCGACCACGCGCAGGCGTTCGCCTTCACGCAAAGAGGCAGCTTCGATCTGCAACAGCGCCCCAGCGCCTTCCTCATGACCCTCAGCGTCGTGAGAATCTGCAGTTGCTTTTTCTGCTTCTACAGTGGTTGCCGGCGCCAGGACTCTGCTCT
Source organism: uncultured Caldilineaceae bacterium (assembly GCA_964560495.1). GTDB lineage: Bacteria > Chloroflexota > Anaerolineae > Caldilineales > Caldilineaceae > UBA5069. Next base: position 2,780 of record CAZLMM010000008.1, read on the forward strand.
CGGTGGGCGCGGTTGTCGGTACGGCGGTTGAGCGGCAGGCCGCTAACGCCAGCGCGGCCAGCGCGGCCAATCCAATGATCCTCGTGACTTTGTGGTGCATCTGTGTCTCTCCCATCGCAATGCATCTGCCTGTAAGGTGAAGAGCGCTGCTCTTTTCGCCAGACAAATTTACAATGTAATTGAGAATAATTCTCAATTACATTGTAGACAGGTATCATCACTTTGTCAAGGGCAGGCGCAGAGAGGCTTCACAAAAGTCGCACATTGGTCGGTGGGGGCCTCATAGCCGGGCTTCAGGCGGGCACGAAGTGCGGCGGAACAGAGAGCCGTCGTGCTGATCAGGTTGTCTCCCGCCGCGTCTCATGCCCCTACCGTTCATGAACAGACTTTTGAGAAATCCTAACCGTAGAAGGCGTCATGCGGCAAAGAATAGATAGTGTATACTGTGTGCAACAGCCTATCATCTGTTGTTCTCTCTAGAAACCGTAGGTGAATCGGATGGATCGCACATTCATGATATTTGCAGCCCTTTTCGGTGGTTTGGGTGTGGCCTTGGGCGCCTTTGGCGCGCATGCCCTGCGGGAGCGGCTGCCAACTGATATGCTCGTTATCTTCGAGACCGGCGTGCGCTATCAAATCTACCATGCCCTTGCGCTTTTCGGCGTCATCCTGGCCATTACCCGTTGGCCGCAGAGTAGCCTGCCGGTCGCCGCTGGTTGGCTGTTCGTGATCGGCGTCGTCATCTTTTCTGGTAGCCTCTACATCCTGGCGTTGAGCGGCGCACGCTGGTGGGGCGCCATCACACCCATTGGCGGAGTGGCCTTTCTGGCCGGCTGGCTGAGTCTGCTGATTGCCGCAGTGCGCAATTGACAGGGCTACATTCAAAGTTCGTTCCCGGTAGTCGCCCAGACATGAACCTGACTTCCGCACTACACTTGTCCCTAATGCCTGCTGCGCCCGATGTAGTGAGCGTTGTTGGCGGCGGCGGCAAGAGCAGCCTGGTCTTTCGCCTGGCGCACGAGATTGCCGCGCGCGGCCAACGCAGCCTCATCACCACCACAACGCGCATCTCCGCGCGCCAGGTGGAAAGTGCGCCGGCAATCGTCCGCGCCGGGGGAGACGTTCCGCCGTGGAGTGAGCTTGCCGCAGCAATAGAAGCGCATGGCTTCTGTCTGCTGGTGGGAAACGAAACGCTGCTCAATGGCAAGCAGGCTGGCGTTTCACCCGCTATGGTGGATTGTCTGGCCGCTGAAGCCGCACGGTTGCGTCTTGGCGCAATTCTTGTCGAGGCCGATGGCAGCCGCACGTTGCCCGTCAAAGCGCCCGCAGAGCACGAGCCGGTGATTCCCCAATGCACCACCCTGCTCATTCCCATGCTTGGCCTCGACGCCATTGGCGCGCCCATTGACGAAGAACACATGCATCGCCCTGAACGAATCCGCCATGCGCTCGGCCTGCCCCTGGACGGGATGCTGCGGTTGACCCCTGAAATGGCGGCGCAACTGCTCATCCACCCCATCGGCGGCGCCAAAGGCAGACCTGTGATGGCTCGACTACTCCCAGTGCTAAACAAAGCCGATGCGCCGGAGCGCCTGGCCCTGGGGCGTCTCATTGCCAGTCAGCTTACAGCGAGAGGCCAGCCGGCGTTGCTCGGCGCGGTCGGCAACGAAGGGCGTCCGCCGATCCGTGAGCGTTGGGCGCCAGTGAGCACAGTGGTGTTGGCGGCAGGCGCAAGCAGCCGCATGGGACGCCCCAAACAGGTGGAGGTGGTGGATGGCGAGGCGATGGTCGTGCGGGCGGTGCGTCTGGCGTTGGAGAGCAGCGTCAATGAAGTGGTCGTAGTCACCGGCGCCCATGTCGAGGCAGTGAGCGTCGCGCTGGCAGATCAGCTTGAACGGCACAGCGATCGGCTGCGGTTGGCGCACAATTCTGATTGGGCTTCCGGCCAGGCCGGCAGCATAGCGACAGGTCTCCACGCCCTGGGGGAACAGTGTCGGGCTGCGATCTTTATGCCGGTGGATCAACCCTATCTTCCGCCGACGCTCTTGCGTCACCTGATTGTCGCCTGGCGCAGCGGCAGCGACCTGGCCGCGCCGGTGGTGGCTGGCGCGCTGCGGGGCGCGCCAGCAATTTTCGACCGCCGGCTGTGGGATGAGTTGCTTGCGGTGCAAGGCGACGCGGGCGGGCGGGGGGTGCTCATAGGTCATCAAGCAGAAGTGGCCGGGATTCCCGTCGTCGCCGCCGCCCTCCGCGACATCGACACACCCGAGGATGCGTAGGCCATGCAGCGCGACCCAATGGGCTGCGCTGCATGGCTACCGAATGAAACAGCTATGAATTACTCGCCGGGGTGTGCAGCTCGGAAGATGAGCGCAGCGACCGCAGCACCGACCAACTCCGCCACAAGATAAATCCAGATATTCGACCAGGCGACGATGCCCATCTGGCTGATGCCAACGGCCACAGCCGGGTTGAATGCTGCGCCCGAGATTGCGGCGACGGCATAGGCGCCGACAAGAACGATCATGCCGATGGCCCAACCATAAAACGAGTTGCCCTCTGTGCCTTTGGCCGTCGCCACGTTGAGCACCGTAAAGGTGAGGGCGAAAGTGAAGAGAAACTCAGCGATGAGCGCCGGGACCATAACGGGCTGCAAGGAAGGTATCTCGGCGGCGCTGCCCTTGAGGTAGAGCACGGCAAAAGCGGCTACGAAGGCGGCGATCACTTGCACAACCCAGTAGATAAGCATATCCGCCACTGTCGATTTGCCGCGCAGAAAGACAGCGAAGGAGACGGCCGGATTGTAGTGGCCTCCAGAAACATGACCGCCGAGGAAGATCATGACGGCCAACACGGTGCCGATGGCAATGGGTGCAAAACCAGCTGGCGCAGTGCCAGGCCCGATGACAACCATGCCAACGGTGAAAACGAGAAAGAAGGCGCCGATAAACTCATAGAGGTATTTCATCATGAACTGCCTTTCAGTGTTTTGATTGGTTTTTTGTGTGAGTTGCGCTGTACGACAAGCAATCCGGAGACGGACAAAACGTTTGGATCCCAGGATATGCTTTTGCTGAAAGACGTTGCGTCCCGCAGAAAGTTACGGGCAGTTGGCCGCCTCAGCTATTCCACAGACGCCGTCAACCTGATCCAATCAAAATCCACCTGGGCGATGGATTGTTCCAGGGAGCCAGCCATCACACCCACGTCACCGGGCGGCAGCGAAATCGCCTGCGTCTGAAAGACAATCTGTCCATTCACCAACATCCGCACTACATCGCCAGCATCCTCGACAGCCAGGGTGTTCGCCGCCCCTGCCTGGGCAATCGACGGGTCGGCTGTCCAATCGACGAGCGTGGCCCAACGTCCATCTTGCTGCACTTGGAAGCGATAGCGCCCCTGTCCATCGAGCAGCGCAAGATAGAAGTTCTGGTGGTCTGCATAGCGCCCGATGACGCCGCCATAACCCCAGGGCGTTTCTGCCGAGACGATCATGCTTGTCGAAAAGCTGTAATTCTCCAGCCCTTCCAGCCCCAAGACGCTCCACGCCGCCACATTCGGATACATGCGAATGCGATAGACGCCTTCATTGGCGACGACGCCCATCATCCAGCGATTGGGCTGAAAATCGCGCACCAGTGGCCCCGGCTCGCTCTCGAATTCATCCTGCAGCACAGCCGCGGCCGCGCTGTTTGCTTGCGTCGGATTCCCGGCAAAAAACTCCTCGACTGCCGCGCGCACAGTCAGCCAGTCTGTCGGCGCGCCAGCCAGCTTGGCTATAGCCAGCAATCCCGTAACAACGAACATGGCTGCGATCAAGCAGACCAACATCCATTGCAACCAGCGCGGTTCGTTGGCAGGTTCTGGTGGGCGTAGAACGCTTGCCGGCGCCGTCTCGCGATGGGATGGCAGCCCGGCCTTCTGCCGCTTTTGGGCCGCCGCTGGAGTGTCCACTCTGCTATGAGTCACAAGCTGGCCTTTGTATCATCAACGTATCTCATGCCGCAGAGTATAGCACAACTCGCATGTGGCGAAGAAGCAGGTTGACGTTCGGTCGTTCGACAAGTCCGCCTGGTTGTGATATACCTTGCAACCATGAACACCACTGAAGAATTGCTCACATCGTCCGATTTTCGCCGGATGCTGGATCAGTGCATTCACTGCGGGCTGTGCCTTTCCGCCTGCCCCACTTATACAACTCTGGGTGTGGAGATGGATAGCCCGCGCGGACGCATTGCCCTGATGCGTGCAGCGTCAGATGGGCGGATTGGCCTCGGCGGCGCGTTCCAAGAGCACATAGACTTGTGCCTGGGATGTCGCGCTTGTGAAACCGCCTGTCCTTCCGGGGTCAAGTATGGGGCGCTCTTGGAGACAGCACGCGCCGTCCTCCACCGCCAACGTACACCGGGGCGGCTCGAACGCTTCATCTTGTGGCTGGCTTTGCGCCAGCTGATGCCCTACCCCAAGCGGTTGCGCGCCGTGGCCGCCTTACTCACCGTCGCCCAGTCCTTAGGACTGGCTGAACTAACCCCGCGGCTTACATTCTTGCCGGCGGAAATGCGCGCAATGGCTGCAATCCTCCCACCTCTGGACGGCGCATTTCCCTCCTATGGCGCGCCTGCTCCAGCGTTGGGAGAGAGAAAAGGCGCAGTCGCGTTCTTATACGGCTGCGTACAAGATGCCTTTCTGGGTCGCGTCAACGCGGCGACAGTGCGTGTACTCCAGCGCAACGGGTACGAAGTGCATTTCCCCCGCTTGCAGACCTGTTGCGGCGCGGCTGCGCTCCACACCGGCGAGGACGGGTTAGGTCGCGACCTGGCGCGGCGCAACATCGACGCCTGTGCAGGCCAGGAATTCGACGCCATCATCAGCAACGCCGGCGGGTGCGGCGCAACGCTCAAGGAGTACGGACATCTCCTGACTGGGGATGAACGCTACGCAGAACGAGCCAAAGCCTTTGCCGCAAAGGTCAAGGATGTCAGCGAATTTTTGGCGGGCAACCTGCGCCAGCCGCCCCATCGAGAGCTGCCCGTGCGAACGGCCTACGTTGATTCATGCCACCTTCGTCATGGGCAGCGGGTGAGCCATCAGCCGCGCGCTCTGTTGACCGCAATTCCCGGGTTGACGCTGGTGGAGCTGCGCCAGCCTGACATGTGCTGCGGCAGCGCAGGCATCTACAACATCACCCAGAACGAGATGGCTGAGCGCGTTTTGTCCGCCAAGATGGCCGACATCAAGAACGCCCAGGTGGACGTGATCGTCATCTCGAATACAGGCTGCCACATGCAGATGCTCTATGGCGCGGCGCAGATGGGGCTGCCCGCAAAAGTGATGCACGTCGTTGAGTTGCTTGATCGCGCCTATGGCAGCGACGCAGCAAGGAACGAAGGAGGCGTGTGATGGCTGGCGGTGGGTTGAACGAACTCTTCGACAAACGACAGGTCATCACCGACCCGGTGGAGCTGATCACCTTCGAGGTGGACGCCGGCTTTGATCGCGGTCAACCTGAGGCCGTTGTCCTCCCAGAGAGCAGCGCCGATGTGAGCCGCTTGATGCGTTGGGCGGTGGAGAACGCCAAACCGGTAGTCGCACGCGGCGCCGGCACAGGGCTTTCTGGGGGCGCAGTCGCCGAACACGGCGGCGTCATTCTCGGCTTTTCGCGCATGGACCGCGTCCTCGACTTCGACGCGACGGGACGCAGCGCCGTCGTGGAGCCGGGGGTCGTCAATCTGAGGTTGGATGCGCTGGCCAAAGAGCACGGGCTCTACTATCCGCCGGACCCATCCAGCGGACGTGCATCGGTCATCGGCGGCAACCTGGGCGAAAACGCTGGCGGCCCCCACTGCTTCAAATATGGCGTAACGACCAACTATGTCACCGGGCTAGAAGTCGTGTTGGCCGATGGCCGCGTGATGCAGCTTGGGGGGCGCGCGCTCGACCCGCCGGAATATGACCTCACCGGCCTGGTAGTGGGCAGTGAAGGCACGCTCGCCGTCATCACACGCGCCTATCTGCGCCTGATCCGCAATCCACCTGCTGTCAAGACGCTCATGTGCTCATTTCGCTCCGACGAGGAAGCAGGCGCGGCCGTCTCTGCCGTCATTGCCGCCGGGCTGATCCCCGCTGCCCTGGAGATGATGGATCAAAAAGTCATGGGCATGATCGAAGCTTATGTGCAGGTGGGGCTGCCCGTGAACGCCCAAACGGGGCTCATCGTCGAGGTGGACGGCTATCCCGCAAGTCTACACCGACAAATCGATGAGGTGGCCTATATTCTGGAAAAATATGGTGGATATGACCTGCGCATCGCCCAAGATGAAAGCGAACGTCAGCGCATCTGGTATGGACGGAAGAGTGCAGCCGGGGCGTTTTCGCGTCTGGCGCCGGCTTTCTATCTGGTGGATGTGACTGTGCCGCGCAGCCGGCTGGCCGAAGTCTTGGGTGTGGTCAACCAGATTTGTGAACGATATGATCTGCGCGTGGGTCATGTCTTCCATGCGGGCGATGGCAACCTGCACCCAGCCATCCTCTGCGACCCACGCGACCAGAACATGATGGAACGTGTCTTTGCCGCGTGCGACGAGATCGTAATGCTGTGCGTCGAACATGACGGTAGCATCACCGGCGAGCATGGCGTTGGCATCGAAAAGCGCAAATTTATGCCGGTCATGTACAGCGCAAGCGAATTGGCGACCATGCTGGATGTGAAAAAAGTTTTTGACGGCGCCTCGCTGCTCAATCCAGGAAAAATCTTCCCCGATATCTTGGCCCCTGTGCAACGTGCGACGCCGAATGCCCCAGGCAACACACTCTTTGCGCCCATAACGGCTGAAGAAGCTGCGGCCGGGCTGGCGGGTTTGGCTTGGCGCGGCAAGAAAGTACGGATTCGTAGTTCGCCCAACGGCGCGTTGGCCGGCGCCTCGACCTTGCTCTCAACCCACAAACTGACCGGTGTGCGCGCCTTTGCGCCCCATGACCTCTATGTGACCGTGGGCGCAGGTATGCCTGTGGTCGAGCTGCACAGATTCCTGGCCGAACAGCAGATGCAGACAGCGCTAGTCTCTCCATGGCCCCAGGCGACGGTGGGCGATCTGCTCTCCATCAATCTCAATAGCCCACAGCGCATTCGCTACGGCAGCCTGCGCGACGCGCTGCTATGCGCCACTGTCGCGCTGCCCGATGGGCGGGTGATCCGTGCTGGACGCCCGGTGGTGAAGAACGTCGCTGGCTACGACCTGCCCAAGCTCTTCGTGGGAGCGCACGGCACGCTGGGATTGCTCGTCGATGCAACGCTCAAGCTGATCCCACTGCCGCGAGCGCGGCGCACCATCTGCCTGGCGGTGGGCGATCTGACGCTCGGCTACACCTGGGCCATGGCTACGCTCCCCCATCTGCTAGTCGCTTCTGGATTGGTGATTGCTTCGGAGCGCGGCGCGACAGCGGCGCATTACAAGCTCTATCTCACTGTGGAAGGATTGCCGGAGGATGGGGCAGCGGAGCTGGAAGAAGTGAGCGCTGCTCTACATGCGGCTGGCGCGCCTGCTCATGTAGAGGCAAAGAATGAGAGCGCCGTGGGCGTGTGGGCTGATTTCGTGGGTGGAGTGTGGGAGCACGATCTGCTCGTGCGCATGGGCGCGCCAGTCAGCCGCATGGGTGAGGCGCTGGCCGGCCTGCCTCGCCGGCTGATGGAGCGCACACGCTGGCTGGTGGATGTGCCCAATGGCCTGGTCTACGCCGCTTTTGCGCCGACGGACGCAGGGGATGGCCGCGCCTGGCTGGCTGCGCTGCGCACCGCAGTCGAAGGCGCAGCGGGCTATGCTGTGCTTGTATGCGCTGACGAGGCGCTGGCAACCACGATGGATCGTTGGGGACGCGCGCCCGATTCCCTGCCCCTAATGGCTGGATTGAAAGCGAGCTGGGATCCAAAGGGAATTCTGAATCCACAAGCGTTTCTGTTCGACTGAAAAATGCCTGACGCCAATCCTGCTTGGCGATCAGGCTGTGCATCTGTTATGATTGCGCCCACGAAAGGCCAGCAGGCTCCTCGGCCAACCCGTTTTTCGTGCGCCTCGTTGAACAGCGAAAAGAGTGCAAAGATGCGAATCTTGTTGAAATGCGCCCACGTGATGGATGCGATCTCTGAATTCTTTGGCAAAGCGGCCACATTTCTTGTGTTGCTGACGTTGGCTGTGGGCTTTGGCAACGTCATCGCCCGCTACCTGGGGCGCTTCACTGGCCAGCAACTCTCCTCGAACCGCTGGATCGAAACGCAGTGGTATCTCTTCTCCCTGGTTTTTTTCCTCATGTTTCCCTACATTCTGAAGCACAATGTCAACGTGCGGGTGGATTTTCTTTATGCCAAGTGGTCGCCCAAGCGCCAGGCGCTCATCGACCTGGCGGGCACGCTCATCTTCCTTGTGCCATTCTGCATTTTGGGCATCTATGTCACCATCACGCCGGTGCTCTTTTCGTGGGGCCGGCTGCCCGACGGTTCGTGGGGGATATGGGAGTTGTCGCCCGATCCGAATGGATTGCCACGCGCGCCCATCAAGACGATGATCATTGTCGCATTTGCCACGCTCCTCTTGCAGGCAATCGCTCAGATCATCAAGTACATTGCGGTGCTCATCGGCCACACAGAAGTGGTGCGGGAGTTACAGGAAGATTCACAGGGTCAGGCGCCGGTGGCTTCCTGAACACATTCTCTGGGGGCGTTCAAGACACACAGAGCAAGGGAGATGCGCAATGGGGTATGAATGGCTTGCGTTAGCTATGTTCTTTGGCTTTTTCATCATTTTGCTGACGGGTTATCCGGTGGCATTTTCCTTTGCCGGCACAGCCATCGTTTTTGGCGTCATTGGTTTGGCGGTAGGCGCCTTCGATCTCAATCTCACCAGACTGCTGCCGAATCGCTGGTTTGGCACCATGTCGGATTTCACCTTGCTGGCGATCCCCTACTTTGTCTTCTTGGGCGCCATCCTGGAAAAATCGGGACTCGCTGAGGAACTACTCGAGACGGTGGGCATCCTGTTGGGGCCTCTGCGCGGAGGGGTGGCGCTGGCGGTGGTGGTGGTGGGCGCGCTGCTGGCAGCAACTACCGGCGTGGTCGCTGCGACGGTCATTGTCATGGGCATGCTCTCCTTGCCGCTGATGCTGCGCTATGGCTATGACAAAAAGCTGGCGGCTGGGGTGATCATTTCGGCGGGCACATTGGCCCAACTGATTCCACCAAGCCTCGTTCTGGTCGTGCTCAGCGACCAGATTGGGGTGACAGTCGGCGATCTGTTCCTGGGCGCGTTCATCCCAGGGTTGATGTTGGCTGGCTCGTTTGGCCTCTATGTGTTGGCAATCGCCTACATTCGTCCTGGCGCAGCGCCTGCGTTGCCGCCAGAGACGCGCACATTGCGCGGCGCTCAGCTCTTCTGGAAGTCTATGCGCGCCATTGTCCCGCCGGTCATCCTCATTTTTCTTGTACTCGGCAGCATCTTTTTTGGCGTCGCCACGCCGACGGAGGCCGGCGCCGTGGGTGCAATCGGCGCCTGCATCCTGGCGCTGCTCAATGGTCGGTTGAATTGGAAAACGCTCTGGAGCAGTGGGAACTCCACAGCGCGCATCACCGGTCTAGTCATCATGATTCTTTTCTGTTCCACCTTTTTCGGAGTCGTCTTCGATGGACTGGGCGGCAAGACCCTCTTCACCGAGATGCTCACCTCGCTGCCGGGCGGCTTTTGGGGCTTCATCATTGTTGCGAATATCGCGATTTTCTTGTTGGGCATCTTCCTGGAGTTCATCGAGATCTGTTTTATTGCCATGCCGCTTTTTGTGCCGGCGGCGCAAGCCTTGGGGTTGGACATGGTGTGGTTTGGAGTAATGATGGCGGTCAATCTGCAAATGGCCTTTATCTCGCCGCCGGTGGGCTTCTCGCTCTTTTATCTGCAAAGCGTCGCCCCCAAAGAGGTGGAAACCGCCGATATCCACAACAGCGCCTGGCCTTTCATGGGCTTGCAGGTTGCGGTGTTGATACTGGTGATCCTCTTTCCCCAAACAGTGCGTTGGCTGATCGACATTTCAGCAGGGTGAAATCAACAACGATGAATCAGCAGACAAAGAGAGGGCGAGCCGCGCGGCTCGCCCTCTCTTTGTCTGCAATTTCCACCCTCTGCACAATCCTACGTTGCAGGGGCGACGTTACCCACTACAGCTTGCTGTAAGCATACTGGGCAAAGCTGAACTCATTGATGTTGTGCCAGCGATAGACCCGATCGCGGAAAGCGGCCCATTCAGTGAAGATGGCGCCGAAATCGGAGTCGGCAGCCGTGAACTCCTCAAAGAGCTCATTCGATGCAGCAGCGGCGGCGTCGAGAATCTCGGTGCTATAGGCGCGCAGTTTCGTGCCGCCGGCCAGCAGACGATCCAACGCCTCGGTGTTGCGCGAATCATAACGGGCCAACATGGCAAGATTGGCTTCATAGGCCGCAGTTTCAACAATCTGTTGATACTCCTGCGGCAGCTTCTCCCACTCGCCCAGGTTGATCTCGACTTCCAGGCTGGGACCCGGCTCCCACCACCCCGGATAATAGTAGAATTCCGCCACTTGATTCAGACCGAGCTTTTCGTCGTCGTAGGGGCCGACCCATTCGGCGGCGTCGATGGCGCCGGTCTGCAGCGCCTGGAAGATCTCGCCGCCAGGGAGCACCTGCACTGTCACACCCAGTTTGGACATCACCTGGCCGCCCAAACCAGGGATGCGCATCTTCAATCCTTGCAGGTCTTCAACGGTGTTGATCTCCTTGCGGAACCAGCCGCCCATCTGCGTACCTGTATTACCAGCTGGGAACTGGATGACGTTGAACTTCTTGGCGTAGAAATCTTGCAAGAGCTCTAGACCGCCGCCATCGTAGAGCCAGGCGTTCTGTTGTTGGGCATTGAGACCAAAAGGCAGGGCTGTACCAAAGGCAGTCACCGGGCTTTTGCCCACATAGTAATAGGAAGCAGTGTGGCCGATGGGCACAGCGCCCTGAGAGACCACATCGAGCACCTGGGTGCCGGGGGCCAATTCGCCGGCTGCCCGTGGGTCGATCTTGAACTTGCCGCTGGTCATGGCAGCCACGCGTTCGGCGAAGACCTGCGCGCCGCCAAAGATGGTATCCAGCGCCACGGGCCAGCTCGTCGCCATCTGCCAACTGATCTCTGGCATGGACGAGTCTTGGGCAATGGCCTCCGGCGTGGGAAGGGTGGTCCCAGCCTCTTGCGCCGTGCAGCCAACGGCCACGCCCAGCGCGGTTGCAGCCACGGTGCGCGTGGCCAGCGTTTGCATGAACTGACGTCGATTCATGACAAATCCTCCTCAGGTTGTCGGTAGTGAGTGGAAAACAGAAGTAACCGAGCGTCTGCCCCAGTGGATGGGCGACGGGAACAAATTAGGGTCATTGTATCGGACGACCATACCACTGTCAAATGCAGCCGAAATGAACGCAAGAATCGGCTCGCAGAAAGAGCGCGGGGATTTTATCAAGCGGGGGCAGGCTGCTAAAATACGAACAAACGGATGCACCAGAATGGGAAGGAAAAGAAACAGATGAGCAATGACGATCCTGCAGTGCGCCTGCCGCGCACTGTCTATGAGGCGATCGTGACTCATGCCCGTGAGGGCAAACCCGAAGAAGTGTGCGGATTGTTGCAGGGGCGGGGGCGCACTGCGTTCCAGGCCATACGCGCGGTCAATGTGGCCGATGAACGCATCGAGAATTATGCAGTCGATCCCCAGAGCCTGCTCCTCCAATTCGCATTCGAGGAGGCCGGCGACGAGCTGATGGGCATCTACCACTCGCACCCGGTCTCTGTCGCCTATCCATCCGCCACCGACGCCTGGAACGCCAACTATCCCGACGCCATTTATCTCATTTGCTCGCTGGAAGATGACGATGCGCCCGTGTTGCGCGCCTTCGATCTCATCACCCACTGGGTGGATGTGGATATCGCTGGGCTGCGAGCAGCGTTGCCCTTCTACGAGACGCGACCCCACCTCTTTGCCCATTACCAACCTGCCGAAATGCCGACGCCTATCGCTCTCGCTGGGTTGGCCGGGAGAATCCCCGCGCCCTTCTATGTTGATTTTATGACCGATGACGCGGGGGAGGTCGTCGATGCACGCGTCGTCTCAGTTGTCGAGCATCAGGTGCGAATCGCATGACGCCAAAACATAGAATGGTAGACGCATCACAGCCACAGGAAAAATGTGCATTATAGAATTGACAATGCGGAAGGAAACGCGTATACTTTGCCGCTACTGAATGGGTGAATCTGTTCAGCAGCAAGAGTTTTTCGGTTCAAGAAAAGGTTCTAGACCAACGTGAGACGATTTGCACTGCGCTTTGGTTGTTTCAATCACACCTGCTTGTGTCGTAAGCGGGAGCAGCCAGCATGACGCTGGCCTGCCCCGCGTGCACCCAGACGAGCAGGTGATGAGCGCACGTGCAATCCGCGGTTTCGACCGCACCCAACCGCACATGGCATAGGAAAACTGGACGAATTCTTTCGTTTCGAGTGTATTCCACGCCGAGTTCATCATCTGATGGACTCGGCGTTTTCATTCAAGGAGAATTGCATGGCGACTGTGTTGATGCCCACCCCCCTCCGCCGCTTCACTGGCGGACAATCCAAAGTGACCGCCGCCGCTGATACGGTGGGCGCACTGATTCACACGCTGGACAGTCAATATCCCGGCGTCGCTGAGAAGCTGCTGGACGACAGCGGCGAGATCAAGCGATTCATCAACGTCTTCGTCAACGATGATGAGGTGCGCAGTTTGCAGGGATTGGAGACGCCCCTCGGCGACAACGACCGGGTTTCCATCGTGCCGGCCATGGCTGGCGGGTGAGAGGAGACGATCCGAATGTCATCCAGATTGAATCGCGACCAGTTGGTGGCGCTGGCAAAACAAGAGATCACCGAAATCAGCGCCAGAGAGCTGCGGGAGCGCCTGGCAAACGGCAACGGCCTGACCGTGGTGGACATCCGCGAGCGTGACGAATGGGTGCAAGGCCACATCCCCGACGCGGTTTTCATCCCGCGCGGCTATCTCGAATTGCAGATCGAGCAGCATCAGCCCGACCGCAGCAAGCCGGTGGTGGTCTATTGCGCCGGCGGGGTGCGCTCGGCATTGGCTGCGCGCAACCTCAAAGAGATGGGCTACGCCAACACCATTTCCCTCATCGGCGGCTTCAACGGCTGGAAGAACGCCGGATTTGCGTACAAAGTCCCCACCGTCATGACCCAGGAACAGCGTCTTCGCTACAGCCGCCATACCCTGCTCAAAGAGGTGGGAGAAGCCGGCCAGATCAAATTACTGGAGGCAAAAGTGCTGCTCATCGGCGCCGGAGGATTGGGCAGCCCGGCAGCCATGTATCTGGGCGCAGCTGGCGTAGGCGTCCTGGGCATCGTCGATTTCGACGACGTGGATTTCTCCAACTTGCAGCGCCAGCTTCTCCACGGCACAAAGGACGTAGGCCGGCCCAAAGTGGAATCGGCGGCGGATCGCATCCGCGACATCAACCCAGACGTAAAAGTCATTGCCCATCGTCAACCCATCACCAGCGCCAACGCATTCGACATCATCCGCGAATACGATCTGGTGATCAACGGTTCCGATAACTTCCCCACCCGCTATCTGGTCAACGACGCCTGCCAGTTCCTCAAAAAGCCGCTGGTGGACGCCAGCATCTTCATGTTCGAGGGACAGGTGACGGTCTATCAACCCGCAGTGCCCGAACATGGCGTCGAGGCTGGTCCCTGCTATCGTTGCCTCTATCCCGACCCGCCGCCGCCGGGCGAAGTGCCCAGTTGCGCCGAAGCAGGCGTGCTGGGCGTGCTGCCAGGCATCGTCGGCTCCATGCAGGCTGTGGAAGCGATCAAGCTCATTCTGGGCATCGGCGAGCCGCTCATCGGGCGTCTGCTCATGATCGACACGCTGGATATGAGCTTTCGCACGCTCAAGGTCAAACGCAATCCCGATTGCCCGGTCTGCGGCGACCACCCGACAGTAACGGAGCTTATTGACTACGAGCAGTTTTGCGGAGTGCCGCGCTGAGGGGATGAGGTTTTGGGTTGGTGAATCGCCGTGCTTACCAACCCAAAACCTCAAGACGCCACGACCTCACCGATTCAACACGGGAGAAGCCATGTTTATCGAAAAGCTACGCACAACCGATATTCCAGCCTCCACGATCTTGGACCAGAGCGGCAACACGCCGCTGCTCGATCTGAGCGACTTTGCCCATCGTCGGGGCGTTGAGCCGGGCGTGGCGCTCTACGCCAAGGCGGAGTGGTGCAACCCGGGTGGGTCGGTGAAGGCGCGTGCAGCGCTCGCCATGGTCCATGAGGCGGAACAGAGCGGGCGGCTCACTCCCGACAAGGTCATCATCGACTCCAGTTCAGGAAATACGGGCATCGCGCTGGCCCTCATCGGCGCGGTGCGCGGCTATTCAGTGCATCTGGTCATGCCGGCCAATGTCAGCCCGGAACGCAAGGCGCTGGTGAAAGCCTATGGCGCAACGCTCATCGAATCCGACCCGCTGGAAGGCTCCGACGGAGCGCTTCTGCTGGTGCGCCAGATGGTTGCCGCACATCCCCAGCGTTATTGCTACATCGATCAATATAACAATCCGGCCAACTGGCAGGCCCACTATCACAGCACCGGGCCAGAAATCTGGCAACAGACCGACGGCGCCATCACTCACTTTGTGGCGGGTCTGGGCACTACCGGCACCTTCACAGGCGTGGGGCGCTTTCTCAAGGAGCGCAAGCCCCACATCGAGCTGATCGCAGTGCAGCCCGAAGATGAGCTTTCGGTCATTGAGGGGTTGAAACACTTGGAGACGGCCATCGTCCCGGGCATCTATGATCCAGGGTTGCCCGACCGTCAAATCGGCATAGACAGCGAGACAACCTGGCGCACAACGCGCGATCTGGCCCAAGAAGCGGGGCTTTTCGTCGGTCCGAGCGCGGGCGCAGCCGTGGCGGCATCGCTGCGGGCAGCGCGCAGGTTGCTGCACGGTTTGGTGGTCACGATTCTACCCGACGATGGCAGCAAGTATCTCAGTCTGGGCATCTGGAAATAACCCTTGAGCAATGGTGTGGGAGAAATGATCATGAGCGCAACTGTGGATCACATGGCACTGAAGGTAAATCAGGCGTTCATCATTGGCCTGTTGGTGATCGCCTACTTGTTCGATTGGACATGGCTGGTGGCGTTCGTCGCGGCGGTCATGATTGTGGGGTCGGTCTGGCCCCAGGCAGGATTGTTCAAGCTCATCTATCAACGAGCGCTGAAACCTGCCGGGCTGCTCAAGCCTGATCCCCGGCCAGATTCACCCCAGCAACATCTCTTTGCCCAGGCTGTGGGCGGTTTGATGTTGCTCCTGGCGACCCTCTCCTTTGTCGTTGGTCTGCCCGTCCTGGGCTGGCTTCTCGCCGGTATAGTAATTGCACTGGCCGCGGTCAACCTAATCTTTGGCTTTTGCGCCGGCTGTTTTATGTACTTTCAATTAGGTCGATTGGGCATCCGTCCTAACTTGCCCACATGGGAGACTGCGGGCGCGGCAACCAAGAAGTAGCTTATCGATCCAGCATCTGCACGATTTGTTGACGACGAGGTGAGAAATGATCGAAGGCAGATTGTTGATTCTGTTGTTGGCTGTGCTTGTTTGCGCGCTTGCCTATGGTCTTTGGCGCGCCTTTTCCGCCTGGCGCCTGCGGCGAGCAGGCGCAACACCGCTGCCGGAGTCGCTGACAGCCCTGGTCGGTTCGGGAGAGGCTGCTCTCCTCTACTTCACCACCGAACAGTGCGCCCAATGTCGCTTTCAACAGTCGCCGATCCTCAAGCAATTGACCGCGCTCACTCCCATTCCCGTCCACGAGGTGAACGCCATGGACAAGAGCGATCTGGTCAGTCACTACGGCGTCATGACTGTGCCCACCACCGTACTTTTGGACCGCACAGGCCGTCCGGTGGCGATCAATCACGGCGTCGCTCCTTTGCAGCGTCTGCGTGAACAGGCTGCCATGATTGCCTAGGACGCAACGGATGGTAGCTCATCGGCAGTCTGTTTTTCAAGTTGAAAATCTCAGAGCGTGCGATATGCGCCGCCACGCGGAGATACTTCGACAACCACGATGATCAACTCGTCATCTTGAATCGTATAGGTGATTCGCCAATCGCCGACCCGAATGCGCCAGTGTTCGTATTTGCCGACCAACTTCTTGCAACCTTCAGGTCGCGGGTCAACGGCCAGGTTTTGGATAGCCGTCATGAGTCGCCGGAGTAAGTCAGTCGGACATCGTTTGAGGATTTTCTGAGGTTCGCGCCCAATGCGAATCTGATAATGTGGGCGATCAGGCGTTGGCATCAAACCGCCCTTCAGCGATCAACTCGGCCTCGAATTCCTCCCACGGCTTGGCCGAGTCCGGGTTCTGCAAATACTCCTCAAAAGCAGCATCAGCTCGCCGCGCCGCCCGCAAATCGTCCAATATTTCCTGAGCGGCGAGCCAGTCCGCGTAATCGATCAGAACTGCAACCGGTTTGCCATAGCGTGTGATCACGATGTCTTTTTCCCCCGCGCTGGTGGCGTCGAGGATGCCGCGCCATTGTGAGCGCGCTTCATTGCTGTCCATGATTGCCGTGGGCATGATCGGTCATTCCTTTCGCCATACTGTGGTTGCTTTGAGACCAGGAGCTTTCAGTCTGTAAAAACTCCCGGTCTCAAACAGAGCAAAGATAGATGTTGTACAACTCGATCAACATTCTAATGGTTATCTGCGCTCTTGTCAAGCGAAGCTCCCCGCCTCGCCCCGTCCTGCAGGGGGCGAGGCGGGCGATGAACTCAATTCATCTTTTTGAGCAACACCGCTCGGCCATCCACTGTTCGGCTGTCTCACAGCGAAGCCTCGCACCCTTACCATTTCTAAAACCTTGGGACTGACCCGCCCATATCCAGCCGACCAATCTTCTCCATCAGCCCTGCGGTCTGCCTATAGAGGTCGCGATAGATGCCATAGAAGCCATTGTATGTTGCATGGGCGGCCTGGTCGGGGCGAACGATGCGCCCGACGTTTACCCATTGAGTCGCTTCTGTTGTGTCCTTGAACACCCCTATCCCGACCCCGGCCAGGAAAGCGTCGCCATAGGCTGCGCCGATCTGCTCTGCAGGAATGTGGAGTTCGACGTCGGCGATGTCGCTGATCATCTGCATCCACAGCGGGTTGAGCGTCCCGCCGCCCACGGCCAGGATGCGGCGCACGACAGCGCCCTCTTCCGCCATCGCTTCCAGGTTATGGCGGATACTGTAACCGACCCCTTCGAGCAGGGCGCGATAGACGTCGCCGCGGCTGTGGCGCATGGTCAGCCCGAAAATGACGCCGCGCGCCGCCGGATCGTGGATTGGCGTGCGCTCGCCGGCAAAGTAGGGCAGGGCGACCAGCCCATGCGCGCCCACAACCGAGCTGCCTGCAAGCGCGGCTAATTCAGAATAGGCTATGCCAGTTTGCGCCTCTTCCTTTGCCAATTCCAACGGCGCAAACTGGTCGCGAAACCAGCGCGTGACGCTGCCCGCCGTTGCCGCGCCGCCCGCCAGCGCATAGGCGTCTGGCTCCAGAAAGTCACAGCCCCAGAAGCGCCGACTGGCAATGCGCGCCCCGGTCTTGAGGATGAAAAAGGTGCTAGAGCCAACCATGAGCATCAGATCGCCCACCTGGCTCAACCCGGCGCTGATGGCCTCCGCCGCTGCATCCGCCGTACCAATGATCACAGGCGTTCCCGCGGCCAGCCCGCTCGCCTGTGCGCCAGCAGCGGTCACCCGCCCGGCGACTTCGCACGTCCAGCCGATGCGCGGCAGCATCTCCTCTGGGGCGATGAGGGCGGCCATGTCAGGGTTCCATGCACGCCGAGCGGGGTCGAAGAGGGGCGCATAGCCAACCGCGTCATAGACATCCAGCACAGCCGCGCCGGTGAGCTTGTGAACGATGTAGCCGACGCCGTTGAGGATCATGCGAGTTCTGGCCCACAGGTCTGGCTCGTGATTGCGCAGCCAGAGGATTTTCGGCGCGCCGGACTGGGCCGAGAGCTGGACGCCGTAACGTTGAAAGAGAATCTCGCGACCGATGGCCTGCTCCAACTGGGCGATTTCGCCCGCGGCGCGGGCGTCAATGCCGTAGAGGATGGCGGGGCGCAACGGATCGCCCTGCGCGTCCACAGGCAACACGCTGGTGGAGATGGAACTGACGCCCACACTCGCAATCTGGTGCGGAACGACCCGACTCTTTTCCAGCAGGCTGCGACAAATGGCAACAAAGCCGCCCCACCACACCTGATTGGCGTCATGTTCCGCCCAGCCAGGCTGCGGCATCTCCAGGCGATGGGGGACAACGTGGTTGGCAATGACCCGGCCTGCGACGTCCACCAGCACGCCTTTGGCCGAGTAGGTGCCAATGTCTACGCCCAGAAGATGCTCCGCGCTCACAACAATATCTCCCCATTGCGCAACACGGGTCGATCATCTATATAGAGCGCGCCTTCTCGACGCAGATCCTTGATGATGTCCCAATGAATGGCCGACTGGTTCGTTCCTCCCGTTTCCCCATAGGCGCGCCCCAAAGCGATGTGTACTGTGCCGCCCATCTTTTCGTCGAGCAAGATGTCCTTGCAAAAGCGCGTCACATGGGGATTCACCCCAATGGCGAATTCGCCGATCAGGCTTGCGCCCGCATCCGTGGCGATGATGGCGTGGAGGAAGTCCTGGTTTGTGCTGGCGCTGGCCTCCACCAGCCGCCCATGATCCCAACGCAGGCGCAAATCGTGCAAGAGACGCCCGCCAAGCACGCCGGGAAACTCGAAAGCGATGTGACCGTGAACGGTCTCAGTCACCGGCGCCGTAAAAATCTCACCGTCAGGCATGTTCATTTTGCCTTCGCCCACCAGCCATCTGCGCCCTTCGAGCGAAAAGTGCAAATCAGTGTTGCGACCCACCAGATGCACCCGTTTGCCCCCATTGAGTTCTTCCGCCCAGGCGCGCCAGCGAGCCGTCTCCTGCTCCCAGTCCAACAGACAGGCGGCAAAGAACATGTCGGTGATGGTTTCCTCATCGGTTTCGGCTTGCTGAGCAAAGGCCGCATTGGGCACACGCACCAGGCACCAGCGCGTCTTTTGCCAACGCAGGGTTGAAATCCGCCCCTGGGCAGCTTGATTGACCGCGAGCCGTTCGCCGGAGATGTCGTTGTGCATGTGGAGGTTGCTTGCGCCGCGCAAACCAAAATAGACGTCGGCCCACTCCATGCCATAGGCTTCGATTTCAGGCGCCCAGCTCAACTGCTCACCGCTGCCGTCGCGCAGGAGAGAATGGCGCAGCGTCTCGGAGAGGAATTGCACCTGTGGGTAGGCGCCGGCCTTGATGCACGCCGCATACACGGCTTGCGTCAGCGGCAGCGTCTCGACTTCGCCCATGGCGATCATCACGCGTTCTCTCGGCTGCACGGCGCCCGAGTAGCCCACCAAAATGTCGCCCAGTTGACGCCAGCGTTTGTCCGTCATGCTTCAGCGCAACTCCTTGACCGTGTCCATGAACGCCCGCACCCGCTTCACATCCACCTCATTCCAGATGTAGCCGTCGCGTTTGAAGGTTGTGCCCACCACTGCGCCGTCAGCCACGGCCAGTTGGGTCGCTGCGTTTTCCAGCCGCACGCCCGTGTTGGCGAAAACGGGCGTGCCGGGGATGGCCCTCTTGACGAGCGTCAGAGTCTCTTGAGAGGTCTCTGCGCCGGCGATGAGGCCAGAGACGCAAATGGCGTCGGGATTGGTGTTGAAGACGGTTGAGCGGGCGACTGCAGCCATATCCCGCTGGGCCAGATAGACCGCGGCTTCGGGTACGATGTTATAAAAACGCTTGACTTGCTGGCCGCCGATGGCGTGTTGATGACGCACCACTTCGCCGCAACTGGTGTTCCACAAGCCAAAGTCGCTGGCATAGACGCCGGTGAAGATTTCGCGCACGAACTGCCCACCGGTCGCCACAGCCAGGTCGATGGAGGCGCGGGCGTCCCACAAGACGTTGACGCCGAAGGGTCGGTCGATCTCCCGGCGCAGCTCGCCGATGATGCGCGCCATGGTCACGTAGGTGATCGGCTCCACCTTGAGTAGATAGGGCAGGCTGTACTCATTGGAAAACATGACCGCGTCCACCCCGCCCTCTTGCAATGCGTGAAGGTCTGCCCGACCTTGCTCGATCACCCAGTCCAGTCCCTTTTCGGCGTCATAGCCCGGGTCGCCAGGGAGTGCGCGCAGGTGACACATGGCGATGATTGGTTTCTTGACGCGAAAGAGATCAGTCAGCCATTGCATCCGCTCCATCCTTTCGTGTATGATTTCCTATCATGACGACAACGAATCTCACATCTCAACCGATTGTGGTTCGGGTTGCCGCCGTCGGCTCCACCAATCCGGCCAAGGTGCAGGCGGCTGCGAACGTCATCGCTCGCGTCTGGCCCGCCGCAGCGATTGGCTCCGTGTCTGTGGAATCAGGCGTGCGCCCCCAGCCTCTGAGCGACGAAGAGGCAATCATCGGCGCTCAAAATCGCGCAATCAATGGGCGCGCTCACTTCGACGCCGACCTGGGCGTGGGCATCGAGGGAAATACAGTCGACAGCATCCACGGCATGTTTTCGACAGCATGGGTCGCGGTAGTCGATCGTCAGGGCGTGGTCGGCCTTGGAGCGGCCGGACGCTTTCTACTGCCCGATTGGGTCGCCGACGCCATTCGCAACGGCGCTGAACTTGGTCCCCTCATGGACGAATTCATCGGCGAACAGAACACCAAACAACGTCAAGGCGCGGTCGGCATTCTGACAGGCGGGCTGCTTACTCGCGGCCAGGCGTTGGAGACGGCCGTCGCCCTGGCATTGGCACGTTTTGTCAATTCCGAACATTATCGTTGAACCAACCTGCAACATCCAGATCGGCGACATGTGCCGATCAGATGTGCCAGTCGCATAACACTCACGCAATGAAAAAACAGAAGTGCGGCGCGCAGCGCGCCGCACTTCTGTTTGCTCATCAAGGATGCTTCATGAACTTACGGCGCAGGAAAATTGACCGTCATGTTGAAATCTGCTGTCTGCACGGTGGGCAGCAGTTGCTTGACCATGTCGACCAACCCCTGTACATCCGCGCCGCCGCCCGAAGCCATATCGAGTGCACCGCTCTCTTCTAGCAGAGTGAGAATGTTTTCCAGCTCGCCTTGCCCCCAAGTGATCTTGGGGAGGCTGCGGTCGTTGATGCTGATGGCAATGCCATCCTTGTCTGTGCTGACGCCCAATGTGCGCAATCCCAGGCCCGCGGCGCCCTGGGCCATTGCCGGCGATAAATTGAAACCATCCCACCCAATGGGCAGCACTTGCTCCCAGGCGGCAGCGTCCATGTCTTGCACGGTCCACGTGCCGTCGGGTCGATAATTCACAGTGAACTGAATCACCGGCACCTGGCCGCCAACGCCGGCCAGATATTGATCCACAGCAGCCTGGGCTGCTTCAGCCGTGCGTTGTGCGTTCGGGTCAGCCAGTGGGATGACATCGCGCCCCTCGGCGACAGGGAAGCGAAGCACGAAGCCAAAACCAGTGTTAGGCAAAATGGAGAGCATCTGCTCCAGGCCGCCCAACGGCACGCCCAACTCGCCGATCAGGTCGCCAAGTCCCGTGAGGACAGCGCCGTCCCAGGCAAGGGAGGGCATGCGCCGGCCATTGACGGCAATCACCAGGCCATTGGGCGTGTTGTTGATCTGAACGTGCTGAATGTTGACCCCACTCATGGCGGCCACAGCTTCTGGCCCCAGATTGAGCATGGAAAGGTCTTGCCCCAGCATTGCGCCGGCGACAGTAGCAGGCGCGCCGCCGATCATCGCCATTCCATCTGCTCCATAGTCCACATAGAGCGCCGGTAGATCGACAAAGGCATCTTCTGGGGCTGCGGCAGCCGCCAATTCTCCCGCGCCAACGCGCGGTCCGCAGCCGGCCAGGGCCAACAAAGCGACCAACGCCAGGGCTGCAAGCACAATGATCCGTTGCATTCGCATGGAAGATCCTCCTGTTTGATTAGGTTGTTCAGAACAATAAACGGTCAAGGAAATTGTAACATACTCAGCGGGACTGGACAATCGTCGTTTTACCTACGGGTGTAATTCACGTCGCCAGAATGTGGGTCAGGATGGTTGCGCCGCTGCCGCCGATGTTCTGCGCCATGGCGATCTGAGCATTCTTCACCTGGTTTGCGCCGGCGTCGCCCGTGAGTTGCTTCACGGCTTCGACGATCTGATAGACCCCTGTTGCGCCCACAGGATGGCCGCGGCTCTTCAGTCCGCCCATGGTGCTGATGGGCAACTGCCCGTGCACCCCGATGGCGTCCTCGTAGGCCAGCCGCCACCCCTCTCCCCGCCGGGCAAAGCCGCACGCCTCCAGGCTGAGCGCACTCATGATGGTGAAGGCGTCGTGAACCTCAAAGAAATCGATTTCACCGGGCGTCACCCCGGCCTGGGAGTACGCCTTGTGGCTGCTTGCCTGGGCCGCGGCCAGGAAGAGGGGGTCGCGCCGGTCATGCACGGCGATGCTGTCTGTGGCGCTGGCGCTGGCCAGGATGCGCACTGCGCCTCGATGATGGCCGCCGGTGTACTTTGACGCCTGGTCGCTGGCTGCCAACACCACGGCAGCCGCCCCATCACAAACGGGGCTGCTGTCCATCATATTGATCGGTGTGGCAATGATGGGCGCCTTCAAGTAATCATCTCGCGTGATGGCTTCTTGAAACATGGCGTTGGGGTTGTTGACCCCATTGCGGTGGGCGTTGATGCTAAAGCCGGCGAAGGCATCCAGCGGAACGTCGAACTCGTACATGTAGCGCTGCATAATGAGCGCGTTGAGACCGACAAAGCTCACCCCATGCAACGCCTCGGTCTCGGCGTCCGCAGCCGTCGCCAGACCGGCCGTGGTGTCCTTGCCCACGGTGTCGGTCATTTTCTCCAGACCAGCCACGATCACCACGTCGTGAAAGCCACTGGCGACAGCCATGATGCCCACGCGTAGCGCGGCTGACCCGCTGGCGCAGGCTGCCTCCACCTTGACCGCCTCGACGCCCCGCAGACCGCAGTAGTCGGCCACCAGGGTCGCCAGATGTTCCTGGTCGAGCAGGCTGCCGGATAACATATTTCCCACAAAAAGCGCATCGGCGGTTTCAATATGCGCTTCCGCCATTGCCGCCGAAATTGCATCGAAGGCAATCTGGCGCGCCGAGCGATTCCACAATTCTCCTACAGGCGATTGCCCAATGCCGATGATTGACACCCCGCGCATTGCATGTTCTCCCATTTATACTTCGCTCTGTTTGAAACCAGGAGTTTTTGAACTGTGAAAACTCCTGGTTTCAAAGCAACCGCAGTTTAGCGCTTGTCAAAGTATTACTTCGCACCTTCCAGGAAGCTCGGAGCTTCCTGGAAGGTGCGAAGCTGCTCATTTCAAGATGTAATACGTCGCCCGTTTGCTGCCGATGCGCAACAGTAGATTCTTTTCCACCAAGTCGGCCAGGTCGCGACGGATGGTTTCCGGGCTGACTTCCGGCGCCATTTCCTGAAGTTCGCTGTTGGTGATGCGCCCGTTCTGGCGAATATACGCCATGGCGCGCTCCTGGCGGTCGTTGAGAAAGCTGTGCCCCCAGCGATGTTGGTCGGGCGTCAGGCTCACCAGATCGCCGCCGGCCGAGCGCAGCGTCACCTTGAAGCCAGCCGCGCTCTCCTCGAAGCAGGGCGCATCCAAACCCGCTTCCTGCATGGCCGCGATCATACGGTCGATGCCGTAGCCCAATCGCTCGATGTACCCCAGATCGCCCAAGACTGCGACGATGGCTTCGTTGCGGCTGTAACGCTCATCTTTCAAGTTCTCCAGGGTGACATGGCCGGGCAGTCGCCCAGGGCTGTAGATCTCCAGCCGATCGCTGAACATGAGCAGGCGGATGCCTTCGCCACGGATACTGTAGTCGCGATGAGCGACTGCATTGACAATGGCCTCGCGCACTACCGACAGCGGGTACTCTGTGGTTTCCTCGCGCGCCAGGGCGGCGATGCGCATGCCCCGCCGCATGTTCGCGGTCACGAACGCCTCTGCCTGACGAATCTGTTCGGCCAACGTTCCGCCGATCTCCTGACGTACAAACTCATCGCTCATGGCAAGGCTGTCATAGCGCACACAGACGATCTCGGCGCTGCGCAGAAAACGCTGCGGGTTGACGCCGAACAGAAGAATGCCCGCAATCGTGGGCGCTAATTCTCCTTGTTCTGTGTGATAAAGACAGCCGCGGCCCACAAGCGCCTGCAAGGGGTCTTCCGTGGTAGAGACCAGCGCCCGGTCAAGATAGCGTTCGATGCGCAGAGGATCAAGGTCGGTCAGTGCGGCGCCTGTGGCCGGCTGACTCTCGAAGCCGCTTTCGCCCCGATCAAGAAGCAGACGACGCAGCTCCGCCGTGGAAAGAGGGCGGTTGTGGCTGCCAGCACGCGTGAGAAAGACGCCCTGCACATTGTAGACATGGGGCAGACCTGGCGGCGTCTGAACTGCCGCCACGACGCCGCGGCCTGTATCCACTGCCTGGGCTGCTGGCAGGATCAGCGGCGGGTCGGCGTAAAGCATCGCTTCCAGCGCCTGTTCACAAAGATGGGCTGCATCATTCCCCTTTTGCACCGTGCCATTGGCGGCAACGCCCAACAAGACAACGCCCCCGCTGCCATTGGCCATGGCAGCCAGAGTTTCGCTGATGGAGCGCACGTGGGCTTTGGCGGGCAAGAAGGCGACGCGCTCACCCTGGCCCGCATCCAGACAGGCAACGACTTCCTCTGCGCTGAGGCCGACAGGCCGGTGACGAACGATCATTATCAGTTGCCGCTTTCCGGGGCGGCCTGCACTGCCTGGGT
Source organism: uncultured Caldilineaceae bacterium (assembly GCA_964560495.1). Taxonomy (GTDB): domain Bacteria; phylum Chloroflexota; class Anaerolineae; order Caldilineales; family Caldilineaceae; genus UBA5069. The sequence goes on from CAZLMM010000008.1 coordinate 27,772, forward strand.
CAACTTGCGTTCGCCGATCCACTCTCGATAGAGCTTGACCAGGTCTGGCCGGGCCAACACATGGAGCGCAGCGAGAAAATCATCATCATTGACGATTTGCCAGCGATGAGCGTTGAGGTAGCTGCGCAGGAAACGGCGAAACTGGCGGTCGCCGAGTTCATTGCGCAACTCGTCATAGAAGAGCGCTCCCTTCCCATAGACGATGGTCTCGTATTGAGTGCCATTGGTGAAGCTCTCCACTGTCTGATTGACTTGTGCGTCGGCGCCGCGCTGTTGCAGAGAAGCAAAGGGGACCTGCCACCGCTGGTATTGAAGCAGATCAGCTTCATCTTTCCCCGACAGTTCTTCTTTGTAGAGTTTTACGGAATATTCGGCCAGTCCCTCATCGAGCCAGGGAGAATTGACCGGGTCGTTGTGCACCATTTGATACCACCATTGATGCGCCATTTCGTGGGAGACCAACACTTCCAGATTGCTGCGCATGGCGTCGTAGAGATCCACACCCAAAAGAATCACTTGGGGGTATTCCATGCCGCGATAACCGAGAGGGGCCGGCGCCACGCGCATGTCACGGAAAGGATAGTCGCCATAGAGGTCGCTAAAGGCGCGCAGCGAGGCAACTGCGTAGCGAAGGGCCGCCCGTCCCGCTGCCTCTTCGCCAGGCAACCAATAGCTGGTGACGCGCGTGCCAAAGGCTTCTTCACTGGCAGCGGCGAAGACTGGGCTCATGTGTAGAAGAAACTCACGCGAGGGACCCGTCACCCATGTATACTGGGTTTGGCCTCCGCCGACTGTCTGGCTCTGCACAAGCGTGCCGCTGACCACCGGCATCTGCTCGCTGGGTAGCGTTGCTGTAACGTGGAAGAGTGAAGCGATGTTGAATGCAGAGTCCCCGCGGGCAGTTCCCTGATCTAACCACCATTTACCGCTGCCCACCGATGGACCGGCCTCGTAGACGGCCAGCGAAGGATAGAAGAGCGGCAGACTGGTCATCTGTTGACTGCGGCCAAACAGGGCATAGACGGCGCGATCATCCACCCAGGAAGGATAGCCGAGCTTCCAGTTCATGCGCACCGTGGCGTTCTCGCCTGGAAGCAGGGGTTTTGGCAAAGAAATGCGCAGCGAGGTGGCGTCATCTTGATAGGTGAAAGCAGTGGGCTTGCCGTTCAAGGTAACGTTCTGCACAGCCATGTCGCCGCCATAGTGATCCAGATTCGGGTAGAGACGAAAGATCAAGTGACTCCACGGGTCAAGGCTGTTGTTGTGCACGGTCACCGAACCTGCACCGATGAGCTTCTTGTTTTCGGCGTCTACTGTCACCGAAATGGCGTAGGTCGGCGCTCCCAGAAGAGTCTCAAGCTCATCTGCGTTGCCCTCTTTTAGGGCAAGCCGATAGATCCCAAGGGGATCGGTGGCTGGGGCGGCGCGTGACGTGCACGCGCCAAAGATCAACAATGCACACAAAAGCAAAAGGCCTGTAAGGACCATCAAGGCAGAAAAACCAATTCGTAGACGACCGTTGGGCGGATTCGAGATCATGAGCGAGAGTTCGGAAGCCCTATCCAGACGGGTGCGGACACGACGCACCGTGTCTGCACCAGCAGCATCATTCTCAAACAGCTTCTATCGATCCCTAAGTAGAACATGCATGTCGGACATCTTCCAGAAAGCTGGGAGCTTTCTGGAAGATGATAGGCGAGTATGAGTTCAAAACCTAGAAATCAGTAAGCGGGATCGACCCGATTCGATCAGCAAGTATAACACAGTTGATTTGACACACTGCAAGCCCACACCTACAATCGAGGTAACGACTCTGCGGATAGCGATACGGGCGTGACCCTCGCCGTGAATCAGCCGAACGGCGAGTACTGAAGAAATGTAGCTTGTTATACTGCGGTTGCTTTGAGACCAGGAGTTTTTGGCCTGCGAAAACTCCTGGTCTCAAACAGAGCAAAGTATAGCGCCAATCTATAGATGTTCGGATAATGTTTCGTTGTTGGGGCGATTCCTTGCGCTCGCCCAGGGCAGGCGCAAGGCCATGCCCCTACGAATCTTTATCTGACTTTCTATAACTTGTCCGCCTCACTCGCATCCATCCATGTGCGACCATTCAATTATGAGCGGAAGCTACATATGAAAGAACAGATTTTGGTAGTGGAGGACGATCGGCGGATTCGCGACATGTTGCGTCGCGGCCTGCTGTTCGAGGGATATGTGGTGGAGACGGCCGAAAATGGCGAAGATGCACTGCGCAAAGCGCGTGACTCCATGCCCGACGCCGTGATTCTCGATCTCATGCTGCCAGGCATGGACGGGTTGGAAGTTTGTCAGCGTTTGCGCAGCGCATCGGACGTGCCGATTGTCATGCTCACCGCGCGCGACGCCGTCTCCGACCGGGTGACTGGCCTGGACGCCGGCGCAGATGATTACATCGTCAAGCCCTTTGCCTTCGATGAGCTGTTGGCGCGCCTACGCGCCCTCTTTCGACGCCACCGTCAAGACAGCGCCACAGATCAGCTTCGTTTTGCCGACCTGACGTTGCACCTGCGCGGGAGACAGGTTTTTCGCGACGAGAAGGAAATCCAGCTGACAGCGCGCGAGTTCGATCTCCTCGAACTCTTCATGCGCCACCCAAATCAAGTGCTCACTCGTGAAGTCATCTACGAGCACATCTGGAACTATGATTTTGGCGGTGAAAGCAACATCATCGAAGTTTACATTCGCTACTTGCGCATGAAGCTGGAAGTGGACAATCGCCCTCGCCTGATCCAAACAGTGCGCGGGGTCGGTTATGCTCTGCGCGAAGGCTGAACCCTCGACTTTGCACCTTATCACATGACTGTTCGCCTGCGGCTCACTCTCTGGTACACAGCTCTTTTGGGGGCAACACTGATCATCTTCAGTGTTGTCGTCTATTCTGCTCTCATCGCCAACCTTCAATCCCAGGTGTTGGAGGAATCCACCCGACAGGCGCAACTGGTTTCGCGCGCCATTGCAGCACAGATCGAGCGCAACCTGGCTCTGAGAGACCTCACTCTGCCCGACCTGGATTATTTTACAACTTCCCTCGGCGTGCAGTTGGTCACACGACAGGGGGTGGTGGTGCGCAAGAGCAACAACCTGGCGAACATCGCCATCCCGTCCTATGAACAAGCCCTTCCCGATGTTCTGAACGGGAAGAGCCATACTTACTTCACATCCATCAGAAACAATCCTTTGCTTGTCTACAGCGAACCCCTCATCCTCAACAATGTCGTTGAAGGGATGGTGCAGGTCATCCGCCCGTTGACCCCACTCGACAACGCAGTGAGCCAGATGGGGCGCTATCTCATTATCGGCACAGGACTGAGCTTGATCGTCGCGGCAGTCGTTGGCGCGTTCCTGGCGCGACGAGAACTGGCGCCCCTTGCGGTCATCACCGAAACAGCGCGCACGATCACGCGCGCCAAAGACCTGGACACACGCCTGGGTTTCGCCACGTTGGACAATGAAATCGGTCGTCTTGCCGCCACTTTTAACGAAATGCTCGATCGAATTCAACAACTCTTCATGGGGCAGGAACGTCTCGTGGCCGATGTCAGCCACGAACTGCGCACCCCTCTGACCACGATCCAGGGCAACATGGAAATCCTCCAGCGCATGGCGACCACTACGCCCGAGCGATTGTCAGACCAGGCGACATTCGATCTCGTTCAGGAGATTGTGGATGAAACGGCCAACGAGACAGACCGGATGAGCCGGCTCATCCGTGACTTGCTCCTCTTAGCCCAGGCAGACAGCGGCGTGTTGCGCTTGCAGATGGAGCTTGTGGAGCTGGATACACTGCTTTTGGATGTTTTTCGGCAGACACAGCGTATGGTGGAGCACATGCGCGGCCCCAACGCGCTGGACATCCGCCTGGGCAATGAAGATCAGGCTAATGTATGGGGAGATCGGGAAAGACTGCGCCAACTCCTCCTCAACCTGGCGGACAATGCGGTGAAGTATACCCCCAATGGCGGCATCGTGACCTTTAGCCTGGAAAACTCGGAGGGTTGGATTCGAGTTGCTGTTCAGGACACAGGCATCGGGATCAGCCCGGAACAACAACAGCACATTTTCGAGCGTTTTTTTCGCACCGACAAAGCGCGCAGCCGTGAAATGGGCGGCAGCGGGCTGGGCTTGAGCATCGTCCAGTGGATTGCCCAGGCCCATCAAGGCCACATCACCGTACAGAGCGTTCCACAGCAGGGTAGCACGTTCACCCTCTGGCTACCAGAGTACACTTCGCCGTCATCTCTGCCCGAGGGTGAGGCAGAGATGAACGGCAGCCAACTTATTCGGTGAACTCGATTGATCCCAAAATCTCCAACATGGTCTCTTCCCTGCCCAGAGTCTCATCTGGCGCGCCGAACACCATCAGGAGACCTATAGAATCGAGATCGACGCCCAGATAGGTGACCAGCGGCATCTCCACTCCGTCGTCAACCTCTAAAGCGCCGCCCAAACGAATGACGCCCAAGTAATCTCCCACCGATGGAAATACTTTCGTCAGTTCTGGGTTGAAGAGCGTCGAGTCTCCGCCCATATTCAACGCATCGAGTACACTGCCAAGAAGATCGCCCACCATCTGTTCGTCGATCGAACCAGCCGTCGCCTCGATCAGTGCCTGCAACGCCTCATCATTGGCGGACAGGTCAGAGCTACCGCCCACTGCACCCACAACGCGAACATCTGGATCTGCTATCAACAGAGTCAACTCGTCATCTTGGGTGGGCGTGACGTGCCACCCTTCAGGAATTGTCACCGCGAAGCTACCGGCAGGATCATCCACAACCAGGTCGCCGTCGACGGCAGTCTCAAGAGTGACCAATTCTTCATCAACCATGAGGGAGACAGCCAGTTCTGCAATGATGGGTTCGACCATAAGCCATGTCTCGGCTGGGGAGCTGGCAATGACGCCATAGGCGTTGTCCCCGGTTCCGATCATAAAGATGACTCCATCGCCTGCGATGTCTTCATTTTCTGCGTCGCGAAAGGCGATCTTCAAAGCAGGCAACCCCTGGTAGGTCTCAAGTCGCTCGACGCCTGCCAGTTTAGCGCCCGGCCCCATAGTTTGAACCAGCATCTCAGCCAGCGTCTCAAACATGGGCAAGGCGATCAATCCGGGGAAGGTGTCGCCGGTGAAAGCCACCATACCTTTCAACCCCGAGGCATCATCATTGAAATCGAACACAGTGTCGCCGGAACCGTTCTCCACCTCCCAAGCAGCCGGGGCGTTGATGGTGATCCCCAGGTGGTCATAGGTGACAAAACCTCCATTGCTGAGTTGATCGGACGGCTCGTCGTCAGCGACGATGGGAATAGATGGCGTTGCGAAGGCGCCCACACGCAGTTCGACCAGGCTCGCCGCACCCTGGATCGCAGCGAGGACGTCAGGGTCGAGCTGCCCCTGTTACGTCAACGGCCGGGCAGACGCCCTTCCTGGCATGACGCCGCACAGACAAAGCGCCAGTGTGAGGAGGATGACAATTCTCATGGGGGATTTCAATCCACTTGCGTTCGACATGGCTTCTCCTTTGCTTTACGTTTACGTGCCTTACGTTGAACTCGACGTTCGGTGTTGAAAGGTGGACGAATATCAAAACGAGATTCTTCGCTGGCGCTCAGAATGACGATATCTGGGTCTCATTTAGGCCGCTCTGTACTAATGGGACTCTATCGTCAAACCATGCGGCTCCACAGGCAACGAAACAAAGAAAGTGGTTCCTTTCCCAGCCTCGCTCCGCGCCCAGATGTCGCCGCCGTGAGCATCGACGATGGCCTTGCACAAAAAGAGACCTAAACCGGCGCCAGCGGTGTTGCGCCGCAAGCTGGAATCCACCCGGTAGAAGCGGTCGAAGATATATGGCAGATCGTCCATCGGAATGCCGATGCCCTGGTCTGCAACATAGAGGATGACCCGTGCACTGCCCTTGACCGCATCATTCCAGCCGCCTACGCGGATCATGCCGCCGTTGGGCGAATACTTGATCGCATTGCCGATGAGGTTGGTCAACACCTGGCGCAGTCGCTCTTCGTCCGCCCAAATGGTGGGCATGAACATGGGAAAATCCACCTCGAAGCGATGGTTCTGTGTCTGCGTGCGATAGGCGGCGACCACTTTGCCCACCAGATTGGGCAGATTGACGTCAGCGTAATCCAGATGCAGGCCGCCAGCCTGAATGCGGCTCACATCGAGCAGATTATTGATCAACGATTCCAGTCGATCTGCTTCCTCCTCAATGATCGCCAGGCTTTGACGCGCCGTTTCGCCATCCCACACTGCGTCTGGCCGCGCCAGGGTCTGCGCATACCCCTTGATCAGCGCCACCGGCGTCTTGAGTTCATGGCTGATGATGGAGGTGAAAGTCGACTTGATCTCCTCTTCTTCGCGAAAGCGTGTGATGTCATGAATGTTGACGATGATGTTGACCAGACGCCCCTTTTCATCTTCCAACGGAGAAAAGGTCACAGCAACAGCCAGATGCTTCTTGCCGGGGCGCACCAGGTTCCCCTCGCAGCGCAGTTCTTGTGCGCCAGCAAAGTCCACGCCTTCTTCGCTTTGACACAAGTCTACCCCGACAACGTTCTCCAGGGGCAAAACATCCTGACAGGGCAATCCCTGCGCATCAGTGGAAACGACGCCGATCATCTCCTCCAACGCCTGATTGATGACCAACACACGGCGGTCGGCGTCCAAAATCATGATGCCATCGGCGCTGTTCTCGATAATGGCTGCCAGCCGACTGCGTTCTGTCTCCAGTTGATGATACAGGCGTGCGTTGCGCACAGCAATGGCGGCCTGGTCGGCAAAGCCGCGCAAGAACTGCCAGTCAAGTTGGGTGAACGCATATTCGCTGCGAAAAAGATAGATGATACCCAGTAGAGTGTTCTCGACCAGCAGCGGCAGACCGACCACCTGACCGAGCGCGCCGCCGAGCCGTTCTTCCACCTGACGCACCCGGCCTTGCAGGTCGGCGAAATAGGGATCGAGCTGGGGGTCAAAGTTCGATTCATCGTCCTCTTGTAGAACAGGCGGCGCCTCTAGCAATGGGTCGAAGGCGGTCAACACCTGGGGCGGAATCCCATAATAGGCGCGAATCTGAAAGCGCGGCCTGACGATGGGCGCATCCAGCAGGTCGCTCTCTTCACGCGCCAACACGATCAGTCCAGCGCGACACCCCACCAACTCCGCCGCGCTGTTCAAGATCAGCTTGAGCAGGCTGGGCAGATCAAGACTGGAAGTGAGCGCTCGGGTGATGCGCAACAGGTACTCGCGTTGGCGCAGTTGATAAGTGGCAACCAGCGCTGGATAGTTCATGACGCCCTGTCATCGTCGCTGGAAAGCAAACTGGAGCGCACAAAGGCGCCCGGCAACAACTCTGCGACGGTAGTGGTCTGCACCAACCCCTGCTCGTCGCCAATGTAAACCATCATGTTCGGCCCCAGTTCCGCCATCACCTGACGGCAAACGCCGCAAGGGGTCCCCCCGTTGCGGGTGACAACTGCAATGGCCTGGAAATCTCGTTGACCCTGGGCAATCGCAGCGCCCAGGGCGACGCGTTCGGCGCATAGCGTGGCTGGATATGATGCATTTTCCACATTGCACCCATAAATCACGCTGCCCTCTGCAGTCAGCAGCGCCGCGCCCACCAGATAGTTGCTGTAGGGGGCGTAGGCCTGCTGGCGCGCAATGCGGGCATGTTCGAGCAATTCGGTTGCTGTCGTCATAATTACCTGGCTCACCTTCTGTAGGCAAAGACGAGGGAGAAAGAAGACATCGAGATTATACAGGGAGCACGGAACATGGAGCAAGCGGCGCACAAAGAAGGGGAGCAGTTCAAGTTGAGAGTGAGCAATCTCACAAAGAACAAACCGTTCCGGTCTATCAATTGCTTCCATATCGAATCTTTTCTTGCCAATGCTGCTCCTGTGCTACAATTTTCTCCCTAATGAATTTGTATTCTCCCGCCCGTTTTGAGATTTGGAGCTTTTCATGAGTCACTCGCCTCTTTCTTCTCGTCTAACCCCACCCCGTAGACTTCTCATTGGCATCACGCTAGTTTTGGTCATGGCTTTGTTAACGTTCTCTGCGTGCGCTGCACCGTCAACCGTGCAGCCGACGGTCAGCGCGCCGCAACAGCCTACGGCCACAGACGAACCGACGACGCCCGAAGCAACAGAAACTCCAGTAGAAGAAGCAAGCGCGCCGGCAGCCGAATCCGCAGTCATTACCTCTACAGGTGAGACCTCCACAACCGCAGCCGAATCCGAAGTTATTACTGCTACAGATGAGACGACCACAACTGCGGCCGCCGCACCTGTGACCCTACAATTCAACGTGGGCGGCGAATATCATGGCATTCCCGTCGGCTTTACGTCGGAAGGCAATCCTTTCCGCGGCAGCCCGGATGCTCCTGTCACCATGTTCGAGTATAGCGACTTCCAGTGCCCCTTCTGTGTGCGCTATTTTGTCCAGACAGAACCGGCCATCAACGAGTCCTATGTACGCGATGGCAGGCTCAACGTAGTCTTCATGGATTTCCCCTTGGTGCAGCTTCACCCTAATGCGCCGGCCGCCCATGCAGCTTCGTTGTGCATCGCCGACCAGGGCATCGAACTTTATTGGAATATGCACGACCAGATCTTTCGTTCACAAAGTGAATGGAGCAACTCCTTAGATCCTGCGCTCGTCTTCGAACGTCTGGCTGGCGAGGTAGGCGGTGATGTAGACGCTTTCAAGGAGTGCGTCGCCAGCGCAGTGAAGAACCCCATTGTGGACGGACGCGTGGCTGCCGCCGCCGCGCTGGGCTTTTCGGGCACACCCAGCTTCCGTTTTGTCAACAACGCCAGCGGCGAGAGCTTCGATCTCGTTGGCGCACAACCCTTTGATCAATTCGCCGTCACCATCGACGCCATGGTTGCAGGAGAGACGCCAGCCAGCGCACAGCAAGAGCAACAGCAAGGCTCCGACGAAATACCCTTCTGGGCGACGGCGGAAGGTCTGGCTCTCGACCCAGACCGCCCCGGCTACACCGTAGCCGGCGATCAGACCCGCGGCGATCCCAATGCACTACTCACAGTCGTCGAATTCTCCGACTTCCAATGCCCCTATTGCAAACGCCATTCTCTGGAAAGCCAGCCGGCGTTGGATGAAAAGTATGTTGACTCGGGTAAGGTGCGGTGGGTTTTCAAGCATTTCCCCCTGAACATCCACCCGCAGGCGCCGGCTGCTGGCGTCGCCGCCGAATGCGCATCCGAACAAGATATGTTCTGGGAGATGCACGAGCTGCTCTTCGAGCGTTCCGCCGATTGGTCCATCAGCGATCCCAATCCTGTCTTTTTGGGGTTGGCGGGTGAATTGGGTCTTGACGCGGACGCATTTCAGGCTTGTCTTGCAGACCCAGAGATGCAAGCGCGCGTTGATAGCGACCTGCAAGAAGGCGGACCCTACGTACGCGGCACTCCCACGTTTGTCGTGTTGGCCGGGCAGGGCGGTCAGATCATCCCTGGCGCTCTACCGCTTGAACGGTTTGAGGAATTTTTCGATCAGATCCTGGCCGAAGTGGGGGGATCATGACCTTGCGTAATTGCTTGCTTCTATTCTGCCTGGTCGGCGCACTCACTCTCGCTGGCTGCGACCCGGCCTCCGCGCCGCCAATCCCAACCGCGACGGTCGCCGCGGCCGGGTCGCAGCCAACCGCGTCGCCCCAAGCAGAGACTCCTTCTCCATCCCCCACAGAGGAGTCTGCGGTTGCTGTGCTGCCGACAGCAACGCAAGCGCCGGCGCAGGTCGAATTACCGACAGCAACGCCGCCGCCCAATTGGTTGAAAAGCGCGTCCATTGAAGGGGATTACTATCTCCTCGGCAATCCTGCCGCGCCAGTGCGCCTGGTCGACTACTCGGACTTCTTCTGAGGCGCCTGTCGCGCGCACGTGCTGCGCGTCGAGCCGGAAATTAAAGCAAATTACGTTGCTGCGGGGCAGGTGGCGTTGGCCTTCCATCATGTCCTCGACCACGGCGCCGCCTCGCATCTGGCGCATCGCGCCGCCGAATGCGCTGGCGCACAAAACCCGCTGGCTTTCTGGCAACTCCACGATATGCTCTTTGAGCGTCAGGGAGAATTGTGGAATGCAACGATGGAAACCGTTGCGCTTCTAGCCAACGAGATCGGGTTGGACGAAACAGTGTTCCGCGCCTGTATGGATGATCCTGCGATTGCCGCAAAGATCGAACGGATGGATCAGCAGCGGCGCAGCGCCGGGATTCGACTTCGCCCAAGTTTCGACCTCAACGGAAACATCATTTCCGGCGGCATCCCCTATCAACAATTTGCAGCCTTGCTCGATGACGTGTTGCCCCAGTAGGTGGATGTCTCTCCTCTTCAGTAACCAAGGGTATCAAGCCGCTTGTATTGTCATGAACCGATGTAGTGAAGCAACAATCGTTTTCTTCCCATGCAAGTGACCGGCGATCTTGAATCGCCAGTCACTTGCGGGGCGCGCCGCCTGGGGCAAAGGACATGATTCTTGTTATTTGCCCCAGGCTATTTCCAAAGGTGTTCCAGGGTCTTCGTCAGTCACAACATTGTCAGCGTCTCTCAGAAGCCATCCTATTCATTTGAGTATCATTTCCTCTTTCATTATCTCTTATTTTTCTTCGTTATCGTAGACCCTGGGGAAACGGGGATATTTTCGCTTTCTGCGTGTGCTAATGCCCGTATATTGTGTCTTCGCTCCATTATGGGTGCAGATATGGTACATTTATAATGAGGCTGAATATCTGCTGCAAGGGGAGAGACAGGGGACTTGTTCGAACAGGGACCTGAGCGGTCATTGTCGCTTTGCGATTTCCAGGGTCAGATATAGTATTTCCTTTGTCTGCCCCACCAATCGTGGGGGAATTGAACCCTTGTTTTCCTTCATTGTTGGTTACGCTTTCCGCCTGTTTCCCCTATTCTTTTTCGGGCTTGATACGTGGTTATACACAAGGTTTTTGATATGCGATCCCAGGGTTTTCCACATGGTTGCCCTGAGGTGTCTACCGAGGTTTTCCTAGAGGTTTTCTACACATGCAACGAGCGCCTGTGATTCTCGCTGGATTGTTTGGGATGGTGTTTGTGCTTTTTTTGGGGTGCGGTTCGCTTGCCACAGTCGTGCAAACGGTCGTCGCCCCGACGCCACTTCCCACAGCGAGTCTTTCTGTTGAGCCTGTCCAGCCCTCCGACGTGGAGAGCAATGGTCAGGCCACTCTATCTCAACCGGTAGGTACAAGCGATCCTTCCGCTGCGCCCCCGGCCACAGCGCAGGAGGATGACAGCGACATACTGGCGCTCATCGACGCTGCCGGCCTCGATTTCGCCGAGCGGCGCATCATCGGCGTCTATGAGCGCGTTGCGCCGTCTGTGGTCAATATCACCACCCAGGTGCTGCGTCGAGATTTCTTCTTTGGCGTGGCGCCGGAAGAAGGATCGGGTTCCGGGTTTGTCCTGGACACCGAAGGGCGCATTCTCACCAATTATCACGTAGTCAAGGGCGCCCAACGCATCGACGTCGTCTTTGGCAATGAACGGACGCTGCCGGCCCAGGTGATCGGCACAGACCCACGCAACGATCTCGCCTTGCTACGGGTCAGCGCCTCACCAGAGGAGTTGCACCCTGTCGAGCTAGGCAGTTCAGACGCCTTGCAGGTAGGGCAGTGGGCGATTGCCATCGGCAACCCCTTTGGTCAGTTCGACCGCACGCTGACGACCGGCGTGATCAGTGCGCTAAACCGAACCCTGGAAGGAGCAGACGGGCGAATGATCACAGGCGTCATTCAGACAGATGCAGCCATCAATCGCGGCAACTCTGGCGGCCCCCTCCTCGACTCAAGCGGACGAGTGATCGGCATCAACACAGCGATCTTTAGCCCGACGGGTGCGAACGCCGGTGTGGGTTTCGCCGTGCCCGTAGACACGATCAAGCGCGTGCTGCCTGACCTGCTCGAGCTGGGCCGCTATCGCCATCCCTGGCTGGGAGTGCGCTATGGCTATTCCATCACACCGGGTCTGGCCGAAATCCTCAAGCTGCCGGTCTCACAGGGCGTCCTTCTGGTTCAGCTTTACGAAGGAAGCCCATTGTTGCTGGCCGAAGTGCGTGGCGCGCAACGCGAGGCGGTCATCGGCAACCAGGTTGTCTATGTGGGCGGCGATATTCTGATGGAGATCAACGGGCAGTCTGTCACAGCTGTAGAGCAACTCGATACGCTGCTGGAAGACAACTATCGTGTGGGAGACCTGGTGACGCTGCAACTGCTTCGTGACGGTCAGGAGTTTCAGGTGGAGGTGACGCTGACCGAGCAGCCATAAACCAACCGTGGGTCGCGGCAACCATACGTCGTCTCTGATCGACGGGTTTCTACACGATGGCGGGCGGTGTATTGCCAGCTTCGAGGATGGCGCGGCGCACATTCACCAAGCCGAGCAGAATCAGGCCAGAGATGAAAAAGATGGCGACTGAGAGGATGGCAATGCGATAACTGTCGGTGAATTGCAGCGCCAGGCCAAAGACCAACGGCCCCAGCCAGCTCGTTCCTCGCTCACTCACTTCGTACAAACTAAAATATTCTGATTCCTGACCAGAAGGAATCATCTGGGAGAAAAGCGAACGGCTGAGCGCCTGACTTCCCCCAAGTACAATGCCGATTACTCCCCCCAGAATGAAGAATTGTGCTACGGTCTCAAGCCAGGCGTAGGCATAGACCGATACGCCGAACCAAATGATGAGACTCAGCAGAATGGCGCGTTTCGTTCCCAACCAGCGCGCCAGATAGCCAAAACCCAGCGCGCCAAAAAAGGCCACGAATTGCACCATGAGGATCAGTTGGATCAAAGAGGATGTACTCATCCCCAGCTCTTCGCTGCCAAATTGCGCCGAGAGCGCAATCACTGTCTGGATGCCATCGTTGTACAAAAGATAGGCCACCAGGAAGAGCAGGGTCTGAGGAAAGCGGGGTAGTCTGCGCAGTGTGTGCATCAACTGGCGGAAACCAACCGAAAGATAATTCGCCCCCGCGGGCAACTGCTTTGCGGCCTGACGAGTTTTCAGGCGGAGCAGCGGAATAATGGTGAAGACCGCCCACCACATTCCTGCGGAAGTCAACGAGATGCGCACGGCATGGCCAACGGAGATACCCAGTCCATCCGCCAAGAACTGGACGAAAACCAGGTTGATCAGCAACAACAAACCGCCGCCTAGATAGCCGAACGCCCACCCCTGAGATGAAATGCGGTCACGATCATCGGGGCTGGCAATATCTGGCAGATAGGCATTGTAGAAGACAATCGAGGCGCCAAAGCTGAGATTCGCCACAAGAAAGAGTAGACCGCCTAACAGATAGTTGTCGCCTTGGAGGAAGTACATCGCCATCGTGGCGAATGCCCCAACATAGGCAAACACCCCCAGCATCCGTTTCTTCAAATGGGTGTAGTCGGCAATTGCGCCCAGGATGGGGAGAAAGAAGACCTGCAACACCACCGACAGCGAAACCATATAGGGGAAGAAGGAGTCAGCGTTGACCGGGACGCCCAGGGGATAGACATAGCCACTGGCGTCCGCTGCCGCTTCGCTGACAGCAGTAAGATAGGGACCGAGAAAGACTGTGACAACGGTTGTCGAAAAAGCCGAGTTGGCCCAATCGTAAAAATACCAGCCAATCTGTTCACGACGGCTGTAGCCGGCTGGAATGGTGACGGCGTCTGCGCTCATGGGCGACCTCGATGTGCGTGAACGGACTGGCTGATTTGCTATGCTGGGACGGGAAACCGCTGCATCATCTCAACGACTTCTTCCTGAATGGCGCACTGCAATGATTCGTTATTCGGTTCGTGGGCAATGGCCGCGATCCAGCGACCAACCTGGTCGAATTCGGCGGCGCCGAGACCGCGGGTCGTGGCTGCCGGCGTGCCCAGGCGGATGCCGCTGGTCACAAGCGCCGGTTTGGCGTCAAAGGGGATCATATTCTTGTTGCAGTGAATCCCTGCGTTATCGAGAGCCTTCTCTACACCTTTGCCCGTAATCTCTTTGCCCACAGGATCGCTGCCCAACACACCCAAATCAACCAACATCAGATGGTTGTCGGTGCCCCCGGAGACGATGCGCAGTCCCTGACGTTGGAGGGAACGCGCCAATGTTTGGGCGTTGTCGAGCACAGCCTGTTGATAGCTGCGAAATTCAGGACGCATCGCTTCGCCAAAGCCTACTGCCTTGGCTGCAATGATGTGCATGAGAGGGCCGCCCTGTGTGCCAGGGAAGACGGCGCGGTCGATCTCTTTGGCAAACTGCTCTTGACACAGAATCAGACCACCGCGGGGACCGCGCAGGGTCTTGTGGGTGGTCGTTGTGACGACATGGCAATAGGGCACAGGGTCCGGGTGCAGATGGACTGCCACCAGCCCTGCCACGTGGGCCATGTCCATCATGAGATAGGCGCCTACGCTGTCAGCGATCTGGCGCAGGCGCGGAAAATCCCACAGGCGTGGATAGGCGCTGGCCCCAGCCAGGAGCAGTTTGGGGCGGTGTTCCGCTGCCAGACGATGCACCTCGTCATAGTCGATCTGTTCTGTTTCGCGGTTGACTCCGTAGTGCTGAAAATTGTAGAGCTTGCCCGAGCTGTTGAGGTGAAATCCGTGCGTCAGATGGCCGCCGTGGTCGAGTTTGAGCGCCAACACCCGGTCGCCTGGTTGCAACAGGGCCGCATAGACGGCTTCGTTGGCTTGTGCGCCCGAGTGGGGCTGTACATTGGCGTGTTGTGCGCCAAAGATGCGTTTGGCGCGCTCAATGGCAATACGTTCGGCCACATCTACATAGGCGCAGCCGCCATAGTAGCGTTTGCCAGGGTAGCCTTCAGCATACTTGTTCGTTAGCACGCTGCCCATAGCCGCCAGCACGGCGGGAGAGACGTAATTTTCACTGGCGATCAGCTCGATGCCTTCCGCCTGACGACGACGCTCTAGCTCGATTGCCTCGTAAATCTCTGGGTCGCTTTCGGCAAGCAGTGCACGGGGATCGGGTGTTTCCATCCACGGGGTGAGCTCGGAAACGATTGACCTTTTATCTAAAACAGGTGAAAAACTCATCCAAGAACTCCTTCGAGCCACACAGTGGCAACCGATGTCATTGGAGTGCATCCAAAGTTCGTTTGATGTAAGGGCTTGAACGGCGGCGAAGTCGTCGTTCTGTCACAGCAAGGCTTTGCCGCCGCCGTTCAAGCCCTACGGAATGACCGACTGTAATTGATTTTGAACACACCCATTTTATTTACGCCAGCGCCGCTCTACATTCGTTGCGACGTGCGCTTATTTTCCTGACGTGGGTAGGGATTATAATATGGCCTTTGAGGTCAGTAAAATCTGGGCAGAGTGGCAAAGTGTGATAACATCACTTCTAATGTCTGAGTTACCGGATACCCTACTCACAACGTCAGCGCCTATACAAGTGGAGGCGCGCTCTGTCGCATTCTTGGCTGCTTCTTCCTTTGCCGAATTTGCTGACAACCTTTCTGCACAAGGCCCACTTTTGCGTCAACGTATGCGCGAAATACGAATTTATCCTGCAGACCAACGGTTCTTCAGCGAGTATTCTGATGTCCTCAACCTGGTGGCTATCGTGAATGACAGCATTCCGGAGCTGACTGCCATGTTGCCAGTCTGGGCGAGGATTGCTTCTCTCTGTCTGCAAGCTAATTTGCGTGTTGTCACAGAAGAAGGGGCGTCAGCAATGCTGGAGCGACTGCTCAATGGCGAGGCCGACATTGATTTCGAGAATATGGAGCTTCCCCAGCTCGTTTTCTTTGATGAGGATTGGCAGTTGCAAGGGCAATGGGGGCCGCGCCCCCAGGCGATGGAACCACTCCTTGATGATTGGTTGGCGATTCACCCAGAGTATGAGCAATTATTTGAGAGCGACGACCCCGTTGCGCAACAACGTTTTGTCCAACTTAATGACTTGTTACGCCTGGAGATGCGCGTTTGGTGCAATAGCGGCCTGGATCGTGAGTGCGCCCATGAGATTCGCGACCTCCTGGCTACGCTGCAAGAAGAGGATGAGCCAACCAATGAAGTTTAGTCGAGGAATTTTGGTCATCGGCGCACTATTGGCTGTTGTGCTGCTCGCAGCTTGCAGCCGTCCCTATCAGTTCACCGGCACCCCTTTTGACCCTGTGATCGCCGCCCCAGAGATTCCAGGCGCACAATCCGATGGCACCGCTTTCGACATGGATGAACTGACAGGCAAAGTTGTCCTGCTCTTCTTTGGCTATACGTTTTGCCCCGACATCTGTCCCCTGACTCTGGCGGAGATGAAAAGCGTCATCGAGCAGCTGGGCGACAAGGCCGACAACGTTGCCGTTGTCTTTGTCACTCTGGACCCGGAGCGCGATACGCCCGACCGTCTTAGCGCCTATCTTCAAAGCTTCGACCCAGCCTTTATCGGCGTGCAGACGACTCAGGCTGCGCTCGAGTCGATCAAGAAAGACTACGGCGTTTTTTCGGAGAAGCGCGTTCTCGATGCGAGTCAGAGCGCGGCTGATTACCTCATCGACCACACAGGCTGGACGTATCTCATCGATCATCAAGGGGATTTGCGCGCAATTTTTTCCATGGATGCAACCCCAGAGCAAATTGCTGCGGATGTCTCTTATCTGGTGGACGCCCGATAATAACCCATCGGGTGTATCTCCTCGCTCCCCGCAATACGCCAAATGGCTTATGGTTTTGCCAAAACTGGCGTGATAGAATCATGTAGTGATGAAGGACATTGAGAAGAAACGCGTCATGACACTTGATACGGATTTGCAATCGACCATTCCCCATGAATCCACCCGCATGAAACTGCGCCTGCGTCGCTGGATTGCAGTCGTTGCGCTCATCAGCGTGCTGAGCCTGGGGACGATTCTGGCTGCAATTCGTTCTGTACAGAGCGCCGCTGAAATCGAATACTTCATTGCCCTTCCCACCTCTTTTGCTGTGCTTCTTGAATGGAGCACCAGGAGCGAATACAATGTGGCGCGCTTCGACATCTTGTGCAAACTCGCTGCGGAGCCTGACTCCGCCTATCATCGCATTGGCTCGCGACCTGCCAAAGGGAGCCCCGGTCAAGGCGCGCTTTATGATTTTCCTGTGACAGAGCTTCAGCCGGGCGTTGCCTACTGCTTCCAGCTTCATGAAGTGACCACCGATGATGAACCCGGCGAGAGGCGCACTCTCTGTGGCTATGGTTTGAACGTGACGCCCACGCCTGTATCGCCCTTTGCCACGCTAACCCAGACTCTTTTTCCCTCAGGGACGATGACATCTAGTTTCGATAGCCTTGTCACACCATTTACACCCCAATTTCCTCAACAGCCCACAAGCCCATTGGGCACGCCCACTCCCTTGGGCGCAGTGCCGCAACAACCCACAGCCATTGCCGAGGCAGCCACTGCAACCGCCACGACGCCACTCGGCCCAGATGTGGCGCAGACGGGCGCAGGCGACGGCGCCATCGATGCGGCGTCCAACGCCAGCGGGCCAGGGGTTCCAGCTCCCTTGCCTACCACAGAGGCTTCCACGCCAGAACTCCCTACTGCCGAGCAGCCACTGGCAGTTTTAACGACGGTCAACGCCGATGATCTGCCAACAGTGGCTGCCACTGATACATTCACGCCAACGTCAACGCCTGTGACGGCAGCTTTGGCAGCGGATGTCTCAGTGGATATCCCAGAGGATTCATCGGCGCGTGTGGGTGAAGCGGCGGTTGGCGCTGCTGCGGTGGTGGGCGAACCGACGGCCACGCCTACGTCACTCTATGTCGTGGTGACGGCTGCGCCAACGTTGGCGCCCGTCGCCTTGTCTGCCCTGCTTACACCCTGGCCCACAGCCACCCCGATTCCTGGCGCGCAATTGACCAGTATCTTGGTTCCGACAGCGCAGAACCTGACAGTCATGCTGTTGTGCTTCATCTTTTTTAGCGCAACCAGTTTGGGCGCATTGGGGCTGATCACCAGCGTGCTCTACATGCGTTCGCGTTCCCAACGCGAATTGTTGGAGACCCAGCGCCGCTCGCGACTACGCTAGACGCATCGCCAACATGCGCACCTTTATCGCCGTTGAGTTGCCGCCGTCTTTTCACAAGCGACTGACCGACCTGCAGCAGGGGCTTGCCGAATCGCTCAAACAGGCCGCTGTGAGTCAGGTTGTGCGTTGGACGCCGGCCGAGAACATCCATCTCACGTTGCGTTTTTTGGGAGACGCTTCAGAGGCGCAGCGCCGTCAGCTTGCCCATGGCCTGGCAGCCATTGCTCTTGCCCACGCACCCTTTGATCTGGCGCTGACCGGCGTCGGCTGTTTTCCGAGCTTTCGTCGCCCCAATATCGTGTGGACAGGCGTTGTAGGTCGCGTCGACCTTCTGAATTCTTTGCAGCATTCCATCGAGAGATTGGCCCAGGCGGCTGGCTTTGCGGCTGAGGATCGCCCTTTTTCGCCCCATCTCACCATTGCGCGCATCCGGCGAGACGCATCACCCACAGCAGCGGCAAAGGCAGGCGACGTGTTGAAGACCTTGTCTGACGATTCCTCATTTACCCATTGGTCGGTTCCGCTGGCGGTGGTTTCTATTGCGCTCATTCACAGCGACCTGCGTCCCTCTGGCCCCAGCTACACCGCCCTGGCGCGCTTTGACCTGGCAGGTCGAGAGGAATATCGACAATAGACCAGTGACCAATTTCCACGCACTCCTTGTCGGAATCAACGAGTATGCACCTGGCAGCATCGTGCCGACGCTGCGCGGCTGCGCCAACGACGTGACGGCCATGCACGAATCGTTGCGACGTCTGACTGGCGCGGGCGCTGAGAATTTTCTTGTGTTGGTCAACGAACAGGCCACGCGCGACGCTATCGTTGCCGGCTGGCGCAAACACCTGCGAGATCGGGTGCAGCCAGGTGATGTCGTCTATTTTCACTACAGCGGTCATGGCTCACGAGCGCGCAGCGATGATCCAGACGCCGAGACCGGTTTCACCGAAAGCCTTGTGGCCTATGACAGCCGCCTGAAGGGCAAGTTCGACCTGCTGGACAAAGAACTGGCCCTCCTGATCGCCGAGGTGGAGCAGGCCGGCGCGCAGGTCATCCTTTTTTTGGACTGCTGTCATTCAGGCGGCGCCACCCGTGCGGAGGCGGTTGCAGCCGTGCGCAGATGTCTCGTGGATGACCGCATTCGCCCGGCGGAGAGTCTGCTGGTCGCCGGAGCGCGCGCCAAGACCCGGTCGCCCAGCGGGTGGGCTTTGGGCGAAGGATATTTAGTCTGTGCAGCCTGTCGCGCCGATGAGTTAGCGAATGAGTACTACGCCGCGGAGCTGGGTCAATGGCGCGGGGCAGCGACCTATTTTTTCCTCCAGATGCTCCATGCAAATCGCCCGGAGACGACCTGGGCCGACGTGCGCGACCAGCTTGCTGCGCGTGTTCACACAGTCTACGCCACTCAGTCGCCCCAGGTGGAAGGGCCAACACACCTGCGGCTTTTTGGCGGCGCCGGCGCAAAGGTCGGCGGCTATCTTTTGGTGACGGCAGTGCAGGACGATATCCAGATCAAGCTCGATGGGGGCTTAGCGTCTGGCATTGTGGAGGGAAGTCGGCTGGCAATTTATCCGCCTGGCAGCGCGCTGTTGGGTGAGCCGTTGGCCGTAGGCGTTGTGACTGAAGCTGCTCTGGATCATGTCTGGGCGCGCTTGAATCGTCCCTCTCCCATCGAGACCGCCAGCCGCGCCCGCATCCTTTCCTTTGGCTATGGCGAGCAGGCTTTGTCCATCGCCTGTGATGAGCCAGCCCTTCGCGCTGCCATCAACAGCGCAGAAGCCGGCGGTCCGTCGCCCTTTATTCGATTGGTGGACTCCGTCGCGTCCACAGCGACCGAGGCCGCTGACCTCATCATTTCAGTAGAGAATGGGCGATACGTTGCCCGTGACCCGGCCGGCAGTCCGGTGTTGCGCATCAACCTGCCGGTTGGTGAGGGTAGCGCCGCTGCCATGCACAGCCTGGAACATATCGCCATCTTTCGCAATGTGCGAGCGCTACGCAACCTGGCCCTCGATTCCACCCTGGCAAGCGATGTGGTCGTGACCAAGCCTGTGCGCATCAAGCCCAGCCGCAGTGGCAGAACAGAAGCCGGGCAAAAATCCTCCCTGCTCCAGATGGGAGGAGAGTTGGTTGCAGCGCCGGGTCAAGTGATCACCTTCGACGTGATCAATCAGTCGAGTCAGCGAGTCTATGTGACGGTCTTCCAGTTGGGCGCCGACTATTCGATTCAACAGATTGCGCCGCCCAAAGGTGAGGGGCGTCAGGTCACTCTGGACCCTGGACGTATCCTGGCGGTGCGCCGCAAACTCGACCTGTCCCTCAGCGAGGAGGGAAATGGGCTGATTCTTTTCAAGGTCTTTGTCGTCAAGGACAAGATGTCACTCAATGTTTTGACTTTGCCCGCCTTGAATGCAGGCCCGATTCGCCTGAACAGCCAGGTGCGCGACGCTGGTCCCCTTTCCGGCTTGTTGGACGCAGTCAGACGCACTGGAACGCGTCCAATTCGCTTCGTGGATGAAGACGACATGGATGACAGGTGGTGGGTCCACCAGTTCGAGATCAGGGTCGTGGAAAGTCAAACGGGAGTGTGAGAGAATTCCGCTGCATCGAAGAGTGGCATTTGTGTGCGGAAGGGGGCGAAGCTGCGGCGGTGCATCGGACAGGGGCCCTGCAAGGCGATGGCGCGGAGATGGGCGTCTGAGCCATACCCTTTGTGGGCTGCAAATTGGTAGCCGGGATAGAGGTTGTCCAGTTCAATGAGCAATTGATCTCGGTGCACTTTGGCCAGGATGGATGCAGCAGCCACTGAAACGATGCGTGCGTCAGCTTTTGCGCTGCTCTGCTGGGCGATATTGATTTGCGGCAGTCTGACCCAATCAACGAGCAAATAATCCGGCGTCGGTGACAGTGCTTGCAGGGCGCGGCTCATGGCTTGTTGTGTGGCTGCAGCAATCCCCATCTGGTCGATTTCTTGAGAAGTCGCCGCGCCAATTCCCCAGGAAAGAGCTTCGTGACGAATGGCGTCGGCCAGGAGGCTGCGTTGGCGAGGCGAGAGTTGTTTACTGTCGCGCACCGCACTCCACACACCGGACAATTGACAGCGAAAAGGGGCGACCACGGCCGCTGCCACCACGGGACCGGCCAGCGCGCCCCGTCCTGCCTCGTCCAGCCCGGCAATGTGGCGTCTCCCGCTGTTCCACAAGCCTTCTTCGACGGTGAAAGTGGGCGTTGATTCCTTCGTCATGAGCATCGCCGGAGTGGAAGAAGGGCGCCGAAAACGACAAGAACGCCGACGCGTCGGCGCCGGCGTTGTCAATGTCCCAATGAAAGCATCCTCTGACGAGCTGTTACACCTGAATGAAGCGTTTCTCGCGCAGGCGAGCCGACTTGCCCTGGCGTTCGCGCATGAAGTAGAGTTGTGCGCGGCGCACTTTAGCGTTGCGCAAAACTTCGACCTTTTCGATGTTGTTGGCATATAAGGGGAAGGTGCGTTCAACGCCAACGCCGTGGGCTCCGGTGCGACGCACTGTGTAGGTTGCGCCGCCTGTCGAGCCGCCGCGCATGGCGATGATGACGCCCTGGAAGACCTGGACGCGCTCGTTGCGCCCTTCGCGGATGCGTTGGTGCACCCGCACCGTGTCGCCTGTGCGCAACACGGGCACTTTCTCATTTTGTGCTGGCTGCAGAGAAGCCATAAGTGCATTTGTCATGATCGGCAATCCTTATTGATATATACATTCGCGTGTGTTGCGCCCCATCTTGCCTGCGCAAAACACGGTCGTTTGTCCAGATTACAACTTACACATGGTAGCACAAGGCGCGTTGTTGGGCAAAACGCCCTGTGGTGTGTTGCGCATGAAGTCCCGCGCTTCTCGTTTACGCTGCGCAGCGCAGTTTTGCCTGAAGTCGGCCAGCGACTATAATCAGCATGACATGACACATGTCACTCGGTACGGGCGACCGCAGACTCGTTCACCCAGCCGTGTTGATAAAGGAAGCGCCGATCCTGTTCGCTCAATGCAGCGGACGCCAGCAGGTCTGGGCGGCGCTCGAGTGTGGTGAGCAACGCCTGTTCGCGACGCCAACGCTCAATCCGGGCGTGATGGCCGCTGACAAGAATATCGGGAATCGTTTCGTTGCGGAATGTTGCCGGGCGTGTATAGTGGGGGCCTTCCAGGAGGCCGCCCAGCCCAAGTGAGTGGCTGTCCCGATGTGCGCCGAGTTGGTCGCCCAGGGCGCCTGGCAGAAGTCGGGTGAACGCGTCGATCAAGACCAGCGCCGGCAGCTCGCCGCCGCTGAGGACATAGTCGCCAATGCTGATTTCGTCTGTGATCAGCTGACTGCGCACCCTTTCATCTACGCCTTCGTAGCGACCGCAGATGAGGGCAATGCGTTTGTGCACGCTGAGGGCAACCGCCAGTTCCTGGTTGAAGCGACGGCCCTGGGGCGAAAGCAGGATGATGGGCGTATCATGGGGCAACGAAGGTGCCTGCTCGGGATTCCAGGGAGGCAGCGCGTTGTCGGCGTCGGTTGCGGCCAGGGCCCAGCCAGCAGGATGGGAGAGAACACTCTCGACGGCGCGAAAGATTGGCTCGGGTTTCATCACCATGCCGCCGCCGCCGCCATAGGGCGGCTCATCGCACACGTGATGGCGGTCGGTGGTGAAGTGTCGGATATTGTGGAGCGCAACCGACAGCAACTTGCGCTCGATGGCCCGCTTGATGATGCTTTCGGATAATGGCCCGACGAACATCTGCGGGAAGAGTGTAAAAACATCAACGTGAAGATCACCAGCAACGGCGACGTCGCCACTCAACGCAGCAAAACGCAGGGTGTCTTGCAGAGATTTTGGGGTGGAATCATCCCCTTCGATGTTGTTCACAGGCTACGACTTTCTGGCCGGGGTGGGTCATGGCGGCGCTTCGATGATCTGGTCATTCCTGACTTTTCTACGGTCAGTCAAGTTTCCGAATCCTCTACTGAACGTCCCGCCAGTGTAGCACAACAACGCCCTCCCGCGGAAGCGGACATCCCACAAACGCTTTATCCAGAGCAGCCCCACCCCGCTCACCAAAGGCCCATCCGTCCCATTCCCGTATCCATACGTCTTCTGGCCGTCGGGTTGGTCGTGGCAATTGGCCTGTGGCTGTGGCTGCGTCCGGATGTCCAACCGAATGTTGTTTCGGCGGAGGATATTTCCCTGACTCCCACTGGACTTGCTGCTCGACTGGCTGTCGTCAATGCTGAAAACACCGCACAGCTCAGGTTGTTTCCAACACCCATCTCTGTCGTACTGCCCACACCAACTATCAACTGGACCGATTCCATTGTGGTCGTTACACCTACACCGCGCTCTGTCCAGGAACGCCTCCTCTTTGCCGATCCTCTTGTGGCCAAGGAGGGGGACGAAAAGGAACGGACGAGTGAAGGGACTACAGCATCCATCGATAGAGGCGCGGGCGCCTCTGTCGCCCCTCTTGGAGGGTTGAAGCCGCTGATCATGCGCGCCATGGCTGCGGATGAGAATGGCGGGACAGAGGTGAAGGGTCCGTTACTGGACAAACCAGACCAGCCTCGCATTTTGCCGGCCCTGGCCGCAGTATTGATCCCAGACCGTGCGACGCCGACCCCAATCCCCGCACCCATCCCGACGGAGCCTCCGGTCGTTTTGTCGCCTGGGCGCGCCTGGGCGAGCTTTCTTCCTGCACCCGGCAGTGATCATTTTTGGGTGGGGCGACCGTTCCCCTCATTTGTGCAGAATCAGATCGCCGCGCCAAGCTATCAATTTGGCTCCACTGGCGGCAATCGCTATCGTCCACACCACGGAATGGACATCGCCAATAGCTCTGGCACGCCGGTGCGCGCAGCGACAACCGGCGAAGTCATTCATGCGGGTCTTGATGACCCGGAATTGCTCGGGCCCTACAACAGATTCTACGGCAACGCTGTTGTCATTCGCCTGGATCGGCGGCTGCCGATTGCCGGCGGGGAGCTCGATGTATTCTTGCTCTATGGTCATCTCAGTGAGGTGTATGTCGCCCGTGGGCAGCGCGTTCAGCCTGATGATATCGTCGGCGCGGTGGGCATGACGGGCATCGCCATCGGCCCGCATCTGCATGTTGAGATGCGTGTGGGGGCGAACACCTATGAAAACAGTGTAAATCCATATTTGTGGGTTGAGCCGCCGTCAGGAAATGGAGCGGTGGCGGTGCGTTTGTTGACAGCCGATGGCCGCACCTGGCCGCGCGCTCGTCTCACGCTGGCGCGTTTCGAGGGTAATACGGCGACCTGGGCGCGGGTCATCGAGATCTATCCTGATGATGAGAGCGTCAACCCCAATCCGACCTGGGGAGAAAACGGCGCAATGGAGGCGGTTCCGGCTGGCTATTACTATCTTGTCGGGTCGGTGAATGGTGAACGTGTAAGTGGGCAGGCTGAGGTGCGCCCCGGTCAGACGACCTTCGTGGAGATACGCACAAAGCAGTGAAGGAGCAGACAGTAGATGGCGGGCGATGAAAGGCCAGCAATAGGCCATCAACCGTTATTTGTTCTTTATCAATAGGTCTTTCTCGATGAGGCCAGGCAGAATGCGCGCCCCCTGCCGCCGAACATTCCGACCGTGGCGCAGTCCGATCTGTCCCAAGAGCATGTCAGACTGGCTCCACTTCCCCCCGTAGCGAAGGAACCCCAAACCCTCCCAGCCGATCAATGTGAGCCAGGCCAACGCTGCCGGCAACCAAAAGCCCACTACCACAAATGCAATATAGTGACGCACGGGGTTGTGGTCATCCACCAACGCGGGATCGAAGCCCTGGACGCCGAATTGCACCGGCGGCGCGCCCGCCATCTGTCGCAGAAAGCGCAACGGGCGCCAGAGGTCAGCCATGCGAATGAAGGCGAATTCCTCTCCAATACGCAGCACAAAACGAGCCGAGCCGCGCCAGTTTGGCGGAACCTGACTCGCATAGTCGGCGATGATTTGAACAAGTTGATGCGATTCCCCGGTCACATCGGGAATAGTATCACATGCGATGGCGCGTGCTGAAGAATCGCCCTCACGGGGAAGAACCGCCTAAACTGGCGCTGAATGGGCGGCGGGGATATGGTCGAGCTGACGCCAGCGTTCTGCTGCGCCATGCCTGAAGAGTGCGGGGTCAAAATCGGCCAGAAATTCCCATCCCTCCGTTGCCAATCCTTCCTGGATGTCTTTGGTCAAGTCAAATTCCAGCGTACGATTGTCAGTGGTAACGATGAAGTGGAGCAATTCATCGTTGCCATCATCGACGATGCGAGTGACGCACGGACGGTCGGTGCCAAGCGGCTTGCGAAAAAACGCAGCGGAGCACCGGGCGCAGAACGGCAGCGACGCATCACAGAAACCACGATCCATGTAAATTTTCATGGCTGCCTCCCTCAAATTGTTGAGCGTGTAGGGGCAACATCCAGCCGATTCCCCAACGACGAACATACAGCTTCAAATAGGGCGAAATGACCCATGTTTTCAGTATGCGCCTATTTTCGGCTCACTGCAAGGGACATTTGTCACATAGTTCCAGACTATCGCGCAACTTGCAGACGCATGATCCACAGCCAATCACGAGTCATGGGTCATGCGTCGCAGATTTTCGGGCGCTAGCGTCGATGTCAGTGGCGGAAATGACGCGTGTTGGTGAACAGCATGGACAGCCCCAGGCGGTCGGCGGCGGCGATGATCTCTGCGTCGCGCAGAGAGCCGCCCGGCTGCACTACTGCTGCGATTCCATGTTTCGCTGCCTGTTGAATCCCGTCGGGGAAGGGGAAAAAGGCGTCGGAGGCCATGACTGCGCCGTCAGCGCGCTTGCCGGCCTTGTGCCCGGCCATCATCACCGAATCGACGCGGCTCATCTGCCCTGCCCCCACGCCGACGATAGCCCGGCCTCTCGCATAGACAATGGCGTTACTTTTGACCCAACGCGCAGCGCGCCAGGCAAAGGCCAGATCGCCAACCTGTTCGGCGCTGGGCTGGCGTTGGGTGACAACGTTCCAGTTCAGCGGGTCCATGTCGTTCTGGCTCTGATCGATCTCTTGCACCAGCACGCCGCCAACGACGCTGCGTAAGACCAGGGGACGCGACATGGTCTCTGTGTGGCGCACCACGCGTAGATTCTTTTTGGTGAAGAGGATTTCCAACGCCTCGGGTTCATAGGCGGGCGCAGCAATCACCTCCAGGAAGGGTTCGCTCATGGCGCGGGCGGCGTCGGCGTCGAGTACGCGATTGACAGCGATGATGCCGCCAAAGGCGCTGGTTGGGTCGGCCGCAAAAGCAAGCTCATAGGCTTCCACCAGAGTATCTGCGCTGGCCAGACCACAAGGGTTGCCATGTTTGACGATGACAACCGTCGGGTCAGGAAAGTCCTGGGACGCCTGCCAGGCGCCGTCCAGATCCAACCAATTGTTATAGCTCATCTCTTTGCCGTGGAGCACTTCGAAGGGTGGCTTCTCACCGGCATAGACATAGAAACCGCCCGCTTGATGGGGATTCTCGCCATAGCGATTGAGTTGCACTCGTAGCAGGTCCAGGTGCATCGCTCGGGGTAGGAGTGTATCTGGGCCGACCGGTTCGGGGAGAGCTTCCTCGACCTGTTGCGCAAGATATTCCGCAATGGCCCCATCGTATGCGGCAGTGTGGCGAAATGCTTTGAGGGCCAGGCGTCGCCGCAACTCCAGGTTTCCGCCGTTCCCGGCGAAGGACTCGGCCACAAGAGCATAATCAGCCGGGTCGCACACGACAGTCACTGATTCATGGTTTTTGGCAGCCGCACGCAATAGCGCTACGCCGCCAATGTCGATCTCCTCGATGGCGGTCGCCAGGGTGACATGGGGTTGGGAGATTGTCTCCTCAAAGGGATAGAGATTCACCACCACCAGATCGATGGGGGTGATGTTGTGGGTCTTGAGTTCGTTCAGGTGATGTTCGACGCGTCGCGCCAGAATGCCGCCATGTATGGCCGGGTGTAGAGTCTTCACCCGCCCGCCAAGAATTTCGGGAAATCCGGTGATGTTTTCGACTTCCAGCACGGGGATACCGGCGTCGGCGATGCGGCGGGCAGTCCCGCCGCTTGCCGCCAGCTCGCCGCCGGCCATGTGCAATGCGCGAGCAAACTCCACCAGCCCGGTCTTGTCTGATACGGAGAGAAGTGCGCGAAAGGCGGTCATAGAATGCTCCTTGAAAATGGAAATTGAGCAAACCCAACAAAAAAGGGCAGCCGGACGCAGGATCATCCGGCTGCCCAGCCCAGGCGTGCGACCAGCAGTGAGACGTAAGTCCTTCTTCCCCGTGGTGTTCTCCACGCCCAGGCATCGACGCGCCTGAAGATCCAGTGCGATCAACGATGCAGTCATCGTAGCTTGGGTGCGCCAGTTGAAGGACCTCTTCGAGTATAGGCGCGCAAAGACAGGCTGTCAATATGATGCGCATCCAATTCGCGGGGCTGGTCGAGTCGGCAAAATCTCAGTATAATGCTGAATATGGACAAGGAAATGACCGCGCTTGGGATGTGCAACGACCGTTTCTGGGAAGCCCTGCCTCGCCCCATCGTCGGGCTGGCGCCCATGGATGGCGTAACAGATCATCCATCTCGCCATATTCAGAAAAAATATGGCAATCCAGATGTCGTCTACACGGAGTTCACCAGCGTAGAGGCTCTGTGTCATGGCGATTGGCAATCCTGGCGCAACTTTCTCTACGATGAGACTCAGCGTCCCATTGTCGCGCAGATCTATGGCCGCACACCAGAATACTTTCGCCAGGTTGCCATCATGCTCTGCGAACTGGGCTTCGACGGCATTGACGTCAACATGGGATGCCCGGCAAAGACGGTGGCGAACGGCGGCTGTGGCGCAGGGCTGATCCGTACACCCGATTGCGCCCAATCCATCATTCAGGCAGTGAAAGATGGCGTACAAGATTGGCGCAACGGCGCAACCACAGCCCAGTGCACGCGGCTGCTGGCGCGTTTCAGCAAGCGCGTTGCCGCCATTCACGAACAGTTGCCGCCAGCCTATCGGCAGCGACGCAGCATGCCCGTCAGCGTCAAGACACGCATCGGCTATGACGCGCCAGCGGTGAACGATTGGGTGCCTCGGCTGCTAGAAGCAGAGCCGGCGGCGATTTGTCTCCACGGGCGCACTTTGCGCCAGGGATATAGCGGTCTGGCCAACTGGGAAGCGATTGCCCAGGCGGCAGAGCTTGCCGGCGGTGCGCAGACGCTGATCCTGGGCAATGGCGACGCCGCGACGCGCGGCGATGCGGAACGGCGCGCCGCGACCTATGGGCTGGCTGGCGTCCTCATCGGTCGCGCCAGTTTCGGCAACCCCTTTGTCTTTCACAAGGAGCAGCTCGCTGACGATGACGAGGATCGTCAGGCGCGGCTGGCTAGGCGTCTGCGGCTCATCGCAATTGCGTTGGAGCACGTCCGACTCTACGAAGAGACCTTTCGTCCTTACGAACGCTATCGCTTCTACGCCATGCGCAAACATCTCGGCTGGTATATCAAGGATGTTGCCAGCGCCAGCCATATCCGCGCCAGCCTGATGCAAGTCAACGATGCGCGGGAAGTCGAGTTGTTGCTTGCCCAGCAAGGATACGCCGTTCACGACCGCGGCGATGTGTAGGTGCAGCGACAAGCCGTTCAGACTGTCACTTTATTCTTCGCCCGGCGACTCTGGGCCAGCCACCACAACAATACACCGGTCGGGGCGCAGGTATGTCTGCGCCACTCGCTGTACATCTTCCACTGTGATCTTGTCGATCAGGTTTCTGTAGCGCAGCAGATAATCCAGCCCCAGTCCATACCACTCCATGTTGAGCAGGGTAGCAGCGACGCCCTCATTGGTTTCCAGGGTCAGGGGCAGCACGCCCGTGAGATAGGCTTTGCTATCGGCCAGCTCTTCGGCGCTCACTGGTTCGGCGCCCAGACGGATAAATTCGGCCATCATGCTGTCGATGGCCTGCTCCACATCAGCTGGGTTGACACCAGCCGCTGCCAGCCATACGCCGGCGTCTGCGGAGGCGTCCTGGCTGCTATAGGCGTAATAGGCCAGCCCTTGCTGTTCGCGCACTACCTCGCCCAGCCGCCCCATCATGCCAAAGACGCCCAGGATGGCATTGGCGACGCGCACGGCGTCGAAATCAGGATGGCAGCGCGCCACGGCTTGGCAACCCATGACGATGTCTGACTGTACTTTATCCTCCAGGATGAACTCTAACCGCCGGGCGTCGAGCAGGGGAGCCACCGGCGGCAAGTTGCATTCCGGCAAAGCTCCACGCCAATCGCTCAGGATACGCGCCAGCAAGTCAATGACTTCCATCGCCCGCACATTGCCGCTGATTGCGATCACACCGCCGCGGGGTGTGTAGCGCGCCATGTGGAAGGCCGCCAGGTCATCGCGGCGAATGGCGTCCACGGTTTCGATGAAGCCGCTGACCGGACGACCCAAGAGGTGACCGCCGTAGACGGCCTCGTAGAAGCGCAAGTTGGCGATTGCTGCGGTCTCCTGGTCGCGCTCTTGCAGGTGAACCAGCTTCTGTTGCTTCAGGATGTCGAACTGGGGCTGGGGAAAGACGGGGCGGCGCAGCGCATCCGCCAACACATGGAGCAGCGAGGCGAAGTCTTCGCTCAGGCAGGTCAGGCCCAGGTTGGCGGCGTCGGTGTCGCCGCTGACGGAGAGGCTGGCGCCCACGGACTCGATTGTCTCATTGAAGAGATCGTAGCTGTATTGTGCACTGCCGCGGGTGAGCATGCTGGCCGTAAAGCTGCTCAGGCCAAGCTGGGCTGCGGGATCATAGAGGGCGCCGGCCCGGAGCGAGCCTTCGAGAACCACCACAGGCGAGGCGTGATTCTCGCGTACGAGCACAGTGAGTCCGTTGTCCAGCACGGCGCGCACGATGTTATCGGGGTTGGGCAGGGCGTTGGTCGTCATTGCGACTCACCTATTCCTTGGTGTATCGGGTTTTCTTCTGTCGGTGTATACCATCCCACTGTCTGTTTCTCGCGACTGAAATAGCTCTGCGCGACCCGCTGCACATCGTCTGAGTCGACAGTAGACAGACGACCAGGCCACTCATCCAGCCAGTCAGTGCTGGCGACGATCTCAGCGAAACCCAACCAGTAGGCCTGATAGGTGACGCTCTCGTTGCTATAGGCGAACTGGGCGCGAGTCTGTTTGATCGCTTTGGTCAGCTCGTCGCTGCGCACACCCTCCTGTTGAACCCTGGCAAGCTCTGCCCAGATGGCTGCTTCGATCTGACTGTGTTCCACCCCAGGCGCCAGCGTCACAGAGAAAGAGAAGAGATCGGGGTCGATGGTGGGGCGATAGCTGCTGCCCACATCCACCGCCAGACCTGACTCCACCAATGCTTTGTAAAGGCGGTTGCTGCGATTGTTGCCGCCGCCGCCAAAGATGCCCAGACCTTTTGCGCCGCCCAAAACTGCATCTAACACGATCAATGGGAAGAAATCGGGATGACCGGCCTGGGGCGCGTGGAACGCCTGCAAATAGTAGGCCGTTGGGTCGGCCCCGCGCAGCAGCACGCGGCGCTCGGCGCGCTGTTCTGGCTCTTCGGCGTTGATCGCTGGAATCTGCGGCCCTGGCGTCAAGTCGCCAAACGATCGTTCGATCTGTCCAAGCATGGCGGAGGCGTCGAAATCGCCCACTGCTACAATGACGGCGTTGTTCGGAGTGTACCAGGTGCGATAATGGATGAAGAGTTCATCCCGCGTCATGCGCAGCAGATCGGTTTTCCAGCCGATGATGGGGTGACGGTAGGAGTGAACATGAAAGGCTGCGGCTTGCACCTCTTCACTCAAGAGATAGGAATAGCTGTTTTCGTTGCCTTCACGTTCGCTGATGATCACCGTGCGTTCTGACTCAGTCTCGTGGGGGTCGAAGAGACAGTTAGCCATGCGGTCGCTTTCCACTTGCAGCGCCAGGTCAATGCGCTCCGCAGGAAATGTCTCGAAATAGGTCGTCCAATCCTGGCTGGTCATGCCGTTGAAGATGCCGCCGGCGCGCGAGACAGCTTTGTCGAACTCGCCGCGTGGGAAACGCTCGGTGCCTTTGAAAAGCATGTGCTCCACCCAATGGCTGACGCCGGTGCGGCCAGGCAGTTCGTTGCGGCTGCCCACTCGATAAAACACCCAAAAGCTGGCGACCGGCGCCGTCCGATTTTCGCGCAGGATCACATGCAAACCATTCGCCAGGCGTGTTTTGGCCAATTCTGAAATCATTCGTCCAATCCGTTTTCTTGATGATTGCCGCGTCCGACGGCGCGGTAGTGAAAGCCCAGCGCTGCCATGCGTTGGGGATCGTAGATGTTGCGTCCGTCGATGACCACGGGTCTAGCCATCGCCGTCCTGATCCGCTCCAGGTCGAGTTGCTTGAATTCGTTCCATTCGGTGCAGATGAGCAGCGCGTCTGCACCGAAGGCGGCCTCATAGGGGTCTTCGGCCAGGCGCAGATGAGGATTGACCTGGCTGGCGTTGCGCATGGCGACCGGGTCATAGCCGGTGATGTAAGCGCCTTCGTTTTGTAACATGCGGACGATTTCCAGGGACGCCGACTCGCGGATGTCATCGGTGTTGGGCTTGAAGGCCAATCCCAACACGGTGATCTTCTTGCGGTCAAGGCGTCCCAGTTCTTCCCGCAGATTGAGCACGGCCCAGCGGCGCATGTCGCGATTGATCTCCATGACAGCGCGCAGCAGCGCCGGGTGCGATCCGTGCACCAGGGCCATGTGCTCCAATGCCTTTACGTCTTTGGGGAAGCAAGATCCACCGTATCCCAAGCCGGCGCTGAGGAAGTGGGGACCGATGCGTTTGTCGAAACCCATGCCCTGGGCGACTTCTTCCACGTCGGCGCCCAGTTTTTCGCAAATGAGCGCGATCTGGTTGATGAAGCTGATCTTGGTGGCCAGAAAGGCATTGCTGGCGTACTTGATCATCTCTGCCGTGCGCAGGTCGGTCATGACGATGCGCGTGCGCAGCGGCAAGTGCAGGTGCGCCACCTTTTCGGCTGCGGCGCGGTTGCGGCTGCCGATGACCACGCGATCTGGGTTCATGAAATCGTAGAGCGCAGAGCCTTCACGTGTGAACTCCGGGCAAGAGACGACGGCGAAGTCGATAGGTTGAGACTGGCTGCGTTTGATGATGTCCGCCACCCAATCGCCGGTGCCCACGGGCACGGTGCTTTTGTTGATGACGATGACCGGGTGGGTCATGTGTTCGGCAACCGACTCGGCGGCCATCCGCACATATCGAAGATCGGCCTCGCCGTCCACGCCGCTTGGCGTGCCGACGCAAATGAAGATGAATTCGGCGTCCGCCAGCGCCTCGCTATAGGTGGTGGTGAAGTGGAGTCGCCCGGCCTGAACATTGCGCGTGATTATCTCGCCCAGACCAGGCTCATAGATGGGGGGTTTGCCAGCGCGCAACATGGCGATTTTTTCTTCGTTGATGTCGATGCAGGTTACCTTGTTGCCCATATCTGCAAAGCAGGAGCCGGTGGACAGCCCAACGTAACCAGTTCCAACCACAGTGATGTTCTTCATAGTTCCCTCAAATCAATCGATCATTTCACACAGTGACCTGCAACTCATCTCGCACTCGTCGCTACACCCTATTCAGTGGGACGTCATTGGCGACTGATCACGTGTCACCTCATCGGGTGCGGGCGTCATTTTTTGTTTGTCCTCGCCCGTCTCCAGGGCAACGCGTTCAGCCGCTCGACTGAAATCGCTCCAACGCAGATGGGCGCGCAGAAAGAAATAGCCGCCGACAATCGTCACGGGCACCCAAAGCGCAACATGCAAGGTCAAGATGTAACTGGCGGCGAGGCTCTTGGCGATGCCAAAGGCTTCCAGAATCATGATCCCTGGGGTATCGAAGGTGCCCACGTAGCCGGGGGCGGAGGGCAGCGTCGTCGCCAGGTTGACCACGCCGTTGATGAGCATCAGCACCAGGAAGCTCACCTGGAAGGGAAAGGCGTGCATAACGAACCAGTACTTCACAGTCTCAATGAGCCAGATCAAGATGCTGGTGAGGAAGATCATCACTACGTCGTAAGGGTTGCTCAGACTCTGTAGCCCGGCGATGAAGCGGCTCGCCAGGTCGTCGGTGATGGGACGCAGACGTCGCGGCGCAAGGTAGTCGGCAAACAGGCCATAGAACCAGATAACCCGTTCTGGGCGAAGCGCCGCCCAGACAAAGAGCAGTGTGGCTGCCAGGAAAAGAACTGTGGCGATGATCACCAGGTTGCGCAGACTATCGGGTATGGGGGCAAAAGGCAGGGCCAGAAAGACGAAGAGCAGCATAGTCAGGCCGTCAAAGATGCGTTCGATGAAAACCGTCGCTAGGCTGGAGCTGATGGCGACGCCTTCTGTGGCGCGCAGCAGGACGGAGCGTATCACCTCGCCGGCGCGAAAAGGATAGACATTGTTGCCAAAGTAGCCGATGCAGACCAGTGGAAAGAGTCGATAGAGACGAATCACTTTGAGAGGGCGCAGGGTGTAGTGCCAGCGCCAAGTGCGCACCCAGAGGCCAACAAAATAGATCAACACACCGGGGAGAATCCACCAGTAGTTGGCAGCTCGCAAAGTTTCGGCGACGTCGGGCAGATGTAGACCCGGCAGCGCCCAATAGATAAACAACGCGCTGATCAGGATGCCGATCAGCAATTGCCAATATTTTTTGCTCAACGTTTCGCCTCATGCGTGGCTGTCTCTTGTCGCCGCGCCATCGGTTCAGCATATCATACGGGCAAATATGCGAGCAAAGAGACGGTGGGTAGGTGATCTATATGCTTTGCATCGCTGGCTGTCGCTGCTGATCGCCGCTGACTTTCTGGTCTCGGATACAAAAAGAGGCGACGCCCCGGCGTCGCCTCTTATGTCACATCCGCGCCAGCGAGAGTGCGCTACGGAGTCACCGGCGTTGCCATCAGCGCCGGCTCCACTGATTCACCCAAGATTTCCTCCATGGCCATCACATGGGAACAGACCTCGCGTAACATGAACTCCTCACAATCGCAGCTCCATCTCCCCCGATTGTACATGACAATGTGATTTGCATTGTCGCCATGCAATGCAACCTCGAAGCTGTGCACTTTGATGCGTTGGTCGCGCTCCATGGCGTATTGGCGTGCTTTGAGAATTCGGCTTGCTGCTGAATCCATTGTGTCTTGCCTTTCTCTTGGATTATCGAGCCTGATCAAGTTAAAGCTAGAAGGGCCCCACAAACAACAACACCCAGGCGCACACTGCACCCAGGTGTTGTCAAACTGACAATCTCGCGTGAAATAATGTTGGCGTCTTGATCTGCACCGTCTGACCTTTCCACCCTCTTTGGCGTCGCATTGAGGCAACGTCGGGAACAAAGAACGTATGCGCAGTTGTCTCTCTCACACGATGAACAGTATACCGCCGACGCACCTGGTTGTCAACCTGCGCGCAAACGCTATGATTGGGCGACTTGCTGACGAACACCAAACGCAAAGAACGCAGGGCGCGCTTGTACGCTGTTCAGCGGCTCTGTTGAATCCGGAAACCAGACGGATAGGCGTCGGCCTCGTATGCGATCGGCATCGCTGGCGGCGCGTCATTCTGCCCCATCTCTGCCTGGGCCACGCGCAGCCGTTCGCCGATTTCCTGGTTGTTGGCGCCGGGAAACAAGCCAAGGGCTGATTGCAGCGCCGTAATAAGAGTCGCTTCAGTATGGAGCAAGGCCTGTTCTAAGGAGGTAGGCTGGGCGTCGGCCAGCGCCATGCTGACTGTCGCCATGTGAGTATTCAAGCGATCCAGTTCGCTGACCAGGCCGGCGCTATCGCTTTCCCATGCAGGGACGATGGATAGGCCAAAGGCCTTTTGGGCTACCTGCAATTTCAGAATCGTCCAGTTGCGCTGTTCCAGCAGAATTGAAAGCTGTTGTTGCAGTGAGATAGGCGAATCCAATAGCGTGCGATAGAAGACGGAGCGAACCTGATCTTCTTTGAGCAGGGCGTTGGCCAGAGCAACCTGTTCCGGTTCCACATCCACGCCGCTGGTGAGCACATAGCGGTCAGCCAGATTGCGCGCGGCTTGGCGACGCGTTGCTACTGCCTCTTCCACTGCTGCGTCATAGGGCGGCGGCGCGACGAGAAGAGGGATGGAATTGGGCGCCAGCGCGCCGTTGGCCTGGATGAATGGGTTACGCAAGAAGTCATCCACTTGGGCGCTCAATTGTGGCGTGTTCAGCTTCTCAACTACGGGCTTGAGTTGCGTCAGGAGTTGGCTGCGTTGGGCAGGTAAGAGATCGGGCGATTGGGTGATGGCGCGCAGTGCCTGTGCGGCGGCGGATCGCGCGGCTGGCAGGTCGTCGTTGTCAAGAAAGCCCTCGGCGCTTTGGCTCAGCACCTGGCTGCGCTCCAGCGAACGCAGCGCTGGATCGAGCACGCCCAGGTTCAGAACTTGTTTGTACGCCAAGGCGGCAGCGGCAGGTTCATTTTCGCCGAGCCGCTGGGCAAGCTGACGCCACAAACTCACCCGATTTGACCCATTGGCTTCGGTGTTGTACAACAAGAGAGCTGCTGCGGTTGGAAGCTCTCCAGCCTGCGTGGCCTGCATCACCAGATGTGTGGGCGAGTCGCCGGCCAGCTGGCGCACGGCTAATCCCACTGCAACATGCTCAGGGTCAAGCAACGCAAAGGGGCTGCTGTTGAGCAGCGGTCCAGGTGGTTGGGAAACTGTCCAAAGGGTGACCAAAGCCGCGACGCCAATGACCAGACAGATGAAGAAGCCCAGAATCAAGATGAGGTCAAGCCAGCGCCGCTTCGGGCGTGGGGTGTGAACTGGGTGCAGCGAATAATCCATTGTCATAGTTGCGAGTATAGCACGACGAGCGGCGTCAGACGAATCAGTAGAGTTGATCAGGCCAATCATTGACCAATCGTGGGCGAATCGTCCGGCGAAGATCCGTTCACCTGACAAGAATGATTTTGAGGGGATTTTTCCCTATGCTATGATAGCTTATTGCCTGTGAGCGTTTGGCGTTGGAGAAGGCACAGTAATCATTGCGCTTGCGCCATACATCGAGAGCACGCCTGGCATCCGAACAGAACGCGGCAGTAGCTTTTGTGTGAAGGAGTTTTGAACGATATGCAGAATACTCGACTGGAGCGAAGATCGTCCTCATCGGGCGGCATTGGCAGGCTTGTAGAAGGGCCTGTGGCATGGTTGATCACCTTTCTGGTGATCCCCGGCCTCCTGATTGTAGCTCTGTTGCTCCCGCCCATCAACCTGCTGGATCGCCTTCAAGCATTTACCTATACGCGCATCCCAGCGTCAGGCGGCGCGGTTTCAGAGACAGATGGAACCATTGTCAGCTTTCCAGATGAAGGGGTGGATGCCGGATTTTTCGCATCTTTGACCAGCGTTCCGCGCATGGAATTCCTCAATGGTCAGGCAGGTCAAGACCTCTATCAGGCGGCGCGCAGCCTGCCCAACCACCTTGTTCCCAAAAGCCCACTCTATGATCTGCAAATTCAGGGCGGCGCTCCTCAGTTGACCAGTCTACGCATTCCCATTCCCAATGATAGCCTGCCCTATGAGACGCTCGGGATCTACGCCTGGAATGGCCAGAGTTGGGTGCATGTACCCAATACGGTTCTGGTGAATGAAGACGTTATCGAATCGCAGATCGATTACGCCCCCGCCAAATTCATGGTGATGCAGAATGCCGGCGGCGTGCCGGCGGCGACACTCAACCTGGGCTTGCTGCCCGAACGCCCAGAAAATGCCGTTGTCAACTATGAAGCCAAAGCTGGGTTGCAATTGCGCGGCGATGGCGCACTCGACGGCGTGGCCCCAGCGAACCCTGGCGGCACGACCCTACCGATCGTTTCCAATGTGGAAGGCGCCACGGTGCGCACCGACTTGATCAACAACCTGCTTCTCGATCCGGGGCAGAAAGACAATCAGATCGCCTCTGTGGTGGGCACAGTCTTGCAGAATGGCTACCCGGGTGTGATCATCGACTATCGCGGTGTAGATAGCGTGCCCAGCGCGCGCGCTGATTTCGTCCACCTCATGACGCGCCTGGCCGATGAACTCCATAAGAACGGCAAAACCCTGGCAGTGCGTGTGCAGGAGCCAGTGCAGGTGTCTGTGGAGCAATGGGACACGGGTGGTTATGACTGGCGCTCTTTGGGCCAGACAGTAGACACGTTGATTGTGCCCGCCCCGGTCGACCCACGTTTCTATCAGCCGGGCGCCGAGATGGATGCGCTGCTGGACTGGGCTACTGGCGAAGTGGATGCAACGAAGCTCCAGGTTGAGCTGCCTGGTCAGTCCGTGGAGCGCAGCGGCAATTATCTACTTCTCAAGGGCTATCAAGAGGCGCTGCGTCCCTTGGCGGCCCAAGTGAACGCTGAAACGAACGGCGACCAGGTGACAGTGTCCCTGGAAAACCCGCGTCTTCTCGAAAAGGTCGCCTGGGACGACGCCGTCGGCATGTATCATTACACTTACATCGACGATCAAGGGTTCGAGCGCACCGTCTATATTGAAGATGCAGGCAGCCTGGCGCACAAGCTGCGTCTTCTCAAGAAATACAATATCAAGAATATCAGCTTACAGACTCCGGCTTCGGGTGATGTGGACCCAAATGTTTGGGACACCTTGTTGCGCTTTCAACAGGATGCGCAACTTCCCGAAAGCCGAACGCCACTCAATGTATCCTACTCGCTCATTGCTCCCGATGGGGCGTTGGTCAAACAGGAGATAACATCTCTGGATAACACATCGTTGACTATGCAGCCAGGAACGAGCGGCGACTTGCGTGTAGAGGCTCAGTTGATCAACGGTGCAACCGGCCAGTTGATCCCCATTTCAGCAGCAACTCTGGTTGCTCTGGGCGCTCAGCAAAGCGCAGCGCCTGCTGCAAAGAGTAGCGAAAGCACCGAGGCTGTTGCTGCTGCCACTGAAGTCAGTCTGAGTACAGGCCAGATCGTCAATGTGCGCGAAGGCCCTGGCACACTTTACCCGGTGATCGGTCAGTTGTCGCCTGGCGGCAATTATCGTGTCACCGGAAAGAATTCTGCTGGCGATTGGTGGCAGATCGATGTCGGAGACGACAAACGGGGCTGGGTCATCGGCCAGTTGGTTTCCACTGCGGGAGACACTGGGGTTATTGCAGTGGCGACAGACATCCCCGAACTGGTGCAGGTGGCTGCCGCTGCTGCTCTGCCCGCTGCGTCTGCACCTGAATCAGCGCCCGCTGCTGCTGCTGAAGAACAGCCTGCCCCTGCGCCTGCCCCGGCTCCTGCGGTGGCGCCAGTCGTCAGCGCGCCGCCACCCTCTGGCGCAATGCCTTTTGGCTATGGCGTTCAGGCCCACATGGTAGACACCAGCGACGCCATGATCGCTCAGGTGATGAGCTCAGTCAAGGGAATGGGTTTCAACTGGGTCAAGCAACAAGTGGAGTGGAAGCGCTTCGAGGCGAGTCCAGGTGGGCGTGACTTTGGTGCGCTCGATCCCATCGTCAATGCAGCAGGCGGCTCCGGCATCAATGTTCTCTTCAGCGTGGTAAATGCGCCGCCCTGGGCGCGCGAAAGCGGCGCCGATCTGAGCGTTGGCGGACCGCCATCTGATCCGCAGACCTACGCCGATTTCGTAGGCGCACTGGCGGCCAAGTACTGCGGCACAGCACTCAAAGCCATCGAAGTATGGAACGAACAGAATTTGCACTACGAATGGGGTAATAAGCCCCTTAACCCCGGCGAATACGTTCAACTTTTGGCGCGTGGCTATGCCGCAATCAAGAACGCCTGTCCATCCATGTATGTCATCAGCGGCGCATTGACGCCGGCCGGCAACAACCCTCCTTATGCCATGGATGACTTCACCTATCTGGAAGAAATGTTCAAGGCTGGCGCAAATAACTACCTTGACGCCGTCGGCGCGCATCCCAGCGGTTACAATGTTCCGCCGTGGGCCACATGGGAGACGGGCTGTCAAGAGATTCAGAAGAATGGCAACAGCTTCAACGGCGCCTGCGATTCGCCTCATCATTCTTGGTCCTTCCGCAGCACCATGGAAGGCTATCGCAATATCATGAATGTCTATGGGGGCAGCAGCAAGTCGGTTGTGCCAACCGAGTTTGGGTGGGCTGCGGGCGGATCGTATCACCCAGCATACAAATACGCAGACGACAATGATCTAAATGAACAAGCCCAGTGGACTGTCGAAGCATACAACATGATGAAACAGTGGGGATGGGTGGGTCCGGCGATCTTGTGGAATTTGAATTTCCGCGTCGTGGCAAATGGCACAGAGAAAGCCCAGTGGGGCATCGTTGGCCCCGGTTGGGAGCCATTGCCAGCGTATAATGCGTTGGCGGCGATGCCAAAATAGATGGACGCGACCTGTGTCGGAGAGACGAAGCAAGTCTGCTGCGTCTCTCTGTTTTATGAGCAAGGGAATCCCCTAAACTGCGGTTGCTTTGAGACCAGGAGTTTTCACAGTTCAAAAAACTCCTGGTTTCGAACAGAGCGAAGTATAACGCTGACTCCTCGATATGTGTCATGATGATAGCTCGGCAGTTACCGACGCGACAGGCTTGACGTTGCCGCCCATCTGTAGGGTTATGAACAGGACGCAGTCACTGATCCGAAGGGCGACAAACTTCTGCCCTCGCTCTTCATGCTCCCCACGAATGAATTTGAGATAAGTCCCCACAACCAACCCATTTTGAACACTTCATTTGTGGAGAATACGAAATGACTCGAATTGAAAGCCTACGACAAAACGCAGCGCTTCTGTTGATTGCCAGTTTCGTTGTTTTTGCGTGCATCGCAGCGACCACCTCGAGCACTTTCGCTCAGTCAGCAACCACCGGCGTTGTCAACGTGCCAGGGAGTCGGCTCAACGTGCGCAGCGGCCCGGGTCTCACCTATCCCGTTGTCGGCCAACTGACCGCCGGCGCGACTGTCACTATTTTGGAGCAAGACGCCGCCGGCGGCTGGCTCAAAGTAAGCGCCACAGGCGCGCCAGAAGAGGCCTGGGTTTCTTCTCGCTTCGTTGTCGTGGACTCGGGCGCGCCGCCCGTTGCAACCACTGGGCCAGCCGAGGTCGCAACGGCGGAAACCGCGCCGTCTGCGAGCTCGGAGCCAACAGCCGTCGTTGTGCCAGCGCGCATGAATGTACGAGGAGGTCCGGGCACCAATCATCCCGTTGTTGGCTCCGCCGCGCGCAATCAGCGGTTGGCGATCACTGGCGTCAATCAGGCTGGCGACTGGTATCAGGTGCAGGCGCCGGGCGTCTCTGGGCAGGCGTGGATCTTTAGCGGACTGGTTGTCACCAGCGGCAATCTCGATGGCGTGACGCGGCTGAGTGACGCAGACCTCCCGGCTGCACCTTCTGCGCCGGCAGCTGTCAGCGCGCCAGCGGTTTCCGCTGCCGCTGCACCTGCTCCGTCGGGAGGGGGCGGTTTCAACTACGGCGTCACTGCCCAGATGTGGCAGAGCGATCCGCAAGGGGTCGCCAATCAACTCAAGGAGATCGGCTTCCCCTGGGTCAAGCAGCAGGTGCGTTGGGAGTTTGTTGAGCCGTCGCCGGGCGCTGTCAACTGGCAAGAGATGGACGCCATCATCAACACGATGAACGGTAATGGCATCAATGTGGCTTTCAGCGTGGTGACAGCACCATCCTGGACGCGCCCCAACAAGGGGGGGAGCAACGGGCCGCCGGAGGATTTTCAGCTTTTTGCCAATTTCTTGGGCGCAATCTCTGGTCGTTATTGTGGTCAGTCGCTCAAGGCCATCGAGGTGTGGAACGAGCAAAACTTACAGCGCGAATGGGAGGGCTATCCCCTTGACCCCGGCCTCTACATGGACCTACTACGGCGCTCGTATGCGTCGATCAAAGCTGCTTGCCCGAGCATGATTGTCATCAGTGGAGCGACGACGCCAGCAGGATATAGCGATGTGGCCTTCGACGACATCGACTATCTGCGCGGCATGTATCAGAACGGACTTGCGCGTTACGCTGATGGCATCGGCATTCATCCCAGCGGCTTCGCCAATCCGCCGTCAGTGCGATTTCGGGATTGGCAGTCTGGGAATTATGATGCGCCTTCGCACGTCAACCATCGCAGCTTCTATTTCTTGAGCACGCTGGAGGAATCGCGCAATGTGATGGTGCAATTTGGCGATGCTGGCAAGCGGCTTTGGCCCACCGAGTTCGGTTGGGGTTCGACGCCTTCTCCCCATCCGGGCTACGAATACGAAGGGCGCATCAGCGAGGCGCAGCAAGCCCAATGGATCGTCGATGCCTTTCGCATCATGGCGGATTCGGGCTATGTGGGCGTTGCTTTCTTGTGGAACTTGAATTACAACTATGGCGAGATGGCTGCATTCGCTGTCTCTGGGCGTCCGGCGTTTCAGGCGCTCAAGTCCCTGACGGGCAGATAAAAGCCGGATGATTTCAACCGAAACGATCACTCACCCAACAATCACCATGACGCGAACACACCTTCGTCTTTGTCTGATAACCGCTCTTGCCCTTCTGTTGTTGACCGCCTGTGGGAGTTCCTCAGAGCCGACGCCAACGCCCACCAAGACGCCTCTTGGCTCAGGAGCGGCCCCTGTAACGCCGACTTCGACGCCGCAACCACCCACGCCTGTTGAAGCACAGCCCCAGCAGCCTGTGCAGTCAGAGACCCAACCGCCAACACCCGAATTGAGGACCGAGACCGTGGCCCAGGTGACGGCAGACCTCCTCAACATCCGCGCCGAGCCAAACACGAGCGCCAACATTCAGCGCACGGCAACCAAGGATGAAGAGTTTACGGTTGTGGGGCGGTCAGAAGATGGGCAATGGTTGCAGCTTGCCAGCGGCGGACAGGCGCTTGGCTGGGCGGCGGCAGAGTTTCTTGCCGTGAGCGAGCGACAGACGGCAAGTCAATCTGCAAATCAGGAAGCTCAGCCGCAGACGAGCCAACCGCCTGCGCAACCGGGGAACGGTAATTATTTGCCTGCTACAATGGGCAGCCCGGACTACGGCTCTCAGGCGTTTCTCTGGTGGCGCGAGGAAATTGCCGACCGCGATCTGGATTTGATGAGCGAGGCGGGATTCAATTGGGTCAAACAAACATTCGCTTGGGAGACCATCGAGGGTGCAGGGCGCAATCAATTCGATTGGTCGATTGCCGATCGCGTCGTGACCCATGTCAACGACAAGGGATTGAAACTGTTGGCGCGCTTGAGCAGCGATCCGGACAAGCGGGATTTCTGGGCTAGCACGCCGCCAGGTAACGCCGATCTTTTTGCCGAATACGCTGGCGCGGTGGCGCAACGCTATAACTGTACGCCCCAAGCTGTTGGTTGCATCCAGGCGTTTCAGATTTGGAATGAGCCGAATCTGGCGCGTGAATGGGGCAATCGTCGTCCAAATCCTGCCGAATACGCCGAGTTTCTGCGCAAAGCCTATGCCGCCATCAAGGCTGTTCACCCTAACGCCATCGTTATCAGCGCGGGGATGGCGCCCACAGGCGACGACAACGATATCGCCATGCCGGATGACAAGTTCTATGACTTGATGTATCAGGCCATGGGCGGCAACAGCAACGGCTATTTCGACATGTTGGGCGTTCACGGCGCGGGCTATGCGGCGCCTCCAGAGTTGGACCCTGCCGATGCCGCAGCCGACAAAGCCAGATATGGTGGATACCGCTTCTTTGCCTTTCGCCATGTGGAAGACATTCGTCGCATCATGGAGAAATATGGCGACACAGCCAAGAAGATTGTGCTGTTGGAGTTTGGCTGGACCTTTGACCGCGTCAACCCGGCCTACAAGTGGCACGGCGCCGACGCCGGCATCGACGAGATGGTGCAGGCGGATTATCTGAAACGCGCCTATCAGTACGCCGCGGCGAACTGGCAGCCGTGGATTGGGTTGATGAGCCTAATCACTATGCCAAACCTGGATTGGCTGAACGATGGCAACCCACAGGACGAAGAGCAATTTTGGTGGGCTATCATGGATCCGAGTCCTATTGATCAGAAATATTGGCGGCCGGCTTATATTGTGCTCTGCATCTATATGCAGGAAGAAGTCAAGGGGCAGGTTTGCCAGTACAACCCCAATCGCTGATGGTGGGAACACCGATCGAGGAGAGAACCTGTGGCTGCGCGTCGCGCTTTTACAGACAAGATTGTCACGATAGAACGCTTCATACTTGACCAGCAATCCGACTATCCCGAGGCGACGGGAACGCTCACCAATGTTCTCTATGACATGGCGTTGGCGGCCAAGCTAATCGCCAGCCATACAAGCCGGGCTGGGCTTGCTGAGATCTTGGGCAGCGCAGGCGTTACAAATATACAGGGTGAAGAAGTGCAAAAGCTTGATGAATATGCAGAACGCACCATCTATCGCCTCAATGACCACACGGGGCGTCTGGCGGCCATGGCGTCGGAAGAAGATGACGAGTTCATCCCCATCCCAGCACATCGCGCTCCGGGGAAGTACGTACTGGTCTACGACCCCTTGGATGGTTCTTCCAACATCGACTACAACGTCAGCGTCGGCACCATCTTTGGCATTCACCGGCGCAAGTCGGCGGAGGGACCGGGCGTCTTGGAGGATTGTCTTCAGCCAGGACGCAACCTTGTTGCAGCCGGATACATCATTTATGGCTCAAGCACGATGATGGTCTACTCGACGGGAAAAGGCGTTCATGGCTTCACGCTTGACCCCAGGGTGGGCGAGTTCCTGCTGTCCCACCCCAATATCAAGCTGCCGGCGCAGCCCAAATACTACAGCGTCAACCAGGGCAATCAGCGGTTATGGTCGCCAGGAGTGCAGATGTATACAGAGTGGCTACAGGGTGGCTTTGACAATCAACGAGCGCTTTCTTTGCGTTACGTTGGCTCGCTGGTGGCCGATTTTCATCGCAACCTGTTGGCCGGTGGTGTCTTTTATTATCCGGTCGACTATAAGGATGTGAGTAAAGCGTCAGGTAAGTTGCGCCTGTTGTACGAGGCGGCGCCGCTTAGCTTTTTGGTCGAACAGGCGGGTGGCTATGCCAGCGACGGGCGTCGATCCATTCTCGACATTCAACCAACCAGCCTTCATCAACGCACGCCACTCTTCATTGGCGACCGGAATCTTGTGCAAAAAGCCGATGAATTCATCCGCCTCTACGACTCCATCCAAGAGGGGAAGTAACCTGCATTCAATTCGCACAAGACAAAAGGATGTTTCACGTGAAACATTCCGAAAGTCCCATCCTAGATTTCGGCTTCGC
This sequence comes from uncultured Caldilineaceae bacterium, assembly GCA_964560495.1. Taxonomy (GTDB): domain Bacteria; phylum Chloroflexota; class Anaerolineae; order Caldilineales; family Caldilineaceae; genus UBA5069. The sequence goes on from CAZLMM010000008.1 coordinate 72,200, forward strand.
TTTCAAGCCGCTCCCGATCCAGGATGATAATGCGATGGCGATCCAGTTCGATGATCCCGTCTGATGACAGGCCGCGTAAGGCTCGCCCCAACACCTCTCGCACGGTGCCCAGGTGGTTCGCCATTTCTTCCTGGGTCATCAGATGTGTGAGCTGGCCGCTCTCGTGAGACTTGGCTTGTTCCAGGAGCAGGCGAGCCAGCCGCCCCCGTACATTGCGCATGGCGAGATCTTGTACGACCCCCACCAGATAGCGTGTGCGCCGGGCGATGCTTTCCAGCAAGGCCCAGGCCAGATCCGCGTGATCGTGCGCCAGTTGTTGCAGATCTGTGCGCGAGACACAGCGCACGATGCTATCCACCACTGCAATCGCTGTGGCCGGATTGGCGCCGCCGTCCAACGCTGCCACGTCATTGAAGGTGTCGCCTGGATGAAATGTATGCAGAATGTGTTCGCGTCCGTCTTTGGAGAAGCGACAAACCTTGATGACGCCTTCCTCGACGACAAACAGCCCAGACGCCGGCTCGCTTTCGAGAAAGATCACTTGCCCGGTGCTGCACTCTATGCGGCGACTCCTGCCTGCGAGCGCCTGCAATGTGGCTGTGGGCAGGTGTTCGAGATAAGGAACCTTTTGCCACACTTCAAGCCCGGGAAAGACTGCGGCTCTCTGACTGTTGTTCAGAGACGTGCGTTGTACGCTTGAGCGTGAATCCATCTCGGCCTTTTTGTCCGTGGTAATGCAATAGGTCCGTATGTGATGGGGAGGGCAGAATAGACATACAGATTCGCATACACAATTGTATCAAGTTACGCGCAGCTTTCCAAACAGGCCACATGCCCCGATAGGTCGCAGCGAAGCATGAAGATCTCTGCCTTCTTCTGGTTTTTCTGTGGTGGATAGCCCGGATTTCAGCTGCCGCCAATGCTGTCGTCTCCCCCAGAGAAGAAGGCATGTAAGGGAAGACCTGCCAGGCGGCATGTCTTCCACGCACTGAACAGGCGATTTCAAAATGACAAAGATGCATCTCTCTGGTACACTTCGTGGCGACTCAGGGGCAGAAATGATGACACAACGCCAGCTACATATCGCCACGGCGATCCATGCTTTGCAGGAGAATGCGGCCGACTTTGTCGTCAATGTCGCAACGCGCTCGATCTCCGCACGCGGGCGTTTCACTGTGGCTTTTTCCGGCGGCTCTCTGCCCGGCCTGCTCTGTCCACCTTTGTTGGCCGATCCTCTGATCAGACAGATCGATTGGGCCAGATGGCAAATCTTCTTTGCCGATGAACGCTGCGTCCCACTCGATGACCCGGAGAGCAACTACTATCTGCTGCGCCAACATCTGCTTGCCCGTGCGCAAATTCCAACCACAAACATTTTTCCAGCCTGTACCGACCTTTCACCGGGAAAGATGGCCGATGAGTATACGGAAACGCTGCGCCAGGAACTAGGGCAGGCCGATGCCAGACGTCCTGTCTTTGACCTGATTTTGCTTGGCATGGGACCAGACGGCCATACGGCATCGCTTTTTCCCCATCATCCCCTGCTTCATGAGGAAGAGCGGTGGGTCGCCGCCATTTTCGATGCACCCAAGCCTCCGCCACAGCGCATCACGCTCACCCTGCCCGTGATCAACCATGCCCGGTATGTTGCATTTGTTGTCGCTGGCGCGAACAAGGCGGAAGCTGTCGCCTCTAGCCTTCGGCCCCCATTCCCCCTGGCCTTGACGCCGGCAGGGATGGTGCAGCCTGTTACTGGCGAGCTTCACTGGTTTCTGGATCATGATGCGGCGCAGCAGATCGATGAAACAATCCAAAAGACGACGTAGCGCTCAACCGGGCCATAAAACTGAGTACAGTTCTTCTCCCCTTTTCACACAATTCACACACACAAGGATGTATGCCGATGGCACTTTTACTCGCAGGCGATATTGGTGGCACAAAGACGAGTCTTGCCCTGATCAGCCCGGAACGTGGCCCCTTTGACCCCATTGTTGAAGCCACATTTCCAAGCAAAGACTACCCAAATCTGGAGACATTAGTCCTCAAGTTTCTGACGCAAACAGGCGAACGGGTGGAACGGGCCGCGTTTGGCGTGGCTGGCCCTGTGGTCAACGGTCAGGTGGCAGCCACGAATCTGCCATGGCGTATGAGCGAACGAGAGCTTGAACACGCCTTACAGATCGAGTCGGTCCATTTGCTCAACGATCTCTTGGCGATTGCACATGCTGTGCCCCATTTGCAGGCGCGCGACCTCTTCACTCTCAATCACGGCGCGCTGGTGGAGCACGGCGCCATCGCTGTGGTAGCGCCGGGTACGGGGCTGGGTGAGGCCTACCTGGTGTGGGACGGTCAGCGCTATCTGGCGCAGCCTTCTGAAGGCGGCCATGCAGATTTTGCTCCGCTGGATGAATTGCAGCTGGGGCTGCTGCGTTATCTCTTGCAGCGCTTCAATCATGTCAGTTATGAGCTTGTCTGTTCTGGTATGGGGCTGCCCAACCTCTATCGCTATCTACGCGACACCAACCAGGCGCCAGAGCCGGATTGGCTGCGTGACGAACTGGCTGCTTCTGCCGATATGACAGCCACCATTGTCAACGCGGCGCTGCGAGATGAGCCGCCCAGCGCGCTCTGCGCCAGGACGCTGGAAATGTTCGTAGCGATCCTGGGGGCGGAAGCGGGCAACATGGCCCTCAAGGTGCTGGCGACTGGCGGTGTTTTCATCGGCGGCGGCATTCCGCCGCGCATCCTGAACGCGCTGCAACACGAGTCTTTCTTGCGGGCGTTTCGTAACAAAGGGCGCTTTGGCGTGGCCATGGAGCGTATGCCTGTTCACGTCATTCTCAACTCCAAAGCTGCGCTGTTGGGTGCCGCTTTTGAAGGGCTAAGCCAGTTCCCTGCCTGATCGAGAAAGAGACTTTTGGGGATTTCTGAGCATTGGCTTGATAATCTGGAGTGCGTCAACCGTGCAGACACGAGGTGTTGTGTCCATACCTCGTCCCCCGAAATACCGAGAAGATATGTTTCCGAGAGCAAAGACGACGCCGCCAAATTCTGGCGGCGTCGTTTTCGTTGATGGTTTGGGGGACAGTTGCTGTCCAGATCGACTGTGCGCGACTTGTCGACGCGTCTTACCGGGCCAGCACCTTGATCTGCTTGGGCTTGACGGCTTCGACCTTGGGCGCCCGCAGGGTCAACACACCGTGCTCAAAGGTGGCCTCGATAGCCTCGGCGTTCACCGGCACGTTGAAGGTGATGCGTCGTTCGAAGCCGCCATGATAAAGCTCACGCTTGATGAACTGCACATTCTCGGGCAGCGACTGGAAGCGACCGCGAATGGCCAACTCATCGTTCTCGAAGGTGATCTCGACATCTTCCGGGTTGACGCCAGGCAAATATGCCATGAGCACGAACTCCTCATCGGTGGCCCAAGCGTCCACAGGCAAGCGAGTTACTGTTGACTGACCGTTGATGCTGCCGCCGCTGCGCGCATAGTCATAAGCGCGCGGGTCGCGGTCAACCATGCGGTTCAGGGCGTCAGCCATGCTGACGAAATCGCGCACCAGGTTGTTGTAGGTGTTGACTTGCATGATAGTTTTCTCCTTTTGACGAACTCTTGCGATTCTTTTTGACTTTGTGTTGAAGCGATTCGTGTCTTGCATCAATGCTCATTAGTCTAGCCCGGGCGCGTTAGACGGGCGCAGGCGCACTGTTACTGTCTGGTTTGCGCTTCGTCAGAAATGTGCTAGCGACTGGCCTGTCTCTTGCCTTCATCGCCATGCAAGCGCGCTCCCTGCGATTGGGTGTTGCCAATCCACTGCTTTATACTGTTTTGGGCAGACCGTCTTTCCGTAAACTGTCTTTCGGTAAACCATCTTTCTGGTTTCTGACACTCATGCGTGTACTTCTCACCGGCGCCGCAGGATTCGCAGGCAGCCACCTGGCCGAGTATTTGATTCGTGAAACGGACGTGGATCTCTACGCCGTCATCCACCGCCATGACCGCCGTATCCAGCATATCCTGGGGCGATTGCATGTGCAGCGCGGCGACCTACGCAACGCCTTGTGGGTCAGTGAAGTCGTCCAGGCCGTGCAGCCTGACGTGACGCTGCACCTGGCGGCGTGGAGCGATGTGGGCGGCAGTTGGCGGCAGCCCTGGACAACTTACGAACTCAACATTCAATGCCAGCTCAACTTGTTGGAGGCGCTACGCCGCTGGCGTCCCACATGTCGCACGCTGATCACCACTTCCAACGAAGTCTATGGACTGGTGCAGCCCGACGACCTGCCCATTGACGAGGAAACATCCTTTCGTCCCAACAGCCCCTACGGCGTGAGCAAAGTGACCCAGGACATGATGGCGCTTCAATACTGGCATAGCCACCGCCTGCCCACTGTGCGGGCGCGCGCGTTCAACCATATCGGACCCGATCAGGCCGACGATTTCGCCGCCAGCGCCTTTGCACGCCAGATCGCCGAGATCGAGGCTGGGTTGCGCCCGCCTGTGGTGCGCGTGGGCAATCTGGATGCGCAGCGCGACTTCACCGACGTGCGTGACATCGTGCGCGCCTACTGGCTTTTGGCGCTGAAGGGCCTCCCCGGTGACGTTTACAACGTGGGCAGCGGGACGGCGCGGCCCGTGCGTTGGCTGCTTGACACTCTGCTCGGGTTCACGACACACCGCATCGAGATCGAGGTCGACCCCGTGCGGATGCGACCCAGCGACGTGCCGTTGAGCGTGTGCGACAATCGTAAGCTGATGGACGCCACAGATTGGCGTCTCCAAATTCGACTGGAAGATTCCCTGCGCGCCATGTTGGATGTGTGGCGCGCCAACTTATTACAGAAATAGAGAGGAACGAACGACAATGCCGACTGCACTCATCACCGGCGTGACCGGGCAGGATGGCAGCTATCTGGCCGAATGGTTGCTCAAATGCGGCTACCGGGTGGTGGGCATGGTGCGTCGCACCAGCACCATCAACTTCAGCCGTCTGGAACACATCCAGAATCATATCGAGATCACTCAGGGCGACTTGCTGGACCAGATGAGCCTCATCGGCATCTTGCAAGAAGTGCGACCCGATGAAGTCTACAACCTGGCCGCGCAGAGTTTTGTGCCTACCAGCTTCACACAGCCAGTGCTCACCGGCGAGTTTACCGCGTTGGGGGTGACGCGCGTGCTTGAAGCCGTCCGCATCGTCGATCCCAAGATTCGTTTTTACCAGGCCAGCAGCAGCGAAATGTTCGGCAAGGTCGTGGAGGTGCCACAAAGAGAGAGCACGCCCTTCTACCCACGCAGCCCATATGGCGTCGCAAAAGTCTACGGCCATTGGATCACTGTCAATTATCGTGAGAGCTACAACATTTTTGGCTGTTCGGGCATCCTCTTCAACCATGAAAGCCCACGCCGCGGCCTGGAATTTGTCACCCACAAGATTACCCATGGCGCAGTCAAGATCAAGCTGGGCATGACCAACGAACTGCACCTGGGCAACCTTGAATCGCGCCGGGACTGGGGCTTCGCCGGCGATTACGTGCGCGCCATGTGGCTCATGTTGCAGCAAGACCGCCCCGACGACTATGTCATTGCCACGGGCGAGACCCACAGCGTCCAGGAATTCGTGGAAGAAGCCTTCGGCTATCTCGATCTGGACTGGCGCGAGTATGTGGTGCAAGACCCCAAGTTCTATCGTCCGGCAGAGGTGGACCTATTGGTGGGCGACGCTTCTAAGGCGGGGCGGCAGCTTGGTTGGGAGCCAACAGTGGATTTCCGACAGCTCGTGCGTTTGATGGTGGACGCCGACATGGAGGCGATCACCACGGGTGGGCCGATCATGCGGTGAGGGCAAGAGGAGTTTTGACGGATTGAGGTTTTGGGGGAAGGTGCGATGCCGGTTTTCGATTTTGGCGGGCAGAGGGTTTTCTTTACGTTCCATCGCGAGGCGACCAGCGCGGGTGATAGCCGTCCGTCCCTGGTGTTGATCCACGGCGTGGGCGGGTCGCACTTGCACTGGCCGCCTTTGCTGCGCCGACTTGATGGGGTGGATGTCTACGCCTTTGACCTGCCCGGCCACGGGCGTTCGGCGGGGCGCAGCTTCACCTCAGTCGAGCAGTACACGGCGCTTATCGCCGCCTGGGCGGAGAGCCTGGGCTTGTCCAACTTTGTGCTGGCGGGTCACTCCCTGGGCAGCGCTATCGCCCTGGATGTGAGCCTGACCCACCCGCGCCTGCTGGCCGGGCTTGTGTTGGTAGGCGCCAGTTCACGCCTGCCTGTCAGCCCGGCTATCCTTGACGGACTGACCGACGATTTCGTCGCCGCGACAGAGCTCATCACGCGTCTTTCCTACGCTGAAAACACGCCCGAGATTGTGCTCAAGAAACACACTGAACATCTACGCAAAGTCGATCCGCAGACCCTCATCGATGGTTTCACCGCCTGCAATGCCTTCGATGTGACCGGTCGCGTTGCCCGCGTCGCCGCGCTCACGCTCATCATCGGCGGCCAGCAAGACCGTATGACGCCGCCAAAGCAGAGTCAGCGTCTCCATCAGGCCATCTCCGGCAGCGCGCTCCATCTCCTCGACTGCGGCCACATGATCCCCATCGAGCGCCCACAAGAGACCACCCGGTTGATCGCGACGTTCATCGAAGATGTGTAGACAAACCCACGCGTAGGCGTTGCGCTATCCGGCGCAGCCAAAATGGTGTTTGACGCAAAACGCTGCGGACTGTATCATTGGCCGCCCGTGATGTGATTTGACAGACGCCGGATTTGAGGGAATTGCTGATTTCTGGATTTCGAACTCATACTCGCCCACAATCTTCCAGCTTCCTGGAAGATTGTGGGCCAACATAAGGTCATCATCCAGAAAGCAGTAAGCAGCGTTCAAAGCAGTTGTCCCGCATGCGCAATGGCCGGTTGGCGCACCGACTCTGCTCGTTGGAAACATATTCACCGTAGCGCCTCCACCAGGCGCAACGTGATCTCCTTCGTTTCTAGTTGCTCTTCCACGTTTTCCAACACTGGCCCCACGCACGCTGGACAGCCCCGCACGCAGGGGCACGAGCGGACCTGTTCGTAGGCTGCGTTCAACAACTCTGCATGCACTTCAAATAGGCGCAGGCTGAAACCCAGCCCGGCCGCGGCACGCTCGTAGATGTAGATGGTGGGCAGCTGTCCTGACGTCCCATTCCGTGAGGGTGCGTCTCCCTGCCCCATCCGCCATTCCCCGCGCATAACGTGCACGTCGATATCCTGGCGGTCGCACATAAGAAAAAGCGGCGCCAGGTTGTGCAGGGTATAGGCCAGTCCGTCCAGTCCACTGCGAGTGCGCACGCTCATCTCCAGCCGTTGGTGACAGGCGCGGCAAACCAACACGAGATTCTCTAAACGGTTCGCCTCCCGATACGCCTCGTTGACGCCGGCCGCGTAGCCAAAGGTGCGGAAGGGGCGCAGATGATGGACATCGTGCTGGCGACCCGGCGGCTCGGGCGCGCCGCAACGGGTGCAGCGCCGCTGGTCGCGCTGACGCACCCGTTCTCGCTGCTCCTGCCAGTTGGGGCCATAGTCGTTGATCGAATCGAACCAGACGCCAGCAAGCGCCAGCGCCCGCTGTGTGGCCGGCGGCGTCGCCAGCCAATAAGCCGTGGTCTCCAAAGTTTGGGCAGGATAGTCTAGACTGACCACGTCCAGCACCTCGTGTGTCAGGTGACGGAGCCGGCGGTAGCCAACGACGCTGGAATGGACGACCACGTCGCCATGAGCGACCAGCGCGCCAGCCACGGGTTTCTCGTCATGGGTCGCGGTCACCTGCACCTCTACAGCCCGATCCACTGCGGTGTAGAAGTCAACCTCCTGACGGGTTACGTGGGCGATGCGATTTTCCTGATCCAGCCGCGTCGTCAGATAGCCTTGTCCTTCATGGAAGTAGATTGCGCCGTCGTGGACAAGCATCTGTGCGCTGGCGGCGTCGATCTCGCCGATCAGCCGCGGCGCCGGCTCGCTCTTTGTTTCGCCCTGCCCATCCTCCTGGATAACCACTGCATCGGCGCTGCCAGCGCGCAGACTGATGCGCCGGCTGGGAAAGCCTGCGCCGCGCCAGAGCCAGCGTTCTCCGTGCTGTGACAGGTCGCCGTGTTCACCCAACAAGTCGAGCACATCCTGGGTGAATTCGCACGCGCCGAAATCGTCGCCAGCCTGAAAGGGCATCTCGAACGCGGCGCAGCGCACCTGATCCACCAGCAGGACCAGATTGTCGGGGTTGATCAAGGCCGCTTCAGGCGAACGCTCGAACAGGAACTCTGGGTGTTGAACGATGTACTGGTCGAGAGGATTGGCCGTGGCAACCAAGATCGCCAGCGACGCCTCTGTGGTGCGACCGGCGCGCCCCATCTGCTGCCATGCGCTGGCGATGGTTCCTGGATAGCCGCACAGGATCGCTGCCTGGAGCTGGCCGATGTCGATGCCCAGTTCTAGCGCATTGGTGGCGACGACGCCCATCACTGCGCCGCTGCGTAGCCCGGCCTCGATCGCTCGGCGTTCTTCGGGCAGATAGCCGCCCCGGTAGCCGCGAATGGCTGTCTGGGGATCGATGAGAGAAAAGTTGGCTGAGCGCATCTGGCTGCGCTTGATGTGCTCGCGCAGATATTTGAGAAGCAGCTCTGTGGTCAGCCGCGAGCGGCCAAAGACGATGGCCTGCACGCTGGCGGCGATGCAACGGGCTGCCAGCGACTCGGCTTCCAGCACTGCGCTGCGTCGCAGCCCATGTTCCGCGTCGACCATGGGTGGGTTGTAGAGGATCACGTGTTTTTCGCCCAGCGGCGCGCCGCTGCGCATGATCACCGCCACGGGTTGCTCAATGAGCCGCTGAGCCAACTCTTGCGGGTTGGCGATGGTGGCGCTGGTGCAGATGATACTGGGGCGGCTGCCGTAGAATTCGCAGATGCGCAACAGGCGGCGTAGCACATTCGCCACATGGCTGCCGAAGACGCCGCGATAGGTGTGCAGCTCGTCGATGACGATGAAGCGTAGACCGGCAAAGAACCCAGCCCACTGGGGGTGAAAGGGCAGGATGCCCATGTGGAGCATGTCGGGGTTGGAAAGGATGATGCGGCTGTGGCTGCGTATGCGGCTACGCTGGGCCGCGGGCGTGTCGCCGTCGTAGGGTGCGGCGAAAGAGTCGGCGGCGCACCCCAATTGCAGCGCCCATGCGCCGATCTCTGCCAGCTGGTCATGGGCCAGCGCCTTTGTGGGATAGAGAAAGAGCGCCCGACTCGTGGGGTCATTCAGCAGGGAGTTCAAGGTGGGCAGCAGGTAACAGAGCGTTTTGCCGCTGGCCGTCGGCGTCACCACGACGACGTTGCGCCCTGCCAGCGCAGAGGAGATCGCCTCCGCCTGATGGCTGTAGAGCGACTCGATGTTCCTGGCCGCTAGACCGCAGCACAGGTCGGGATGGAGCGCCGGCGGAATGGGCGCAAATGTGGCTGCTTGCGCCGGTCGCACCCGCCAGGCAGCTACATTCGCCATGAATTGCGCGTCGCCGCGCAAGCTGGCGATCAGGTCTGTAAGGGCCATTGGCGACACTTCGCCCTATGTGCTAGAATCATGACAAGAGGAACCCATGCGTTTTGCAATCGACAGTCAACCGCAATTGAACCGATGAAGGATACTGGGCAGCCATCGACGGCTGCTTCCTGACCCTCACGGCGACAGCCGCTCCATCAGCCAACCGTCGGTCCCTCTTGTATAGCGCAGCCTGTCGTGAAGCCGGTGGGGCCCGCCCTGCCAGAACTCGAAAACCTGGGGAACGACCAGATAGCCGCCCCAATAGGCCGGACGCTCCGGCTCTTTGGCGGCGTATTCTGTCTGCAACTGAGCCAGGCGCTCCTCCAGCGCCGCCCGCCCACTGATGACTTGACTTTGCGCCGAGACGAGCGCGCCCAGCCGGCTGCCCAGGGGACGGCTGGCAAAGTAGGCGTCCGATTCTGCGACGGGGAGCTTCTCCACACGCCCTTCGATACGCACCTGGCGCTCCAGCGCCACCCACCAGAAACAGAGCGCAGCGAAGGGATTGGCTGTCAGCTCTTCGCCTTTGCGGCTCAGATAGTTTGTGAAGAAGACGAAGCCGCGCTCATCGAAACTCTTGAGCAACACCACCCTGGCGGAAGGGCGGCCAGTTGCGGTCGCCGTTGCCAGCGTCATGGCATTCGGCTCGACGATCTGCGCACCCAGCGCCAGGAGATACCACTCGCTGAAAAGTGCGAAAGGGTCGGCCGGCGCGTGTTCCTCCAGCAACCGGCCTCGTTCATATTCCTTGCGTACTGCGTTGGGATCGAATTCCATCAATTCCTCGATACAATGGTGGATGGCCTGTCAGGTTCCATGCTCCTACGGAGCACAATCAACAATGAACATGGTGCAAATGACTCGTGACGAGTCATCCGTCACGAGTCATGAGTCATGGGCCACTATTTTTCAGAAAAGTCGTTTGTCTCACAGTGCAAACCGTCACCGCCGCGGTTTATGCCTCTACGAAGTGGCCGCCCATCACTGATTTTGGCCGCGCCCTATTGATAGGTAACGCGCACGGCGCCCCAGTCCAGTGAAAAATCACGGTTCGTCGCGCTCGAACCTGAAGCGACAGCGATCACTCGCACGCGGAAGTTCGTGTTGGAGAGGTTGGCTGTCGTCCAGGAGCGTCCCCATGTGTCCGCTGCGCTGCCGAGGATGTACGTTGCTTCGTTTGTCGTTAGCGTCGGTGTCTGTTTGGCCGTGGTCCAGTTTGCTCCGCCATTCCACGAAAGCTGCACACACATTTTTGGCGCGTTGCCGCCGACCGCATCTACAAAGGCGTCGAGGCGCACTTCGATGCCTTTGACCGTGACGCCGCCCGGCAGCGTGATGTTGTAGTTGAAAAAGTCGTGCTTGTCCTTGCTGTTGGCCGTGCATGACGAGTTTGTGTTACTGCCGCTGTTGACATCCTGGGCAACTCCTCCTCCATCGGCGTATGCGTTGGTGGGGTTGGACTCGAAGCCATTGTTATCGCCTGCGCTGCTGGTTCGTGGGGCGTTGGCGCTGGGGCTGAGGAACCCGGTGTTGCCCATCATCGGTGTATTCGTTGGGGTCGGTGTGCTGGTGGGAGTGCTGGTTGGAGTGGGTGTGGTGGTAGGCGTCGGCGTTGAAGTGGGCGCGTCGGTGGTGACCCACAAGAAGACTGCTGAGAGCACGCCCCAGTTGCCGTTGGCGTCCTGTCCCTCGACGAAGACAGTGTGACGGCCGGGCGTCAGCCCTGTTGTGTCAATTTGCGCAACTACGTTTTCGACCGTGCTGTTGAACGCGCCGTCGCTGGCGTTCATGGCGACGGGAACGCCGCCCGCCCATGACGGCGCGTCGATGGTGTACTGTGCCGCTGCGATGGTTTGCACGGGTTCGGTTCCCCAACCGTTGCTATTGTAGCGCGTATCGTTCATCGTGGCGCTCAGCGCCACCAAGCTACCCTGGGTTGCGGTGGCGGGGCTGACGCTGACGTTGAGCGCGTCCGGGCCGGCTGGGTTTTGATAGGGTCGCCGCGCTGACTTGGCCGCGTAATAGAGGGCTGGCATATTTTTGGGGATGATATCCGAGGTGAATACAGAGCACGACTGGAAGAAGGCTGTCCCCAACTCGAAGGTATAACTGGCCGTCCCAAATTCGCCGTATGTGTAATCGTCGGTGGTGCCTGATGTACCGTAGAGACAGACAGGGCCGTTGCACACCTGGTAGCCGTTAAGATAGCCGAACTTGCGCCCCAATGTTTCCAACTGCGTTTTATTGGGCGCCGGTGTGGTCGTCCATCCCCAGGGGTAGAGCACGAGCTCGCTGTAACTGTGCAATGTGATGAAGACGTCTTGCGCAGTGGGTGGGGCGGCGTCACTATCGTTGGGCCCGCGCTGGTCCACCAAAATCGAGGCGGCGTAGTTCTGCACCGCCTGCGTCTCTGGTTCAGAGCCGGCGCTCGGCCCGCGGTAGGTGGCGTCGCAGGCGTTGCTGCTGCTGCCGCCATTGTTCCAGCGAAAGGTGCTATTGCGGTTGAGGTCTGTCCCCCAGGTGCTGGAATTGTTGCAGCCGTCGTTGTTGTCCGTGTTCTTGCGCCACGACGCGCCTGCTTCGGCCTTTTTGCGTCCGTCGGGATTGACCTGGGGAATAATGTGAATCTCAAAGTAATCGAGCAGCCACGTGGCGTCGGCATCGACGTTATATTTGGCGATCAGCTCTTCGGCAAAGCGCGTCGCCAGTTCCGCCGTGGTGTACTCGCGGGCGTGAATGGCAGCGATGAGCAGAAATTTGGGCTTGGGGCCAGCGACTGCGCTGTTGGTCAGTTTCAAAGCATAGACATCATAGCCAGCCGCGCCGCCCGGCGTCACTTTCTCCCAGCTATCGCCGATGTCTGTCCAAGTCGCCAGCTGTGGGTTGGCGGCAGCCAGCGCCGCCAGGCTGCTGTAGGTCTCCTCAACCGTGCGATAGCAGGAGTAACCAGGGATCGAGCCGATGGCCTGGGCGCTGGCCGCGGACGCCTGTTGCACCTGCGCCATGTCAGCGACCAGTTGCGCCGTGCCTGCGTCGTCGATTTCCACCAATCGACCTTCGTCGAGCAACTGCTGATATTCGACTGACGTGACGAGCGCAATGACGCAGTTTTGTCCGCAGGTTGCCTCTAACACATCCAGATCGCTCAGGAACTTGTCCAGCTCTTCATGAGAACGGTAGGTGAGATGCACCAGGATGTTCGCCGACTCCTCACCGTTTTGCTGCACGCCGCCGTCCTTGAGCACGGTCGGCAGATAGAGCCTGGAGCCGCCAGCGCCGGGGTCTTCCTGAGCGTGTAGGCCGCTCAGGTGACCTAACCCGGCCACGATAAACAGGGTGATGATCAAAAAACGCACTTTGAGCATGTGGTTCCTCCTTTGCTTCCCAATGTCATAAAAGATACATGCGCGCTGTCAAAAACTTGCAGGAAGGATGTTGCTGGCAGATCGTAATACGCCCGCTATCATCTGTCAAACAGGTGTCGATGGTTGGGGACTCCACGGTTAGGGGGTGTTGAACCGACTGTAGACATTGCCAATAGACGCCTGGCGTGTTGCTCGCCGGGTTGACAATTCATGCGTCACGCGTGCCGGGCGGCGAGATGATTCGCCGATCTTGGGACCAGGAGTACACCGCGCCCAGTGTATCTCACCAATGCGCCGGCGCCTTTTTGCCCACCAGCTCGGTCAGACGCATTTCGGCAATTTCTGCTTCGTCGGAGGCTGACCACTCATCCAGATAGGGGGCGACGCGACCGGCGATGGGGAGGCCGCGGCCATCGACAAAACCCAGCTTACGCAACAGGTGGCGGCGCGCTGAAAAGAGCGCGTCCTCGCTGCGAATGCGCTTCGCCGACCTGCGCATGAAGAAGCGCATGAAGGGCCAACCCTTGTCGGGGATCACGGCCCTGGGCACGTGATAGATTTCGTGAATGATGGTGTGGTCTGTCGCAATGGGGGTGAGGTGGCTCTCGATGACCAGACCGACGGCCAGTCCTTCGTACACTTCATTGCGCACCTGATAGGCCGTGGGCGCCCAAACGCGGGTGCGGGTGATGAGCGACTTGCCCAACGGCATCTTGTAGCCCAGCTCCACCAGATTGCTCTCCCCCTCGCGCCCCAGGTGGACGCAGTGATTGAAGACCGCGGTGTGATATTCGGCAGGGTGCAGGAAGTCCAGGTAATTCTCCTGCACGTGATAGACATCCGAGTTCACATGCACATCGAACCAGAAGGAGAGGGCGTCATTGGGGCGGCTCTGCAAGGGCGGTTCCGTCACGTGAGCCACATCCCAGGGCAGGCGCACCCAGAGCAAGATGCCGTCGTCAAAAGCCAGGTAACACGCCAGCTTGAGGCGGGGACGGTCAAGGCAGTGGCCGTCGCGGAAGCGCCATCCGTGCCACGGACAGGTGAGCGCGCCATTGGCTTGCACTTTTCCCTCACCCAGCGGGCCGCCCCAATGGGGACAAACGGCTGATGCAGCCTGCACCTTGCGTTGGTCGTCATGCGTGCGCCAGAAAACGATTTCCTGGTCGGCGATTGTCTTGACCAATGTTTCGCCAGAATGGAGCGCCTGGCTGAAGGCTGCCACATACCACTGGCCGGCGTGGGGATCGCTGCGCCCATTTGCCTGCTCGTTCATGGCTTGGCCGCCCACTTATAGGCATGGCTGAACAGGCTGACCTGGGATGCAGCCAGCCACGCAAGCAAGAAGATTTCCGCCCAGGTGATGATGGTGAAGCCCGCGGCGATGGTCTGCTTGAGAGACGCCAGGCGATTGGTGAATCCGACAAGGCCGGCATCCATTTCATCCAGCCGGCTTTGAAGCGTGTTGGCAGTTTCATTCAGCGCGTCCAGCCCCTGGCTCACCTGGGGAAGAATCTCGTCCGCCGCCGCGCCGATGCGGTCGCCGCTGGCTTTCAGTTCGGTCAACTGAGTCGTCAAGGTCGCCAGATTTTGTTCGATCTCCTGTAGCCGTTCCAGACGAGGCGCGCTGATATCGACAAAGGGCAGGCGGTTGACTGCCTCCAGGGTGTTGTTGACCGCGGTCAACCCATCACGCACCTGACCGAAATCTCGGGCGGCGACTTGCGCAATAGGTTCGAGTCGAGTAGTCAGGGTGGTGGCAAGCGACACGCGCAGTTCACGATTCTCCTGAATTTCCACTGTCAGTGTATCCACCTCGCTGCGCAGGGCTGTGACTTCGTCCTGGGCGACATGGAGCCGCTCGCCCAAGTCACCTAAACCTTGCTGCGCCTGGCCGGCGATGCGCTCCACGGGGACGATCAGCCCGATCACCGCATCGGAGAGAGTGCGATTGATCGTCCATGCGCCGAAAATTGCGGCGATGAACGATACGAAAAAGACGACGCAAAGGAACATCCCAATCGCTGCGAGTATGATGCGTATGATTCTCACTTCTTTTTTCCTTTTGCTGCTGCTTTTTCCAGATTTTCTTGGACGCGAAACTTCACGATGCGGCTGATCAGGTCATAGGGAATTGGCTGATCGAGTGGGAACTGCACTGAACCTTTGGCGCCCTTGTAAACCGAAAGCTCCTCCTTGAACGCCTCCACGCCAGACGGCACAGGATAGAAGCCAATGTGCTTTTTGAACGCAGCAAAGTGAACCAGGTTGCCGTGCAGGACAAAGGTCGGCATTTGATATTTGATTGTCTCGCTCGCTTCTGGCGCGACCTCTCGAACGATTTGTCTGATCTTCTCCAGAATCTCCTGTATTTCTGGAGAGAAGCCGGCGATGTATTCATCGATTGTCGTGGGTGGTGTCTGATCGCTTTTCACTGCCCGTCTCCCCCTACTGATTTCTCGATTATGAACTCATACTCGCTCACAATCTTCCAGGAAGCTGGGAAGCTTCCTGGAAGATGTTCGACATTAATGTCTCACCTACAGCGATGTTCAGTTGTCCAGCGCCACGATGAAGTTGCGCAACTCGTAGCCAGCAACGATCTCTGCATAGGCAAGCTCTGGCCCCGACTCGACGCGCAGCCCAGGAAACGCCAGCAGCCGCTGCAAGAAGATGTCGCTCTCTTGAATCGCCACATAGGCGCCAGGACAGCGGTGATGTCCATCGCCAAAGCTCAGCACCGCGCGATGAGCGCGCGGCGCATTGATGACGCGCTCTGGGCAAAGCTGTAACGGCGCCTCGCCGACGACTGCCTCCTCCGCATTGATCGCATAGGTGTGGATGTCGATGAGCGCGCCTTTGGGAATGGTCACCACCCGGTCGGCGGTGTCAAGAACGATCTCCTCTGTCGCGCGACGGAAGAGGTGCCCGACCACTGGCTCCAGGCGCAGGATTTCGTGAAGGATGGTGTGGCGTTCCTCCTCGTTGGCGGCCAGATAGCGTCGTCGCAGTTCGGGTTGCTCCAGGAAATGCCATGCCGCGACGCAGATGAATTCACGCGTCGTCGCCATGCCGGCTGCGGCATAGGTGACGCATTCTGTCAGGATTTCCCGGTCGCGATAACCTTTGTCGAGCAGGTAGGAAATTACATCTTCCTGCTGTTGGCGTCGTCGCGCCTGAATGGCCGGCTGCACATCCTGATAGTAGAACTGGAGCACGTGCCATTGGTTTTTGCCAAGATTGAGCAGCCCACGGGGCGACCAGATGAGCGATGTAGCTTCCGAAGAAAAGAAGGCGTTGATCCGGCGGTCAATGCCCGGTTTGCGACTATTGGTCAGCCCCACCACCTTGCTGGCAACCTGTACCGCCAGCGTCATGCTCATCTCCGCCAGGTCAGCGCGGCCATCACGCTCTAGTTGACCCACCAGCTGTCCGGTCAGGCTCTCCATAAGCTGGCGGTAGTTGGCGCTTGTCGCCATTGGCGTAAAGAAGCGCGCCGTCTGTTTGCGCTGTTCCTGATGCTCTTTGCCTTCCTGATAGAGCACGGGTGTGCTCATCGTTTTGGGCATACGTTCCAGAAGGTCCGCCTTGAAGCCAGCTTGGCGGGTTTCAGACTCGCGCAGCACCAGCCGCGCCAGATCATAGCTGCGGATGTGCCAGACACCCTGCCCGTCGCGCTCGATGGGGCGGCCCACCGGTTCCACTGCATGAGCCGTTTTCTGGCAGGAGTAGAGGGTGTGATCGACCGGACACTTGTCAGACCCTACCCGGGCCATCCTATTTTGTTTTGATTCAGAAATCATTACCGTCATCGCACTTCACCATTCACCATATCACAATTTACAGTTCACCATTGACCGTTCGCATTTCAGTCTACCCCAACATGGGGATCTTGACACCATTCGCCCTGGCAAAACGGATCGCTTCGGGATAGCCGGCGTCGGCGTGACGCGCCACCCCCATGCCCGGGTCGCTGGTGAGAACCCGTTCCAATCGCCGGGCTGCGGCCTCAGTCCCATCGGCCACGATCACCTGACCCGCATGGATGCTGTAGCCGATGCCCACGCCGCCTCCGTGATGGATGCTGACCCAGGTGGCGCCGTTCACTGCATTGATGAGGGCATTGAGCAGGGGCCAGTCGGCGATGGCGTCGGAGCCGTCGAGCATCCCTTCGGTCTCGCGGTTTGGGCTGGCGACGGAGCCGCTGTCCAGATGGTCGCGCCCGATGACGATTGGCGCTTTCACCTTTCCCTGCGCCACCAGCTCGTTGAAGGCCAGCCCGGCGCGTGCTCGTTCGCCATAGCCAAGCCAACAAATGCGCGCGGGAAGCCCTTGATAGGCCACCTGTTCTTCGGCCAGGCGCAGCCAGCGCGCCAGATGTTCGTCTTCTGGAAAAAGTTCCATGACGACCCGGTCGGTGATGCGAATATCTTCTGGATCGCCGGAGAGCGCCACCCAGCGAAAGGGGCCTTTGCCTTCGCAAAAGAGCGGGCGAATGTAAGCGGGTACAAAGCCGGGATAGGCAAAGGCGTTGGTCACGCCGTTGTCGAAGGCGCGCTGGCGCAGGTTGTTGCCATAGTCGAAGACAACCGCGCCGCGGCTTTGCCAATCGAGGAGAGCCTCCACGTGGCTGCTCATGGAATCGAGAGAACGGCGCAGGTACTCTTGCGGAGATCGCTGTCGCAGTTCTGCTGCGTCACCCATGCCCATGCCGGCCGGGATGTAGCCGTAGAGCGGGTCGTGGGCTGAGGTTTGGTCGGTGGCAATGTGGGGGATGACGCCGCGGCGAGCCAGTTCGGGGAGAATCTCCGCGGCGTTGCCGATCAGCGCGATGGATTTTGGCTGTTGGTGCGCTAATGCCTCATCAGCCCAGGTCATGGCCTCTTCCAGGTTATCGGTGACCGCGTCGATTTGACGTAGGGTCAGCCGCCGTTCGGCGCGCCAGCGGTCCACTTCGACGAAGACGCCCACGCCTTCGTTCATGGTGACGGCCAAAGGTTGGGCGCCGCCCATCTCGCCCAAACCGGCGCTGATGACCAGTTTTCCCTTGAGACTGCCCCACCCATGTTGGCGCGCCAGCGCGCCAAAGGTCTCATAGGTGCCTTGCAAGATGCCCTGCACACCGATAAAAATCCAACTGCCGGCGGTCATCTGCCCATACATGATCAGCCCGGCCTGCTCCCATTTGTCGAAATTCTCCTGAGTGGCCCAGGCCGGCACGATGTTCGAGTTGGCCAGGAGGACGCGTGGCGCATCATCGTGGCTGGGAAAGACGGCCACCGGTTTACCTGATTGAACAAGAAGCGTCTCGTCGGCCTCCATAGTGCGCAGCGTTTTCAGGATGGCGTCGAAGCACTGCCAGTTGCGTGCAGCCTTGCCGCGCCCGCCATAGACAATCAGACGTTCTGGGTCGCCGGCGACTTCCGGGTCCAGATTGTTCTGCAACATACGATAGGGCGCTTCCAGCAACCAATTCTTGCAATTCAGCGTCGTCCCGCGCGGCGCGCGGATGGTGTGGGTCATAGAGCGCTCCTCAGTTGGCAGGACGCGCTCATGTCGAGGCGCGCCCCAATGGCCACATGACCTTCGGTCACAGATATACTCCGCACGGCGTCAAGTTGAGCTTTTCTGTGGTTGAAAAAGCCCAACTTGTGCCCTTGTGCGGTATAACAATGAAAATGTCTCTGTGTTCCTCTGTGCTCTCTGCGGTAAACGAGTTCCGGTACAGCGGTCATTATAGCACAGAAATTCTTAACATCTCGTTAACTCTGTTTTGACTGGCTCTTAACGGCGTCGCCCTAATCTTGTAGCCGTGCAAAGACGATCTGGGGAGCTAGTCTTGCACGTCTCTCTCTACACGACACCATCCTCTTGGGGCCCCTCATGTCCCGGTGGATAGCCTACTCCGAGATGGAGTGGGCTATTTGCTTTGTTGGCGTGCAATCGGGTATGCTTTGAATTGATCGCCCGCTCCGGGGCGTTTGCTTGCAGGATCAGCCACTCACGAATTGAATCACCCATGGTTCTGCCTTTTGGCAAAAGGAGTCACGATAGATGAGCGCCAAGTCCGTGCAATTGACGCCTGTCGATGCTGCCTGGCTTCACATGGAAGACCCGACCAATTTGATGATGATCACAGGGGTTATGCTTTTTGCAGAGAAAGTTGACTTCGAGAGGGTGAAGGAGACGTACCGTCTACGTCTGCTGCCCTTTGAGCGTTTCCGCCAGCGCATTGTCGAGAGCGATTCCGCCGTGGGTCTGCCGCACTGGGAGCTTGATCCGAGCTTCGATCTAGATGCCCATTGCCACCACGTTGCGCTGCCGGATTCCGGCTCGAAGGCTGATCTCATCGACTTTCTGTCGGACGTCTCCAGCACGCCGCTAGATTTCAGCAAACCGCTGTGGCAGGTGCATGTGGTGGACAATGTCATGGGGGGGAGCGCGATTGTCATGCGCATCCACCATTCCATCGGCGATGGCACGGCGTTGGTGGCTGTCACCATACGACTGTTTGACGACCGTCCCGACGCGCCGTTGACAGCTTTGGAAGCGCCCGCAGGCCGCAAAAGAGGTGAGTCGAGTCTACTGGCGGCGGTGTTGAATCCGGCGTTCTCGGTGTGGAGGACAACGCGCTCTATCGTGGGGACAGTCTGGCAGGAGAGCGCCGAGAGCCTGCTTCACCCATCCCATGTGGTCGAGCTGGCGCGCTCCGCCGCTGCTACGGCTGCCGTGGGCGCGACCACCCTCACCCGCGCCTTGCTGCAACCCAACGACCCGGTGACGCCCTTCAAGGGAAAGTTGGGTGTGAAGAAGCGCGTGGCCTGGTCGGAGCCGATTCAATTGGCGGAGGTGAAGGCTATCGGACAACGGCTGGATGCCAAAGTGAATGACGTACTGGTGGCTGCCATGACCGGCGCGCTGCGCCACTATCTGCTCGAACGCCATGTGCCCATAGACGGCATCGAAATCCACTCGGTCATCCCGGTTGATCTGCGCTCTCCCGAAAAAGCGCTCAACCTGGGCAATGTCTTCGGGATGGTTTTTTTGGGGATGCCTGTGGGGATCGCAGATCCGGTCGAGCGCCTGCGCGAGGTGAAGGTGCGGATGGATCGTCTCAAGCAATCGGGCGAGTCGCTGCTCTACTACAGCCTGCTCAATGTGTTTGGCTTGACGCCCAAAGAGGTGGAGGAAGCGGTCGTGGACTTTTTCGGCGCGCGCGCTACCGCTGTGTTCACCAATGTGGTTGGGCCACGTGCGAAGCTCTATCTGGCCGGCGTTCCGGTGGAAAACGTCATGTTCTGGGTGCCCCAGTCTGGGCGGTTGGGCATGGGCATCAGCATTTACAGCTATGACGGCCGGGTCACTTTGGGCGTGATCACAGATGCAGGCCTGGTGCCCGATCCGGAGAAGATCGCCGAACGATTCAACCTCGAATTTGGGTTGCTGCTCGAGACTGCTGGCGGCAAACCAGCGGCGGCAAGCACCAAGACGCTGGCCAGAAGGCGACCCCTGACTGACGAGAGGCCGCAATGCGCCGGCCACACCAAGAACGGTTCTCGCTGCCGCAATCGGGCCGCTGCTGATTCTCAATGGTGTCACATCCACAAGAAGTAGGCTCTGTTGTTTTTACAGGGAGATCGCTCATGCAACGTCTTGTCGGGCAGTCTGCCGCCTTGATGGTGGGTGGCGCCATTGCGATTCTGATTCTCACTTCCTTGCGAGTCGGCGCTCAGTGGGATGTCAGCGCCCAGCCGGCGACAGCCGACCAAACATCGAATGTCATTGACGCCGCGCTTGCCGTACAGCCCAATTTGCAGTATCAAGGCGTTCTACTCGATGCCGCCAACACCCCCAAGCCTGATGGCGATTACAGCATCATCTTTCGACTCTACGATGCAGCGACGGACGGCGCTGTCGTGTGGCAAGAAACGCAGAGCGTAATCGTATCTGGGGGATTCTTCTCTGTGTCGCTAGGACAGGCGCAATCCATCCCTTCCAATATATTCGACAACAAACAGCTCTTTCTCGGCGTTCAAGTAGGCGACGAGAGCGAGATGTCCCCTCGCCAGCAGTTGGCGGTCAGCCCATACGCCTTTTGGTCCTATTCCGCAAAGGTTGCAGAAGAGGCCGACGCCACAAATAGGCTGAGACAGTTTCGGGCGTATGGCATCGTGAACGAGGATGGATCGAAACATCGCGGGTTCAATTTCACCAGTAATCGTCAAACAATCGACGGTGAACTCACCTATCGGATCGACATTTCGGGCGAGAACTACAATTTGAATGATTATGTCACCACCGTCACGGTCGTCAAGAACGCCGAGTGTCCAGGCCCGGTGATCGCCATGACAGGAAGTACTGATGGAGACCTCCTGGTCGATCTCTTTCAGCCAAACGGCGGGCGCGCCTACTGCAAATTCCACTTCGAGACCTTGACATTGAACTGATTGGAGATAGACCAACAGCAGCTACGGAGGATCACCCCGTTGGGAGTGAAGGGCCGTGGCAGAGTCTTGCAGTCGCGCCAAGCGACTGGGCCGCCGTTCTGTCGCTGCGGCCAATGAGTTTGGATACGCCTGTTGGTTGCCGCATCCAGGCAGACCTGCCCCAGGAACAAGGAGGATAAGTGAAACACCAAACTAGAATCCTGCTGACGAGCAGTGCGCTGTTGTTGGCGCTCATCGTTGTATTGACCGTTGCACGTGCTGCTCTGGCGCAGCGTTCGGCGTCTTCCAGTTTTGGCTGTTGGGGGATCTTCAGCAGCGGCGGCGGAGAACAGACCTCGGTGCAGAGCAAAATGCTTGCGGCCATCACTCCGTTGGGAGGCTCAATGCAAGGCGTCAGCTTTCGCATCGATGCCAACCACTTCACCCTGTGGACGACGCTGAATCCTCAGCCTGGCCCAGTCGCGCCGCCAGTTCAGGATGTGGGGATGCAATATCTGCCAGCCATTTTCGGGCAGATACTGCATCTGGATCGCTTGTGCACCCACAGCGATTGACAAACGAAACGCAAACAGGAAAATCCATCATACTCCTCGATGCCATTTCTCGGAGCGTTCTGGCGGCGTGCATGTTCGCTGGAACATTTACGACTCTCATCCGTCCCAGTGACAGGCGTGCTCATGTGGATGAAGTGTAATAGGCGTGAAGAGTGCTGTTCGCAAGAGAGGAGTCTATCGGCATGCGGCGCAAGAAGTTTTTTTTCATCCTCCTTGGATTGATGTTGGTCATGTCCCTCTCCCCGGTCTTTTGGTTTGCATCCGCACACGCAGACGATGAAGGCCCTGTTCGTGCAGCCGAGACAGACCCGTATTGGGTAGCTTCCTATTGGAATAATACATCGCTGGCCGGGTCGCCAGTGCTAACGCGCAATGAGCCAACCATTGACTATAATTGGGGCTTCGGCTCGCCAGCTCCAGAGGTGAGCAACGATAACTTCTCGGCGCGCTGGACGCGCTACATTTACACGAGCGCCGGCGTCTATCGCTTTACAGCGACTACCGATGACGGTATGCGCGTCTTTGTGGATGACCAGCTGATCCTCAATCAGTGGCGCGTTCAGGCGCCCACCACCTACGTGGTGGATCGCCAATTGAGCGAGGGCCATCATCTGGTGCGGGTTGAATACTTCGAGGCTGGGGGCGAGGCTGTCGCTCGCTTTTCCTGGGAACGGTTGGGGTCGCCCGAACCGCCGCCCGTGGTGAACTGGCGGGGCGAATACTTCAACAATCGTGATCTGGCCGGCGCGCCGGCTCTCATCCGCGACGACCCGAACATTGACTTTCGCTGGGGAAGAGGGTCGCCCGCGCCGGGCGTGGTCAACAGTGATAACTTCTCAACGCGCTGGACGCGCACGCTCTCGTTTGAGCCGGGCAATTATCGTTTTTCGGTGACGACAGACGACGGCGCGCGGTTGTGGGTCAACAACGCCCGCATTATCAACGAGTGGCGCGAACAATCCACGCGCACTTTTACCAGCGACATCTATCTGCCAGGCGGCGCCATCCCCGTGCGGCTGGAATACTTCGATGCCCTGGGCGACGCCACCATTATCCTGCAATGGCAACGTGCGGACGCCCCCAGCCCGACGCCCACCCCATCAAGCGGTAAGTGGCGCGGCGACTATTTCGGCAATCCCAACCTCAGCGGCGCGCCCGCCATGACGCGCAACGACAGTTCGATTGACTTCAATTGGGGCTACGGCTCGCCGGCGCTCCAGATCCCGCCGGATAACTTCTCGGTGAGGTGGACGCGCACCATACGTTTCGATGCAGGCGAATATCGCTTCACCACAGAGACCGATGATGGCGTGCGGCTTTATGTAGATGGAAACCTGGTCATCGACCGCTGGTTCGACCAGGGGCGCACGAAATACTCAGCGAACGTGCGCTTGAGCAAAGGCAATCACACCATTGTCATGGACTATTACGAGCGATTCGGTGCGGCCTTTGCCAGGTTGAACATTTCTCGCAGCGCGGGCACACCCGAACCGATAGGGAACATCATCACTTGTGTGCCGCCCCAGCCACAAAACTATGCGTGGATCAAACTCTATCGGCTGAATGGCGACAATCGCTGGTATTCCATCGGCAGAGGCATTGGTTCCATCGAGCCAACCGGCTATCTGAAGATCGATGGGCTGCCGGTGGATGTGGGGCGCTTTGGTCAACAAGGAGAACCCTACAAAGTGGAGATGTGGGTGAATGGCAGTGTGGCCTTCTCCACGGGAGATTTTCTGACCGGACAGCCGCAGTTCCTCGTGCGCCCCTTTGCCGACAACTACACCCCCTGGCAGTGCCCGCGGCGCTGACGCCAACAGGGACGGGAATCATTCTTCCCGTCCCTGTTTCAATATCGTACTCGTTCCCAGTTACTTCCCCTTGCGCATTGCCCGCAACGCCATGAAAATCGCACCAATGGTGGTGAACATGGCGATGGCGATCTTGGTGGGATCGACGACCGGCTCCACATCCACGCCCTTTGGCCCGATGGAGATGACAGCCACCGGTCGCCCCATGGATGTGCCCCCGCCGCCGCCGCCCGAACCGCCGCCGCTGCCAGTGGCGTCTCCCCCGCCGCCAGAGCCAAACCCGGCGCCCAATCCCATGTATAGCTCCGACGCAGTGATGACTGTGTACTCGCCCGCTGTGATGGGGGCGCTGAACACAGCCCCCGGTTCGGCGACATGGGCCAGTTTGCCGAGCAGGTCGATGGTCTCCGATTCAGTTTGCAACGCCTTGCCAAAGACAACCTTGCTGAAATCTGCGTTCTGCCCATCAGGTGTAGAGGGCGATTCTTCTTCGCTCATGAACTTCTCCTATTTCATGCTCGAACCGAAAATGAGGGCCAATAACCCGAACAACGTTGAAATCGCGGCAAATGCCCAAACAGCCCGCCGCGTCACATCGACGATTGGGATGCGCTCGACGTTTCCGTTGCGCTCCACAACTGCGGCAGTGGGTGAGTTCCACACAAAGCCGCCGCGATGAAAGCTGACAATCAATGTACGGGCTTCAAGAACGAGAGATGCGCCGCCGCAGTCAACCGGCGGGGTCTGTTGGGTCTGCCAAGTTATGTGGTCTTGCAGCTTCACATTTTCCTCCGATTCACAAAAAGCTGTAATGCAACCCACCTTGCATTGTCTGCCGCTATACTGCGGTTGTTTTGAGACCAGGAGTTTTTGGCCTGCGAAAACTCCTGGTCTCAAACAGAGCAAAGTATAACGGTACACGATCTGCAGATGAATGACAAGAATGATGAAACGCACACCGCCGCGTGGGACATTGGTCTCTGATCGAGATTCCAGGATGTTATATAATCCCGTTCAACTGGATTATATTCTTGCGTCGAGATCCATGTCCATACGTTCCGCCCGCTTCTATTCTTTTGTTGCGCTTTTCTCCCTGGCGTTGGCTGCCAGCACCGGCGTCCTTTTGCGCTTTGGCCTGCTCTACGGCATGCCAGCATGGGCGCAGAATTATGGGACGATTCGCCACGCCCACAGCCATCTCATGTATTTCGGCTGGGGCACGTTGGGCGTCATGGCGCTGGTGTGGAGGATGCTGCCCGGACTGACCGGGCGACCGCTGCCGCGGGGCGTTCATGGGCAAATGGCCTTGACCTGCATCCTCTCCCTGCTCAGTTTTCCTGCGTTCTGGTCCAATGGCTATGGCCTCACCTCCATTGGCTCTGCGGAACTGCCGCTCGGCTCTATGACCGCTGCGGCCAATGGGTTGCCGTGGTTTCTCTTCGCCATTTTGTATGCACGGGCCACATGGAGATTACCCGCTCGCCATACTCCAATCCAGTTGTGGGATTGGGCGCTTGTCCTCTTGCTGTTGGCGACCGCCGGCGCGCTGGCTTTGGGCATGCAGGTTGCGCTTGGCGTTGAAAGCGCAGCCCTGCGCGACGCCTCCCTCCATCTCTTTCTTGACCTCTTCGCCGTCGGGTGGTTTTCTCTTGCCATCCTGGGT
Source organism: uncultured Caldilineaceae bacterium (assembly GCA_964560495.1). Lineage (GTDB taxonomy): Bacteria > Chloroflexota > Anaerolineae > Caldilineales > Caldilineaceae > UBA5069. The sequence continues at coordinate 97,605 of CAZLMM010000008.1, forward strand.
TTGCTCTGGGCCTCTCTTCAGCAGCGAACGTCGCTGCCCGCCTGGCTGCCGACGCAAAGCCTGGCGATTCTCCTTTGCGCGACCTTTGTTTTGGGTATGTCAGCGGCCTTCGTCACTCCATCCATGTTCTGGCTCTCGGCAATCGCCAATCTGGTTGCTGCCTTGCTCCTCCTGCGCCACTTGCTGGAACTGATGCGACGTCGGACATACCTGCCGCTGCTGGTGTGGTTCGCCCTGAGCTTGCTGGCAGTCCATCTCCTCACTGCGTTCGCCGTCATCATCCCCGGCGTGTGGCTGTGGGCGGCAGGCACACAGTTACGTATCTTCTTTCTTCACAACCTACTCTTGGGTTGGATGAGCAGCGCGCTCTTGGGGTTGCTCATCGTGGAGATGACCACATGGCGGCGCAGTTTTGTCGTCGCGCTCTCTGCGCTGTGGGGCGCCGGCGTGAGCATCATGCTGCTGGCGTTGTTGGGGCTTGGTCTGAGCGGAGTGTTGGCCCTGCCGACGGTCGCTCTCCTGCATACGGCCACATACGCCAGCATTGGGCCGGCATTGGCCGCAACTCTGGCCGCCGGCGGCATGGGTTGGCTGTTCATCGCGCCGCCCAAAGCGCAGTCATTCTCGACCCCCTACAGCGTGGAAACTTGAAATGGAATCCCCTCCCGGTGACATAGGAGCTGAATCACGTTCCGGCCAGAGATAGCGGCCAAAGGAACGCTGCCGCCCGGCTCCACCCACTGACCGATGTGATAAAAGTTTTCTAATCCCGGCATTGTATTGCCCACCCCCAGGATCATCATGAGCATTGTCTCTTTGGTGAGCAGCCAGCCGCAGGTGGAGCCTTGCCAGTTGCCGGTGTAACGTTCGTAGCTCAAGGGCGTAGCCACATCGGTCACTTCCACCTGGCTGCACAGCCCAGGGTGGAGGCCATCCAAAAAGTCCGTGACGATCTCGGCCACTTGGAGCTGTTCCATGTCGTACAATTTGCGACCATAGATGCGCTGCCAGTAATCGTAGTCGCTGGGCAGCATCACTTCCACCACTGACTTGCCTGCCGGCGCCAGGGTGGAATCGAAACAGTAGTGCTTGACGCCGATTTCATGGCGCTCTTGCCCGGCGATGACGATGGGTTCATCCAGCAGATACATATTCCAGTGTGGCGCATCAGCAAGGTCGCGGTTTACACCCAACGAGACTTGCAGCTGAGAGTGAATCGGAAGACGTCCGTCATAGCGTCGTTGCAGGGTCCGGTCGATGAAGCGACCATCCAGCAAATGATAAAGCGTGGCGCGGCCATCTGCGGCGGAGATCACCACGTCAGCCCGATGCTCGCTGTCATCATACAGGCGCACGCCGACGGCTTTGTTCCCATCCACGAGGACCTTTTCCACCTGCGCCTTGTAGTGGATTTCGCCGCCCAATTCCAGATAGCGCCGTTCGATGGCGCGGGCAAATTCCAGCGATCCACCAACCGGAAAGCCGGCGTTGTGCATGTGCATGTAAGCCAACAACGACAACCCCACCATCATGGGGATATCGGGCCAGGCGAAGACCTGGGGAAAGGCCCGACGCAGGAAAGGATCGCGAAAGCGAACAGCGAACTCCTGGGCAGAGACCCTGCCCCAACGCATGAGCGGCCCGAGGAAAGGCATCATGCGTCGCCCCAGGGCCATGCCGTCGGCAGCGGTCATGAGTTCTCGCGGCTTCATGCGCATGAGCGACATATCGAAGCGTGTAAAGGCGCGAATGCCGTCGGCCAACCCAGCGATGAGCAGTGCATCGGTGGGCGAAAGTTCGCTCATGTGCTGCTGTAGGCGGTCTGGGTCGCAATAGACGATGAGCGTTTTGCCGCTGGAGTCGGTGACGCGCATGAATTCCGTGTGATAGATCATGGGGCGTCTCTGCACTGCGCCCAGCTCGCGCCAGAGGCTGTTGAAAGGCTGCCCTTCGCCAGAGCCAAAGAGGTAGTGGATACAGCCATCGAAAGTGTAGCCTTTGCGTTCCCAGGCGGTGCAGAGGCCGCCAGGAAGATCGTGCATCTCAAAGATTTGCGAGCGAAAGCCGTTCATCTGGGCGTAACAGCCTACCGCCAACCCGGCGACGCCCGCGCCGATGATGATTACTGTCTTGTCCTTCATGCCGATTACCCTCTTTGACCAGCGCCAGAATCAACCAGTTGGCTGTATGAGCGCCGGGCGCGCCGTCCATACACCGCCGCTGTTCAGCCTAGCGAAGATTCAGCCGCATGAAGACTATCGAAAGTTGTGTGTTTGTGGGGTGTTCACAGGGCCGCGGCGCCGCATGCGCCGCGATAGCCGCAGAGACGACAGCGTTCTGGTTCGTTGTGTTGGCGCTGCACTTCGGACGCGCCGCGGGCGCGACGCACAGCCTCGGCAGCGTCGCTGACCTGGCGGCGCAACTCGTCAGTGAAGGGAATCTGAAGTGTGGCGTCGGCGTAGCGCAGCAGACCGTAGGGCGGGGTCACGCCATACACCTCCTCGACCATCAAGCAGTAGGCAGCAAGCTGCAAGATATGTCCAGGGTGAGGGGAAGCCGGACGGCGTCGGCTTTTCACTTCCACAGGGATGACCAGTTTTCGCTTGCCCTCGCTGCGGTGAACCAGATAATCAGGCCGCCCCACCAACCCGTAGCGACGGCTGATGAGGGGCGCTTCCACTTTTTCTTCTGCGCCTGTGTCGTGATAGACAAGCTCGCCTGTGGGCAGACCTGCCTTTTTCCGGGTGCGTCTGCCCCACCAGATGAAAAGGAACCCACAGGCCAACAGAACGATCGCGACGACAATGAGCAGGCCAGGCATAGGCTAGATGGGTCAGAGTCAAAAGACGATGACGCCACGGGCAACTGCGCCCGCTTCCATATCTTGAAAGGCCTGGGGGAGCTGGTCGAGGGCATAGCGCGCAGTTACCAGCCGGTCAATGGGTAGTCGGTTCGAACGATAGAGATGGAGGAGTTGCGGCACATCCACCAACGGTCGCGCAGATCCAGCGAAGCAGCCCAACAGCCGTTTGTTCTGAAAGATGAGTGCGCCGGCAGAGATTGGCACTTCCTGTTTTGCTGAGTGCATGCCGATGATGACAGCCGTTCCGCCTGGCCGCGCCATGGTGAGCGCCTGGTTGATGGTGGTCGCACCGCCGACGCTGTCAAAGACATAGGTCGGGCCGCCGTTGAGCATCTCCTTTACCGCCGCCACAGCATCCAGCGAACGAGCGTTGAGCGTGTGGGTGGCGCCAAACTGGCGGGCAAATTCTAATTTGCTTTCCATCACATCCACTGCCACAACCGGAGCACAACCGGCCAGGGTACAGCCCATGATGGCGCTCAGCCCTACGCCGCCGCAACCGATCACAGCTGCGCTGCTGCCGGGGACGATTTGCGCCGTGTTGATGACCGCGCCCACGCCCGTCATCACCGCGCAGCCGGCCACCGCAGCGACCTCGAAGGGGATATCATCGGCGATGGGGATGACGCCGGCCTCGTCGATCACGATGTATTCCGACATTGTGGCAGAACTCAGCATGGGCTTCAGGGGCAGACCATCCAGCCCAGTATGACGAGATGTGCCATCGGGCATGAGCGCGCTGAAGGTGGTGGCTGCAAACCGCTCGCAAAGGTTGGGCATCCCCCGGCGACAGGTGGGGCATTGGCCACATGCCGGCAACCAATTGACGGCAATGTGGTCGCCTGGGCGGATGCGAGTGACATTGCTGCCCACCTCTTCGACCACGCCAGCGCCCTCGTGACCGAGCACCAGAGGCGGCGTTGCACGCAGCTCGCCGCGCATATTGTGCAAGTCTGAATGACACACGCCGGCCGCGCGCACGCGCACCAGGACTTCATTGGCTTTTGGCGGATCGAGGTTGATTTGTTCGATGGTCAACTGGTTGACCGCACGCACAACGGCAGCATTTGTCAGCATATTCGCCTATCCCTTTCCCTTACACAGGATTTCCCACGTTCCCCGTTGGACAACTTCATTGTTCTGATTGACAACCTCCATGGCGAAGGTCACAAGCCCTCCGCCCAGGCGGCGCATTTCTTTCTTCTCTTCGACAGTGACGCGCAGGCGCACCGTGTCGCCGATAAAAATCGGTTTGGTGAACCTCCATTCCAAACCGCGGAAGGCCATCACCGTTTCTTCCATGAAGCCTAGACGCACGGCCAGGCCGCTGGCGATGCTCAGCACCAGGAGGCCGTGGGCAACGCGTTGGCCGAACATCTGCGCCTTGCTGTATTCGGCGTCGCTGTGGATGAGGTTCCAATCGCCGGAGAGCGCAGCGAAGTTGACGATGTCGGCCTCGGTGATGGTGCGTCCCACGCTCTCCACCGAATCGCCGATGGTGAATTCTTCAAAAAAGAGGCCGCCAGTGCGGGCCAGGCTGCGTGTGGTCATCATGCACTCTCTTGTTCTATTGTTTTGGAGAATTCGATGAGAAAGAGCCGCCGGAATCCGCCGTGCGAAACGAACAAACTCCTGCTGCATCTCCTCGAAACGTTGAGGGTCGATTCCCGTGGCGCGTTCGATGGTCTCCCATGTCACGCCAACCTTGAGCAATTCGGCGATGGTCTTGATCTCGCCTTTGATTTCCCCTCTGTTCCTCTCTCAGTTCTTCTCTTATACTTCGCTCTGTTTGAAACCAGGAGTTTTCACAGTTCAAAAACTCCTGGTTTCAAAGCAACCGCAGTTTAGTTCCCCTTCACGCAACAGTTCTTCTTCTGACCTATGGGCGTCTACCGTTCTGGCAAATTCTGTGACTGTTCGACCTTCCTGTGTGGCAAAGACATAGCGCACAAAAACGCGCGCATAGTTGACGCCGCCGTTCTCCGACATTTGCGCCAATAACTCAGCAGCCCAGGTTCAGCGTCTCTTGGATGGGTTCATGGAACGCAGCATACATGAGCAGTTGCATCACCTTCGCGCGCAAGTTACCCCTTATTGTAGTCGGATTCAAGCCAGATTGGTGAACTGCTCATGAGTGGTGAATAATTGAATGGCGAAGCCGACAGCGTGCGATCAGGTGGAATCCAGTCGATCATACTACGGCAAAGCGGGATTGCAAATTCGCTGGCGTGTGGATCAGGCAAGAAGACGAGAAGACCACATCAGGCCGGTCAACAACAGCATGCCCTCTTGGAAAGCCTGAGTGACCCAAGAGGGCATGCGTCTAAACGAGATGCGGCTTGCACCTACTGCTTCTGGATGATGGGCAGATAGAGCTCGCCAAAGACCACGTTAGCCGAACAGAGGGCGGCGTCAAGGTCATCGTTGGCGGCCAGTCCCATCTGCCCGGCGCTGCGATAGATGCGCAACGGCGCTACGCTCAGCAGGTCGCCGGCATTGGCGCCGAGGGTCGCTAACGAGGGAGAGGCCGAGGCAAGGGAAATCAGCACCTTGTCGCCGCTATCCAGCGCGCCATTGCCGTTCTCCTGAAGACACAGCGCGTCGATGGCGTCGCCGCTGACCAGACCCAGGCTGCTATGATCCGCGTAGACCACCGGCAAGAAGTCGCCTGTGGCCGCGAGAATATCCGCCGCAGTTGCGCTGATGTTTGTCAGGCTGGGAGAATCCGTTGTCAGTGCAAAGAAGATTGGATTGTCCAGGCGACCATCGCAATCCAGGTCTACGCTCTGACACGGGTCGCGTTCCAGCGCATCGACGTCGTCAGAGGTCGGCGTCTCGCTCAGGGTCAGGCCATAGCCGCCGTTGCCGGCGCAGGCGATGCCATCGCCATCCAAGTCTTGCGCGTTGGAACCATCGAACTCAGTCTGAAACGCATCGGCCTGGGGTTGCGAAGGTGAACATCCTGCTTCGGCGCTGACAGCCGAACCTGCTGCGCCGAGCGCGCCTGTCTTTACCGAGAAGTGAAGCGCCGGCAGGCCATCGGCGATGAAGTCGCCGCCATAGGAAAGCGCGCTCAGATCATCCACTGCGTTCGTGTCGGGGTCGGTGCAGACCAGGCCCAGTTCTTCGCAGGCGATCGAGACGATGCCGCCAGCGACAAGAATGTCCGCCGGACGCAGCCCGAGCGCCGTTGCCGGTCCGGCGCGCGCCACCGAGAAGCTGAAGCTCTGGACATCGGCCGGCGGCGTGTGGGGCGACGCCGGAGCGCCCGTGACTGCGGCGATCAGGATCAGCGGCAGCGCGACGAGCAGGAATCGTAATTGTCTCACACCCTGTAGTGCGCGCATGGTTCACCTCACTTTACTGAGGCGGCCACTGGGGCATGAAGACGCGCACCGGCGTGATCTGTTCTACATCCAGGCTTTCGCCCTCACCCACGCCGATGTCGATGCAGTCGCTGCTGTTCCACCACCACCACCAATATCCCCAACCGCACCAGTAGGGAAAGTAGTAGACAAGCGCAGCCTGGGCGTTGGCCGCCGTTTCACCGGCGGCAATCCAGCGTTGCGTCTGCCAGCTCAGGAAGTAGTGTTGAATATCCACATCCAGGTTTTGCGGCGTCACCAATGCCAGATCGTACCAACGACCCGGAATCCAGGGGTAGATGACCTGGCTGGTTTGGGCAGGCGTCACGGTGATGGGGTTCGGGTCTGTCGGTCCCTTGTTGCTCACCAGCACATAATCCACCGAGATGTGGGGTCCGGTCTGAAGGACGACCTTCTCACAGCGACCGATGAGCGCAACCAGGGCGGGCGCGGTTTCGGCTACGTTGTGTAGGGCATCCGTCGGCCCCATGTTCATGCCGGCGTTGAGCGCAGCCATAGATGCGTTCTTCTGTTGTGGAGTGATGTCTGTCGCACGCTCCGCATCAGCCTTGAGATGATTGTAGAGAATCTCGCGGCAGTCGATGTTAGGATAAGCCGTCTGCGCAATTGGGAGGGGAAGGATGCGTTGATAGGCGTAGCCCAAACGCCAGGGCAGCGGCCACCACCACCACCACCACCAGGGTTGATAGTGAATGTCTTTCTTCATCACCTCGGAGCCGCGCACATAGTCGGCGGCCACATCGAGCTGGCTGAAACGCTGAACATTGGTGCCGGCCACAAGTTGTGGCCCGATGCCAATGACGACGAAGCCCTCGACGGTGAAGCCAATGCCATATGTCCCAACGAAGGTGGCGTTCACGTTGCCGGTCAGCAGCTTGGCGATATCGTCGCAGTCGATGCGGAAGGCGTAGTCGGGGCCGAGAACGACCCTGAACCACTTGCCCGGCGGCACGCCCTGCTCTACCTTGCTGTGGTCTTCCACGGGAGCCAACACTGCTTTCTTGAAGAGTGTGACTGCATGGGCGTTGGGATTGTGGATCAGAACGTCCGTCGCCTGATGAACGATGGGCGCATTCAAGCCATACCAGAACTGTCCTGGCGGGAGCGCGGCTGTGCAGACAAACTTGGCCGAATACTGCAAGATCATGCTCTGGGCGTTGCTGGCGTCCGGCGCATCTTGCGCCAGCACACCTTCGATGTGCGGCCCGCTACGGGCTACCTCCGGCGGCGCAGCCTGGAGAGGCGTCCAGACGCCGGCCAATAAGCCCAAGACCAGCCCAACGATGGTCAGCACATTGACCACCATTCGTTTGTTGGCGTTCATAGTTACCTCCTTTTGTGAACGTGAACAGCCAAACGCAACGAAAACACAGAACCGGCAATCCGGCTCTTCGGGGCAACGGGCAGGCAGCAGATACGTGAGCGATGGGAATGGTCCTGCCAGCGAACCATTCCTGGCAGCGATGTATGCGAGAGGCGATGACAACCAGGACGACGATGGATGTAAGAACGTTGTGTAACAGCGCAGAATATGATGATCGTAGATCACATTGGGGCGTAAGTCAATAGTAAAGTTGAGCCTTCAAGCGGGGACTGTCTAGCGAATCGTCTTAGTTCATTCCCCAGATGAACTACGCCCAGTGATCCCGATGGCACTGTAACAGAAAGCTACCGCGGACCGCTATGAGTGTAACAACAGTTTGAGAATGATCTGGGTCACAAGCGCAGGCGGAGCTGGGCGAATACGCAGTTCTACGGCGCCGGAGAATGATGGTCAATGTTGGGCGAGTTCGTCTTGCCTGCGGTTTCACGATAGAATAGCCTTGTTTGATTTTTCCGTTCGTCTGATTGACCAGGTAAGGTCGGGAGAATTTTCTATGCAAACAGATTTGCGGGGTCGCGATTTTATCAGCGACATGGACTTCAGCAAAGAGGAAGTCGAGACGGTGATGGATGTGGCCTTCAAGCTCAAGCGCGATCGTGCGCTGGGTGTTCCCCATCCTCTGTTGCGCGACAAGACGCTGGCGTTACTCTTTTTCTTCACCAGCACGCGCACTCGCTCCAGTTTCGAGGTGGGCATGGCCCAATTGGGGGGACACGCTGCCTTCATCGACTCGCAAACGACGCAGATCAGCCACGGCGACACTGCCAAAGAGATCGGCGAGATTTATGGGCGCTATTACGACGGCATCGCCATTCGCCAGTGCGACTGGGCGTTCGGCAACCAATATATCAACGATGTTGCCAAAGCCAGCCGCGTCCCAGTGCTCAACATGCAGTGCGATGTCTACCATCCATTTCAAATTCTGGCAGATCTGATGACGATCTTCGAGAAAGTGGGCGACCCGCGCGGCAAAACCATCAATGTGAGCTGGGCCTATGCCAGCAGCTATCAGAAGCCGATTTCTGTGCCCCAAAGCCTGATTCTGCAGATGACGCGCTTTGGCATGAATGTGCGCCTGACGCACCCGTCAGAATACAAACTTATGCCCGACATTGTTCAGCAGGCCAGGGACAATGTGAGAAAACACGGCGGGAGTTTCGAGGTGCTAGATGACTTTGACGCCGGCTTCAAGGATGCCGACATCCTCTATCCCAAGAGCTGGGGCGCGCTGCTCACCACATCAGACAACGCGGAAAGCGCCAAGATCGGCAAGAAATACACCGACTGGATCACCGACGAGCGGCGTATGGCCCTGGCGAAGCCAGACGCCATCTATATGCACTGTCTGCCGGCGGACCGCAACATCGAAGTCACCGATGGCGTCATCGACGGTCCTCAATCTGTGGTCTACGATGAGGCGGAAAATCGCCTCCACGCACAGAAGGCGGTGATGGCGCTGACCATGCGCTAGAGGTGAATCCGATTACAGCCAGGCTGTGAGATCGCCAGGGGCGGCTAACACGAGGTCGGCGTCGCGCAGATTTTCTTCCGTTCCCAGCCCAGAGGTGACGCCGACTGTGGGCATCTCTGCTGCACGTCCGCCACGCAACCCCACATCGGTGTCGCTGACGACCAAAACCCGATTCGGAGTCAACTCGAATTGGGACACAACTTGGGCGAGCGCGTCGGTGTGGGGCAAGATGTTGCGCACATCCTCGCGGGCGAGAAGAATGTCAAAGACTCCGTTGCGCAGATCTGCGCGCTCTAGAAAGGATTCTACGCTCTGCCGGTCGCGCGTGGATACGGCTGCCAGACGGTACTTTTGGGCAAGGACGAGCAGGATCTCTTTGATGCCACTGTGCGCTTCCATTTTGTCGGCAGGTGGATAACACCGCAGCCAATTCAAGCGTGGAGTCAGGCGTCTGAGATGATCGCGCAGTTCCAAATGCCAGAGTTGATTGGCAAAGAGATTCAGCGGGCCTTCTAGCCCGATCAGGAGTCGCCGTGCAAGAATGGATCGCATTTCTGGCGACAGGATGCGATCCATCCAGTGAAACCGCTGCGCCGGCCACTCGATGGCTGCGTCATCGATCTTGCTGATCACGCCGTCCAGGTCGAAGATGATCGCCTCGATTTTGCGCCCGCCGATCACCCCTGAAATCTGGATGGCGGACTGCGCTGTCGCTTCAAGTTCAAAAGGTTCCTGGTCAGTGAGTTTACGCGTGACGTAGACGATCAGCACGCGTGCGCTGGCGATGACCGGCGCAGCCAGGAGGATGCCCAGCACCCCAAAAACCAACGCGCCGCAGATGATGCCGACGAATGTCACCGCCGGGTGCAGCTTCACCTGGCCGCCCACATAGCGAGGAATGAAGTAGATGTTCTCCACCTGGGCAATGATGAAGTAGATGACGCCGACGACGATAGCGAAAAAGAGATTGCTCACCGGCAGCCAGTAAGAGCCTTGAAACAGGGCAAGCAGAGTGCCGATCACGCCGCTGATGATGGGGCCGATGGAAGGCAGAAACTCCATGATGCCGGCCAACAGCGCAAGACCCGTCGCATTAGGCATTCCAACGATCAACAAGCAAACCCAGGTGACCAGGCCAATTGCGACGCCCAACAATAGCTGGCCGCGCAGGAAACTTTGCCACACGACGCTCAATTCATGAACAAGACGACGCGTTTCGTCGCGATAGTCGTATGGGATCAACTCGAATGCCCAACGCTCCAGCTTGTGCCAATCTTTGAGCAGCCAGAAGTTGAGCACGAAGACATAGACGATATTCACGACCCCTGTCGTCAAGCTACGGGCCAGGGATGCTGGATTTTGCGTGATGGCGCTGAGGAGCGGCTGCAACACGTCGCCGGCCTGAGAAAAGAGAGCGCCGGCTGAAAGTTCATAGGGGCCAATGGTCAAGAGCGGATTGTTCGCTGCGGCCCGTAGGTTTGTCACAAGGTCGCGCAGGGTATTGGTCAGTGCGTTGGTGATGATGTCCAGGCGCGGAACGATCAAAAAGACGAGGAGGGCAACAGCCACAACGACAATGATGTAGACAGCAAAGATGGAAGTCGAGCGGGCCCATCCTGTGCGGCGCTGCACCCAATTCAAGGGGTAGCTAAGGATGAAGGTCAGCAGCAGCGCGACGATTGTGGGCGCAATGATCTCGCGAAAGGTGATCAGCAGAATAACGCCGATCACCGCCAACGCGCTGGCGACGATAATCTTGGTGATTGTGCTCCAGCGGCGGGAGTTCATGGCAACCGCAGTCTCGGATCGCTATGCAAGGTGCGTTATAGAGTGGGTTTGTAAATTCGCATCGTGGGGTGTGAGCGGCGGCGCCGACTTCTCCGATCGTTCAACAACACCGATTCGCCGCCGTTCGGGTCTTTCTTTCATGCGCCAGTCTGGTCGTCACCCAGCTTTGGCGACTCGTCGCTAAAACAGCGACACCTGATTGAGCGGCCAATAGCGCAGCCAGACGCGACCGACAATGGTCTCTCGCTTGACCGGGCCAAATGAGCGACTGTCGTTGCTATTGTCGCGATTGTCGCCCATGACAAAATACTCCAGCGCTCCCAGCGTTGTTGGCGCCATGTAGGTGTGACCAATATCATGGGTAAATGGCTCGGCAAGCTCCCGACCACCCACCAACACCACACCGTCACGAATCTCGATCGTTTCTCCTGGCAAGCCAACGATGCGTTTGACCAGCATGTCATCTACACCAGGCAGGTCGAGAACGATGATGTCGTTGCGCGCCGGCGCGCGGAAGCGATAGGTTAATTTATCGACGATGAGTCGCTGGTGAGGGCGTAGACTCGGCTCCATGCTTTGGCCATAGACAACTGTTGCCTGCGCCAGAAAGAGATGAACGATCATGGCCAGGATGATGGCAGGCAGCGCGACCTGGAGCAAGTCGCGCACAAAACGCAAAAGATCATTGCCGCCGTCGCTGGCATGTGCGATCTCTTCGCGCTCTGCTCTGGCAGGCTCTTGAGGATTCTCTTGTTTCTCTTCGTCGGAAATGTACTGCATTGTTCTACACCTGTTATCCAATGATATTGCGGCTCACAGTATAGCCCGAACGTTCTGTTTCGCCAAACAGCAGCGCAAAATATCTGGATTGCGCGTGTTTGGCGCTCACCCATGAGAACGCTATACTGTTATCGAACGTCACGGATTGTTGCGAATCCTGACGATATCTGCTCCCGACGACGATGGTTTCCTTGCCAAATTTCACCTCTATGCGCCACCTGCGATCGATTTTCCTGTGGCTGTTGATCATCCAACTCAGTATTTCTGATGCACCGATGGCGCTCGGTCAAGCGGCCGATGCAACACTGACGCCGCTTACACCAACGATCAATGCCAGCGTCCTTGCCGATCCCACAAACACCGCGATGCCGCTACCTGCTTCGTCCATTGCGACGCCGAGCGTTGGCTCTCAAGACGCCCCGTCGAGCCTCACACCTTTGCTCCTCACGCCCAGCCCCACCCTAACCCTCGCAACATCGTTGGAGACCACGATCGGACCACTGGCTGATGATGCTTTGGACGCCATGGTGGAGGAGATTTTTGCGGGTATGTCGCTGTCAGATCGAGTGGGGCAGCTCTTTGTCATCACCTTTGACGGGGCGAATGTGGGCTTCGAAAGCCCCATGGCCGAGCTGATCCACGGCTATCGGGTCGGCGGCGTTGTTCTGAGACCACAGAACTACAACTTTTCCAACGAACCTGGGGCAGACACCCCGCGTCAGGCGGCTGTCTTGGCGAATCAGTTGCAAGGACTTGCCTACGGCGTGGTGCTGCCAACCGAGGATGCCTTGCAACCCGTGCCCAATCAGCCGTGGCCGCCCACCAATCTGGTTTCACTTGAAAACGAGACTGGCGTTGCGCCGCCCAACATCCCGCTCCTCATCGGCGTCGAGCAGCTTGGCGACAACCTACCTGCAACAGCTCTGCGACGAGGATTCACGCCTCTGCCCAGCCAACTGGCCGTGGGCGCCACCTGGAGCACTGACCTCGCTCAACAAGTGGGCGGCATCGTCGGTCGCGAATTGAGCGCCGTCGGCGTCAATTTGCTTCTCGGTCCTGTGCTGGATGTAGTCGACCAACCGCGCAGCGACATCGTCGGCTCACTGGGTCTTTTCAGTTTTGGCGGCGACCCCTTTTGGGTGAGCCAACTGGGGCGCGCCTACATTGCAGGCGTCCATCGCGGCGGCGACGGACAGGTGGCTACCATTGTGCGCCATTTCCCAGGTCAGGGCGACATTGACCGCCTGCCTGAAGAAGAAGTGGCGACGATTCCCAAGAGCCTGGATGAACTGACGCGCATCGCCTTGCCGCCCTTCCTGGCCGTGACGACCCCTTTGACCAACACTGCCAATCTATCCATCACCGATGGGCTGATGTCCAGCAACATGCGTTTCGACGCCCTGCAGGGTGGAACAGGCCGCGCCGTTCCCTTCAGTCTGGATACAAGCCTGACCCAAGCTCTGAGCCAGTCTCCTCTGGCAGATTGGCGCGCTTCGGGCGGCGTCGTCATGAGCGGCCCTCTGGGTGCGCCGGCAATCCGCAAATACTATGACCCAACGCTGAGTGATTTTCCCGTGCGGTTGATTGCGCTGGACGCCTTTTTAGCCGGCAACGATCTCCTTTTTTTGGACCGGTTCAGTCTGGACGATGACTGGCGCAGCGAACTCGACAATATCCGCGCAGTCATTGCTTTTTTTCAAGAACGTTACCGCACCGAATCCGAATTTGCCGCGCAGGTGGATGCCGCTGTGCGACGAATCCTGAAACTCAAATTGCGTCTGTACAGCGCAGCCTCCCTTCCTGTGGTTGACCCCGGCGCCCCATCCATTCCCCTCTCGCGTGTCTTGGTGCAGGAATCCGATCTGACCGACCTGACCGCTGGTCTGCCTGAAGCCGGTCAGAAAATGGCCGCTGCGGCGCGTGAGGCATTGGTGCAACTGTCCCCAGATCCGGCGCTTCAAGCCAACCCGCCCGCGCCCCGTGGAGGGGAGCAGATCCTCATCATCACTGACAGCCGCTTGCAGCACGAATGCGAAAGCTGCATTGCCGAGGCAGCCATCGATCCCGATGCAATCGAACGCGCCATTTTGGCGCTGTATGGACCCGAGGGAACCGGCCAGATCCTGCCGGAGCAACTCACCAGCATCACCTTTGCCGATCTGATGCAAGTCTTGGTGGATGAGCCGCAGGTTTCGCCGGCAGTGACGCCTGTCGTCGCAGAGTTTCCCGCGCCCACCACTGCCCCGGAAAGCCCAGAAGAAGTTGTAATCGAGCCTGACGCCGACAGCGTTGATAAGAATGCACGTATCGAAACGGCGATTGCCCAGGCCAACTGGCTGATCTTTGCCATGCTGGATGTGACGCCCTTGCGCCCGAACAGCGAGGCGTTGCGCATCTTTCTCAATCAGCGCAGCGAGCAATTGGCTGGCAAGCAGGTAGTCGTCTTTGCTCTAAACGCCCCCTACTTTCTTGACACAACGGAGATCAGCAAGTTAGCCCTCTATCTGGGGGCCAGCAGTAAGACTGAGCCATTCCTGGAAAACGCTGTGCGAGGGCTTTTCCGCACCCTCACCCCAACTGGGGCGCCCTCTGTCAGCGTACCAGGCACGCGTTTCAAATCCCTTGAAGAACGACTGTTGCCCAATCCGGCGCAGGTGATTCCCCTGCGCTTACTCAACGGCGACGCAACCTTCATTGCCAATGATCAAGAGATGAGCGAGCGCTCTACCCCGCCGGTCGTCTCTGCCGGCCAGTCGATCCGCATCGACGCCGGGCCGATCATGGACGCCAACGGCCATTTCGCACCGGATGGCGTGGTCGTCAACTTCGACTTGCAGTTCGAGGGGGCGGATCTCGCCCTGGCGGTTCCTCCGGCCCTCACACAGGGCGGCGCAGCCAGCCGGGACGTGCGTTTGGAACGCGGGGGCGTCTTGCGAGTCAGCGCCCGCGCAGGCGAAGCCACCAGCGGCGAACCGCTCATGCTCACCGTCATCGAACCGCAGCCCACAGCGACCCCACTGGTCGAACCGACTCCCACGCCAGAACCGCCGCCTGTCGATGTTGCGACAACAACCATCACCTCTACAACAGCAACGGTCAATCCACCTGATCAGTCAAGCGATGTGGATTGGATCGCCCAACGCGTCAACATTGTCACGCTCCTGCTGTCGCTTTTCGCCATGGGCATTATTCTGAGCCTTGCCCTGCTCACTCAGGGGCGCAATCTACCGCGGCGACGGCTTTTCACTGGTATGTTGTGGGCGATTGTCTTTGGGCTGATGGGCTATCTGCTCTACGGCCTGGGGTGGCTGCCTGGCGGCGATGAGATCGCCGCGCTGCTCAACGTCTTTGGCGCGCCCGTGGTGGTCATCTGCGCCATGAGCGCGCCTCTGGCCTGGACATGGCTGCGCTCGCTGGGGCGGATGCGGTGAACTGGGGCATTCAATGAAGAAAATTGAGGCTCAAATCAGTCAAGGGCGAGCGTCGCCTTGACCTCCGCCAGCTTCAGCCGCGCCGGCTGCTGTTTCTTGACCTTCTGTATGTGCAGATAGTCGAGAGAATCGGCCAGCTTTCCCCATCCGTCAGCAGCGCACGCAGTTCTTCGCAGGCGGCGAACGGGATGACGGCGAATATGGCCTGCCCGTTTTCTGTGAGCGCTTGCCCATCCCACCGCCAGTTGACGCGTCAGTGCAATCTTTCATTTGTTGCTTGGATATAGATACGTTTCGATCTCACGTAACACAGCCAGCAACTCAGGCGCCTGTGCCGCTTCTACTCGTTCTGCAAACGAAACGCTGCCAATGTGTTTGTGATGCGGATATGTTGCCACCTGAGGATGATGTGGCACATTATCATAGCGGAAGACCAAGTGTTCACCAGCGTCCTGATAGTGATAGGAATAGCGAGTTTTTGCCAGCGCCAATCCCCGCATTGCCAGTGACTCTGCAAATTGCAGTATTGAGCCATCCCAAAACTGCACACGCCCACGCAAGCGAGCGGTTCGGTCTGGTTCGATTTCTCGAATCTCAAGCTCCTCCACAGTCAGATCGCGACGTGAGGAGAGTAGCACTTCTACAAAGACCAGTATTGTTTGAGACGCATTGCAGCGTTATCGAGTCACCGGCTCAGCAACGACGATCTTCAGACTCTCCGAGATGGTCGTTTTCAGCGACAGAAAGCCTTCATAGAGTCCGACCCATGCCACATCGTCGGGTAGATCGCCGCTCTCGCCTGCAAGAAATCGGGTATAGAATTCAGCAGACAGCACACCATGTCGCTGCTCAAGATCAATCAACTCCCGTTCAATCGCGAGCAGTTCGTCAACCGGATCGTACTGCTCGCTGGCCTCGCGCAGTTGACGGCGCAGCGTCTCCGGGTCGGGCAGGTTGCCGTCAATGTAAGTGAATTTGGGCATTGTGCTTACCTCCGCGTCGAATTATACAACATATTTGAGGTTCGATGCGGAGGCAATCCAACGTTGAATGGCTTAGATTAGCGGTGTGGCTTTTAATCGAGGGCGAGCGCAGCCTTGACATCCGCCAGCTTCAGCCGCGCCGGCTGCTGTTCCTTGACCTTCTGTACATGCAGATAGTCAAGGTAGCCGGCCAACCTTTTTTCATCCGCCAACTATAGTTGCCCCATCCCTTCACACCAGTCAATCCACCTCACCCAACCTCCAGCATTTCACGAAGAACCCTCCCCCACCACCTCCCCCTCAAACTCATCGCACAACTTCTCCACCAACTCCTCCGTCACCGTGAAGAAATAATCCCCCACCTTCTTGCGGTAGAACGCCTTGTACTTGCGGTAGATTTTGGCGAAGTCGGCGTAGATCTCCTCTTCAGGCAGGCGCGACTGCATCTTGACCATCAGCCGCTGACCTTCGGGCGAGCTGCGCACGTAGGCAAAGAACTCGTCCATCTTGGCCTTGAATTCGGCGATGAGCGCGCCGACCTGTTCCTCGTGTTGGTTGCGCGCTTCGATGATCTCCAGGATCGACAACTGGCGCCCGCCCGCAAACGGCTCGCGACCTTCGGCCAGCTTCGTCTCTTTGGCTTTGCGCTCTTTCGTCTCGCCCGCCTCCACCTCGACGATGCCGATGCGGTTGTCGTAGTAGACCTCGATGGGGTCACGCGCCGTGTCGACGCGATGCAGCGTGTTGTAGATCGTGTTGAACTTGCGGTAGAAGGCCAGCAAAGCCGGCTCGCTGTACTTCTTGTCCAGCGCAATCACATACTCGATGCGGTTCAGAATCGTGAAGTACTGCGCGGCTTTGGCGTTGGCGTCGGCGGTGCGCCTGGGATGCGCCTCGATGAAACGCTCGATGCGGTCTTCCAACTCCAGGTAGGCGGTTGGGTTGTCCCGCGTGGCCGGATCGTTGTATACGGCGGCGAAGCGGGGAAAGAACTCCAGGTAGACATCGGCTTTCTTCAACTCCACATAGAGGAGGTCGAGCACGCGGGCGTCGCCGAAGGGGTCGAAGTCGGAGACCACCACGTTGGCGAAGTGCTCGAAGGCGTCCTTGATGTTCTGCACGTTGACGTTGTCGTAGGAGAAGTCCACGATCTTGCAGTCGGTCTTGTACTTCATCGTGCGGTTGACGCGTGAGATCGTCTGGATGGCGCTGATGCCCGTCACCTCTTTGTCGAGAAAGAGTGTGTGCAGCCGCTTTTCGTCGAAGCCGGTCTGCAGCTTGGCGACGACGATGATCAGCCCGTTCTTGCGCAGGGCGAAGTTCTCCAGCACCTTCTGCTCGCTCAGCCCGTCGTTGAGCCGGCTGGCTTTCTGCTTCTCCTGGCTCTCCGAGTAAACGATGTAGATCGGCGCGTCAGCGTAGCGGGCGTAGCGCTTCTCCTGCACCAACGCCTGAAAGTGGCGGGTGACGGCGTCCTTATAGGCGATGGCGGCGTCGATGGAATAGACCGCCAGCATGGCCTTGCCAGCGCCGCGAATCTGTCGGTAGACATCCTTGACCAGCAGGTCAGCCACGTAGGCGGCGATGGCGTCGATACGTTCGCGGTTCTCGTAGATTTGCTGCTTGTCGATGTCCTTGAAGTCGCGCTCGGTGAAGCCCTGAGCTTGTTCGCCGGCAGGTCGAAGATCAGCTTGGCCGCCACGGGCACGATGTTGGCCAGCGGGTTGAGGATGTAGCCATCCTCGATGGCTTCCTGCATGGTGTAGGCGTCGAAAGGAACCCAGAGCTTTTCGCCCTCAGCATAGCCGCTGAACTCGCCAAAGCGCGCCAGCGTGTGGTCGTCGGGCGTGGCGGTGAAGCCGATGATCACGTTTTTCTTGCGCCGCTTGCGGTTGTAACCGGCGTCGGCGTCGAAGGGTGTTTGCAGCTCGTCGAAGATGGTCACCATCTCCTCATGCTGGTCGCCGCTGTGCGAACGGTGGATTTCGTCGATCAGAAAGGCGATGCGCAAGTTCGCCAGCCTGGCCAGCACGTCGGGCGTCAGCATCTGGCGCACGCTGCCAAACTTCTGCAGGTTGACGATGACGATGCGCGTGTCGGACTTGAGCGCCTCCAGAAAGGTCGTCTTGTTGTGCGCTTCCACGAACATCTTCTTGTCGATGTTCATGTTGAGCATCTTGCTGTCGATCTGTGAACGCAGTTGCAGACGGTCGACGACGATCATGATCTTGTCGTAGACATATTCGCCGCCGCGCCGCAGGTCTTTGAGCTGCAATGCTGCCCAGCCGATGATGTTGGACTTGCCAAAGCCGGCCGCGTACTGGAGCAGCAACGAGTAGACGTGCTTGTTGTTGCTGTACCTGCGGCGCTTCTCGATCAGTTCCTCTCGCTTGGCCGGTGCAACGCCGGCAAGCTGTTTTTCCAGCCGCTTGAGGAAGTAATCGTCTTCGCCCTCATGCGCCAGAAACTCGTCGATCTTGTCCAGAATCTTGTCGGCGCCGAACTTCTGCTTGGGCCGCGGCGCAAGCAGCACGCCGCGCTCGTCCTTCAACTCCTTGACGCCGTCGACCTTGTAGACCCCACGTTCGATGAAGTTGTAGTAGAGAATCTCCTTCTCGATGGCGGGCCTGGCGTAGTGCGCCGTGAAGATTTCCTTGACCTTGTCGGCTTTCTCGGCGTTGGGGTTGCGCAGCGGGTAGGGCTTGAACTCTTTGAGCACCTTCTGCTCGATCAACTGGCGGTCGAAGCGCCCTTCGCGGCAGAGGCTCAGCATCTCGTCGAAGTAGTCGGGCAGGTTGCGGATGACGTAGGTCTCGCCCACGTCGGTGGCGGTGATGTGGATGGCGCGCTCGAAGACTTTGAGCAAGTCCCGCCGCCGCGCCGTGCGTTCGGCGTCGTTGAGCAGGGCGTTGCGCTCGAAGGTCTCGTAGTAGGCGCGCACCGCCTCGAAGTAATCCTTGACCACCTTGCTGCGTCCGTTGCGCCCGGCGTTCTGCCCCATGAAGTTGGACTTGAGTTCGCTGTAGCCCAGGTAGACGCCGTTCATGATGATTGTGAATTCGCAATTGGACACGAGAGATGATTATGAATAGAATGCTAGTTCTACTGTTACTTGGTTGCAAAGGCACTCACATGGTAACACCAAAAGATAAGATCATCGCATTCGGATGGTATGGCGGAAAATACAGCCATCTTAACTGGCTGTTGCCCCTTCTGCCCCAGACGACTCATTATTGCGAGCCGTTTGGCGGGTCAGCAGCAGTACTTGTGAATCGGGAACCGTCGTTGGTAGAGACATATAACGACATTGACGGAGAGGTTGCCAACTTTTTTCGCGTGTTACGCGATCAAAAAGACGCCTTGATCGAGGCAATTGGGTTGACGCCGTTCTCCAGAGAGGAATTCAGACTTGCCGTCGCAACCCAGGATGGTACGCTTTCAGATCTAGAGCGTGCGAGACGTTTCTTTGTACGCGCCCGACAGGTGCGTACAGGCCTGGCGCAAACCGCTAGTGAAGGCAGGTGGGCCAATTGCGTGCTTACGAGTCGCGCGGGCATGGCCGGCGCCGTCTCACGCTGGTTGGGCAGCGTCGAAGGACTTTCCGAGATTGCCCAAAGGCTGCTACGCGTACAAATCGAGAGTGATGCGGCAATCAACGTCATCCAACGCTACGATTCGCCGGACACGCTCTTCTATTGTGACCCGCCTTATGTGCATGAGTCGCGCTCTGACACCAAAGCCTATGCCTATGAGATGACAGATGATGAGCACCGGGAATTGGCGGCAGTTCTACATAAGGTGCAGGGTATGGTTGCGTTGTCTGGCTATCACTGCGAACTCATGGATGAGTTATATGGTGATTGGAAATGGGTGGCGGCTCCGACCAGAAAGGCCCACTCTACCAATACTGGCGCTGACAACAACAAACAAGATCGTACTGAAATTATCTGGGTCAATTACGAACCGCCGACCACACAAGTACAAACAATCCTCACTCCTAACAGAGAGGCGCCTACCAATACATGGATCGGGCAGAAGCAGTACTCACCGACGCTCTTCGACGCGCTGAACGATCTCTGAGCGCGCCTGTTGTTGCTAATCCAACCGTGCAGGCGCGTATTGAGTACATTGCGCGTTTGAACAGTAATCGCGCTGGCATACGTGTCGTCATGGCGTGTTCGCTGGCAAAGATCGTCCATCCAGAAGTTGACATCCGTAAACCATACACGGAGATCGGAACGCCTGATGCGTATTCCGGTCGAACCTATGACCAGAACTACATTGGGCAGTTTGCACGCACTCATCGCCTTCCGGTCAACCCGACCACAGCTTGGCTCACGCCAGCGCTCAGGAATATCAGCGCTCCTCTCGCTGCGCCAATGGTCATTGCCGGCACACCACGGAAGATGTATGAAGAATTGATTCTGCTGTTGGACGAGGCCTATACCGGCAAAGTTACCTCCGAGGACATGCTGGCTGAATGCATCCGGCTTCTACTCTTGCTGCGTAACGAACGCGACGCGCGCATCAAGCAATTACTTGGTGAGCTAGCGACTTCTAACGCCGAGATGCCCCTTTCTTCCGAGGAGATCGTTGATTTGGTGCGCCGGCACATGGAAAGCCCGAATGCCAGCAGATTGCCGGTGTTAGTGGTGGCTGCCGCCTACATGGCCGCAGCAGGTCGCCTCGGTGAAGCGGTAAAGCCACTGCTGTTCCACAACGCCGCAGACTCGCAGACTGGGGCAATCGGCGATGTTGAAATCACACTGATTGACGACCACGAAACTGTGACCACCTATGAAATGAAAGACAAAGCGGTCACAGTTGAGGATATTGACATTGCAGTTGAGAAGTTAGCACTCTCCAACAAGCGCCCCGACAATTATCTCTTTGTGACGACCGCACTCATCGACGTCAAGGTACTGCAATATGCCAAGTTGCAGTACAAAACCACGGGTGGAATCGAGTTTGCGATACTGGATTGCCTGCAGTTTTTACGCCATTTTCTTCATCTGTTTCATAGGTTGCGTGTTGACTTCCTGGCAATCTATCAAGAATTGGTGTTGAATGAGCCAGAAAGCGCAGTCAATCAGCCTTTGAAGGAAGCCTTTCTGACTCTGCGCCGGCAGTCAGAGTATGACGCCAATCGCTAGGACGTGGACGACGCTCCGCAACACGCTTTGGCGTAGCTGATGATCACCTTCTTGGCCTTGAGCCGGTCGATCACCCCGCCGATGTCGAGAAACTTCTCGCCGCCAACCGCCTCGACGCCGAGCAGCCAGCGTGTGTTCGGGTCGAACGCCGCCAGGTAGGCGTGGAAGTCGGTCTCGAAGGTCTTGTCGTTCTGGGCGATGCTACGCAGCGTCTTGCCTTGCTCGACGAGATAGGCGTTGTAGCCTTTGCCGCGGTCGCGAATCACCTCGACCAGTTCCTGCGGGTCGACGTCGGCAAAGTCGGTGATGCCTTCCTCCGCCATCAGTTCGTCCAACGAGCGCAGCAGCCGGCTTTCCAGCAGCGACAGCGCAAAGAAGGGCATCATGTAAGAAGGCCACTCGGACTCCTTGATGCCGCATCCGCGCAGCAGGTCAGCCGTGGCCCAGATCGTGGATTCGTATTGAAGAATGTTGTCAGGCATCGGCGCAGCGATCTACAGTTCTTTCGGTGAAATAGCGACCACAGCAGACGAGACCCGCGCGCGAAAGGAGCATCTGGCAGGGTCGCTTTGGGACGCGCCATGGTCAGCGCGTCGGCTAGACCGGGCTGACTCGCTGCAATTGTATAAGAAACCCCACGCTTCGGCAAGGGATTGAGGAACTGACGAACTCGTGACCGTGGCGCTGAACGGGTCGTGGCTGATGGGTCTTGGTGAAACTACGGTCAGCCCAGCAGGCTCGAACAGGGTGATTTGGTTTGTGATGCTGGATGGGATGGGAGTAGTTCAGTTTTCGGGGCCGACTACAGCGGTTGCTTCGAGACCAGGAATTTTTGTTCTTTCGGAATTCATGTGGTTGATGGGACGTAGGTGCGGTTTCCAACCACACGAAATCCTGTTGAGCCGGAATTTTCTTACCTGCGAAAACTCCGGGTCTGAAACAGAGCAAAGTCTATATAGTTGAGCGCCCTCGGCGGGACTCGAACCCACGCGCCCGGCTCCGGAGGCCGGCGCTCTATCCACTGAGCTACGAGGGCAGATTTTTCAGAATGCACTCTTTCCGAAAAATAGTTTGCCACAACTTCCCACGGCAAGCAAAAATGAATCGGAGGATACGCTCGTGGGCATCTGGCGACAATGCCGCAACAACAGGCAATCCACCTGTGTTGCAGCGCACCGCAAGCAGATTCGCTGCAGATTGGTTTGCCCCTTTGCCAGTGCTATAATCTCGCCATGCAGTTGAATCGAGATTATCGTCCACGGCGGCGCGGCAAGGGTCTTTGGCGATTCTGGCCCATCTACTTGCTGATTGCAGTCGCAATCATTCTCTATGAACAGCGCCCTGTCTGGCTGATCCGCCAGGGGATGTTGCCAACTCCCACGCCAACGGTCGCGGCTGTGGCCTTCCTCGCCGATGCAGAAAGCGCATTGCGAGAAGGTCGATTCGACGAAGCGATTGCGGCTCTGACGCGCGTCGTCGAGCTGGAGCCGGACAACGCAAACGCTCTCATCCAGCTCTCTCGTCTATCTCTCATGTTTCTCGATGCGCCTGCTGCGCTGCGCCATGCCCGGGCCGCCTATGAGATTGATCCCGACAACCCAGAGGCGCTCAACACCCTGGCGCGTGCGCTTGATTGGGCGGGCGAGTTCGTTGATGCGCTGGATGCGGCGTTAGACGCCCAAGAGGTTGAACCGGACAACGCCACCACTCTGGCTGTCCTCGGGGAGATCTATACGGATGTGGGCAATTGGGATGTCGCTCAAGATTATCTCGAGCAGGCTCTCACAGCCGACCCACAGAACGTGCTTGCCTTGCGCAATCAGGCCTATCTTTTCGAGCGGCGCGGAGACTATGAACAGGCTGTGGCTGCCTATCAGAAGGCGCTCGACGCAGCGCCCAATCGCTTCGATCTCTACATCGAAAAGGCGCGCCAATATCGCGTCGGCCTGTTGGACTACGAGGCAGCCAATGAAGCCTATCGCAGAGCGGTAGAAGTCTACCGGTCTCCCATGACGCTGGATGCGTTGGGCGATGGACTGTACAATGCCGGCGACCATCTGCAGGCGGTGCGAGTGCTGCGCGAGGCAGTGGAGATGAATCCAGAATATGGCCCGGCCCAAGTGCATCTGGGAATGGCGCTCTACGCACGACGCAATTATGAAGACGCCGTGACGGCGCTTGAAAAGGGACTGAGCCTCATCGGCGATGCGGCCCGCGTCGAACAGATCTATACTGCTGGCCTGGCCTATATCTACAAAGACCCACCCGAATGTGACAGGGGCGTTGCCTGGCTGCGCAAGGCGTTGGCGATCAACCCAGACGCCCAACCTGCCATCGATGGCTTGCGCGCCTGTGGACAATCGTAAATCGGACGCTCAGGCAGAATGGTGAGCAACCAACGTGACTTTCAAGCGTACGCGGCTCAAGTCTGAGCTGCCCAAACAGGCAACCTTTTCTGCTACCCGCCACCCAGGTGCAGAACCCGGGTCGGCGACCACAGATGGCGCAGAGTCATCTTCGGGCGCGGCCAGCGCCCAACTCCGTCCGGTCGATCGCACCACCACGAGCAAGCGGCGCATCCAACGGCGTATTGTTCCGCTGGAAATCCTTCAGCAGCCCCTCCTGGCCGCAGGTCGCCGCGTTTTTGACCTGCGGCGTTTTCTCATCGTGATTATCCTGACTGCGTTGGTGATGATCTTGCCGCCTCCGCCCGGCCTGTCGGCCGACGGCCAGGCCGCGCTGGCTCTCTTCGTTTTCACTGGCGCCATCCTGGCTCTGGAGCCGGCTCCCTTGCCTATTTCGGCTTTGCTCGTCCCTGTGGCTCAGGTGGCGTTGGGCATCGACACGGTCGTCGGCGCGTTTGCCCCCTTCGGGCAGCCGTCGGTCTTTCTCATCCTCACCAGCCTCTTCCTGGCAGAGGCTTTGCGTAAGCACGGCCTGACGCGCCGCCTTGCCATGTATGCCATCGTTATCAGCGGCGGGCAGATGGGTCTGCTGCTTCTCAGCCTGATGGGGCTGAGTGGATTTCTCAGCATGTGGGTGCAGAATACGGCCACGACGGCCGTGCTCATCCCCGTCGCGATTACGGTTGCCCAGCGCGTGCCGGGCGCCGAGGGCGCTCGCCGTGCGTTGCCCATCATGATCTTGGTGGTGGCCTACGGAGCGAGCATCGGCGGCCTGGCTACCATCGTCGGCAGCGGTGAAAACGCCATTGCCAGCGGCGTCCTCAATCAGGTTCACCCTTTTGGTTTTCTCGATTGGATGAAGTATGGTTTGCCTGTTTCGCTGATCCTGCTGCCCATGAGCTGGTGGCTCATCACCAAGCTCACCAAAGCGCCTGATGTCCGGCTCGATGTGACCGCGGTGCTGCGAGAGATGAAGCGCACCGGGTCGCTCACTGGCGCAGAGCGAGAGATCATTTTCGTGCTCATCGTCGCTGTCACGCTGTGGATCACCGGCGACAGCATCGAGCAGATCTTGGGATTGCCGCCCACCCTCTTGAGCAGCGTGATCGTTTCCATTGGCGCAGTCGCCTATCTCTCCTTTGCCGAGATCATCGACTGGAACGATGTGAAGGGCGTCAATTGGGGCGTCTTCCTGGTCATTGGGGCTGGTCTCACCCTGGGCGATGCGCTGGCAAAGACGGGCGCCAATGACTGGATCGCCGGATTGGCCCAGCCCATGTTGGTGGATCTTCCCTATGTCGTGGTGCTGGTCATCGTTGCTGGCTTCGGTTTTGTGATTACCCAATTGATCAACGATGTGACTCTGGGCGCCATCTTCTCTCCCATTCTTGTTGCTCTCGCGCAAGCCAGCGGCATTCCCCCCGAGCGGCTGGTGGTGCCCACGATTCTGGCCATCGGTCTCGCCTATATGTTTCCCAGCGCATCGGCGCGCATGACGCTTGTGGCCGTCACAGGGGCTGTCGACCGCAGCCTGATGCGTCGCATAGGGCTGTTGGTCGGCGTGCCCTCCCTGGCGGTTGTCATTCTCTTTTTCTATGTGTTAGGGTTGATTGGATTGATCTGACGAACGGTCGTCTTCATGACAAGGAGTCATCCATGCGTATCTGGCTCATCGGAGCGGATCAAAGCGGCAGCAATGCGCTTCGCCAGCTCAGCAAGAATCTGGGCATTGAGGTGATCGTCAGTGACGCCACCGAACGTCCCCGTGCGGTGGCCGACCGAATCATCGATCGGGTGAACTATGTGGAAAGCGTCACATCCGTCAATATCAACCAATTGGCGCGCCGCATCCGCCCCGACCTGATCCTCATCGACCGCGGCGCGCTGCAACGGTCTGTTGGGCGCGGCTCTGGCGGCATCGCTTTTGCAGAGGCGCTTCAGGACGAAATGGCCGCGGCGGCGGAGTATCCCTGTCTCATCCTATGAATCATAATCTCGACCTCTATCGTTTGGAAGGCTTCACCGGGCGGCGCGCCCAATTGCTTCAGCTTCACGAGTGGTTGACAGGCGGCGATGACCTGCCGGCAATCGCCATCAGCGGCGAACAGGGCAGCGGCAGAAGCGCGCTTGCCACCGCTGCTGCATGGAACCACATCCACGACTTCAGCGATGGCGTTATCCGGGTCAGCCCAGCTGGCGCAGCGCCGTTTCGCCTTTATGATGTGGTGCGCACCATGGATGTTGTGTTTGGGACGACGTTGACCCGCGCCAGCCAGGAACGATGGGGCGTCAGTATTTTGGAGCAGCTCTATCGCCGCAGCCGCCTGATCATCCTGGACAAGTTGGCCGGCGCCACCGAACGTGAGTTGCACACATTGGTGGAGATCGTCAGTCATCTGCACGAGAACACAGGCAATTCGCGCCTGATCCTGATCGAGCGCGAGTTTCAACCAGAAATCGCCGAGCTTGTCCAGTTCCAGCGCATCGACCTGGGCGGCATCCGCGAAGATGAGCTCCCGGAATTCGTCCGTCGCCGGGCGCCCCAGTCCGTACAGACCGCAGCCCTGAACAATCGGGACGAACTCCATGCGCTGAGTGGAGGGCAGCCACTGTGTCTGCGCCTCATTTTGGGCATGATGCTCGACCTGGCTTGGGAGGAACTGAGCAGCCTGCTGCAAGACATGCGCACCCCGCGCGGCGCTGCCGATGTTCATCAGGTGACGGCCATCGCCATCGAGACTCTGGCGATTGCTCAACCGCAAGTGGGTCCCTTTCTCGAACGTCTGGTGACAGCGCGCGGGGGCGCTTCTGTTCAGGCCATTCAGGATCTCTTCTGGGGCGATCTGGGCGACGCAGATGAGATGCGCCGCGTCCTAGACGATCTAGCCGGGCGCAGCGTGATCGAGTTCGACTCCTATCGCAAGCGCGTTGTGCTCCATCCAGTCATCCGCCGCTATCTTGAGCAGAACGCCGCAATGCTTGGAGAGGAATGGGAGCGGCGGCATGCGCGTTTCTATGTGGATTTTGCTTCTAGTTATTCCACCGAGCCGCTGGAAAAATGGGTCGAGATCGACGCAGAGTGGGGCAATATCTTCAAGGGAGCTGACTGGTGTCAACAGCGTGTAGAACGCATCTGGCAGCGCAAGCCCTTCGATATGGTCAGCGAAGCAACGGTCGATCATCTCCCCCTTCCACTCCCTGCGGAAATTCTGCACGAACAGCTCGCAGTAAAAGAAGACCTGCGCGTCGTGCGTGGCTACGCTTCATCGCTGGCACACTATGCGTTTTGGCGTCACCCGCCCGGGATTCACGCCTGGCTGGCTGCCGGGGCAGTGGCCGCGCTGGCTCTGGCGGACTATCGCGAATTTGGCTGGTTTCTTTTGAACATTGGCCGACAGTTTTTTTTCATGGGCGAGATCGAACGTTCCATTGGCTGGTTCGAGCGCGCCCGCGACATCTTCGACCCGCGTGATCTGCTTTCGGAGCTGGCCTATGCCTACACCGATCTGGGCACTGCACTGCGCTTGCTGGACCAGCCGCGCAAGGCGCTGGACTACTTCAATGCAGCTTTCGATTGCGTGGCCCAATTGGGCGACCAATATGGCGTTGCCACCGCCTATATGAATCTCGGCAGCGCTTTGTACACCGTGGGCAACTATGAACGCGCCTTTATCGAGCATCGCAAGGCGCTGCGGATGGCGGTGCGGCGCAGCGACCCGCGCCTCATTGGCTCGGCCTATAACAACATGGGGCTTGTTCTCGAGGCCATCGAGCGATTGGCCGACGCCCGGCGCGCCTATGAATACGCCCTCTATCAGTTTCAGCGCATTGATGATCTGGTGGGCGTCAGCGCCTGCTATAACAACCTCGGCTCGGCATGTTACGCCACCCAAGACTATGAACAGGCGCTGCACTGGTATGAGCTTGACATGGAGCTGCTGGAGCGACGCGGCGCATGGACAGACATGGCGGCCACGCTTCACAACCTGGGACATGTCGCATTGGAGATGGAGACGCTGGACAAGGCATTGGCCTACTTTACCCAGAGCCGCGATCTTTACGCGGCTTTTGAGCTGACAGAGTACGTTGCAGAAGAACAGGAAATGATCGATTTCATCGCTGCGCAAACAAAACGCTAACAAAAGGCTTACCCAATTCATGCAGAAGTTGCCCACAATCAGTGCAAATGAGCCAATGTCTAACTTGCCAACCGAACAAGGATTGACTATGATAGAGGCCGTTAGCACTCACACCGTGTGAGTGCTAACGGCTTTCTCAATTTGAGAGTCTGTTTATTCAATACGACAAGTCAATTCAATCGTTCAGTTGAAGGGAGATAAGTATGAATCTCAAACCCCTCGGCGACCGCCTGGTTGTCAAGCCAACCGAGCAGGAAGAACAAACTGCCTCGGGAATTTTCCTGCCCGAAACCGCCAAAGAAAAACCGCAACAGGGTAAGGTGATCGCATCCGGCCCCGGCGCCCGCAAAGAGGGCGGCGAGCGCATCGCGATGGAAGTGAATGTGGGCGACACCGTGCTCTATGCCCGCTACTCCGGCACGACGGTCAAGCTGGATGGCGTGGAATATCTCATCCTCAAAGAAACCGATGTTCTCGCAATTGTGGAGAAGTAGCTTTTCAGACGTTCAGAAAGTCGGGCAATGCGCTTAGTTGGTTGTCCAGTTCAACGCATGACCGACGACCACTCATTGCATCGTTCAATAGGAGAAACCTAACATGGCAAAACAAATCATATTCGAAGACAATGCGCGTCGCTCTCTCAAGGCTGGCGTGGACGCTCTGGCCAATGCCGTCAAAACCACCCTCGGCCCCAAGGGGCGCAACGTGGCCCTGGACAAGAAGTGGGGCAGCCCCACTGTCACCCATGATGGCGTGACCGTGGCCAAAGAAGTTGAGTTGGAAGATCCCTTTGAGAACATGGGCGCCCAGTTGCTCAAGGAAGCCGCCACCAAGACCAACGATGTGGCTGGCGACGGCACCACTACCGCCACCGTGCTGGCTCAGTCCATTGTCAACGAAGGTCTGAAGAACGTGACCGCTGGCGCCAACCCCATGATGCTCAAGCGCGGCATCGAGAGCGGGCGAGATGCCATCGTCAAGGCCCTCAAGGAGAGTGCAACGCCAGTGTCGGGCAAGGAGGCTATTGCTCAGGTTGCCAGCATCTCTGCTGCCGATCAGACCATCGGCGCGCTCATCGCCGATGTGATGGATAAGGTGGGCAAAGACGGCGTCATCACCGTCGAAGAGAGCAAGGGGTTGGAATTCGAGACCGAGTATGTGGAAGGCATGCAGCTCGACCGCGGCTACCTCAGCCCCTACTTTGTCACCAACAGCGAGCGCATGGAAGCGGTCATCGAGGACCCCTACATCCTCATCACCGACAAGAAGATCAGCAGCGCACAAGACATTGTGCCTGCCCTGGAAAAACTGGTGCAGGTGGGCAACCGCAACGTGGTCATCGTCGCCGAGGATGTCGAGGGCGAAGCCCTTGCCACCCTGGTGCTCAACAAGCTGCGCGGCATGATCAACGCCCTGGCCATCAAGGCGCCGGGCTTTGGCGACCGCCGCAAGGCCATGCTGCGCGACATCGCCATCCTCACCGGCGGTCAGGTCATCACCGAAGAGCTGGGTCGCAAACTCGACTCCGTCATGTTGGATGACTTCGGTCGCGCGGCCAAGGTCGTCAGCACCAAGGACGAGACTACCATCGTGGATGGCGCCGGTTCCGCCGCCGACATCAAGGGGCGCATCGACCAGATTCGCGCCGAGGTGGACGCCAGCACCAGCGACTATGATCGGGAGAAGCTGCAAGAGCGCCTGGCCAAGCTGGCCGGCGGTGTGGCGATTATCCGCGTGGGGGCCGCCACCGAGACCGAGCTGAAAGAAAAGAAGCACCGCGTCGAGGACGCTCTGAGCGCCACCCGCGCGGCTGTGGAAGAAGGCATTGTCCCAGGCGGCGGTGTGGCCCTGATCAACGCCATTCCGGCGTTGGATGCAGTGAATCTGGAAGGCGATGCTGCCACGGGCGTGCGCATTCTGCGCCGCGCGCTGGAAGAACCCATGCGCATGATCTCCCAGAACGCCGGTCTGGATGGCGCTGTGGTCATCGAAAAGGTGCGCATGCTCCACAAGGACAAGCAGAGCAACGTCGGCTACGATGTGCTGGCCAATGACTATGTGGATATGCTGGAAGCTGGCATTATCGACCCGGTGAAGGTCACCCGCAGTGCAGTGGAGAACGCGTGCTCCATCGCCGCCATGATCCTCACCACCAGCGCGCTCGTCACTGATATTCCAGAGAAGGAAAAGGCCCCGGCCATGCCTCCCGGCGGCGGCATGGATATGTAATCAGCCGCTATCGAACATCTTCTGGGAAGCCCCCCAACTTCTTGGAGGCAGATGATGGGCAACGAAAAGGGCCGTCGGCGACTGCCGACGGCCCTTTTCATTCCACCTTGTCCGGCTGATAGCCCCATGCCTGGGCGTCGCTTGGGTCGCTCAGCTCACTACTTGCTCCACCAATTCGATGTTCTCTTTGCCGCCATAGGCTGTCCACCACGGCCTGGCGCCGAGCGCCAACACCCGATTGAGCGCCTCGATGTTCGCCACCCCGGTCGTAGCGAGCCATTGCTCCAGCGCTGCATAGCCCTGTTGCCCGTAGACGGGAATGCCTTCTTGCCAGGTGGCGCGGCCGCACAGCACGCCCGAGAAATTTGTCCCGGCCTGGGCAGCCAGCTCTAGCGTCTCCAAAAAGACCTCGTTGCTCACGCCGGCGCTCAAATAGATGAAGGGCTTTGCGGCGGCGCTGGCAGCCTCGCGAAAGAGACGCATGGCGTCGGCCTGAGAATAGGCGCTTTGGCCGCCAAAGGCGCGCGTCCCCTCCACATATTTCATGTTGACGGGCACCTCGACCTTGAGCACATCCACCATGTAGCGCGGTTTGGAAAACTCCTCCATGTAACGCGTCACAGCATCCGGTTTCTTCTTTGCCAGCTCAAAGTCGCTCAAACCGCTCTCGTCCTCATAGTAGATCGGTTCGAGAAAAAGAGGAACGTCGTTGGCTGCGCACTCCGCCCCCAGGCGTTCGATGAATGCGTGCTTGATGGTGTTGATGGCCGCATCATCGTAGGGGTTGTAGTAGAGAAGAATCTTGATGGCCGTTGCGCCATTTTCCACCAGTCGGCGCACACTCCACTCCGACAGAAGATCGGGAAGACGCCCGCGCACCGCGGCGTCGTAACCGGTCTTTTCATAGGCAAGCAAAACGCCAGTACCCGGCGCACGCTGCTTGATCGCCTCCAGACCATATTCGGGATCCATGAGGATGGCGCTGGCATGAGGCGTGAGAATGCGCGTCACCGCCTCTTTGAATGCAGCCAGGTCTTCGGCTGTGGCGACGCCGCTCGCGCCGCGACTCTTGGCAATGGCCTTTTGCAGCGAGCCGCGCTGATCCATGGCCGCAGCGGCGATGACGCCGTGCTCATCTGCGCAAGACTGAACACCATTGAATTTGCCGTGGGTCATCTTGACCTTACCCATGTGATTGACTCCTTTCAGATTGCAGTGAAGAGAAGGATCGGCCTTGTCGTTCAATCTATCTTGCTATCCGCAGAGTGTATCACGCTCTCCACTTCTTTGCGAGTATCATTCATATTATTGATCTCTAGATTGGCAGCTCATATCGCCGACCATCACGAATTACGAGTGACTCGCAACTCGTAACTCGTGATGTATGAATTGTTTACCTAGCGAGCAGTAGTGCAGTTCGGCCTAAATAACACTAGTACACGAGGGCGCAAGTAACCCAATGGTTGTCATGCTGAGTTTCCAATGCCCCGCGTGGCATAACTTGGGCAAGAAACACCGCTCTTGTCATGCTGAACGTAGTGAAGCATCTACGTAGTGAAGCATCTACGTAGTGAAGCATCTACGTAGT
>CAZLMM010000009.1:0-46580 GCA_964560495.1 uncultured Caldilineaceae bacterium
AACTCACGACCTTCTCCTTGGCAAGGAGACGTTCTACCACTGAACTACGCCCGCATGAACCGATGTCGCACAGTGTGTGGGAAGTGGACCCGGTCGGATTCGAACCGACGATCTTCTCCTTGCAAAGGAGACGCCTTCCCGCTAGGCCACGGGCCCCCACTGGCTTTCCCTGTCAGGTGCCGACGAGAGGACTCGAACCTCCACACCTTTACAGGCAATAGATCCTAAATCTATCGCGTCTGCCAATTCCGCCACGTCGGCGAATTGTTACTTCATTATAGCCAACGGGCGGAAATCCTGCAAATCCGAGGCGGACTGAATACTCCCGATTCTGTCGGGCGACCCCTAAGGGGACCGCCCGCGCCGTCATCTATCTCAGCGTTTCCGCTGGCGACTTGTGGCCTGTCAGGTGTTGCCTGGCTTCACCCGCATCGCTGCGACGAGATTTCACCGCCTTTTCGGCAGCGTAACCCACTCGCCTTGCTCCCGGTTGCACGCTCGCCCAGCCGGCGACATTACTGCCTCCGCTGGTAGGCTCTTACCCCACCGTTTCAGCCCTTACCTGGCGTTCGCCAGGCGGGAATGCTTTCTGTTGCGGTTGTAGTCAGAAGACCGTTTGTAGTCTTCTGCCCCTACTTGCTGTTTCGTAGGGCAACCTTGCCGGCGACGTGACGCCAGCAGGGAGTCGGGAAGTTCCTCTGTCGAAATTGATCGACAGCGACGGACCATCCACCTCACATTCGGTTTTTAAGCTGCATTTGCACACCTATGCAACAACCCAACCTTGAGGTACAGTTTACCCAACGGCAATATGGTCTGTCAAATATTCTCGCCAATTTCTTGTTGCTGATGTTGCTGATGTCCCGCACAACAGGTGACATCTGTCACTGGCATCACAACTCCTCGTGATCTATACTGATTTCAGGCGTAACTGCTTGCGCCATCTCCAAAACACATCTATGCGTCAATGGTGACGCTCCATTCCTTTCTCCTGTCTCTGGCAATCTGTTGCGCCCAAGGAGCGATGCGTCACCATTGGTGAAGACGTGCGGGACGCTCCTGCGGGTGAGGAAGCCATGATAAAGGGAAAAGTCGCCATCAATCAGGGTCTCTGTAAAGGCTGTGGTCTTTGCGTTGACGCCTGTCCTCAACATGCGCTGTTTTTGTCGGATGTTCTGAATGCGCAGGGCTATCGCACTGCAGCCCTCAATGAGCGGCGCAACCAGTGCACTGGTTGCGCTATCTGCGCGCTTGTTTGCCCGGATGTGGTCTTCACGGTATGGCGTGAACACGCGCCCACCCGACACGCTTCTGCTCTGGCGACTGCCGCCGTATGGTAGGACGGGTGCGAGAACGACGTTCGGGGTGAGCTGAAAGGATGGAACATGGCGAGAGAATTGTGGAAGGGGAATGAAGCCATTGCAGAAGCGGCGATCCGCGCAGGCGCAGAGGCGTTCTTTGGCTATCCGATTACACCACAAACCGAGTTGCTGGAGTACATGGCGCGCCGGATGCCGGAGTTAGGACGCACCTTCCTTCAGGCGGAGAGTGAGATCGCTGCGATCAACATGGTCTACGGCGCAGCCTGTGCGGGCGCACGCGCTATGACTTCTTCATCATCTCCAGGTTTCAGTTTGATGCAGGAGGGGCTGAGTTACATTGCTGGCAGCGAGGCGCCGTGTCTGTTGGTGGATGTCATGCGGGGCGGGCCAGGGTTGGGCAACATTCAGCCCAGCCAAAGCGACTATTTTCAGATCACGAAATCTGCGGGACATGGCGACTATCATCCCCTGGTATTGGCGCCGTCGACCGTTCAAGAAGCGGTCGATCTGACCTACATGGGTTTTGATCTGGCGTTTCGCTATCGCACCATTGTGCTACTCGCTGCTGATGGCGCCTTAGGGCAGATGATGGAACCAGTCGAACTGCCAGAATTTCAGAAGTTGAGCTGTGAGCGTCCTGATTGGGCGTTGACCGGTGCATCTGGGCGCGCGCCGCGCATCATCACATCGCTCTATCTGGACGCCGAGAAGCTGGAAGAGAACAATCTGCGATTGCAGCGGAAGCTGGCGATCATTGCGGCAAACGAAGTGCGCTATGAAAGCTATATGGTGGAAGATGCAGAAATTTTGGTGATGGCGTTCGGCACGGTTGGGAGGATCGCAAAGAGCGCCGTACGGCAGGCCAGGCGCGCGGGGTTGCGCGTCGGTCTCTTCCGCCCTATATCACTGTGGCCTTTCCCCGAGCATGTTCTGCGCATCCTTAGCCGTCGCGTGGTGAGCATCCTGGCAGTCGAGATGAACGCGGGACAGATGTTGGAGGATGTACGGCGCATTGCGGGCGAGCGCGTCAACATCCATTTTTTTGGTCGCATGGGTGGGGTGATTCCTTTGCCCGATGAAATACTCTGTGAACTGACCTATATTCGTAAGGTCGATTTGAACCGCAGGTGGACAATGATCGGCAGCGAGCGCAGCGAGCGCATTGCAGCAGATTAATGCTGCGGCGCGCGTTGAAGGGGATATCTTATGACCAGAGTGAATGGGTTCGACAGGACGAGCGGCAACGGCGCTGGCAATGGGGCGAGCATCACAATGAAAGCCAACGGGCAGACCTTCAGCGCCAGCGGCGCGCCGGATAGTCTGGCAATGGAGATTGTCTTTCAGCGACCTGAGAGCCTGGTGAACACGCCCACTCACTATTGCCCAGGTTGTAGCCACGGGGTGATCCATCGTCTGATCGCTGAAGTGATTGACGAGTTGGGGATTCGTCAGCGGGCAATCGGCGTTGCGCCCGTGGGGTGTGCAGTTTTTGCCTACAAATACTTCAATCTTGACAGTTGTGAAGCAGCCCATGGCCGTGCGCCGGCAATGGCTACTGGCCTCAAGCGCGTGCTCCCCAATCATGTGGTTTTCACCTATCAGGGCGATGGCGATCTGGCTTCGATTGGCGGCAACGAAATTCTGCATGCAGCCAGTCGTGGAGAAAACCTCACGGTCATTTTTGTCAACAACACTGTCTATGGCATGACTGGTGGGCAAATGGCGCCGACGACGCTGCTCGGCCAGAAGACGCCTTCGACGCCCACAGGACGCGATGCGGGGCTGCACGGACGACCGCTCAAAATCACCGAAATGCTGGCGATGGCGCCCGGCGTCGCCTATGCTGTGCGTCGTTCAGTCGCCTCCCCCAGCGATATCCGCCGCACCAAGAAGGCAATTCGCTTGGCCTTCGAGGCTCAATTGAAGGGTTTGGGACTGAGCATCGTTGAAGTGCTGGGGGCATGTCCGACCAACTGGCGTATGGACCCGCCGGCAGCCCTGCATCATATTCACGACGAGATCGAGTTGGCTTTTCCTTTGGGCGACTTCAAGGTCAACAGCATACTCGCATAGCCAGAAGGCATCCGGCGGTAGGAAAGCAGCAAGTCATGGAACAGTCTGTCATCTTCTCTGGCTTTGGTGGGCAAGGCGCATTGTTCGTGGGTCAGGTTTTGGCCTATGCCGCGATGGACGTCGGTCTGGAGGTGACCTGGATTCCCTCCTATGGCCCAGAGATGCGCGGCGGCACAGCGCACTGCACCGTCATCCTGGCCGATGAGCCGATCGGCTCTCCTCTTGTTCGACAGCCGGCGATGGTGGTGGCGTTGAACCTGCCATCCACCGACAAATATGAGCCGCTGATTGCTCCTGGGGGCGTCTTTGTCATAGACAGCACGGTTGTGAAGCGCCCAATCGTCCGCAGTGACATCACGGCGGTTGCTATTCCGGCCAGCGAGATCGCGATCCGCCATGGGGATGTTCGTCTAGCGAATATGGCGATGTTGGGTGCATTGATTGCCATACAGGAGGTGGTGCCATTGGGGATGATCGAGAGCGCCTTGCGGAAGCACATACCCGAGCGACACGAGCGACTGCTTGATGCGAATCTTGCGGCGCTGCGTGAGGGAATGGCGGCAGCCCTGGATCTGCGTTCTGGTCAGCGAAAAGATGGGCCGGGTTGATCGCCGTCGAGGCGTTCGAGCCGGGCATGTAGGGTGCAAATCTATGACACTCACACGGAAGCTGGGGACGCTCTGCTGACTTTGAGCGAGAAATTCCCTCTTGACAGAGAAGAACTCTCCGTGTATAGTGTCTGGCGAAGGACGCAGTAAGTTCGGCACCGGTAGTCCAAGACAGGCCGCCCAGACTTATCAGGTCTGGGCGTTTTGTTTGCCGGGCGTCGAGCCTGCCCCTTTGCATCTCACCCAAATGTAGTTCGAAGGAGAAATTGTAGTATGAGCACTCGTGAAACTGGCACCGTCAAGTGGTTCAACGATGCCAAGGGCTTTGGCTTCATCGCCCGCGACAGCGGCGGCGGCGATGTGTTTGTCCATTACTCATCTGTAACCGGCCAGGGGTTCAAATCTCTGGTTGAGGGACAGCGTGTGGAGTTCACAGTCGAACAGGGGCCAAAAGGACTTGCAGCGACGAATGTGACGAAAGTTCCGTGAGTACATCCCACCTGAGGGCAAATCCGCTTCGCGTTGCTGACAGCATTGTTGTTGGCCTTGCCTATGAGTTACAAGATAGCGAAGGCGAATGGATCGACAGCGCAGACGAATTAGAGCCGCTCGAATTCATCTGTGGCTTTGGTCAAATCCTTCCCGGCCTGGAGCGTAACCTCTATGGCATGGTGGTTGGCGACGAGAAGAAGATTGTCGTCGCTCCAGAAGACGCCTACGGTGAGTTCGATCCAGAGGCATATGACCTGGCGTCGCTCGATTGGTTCCCGTCGGTGGATGAGCTGGAAATCGGCATGAGCGTGGAAGTGGAAGACAGCGACGGTGAAACGGTCGAGGCGTATATTGCCGAGATTCGCGACGATGGCGTGGTGCTGGATTTCAACCATCCACTTGCTGGCGAGACACTCTATTTTAACGCAAAGATCGTGAGCTTACGGCAGGCCACCGCTGAAGAACTGGATCACGGCCATGTGCACGGTGCGACGGGTCATCACTCGTGACAGCCTCGACGCAAAAGAAAAGGCGCCCATCGGGCGCCTTTTCTTTTGCAGCTATACTTCGCTCTGTTTGAAACCAGGAGTTTTTGAACTGTGAAAACTCCTGGTCTCAAAGCAACCGCAGTTTAAAAAACGGGATGAACTTTCGTTGTGATTACTGCTTCTTGAGCACTAGGAGGCCGTTCTTGCTCTCAGAAACTTGATAGCCTGCTGGCACTGCGTCGAGAGCGCCTTCTTTTGCCTCCTTGGCAAAGAA
Organism: uncultured Caldilineaceae bacterium; assembly: GCA_964560495.1. Taxonomy (GTDB): domain Bacteria; phylum Chloroflexota; class Anaerolineae; order Caldilineales; family Caldilineaceae; genus UBA5069. Next base: position 5,258 of record CAZLMM010000009.1, read on the forward strand.
GTAGATGGTCTGTTTTGCGCCGTTTTTGAGGGTCGTTTCGCGTCCATGGAGGGTGTAGGTGACGCCCTTGGAATTAGTGTGCTGATATGCCATCGGTCATTTCTCCTTGATTTTGTGAAGTCTGGACTGTGTGCCTGTCCATCCCATCCGAAGATCGGGAGATTGGGAAGCACTTGTCTCGAAGCGCACTGAATCTTCCTACGCTTCACGCTTGGTGCGATTGTATCACAAAACCGCGCGGACGTGTCAAACGACTTCTCTCCTGAACGACAACGATATTAAAGCTGAATCGACGCTCCGCGCCGGTGACTCTCTTGCGCGGCATCCACCAAACGCTGCACGACAACGCCATCGTAGAAGCTGGCGGCGTCGCTCAGCGCTACGTCTCCCATGGACAGCATAGTCGCAAGTGTTTGGGCTAGATAATAGCTGCCAACTGCAAAGGGGTTGGAGGTGGGGATTCCTTCCAGCGGAACGACGGGTGTTCTGGGGCGGATTACTTCCCATTCGCCCCGAGGATATTCTGTGCCGCGCAATCCCCAGAGCTGATCCTGATTGTCGAGCCGTAACGCCCCTTTTGTACCCACGATCAGGATGCTCATGCCATATCCTCCCGGCGTCAACCCGCTGACCGTAATGCGACCCTGTGCGCCGTTGGCAAAGCGCAGCAGGATGTCGGCATGGTCGTCGGCGGTCACTTGGCGTTGGCGTCCATCGGCGTCATTGCGAAAATAGTGCCCGGTTTGCAGCTGACCGGTGATATTTTCGATGCGACCCACAAGCCAGCGCGCCAGGTCCAGGAGATGGCTGCCCACTGCGCGTAACATGCCGCCCCCCTGTTCGGCGTCACTCCACCATGTCCATGGCAACGTGGGGCTAAGCCGCTCTCCGCCCAGTCGATCAAGTTTGATGCGCAATACTGCGCCCACATGCCCCTCCCGCACCATCTGGCGCATCTGGAGCCTGGCAGGATGGAAACGGAGCTCGTGGTCGATGATGGCAAGCTGACCCGGCGCTGCCTGCGCTGCGGCAAACATGGACTCTGCCTCAGCCACGTTGAGCGCAGTTGGCTTTTCGCAGATCACATGTTTGCCTGCCGCCAACGCAGCGATAGCGATCTCCTTATGGTTGTGCGGCGGCGTGACGATGCTCACCAGGTCGACCGACGGTGAAGAAATGAGTTCCTGCCACGTCGCATACACTTCGGGGATGGCGAACTTTTCGGCAACGCGGCGAGCGTTTTCGCTGTGATTGGCGGCAATCGCCTGCGGTCGCAGCCCCCCTTTCATGAAGGTCGGAATCTGCACTCGTTCTGTCCACCCTGCGCCGATAAAGCCAACGCGGATCACCGGCTCACGATTCATTGCATGACATCCTTTCTTTGCTGCTCCCTTGGGCGTAGATCTCATCCAACCGCGGGACGATGCGATCCCAGCCATAGCGCCTTTCGACAAAATGGCGTGCGTTGACTGCCAGAGCCTGGCGCAGCAGTCGATTGCCAGGTTCCAGCAGGGTGAGCACTGCGTCGGCGAATGATTGGGGCGTATCGGCCATCAACAGCTCGCTGCCGTGAGAAACGCCAATCCCTTCAACGCCAAGGGATGTGCTCACGACTGGCGCGCCGCAGGCCATGGCCTCCAACGCCTTGAAGCGTGTGCCGCCTCCGATGCGCAAAGGGATTACATAGACCGCCGCTGCGTGAATCAACGGCTGCACATCGTCCACTGCGCCGGTGATTTCGATGGCCGGGTTGTTGCGTAGTTTGTCCAGTCGGGGATGGGGATTCATGCCTACGATTTGAAAGCGCGCGTCAGGAATGCGGGCGGTCACCAATGGCAGCACCTGTTCGCCAAACCACAGGGCAGCGTCAATGTTGGGGCGATAGTCCATCTTGCCCACAAAAATAAGCGTCTTCTGCTGTCCTGCGGACGCTGGCGCACTGTTTTCTTTATCGCTGAATGCGTATTTCGTCAGATCGATGCCATTGGAGACGACGGCGACTCTCAGGCGCGCATCAAGGCGGGTCAGAGCGGCTTTGTCCGCAGAACTGACAGCCACGACCGCATCTGCCTGACGGCAGACTGCGCGCTCATAGCGCCAGAGTTTTTGCCATTGCACCAGGCTGTAGGCAGCGGCGGGCCAGCGGCGCCATCTGCGCAGGTCAGTCAAGGCGTTGCGCTTCTGGAGCAGGTATTCGCAGTTGTGATCATCGAACACCGCCATCGGCCTGACGTCGCCTCGCTGTCGAGAAATGCTTGCCAGGTACGGCGCCATCTCGATCCCCTCAATCTGCACAACATCGTAGTCGGATTCTCTTGTCCACACCTCGACGAGCTGGTGCATCTGCCCGGTCGCCAGGCGCAGACCCATGTCAGGAAGCGCCGTCAACGCTGAATCTCGCACTCGTTGTGTGGTGGTGCGCAGCGGCTGGCGCAACGTCATGACACGCCGAAGTTGTCTGTGCAGTGGGTTGTCGGCGCTCAGCTGTTCGCCTGGCGCAAGAAAAGTAAGCAGATCGATTGTGTGCCGGCGGGTCAGTTGAGCGATGAAGTTGTAGTTGCGAATAGCTGCGCCCTGGCGTGGGGGGTAGGGAAGCTGGGGCGTCAGAAACAACAGGTTCATGATTCTTCGACAGGGGAGACCAGGCGCGATGCCGAGGAGTGAGGCGCCTCGGCCACACGACGATAGACCTCCAGCGTTGATTCGGCTGCGCGCTGCCAGCTAAAACAGGCTGCCCGACGCAGACCCTTTTCGCTCATTTCGGCATGAAGCCCGTCGTCGGTGAGCAGGCGATGCATGGCGACGGTGATCTCGTCCAGGTTGTTCGGGTCCACGAGAAGCGCCGCATCATTCACGACTTCCGGCAGACTGCTCACATTGCTCACGATGGTCGGCGTGCCGCTGGCCATTGCCTCTAAAGGCGGAAGGCCAAAGCCCTCATAGTGCGCGGGGTGAACGTGCAGCCGGGCGCCGACATAGAGTTTGTGCAGGTCATCATCTTGCACCCGGCCCACAAAATGCACAGCAGATTGTAGTTCGAGCTTCCTGGCAGTCTCGAGGGTTTCTTCGAACAGCCAGCCTTCGCTGCCCGCGATGACCAGCCCCGTTTCCAGATGACCATATTGTTTGCGCAGGTTGGAGAATGAGTGGAGCAGCCCGGGGATGTTCTTGCGCGGTTCGATTGTGCCAACGAAGAGCATATAGGACTCGGGCAGGCCAAAGCGCCGGATCACTTCGTCGCGCGTCTCAGCAATCGGCAAAGGGTGAAAGGTCTTTGCTGCGGCCTCGTAGATGACGCTGATCTTGCCGGCCTGCACGCCAAGCATGGCGATCAAATCTTTCTTGGTGCTTTCGCTGGGCACAATGACATGATGGGCGGCTCGCACAGCCCGGTCGATCTGCCCGTAGAAAGCCGCGCTCTTGGCGGTGACAAAATGAGGATAGTGCAAGAACGCCAGATCATGGACGGTGATGACCGTGGGAATATGTGAATACATGGGGGGGATGAAGTCCGTGAAATGGAGAACGTTGAGCCGAAAGCGCAGCAACTCCACCGGAAGCATGTATTGCTCCAGGCGCGAATGCACAGGCGCATAGAGCGTCGCACGGCGAAAATTGGGGCGGTCGATCAATCGCTCGCCATGCTTGCGATGCTGAAAAGTGATGAACTCGTCTTCGAGATCAAGCTGTGAGAGCGCCTGCAGAAGATGCCGGGTGTAGTTGCTGATGCCCGCCGGCTGGTGATGCATCAGCCGAACGTCAACGCCAATGCGCATGCGTCGCTTCTCGGTACAACTGCGTTCAGCGGGGTGACTAGATCTGCCGCAAATTTCCGTCATTGTATCTGTGAATTAGAGAATTGCCAAATAGACGGGCGGTGGGAGTGCGACTCCTTGCATTGTAATCAGTTTGAGACGCCAGCCGCACCAGTGATATAATCCCACTCACAATCTGCTCCTGATGCACCTGTTCTGTGTGAGGTGAAAGACCATGGATATTGCACAACTGGCCCAAATGGTGAATTGGCTGGATGAGGAACATCGCCGCGATCGGGCCGAAATTGCCCGGATGCAGCAGAGAATCGAAAGTCAGTCGGCGGACATCATCGAACAGGCGCGGCGCATTCAGGAATTGGAGGGGCGCCTGGCGCAAACACAAGCCCAATTCGTGCGCTTCAACCAGATTGAAAGCTCCATCAACAACGCCAAAGTCGAATTGACGGCGTTGGTTGAGCGCGACAGCGAGTTGCGTACAGCCTCGCAGCGCGAATTGGAGCGTTCACGCATGGCCGACCGGGAGGTTCTTGGCCGAGAGATCAGCGAGGTGCGCCGCGAATTGCCGCGCATTGCCCGGCTCGAAGAAGCGATTGAAGTGCGCTCAGTCGAAGATATCCGTCTTTCCGAGTTGATCATGGGCGTGCGCAACCAGATCGGCGGTCTGGCGAAAGAGATCGAGGAACGAACGCGCCAGATCCCCTTCCTCTCTGAACAACGCACCAGCGACACCAAGCGCATCGCTCAGCTGCAACAAGAGACTGTGGAATTGTTCAAACGCAGCGAGGCGCTGGCTGGCCGCATCCCAGTGCTGGAAGAGACAATTCGTCGCGGCTTGGCGGAAAACGAGAAGCTGCCTCCCATGATCGAACAATTGCGCGACCAACAGCTACACTTCACCGAACAGATCCGCTCCACACTGGTCGATCGCGAGCAGATCATCAATCGCTGGCAAGAAACCATCGACGAACAGAAGACGGTAGTGCAGCAGGCTTTTGAACGCGTCCAAAGTTTTGCCCAACAGATCGAGATCAGTCGCCGCGCTGTCAACGAGATGCAGGATTTCAAGGACATGATCTTGCGTGAGCAAAGCCAAGTGTCAGAGCTGCAGCGCCTGGCTGAAGAACGCATCCGCCGTGAGATGGATGAGTTCCGTGAAGATTTCGAGAAGAAGCGCCGTAAAGCCGAGCTGCGCCAGGAACATCTGTGGTCCGAACAAGAAAAGTACAATCGCGAAGTCGTCGAGAAATTCCCACCCTTGCTTCATGATTTGAAGGTGAATGAGGCCATGTTGCTCCATCTGTGGAAGCTGCAAGAAACCTATGGCAACTACTTCACCGTACAAGCCCAGATGTGGCTGGATGGGATGCAGAAGTCGGCGCGCGAGCGCGAGGAGAAGTTGCGCGCCATGGAAGAAGAGTGGCAACGGCAGCGCCGCAACGCCGAGCTATACGCCACCCAGGCTGGCGCACGGCGCACGCCTGGCATCATGACTGGCGAGTCTCAGCTCGCCGTTGGCGGCAACGGCAAGTCGTGACCATGAGCTGTCCACCTGGCAGGTCGAACAGACCATCTCATTCCGTCAGCCAGCGATCATGCGCGTGATCGGTACTGCGGGTCATGTAGACCACGGCAAATCTACCCTCGTACGTGCGCTCACCGGCATCGACCCTGACCGCCTGAAAGAAGAAAAAGCACGCGGCATGACCATCGATCTGGGCTTTGCCTGGATGGAGCTGGCGATGCCCGATGGCGCTCACGAGAGCGTTGGCATCGTCGATGTGCCCGGTCATATCGACTTCATCAAAAATATGCTGGCCGGCGTGGGCGGCGTCGACGCTGTAGTGTTGGTCATTGCCGCCGATGAAGGCGTCATGCCCCAGACGCGCGAGCATCTGGCGATTCTCGATCTGTTGGCTATATCCAGCGGCGTCGTGGCCTTGACCAAATGCGATCTGGTGGACGACCCGGAATGGCTCGATCTTGTGGAACTGGACATCGTGGCCTTGTTGGAGCACACCAACCTAGCCTCTGTCCCCATCATACGTATGAGCGCCGCCACGGGAGCGGGGCTGACCGAGTTGCGCGCGGCGCTTGGTCAGACGCTGGCGAACCTGCCTCTACGAAAAAACCGCGGTCGCCCTCGACTGCCAATCGACCGCGTCTTCACCCTCAGCGGTTTTGGCGTGGTGGTCACCGGCACTCTCAGCGACGGCCTGTTGCGATTGGGAGATGCGGTCGAAGTTTTACCGGCCCGATTGCCAGCCCGGGTGCGTGGCCTGCAAACGCACAAGCAGCCAGTGAGCATGGGGCAGCCGGGCAGCCGCCTGGCCGTCAACCTGAGCGGCGTTGAAGTCAGTCAGCTTCGTCGGGGTGATGTTGTCGCCTTGCCCGATTCGATCCAGCCGACGCGTCTCCTCGACGCACGTTTTCGCCTGCTCCATGACGTCCCGGACTCACTGCGCCACAATCAGCGCGTCGATTTCTTTGTCGGCGCAAGCGAGACCCCCGCCAACGTGCGCATCTTGGGCGCAGAGAAACTGGAGCCAGGTCAGGAAGGGTGGGTGCAGTTGCGTTTTGACCGGCCAGTGGCGACCGCGACAGGGGATCGATTCATCCTGCGTTTGCCATCCCCCAGCGTCACTCTGGGCGGCGGAGATGTGCTCAGCCCACACCCCCAGCGGCGCTGGCGGCGTTTCGACGCCGCGACTCTGACGCGCTTCGAGACGCTGGCGAAGGGAGACCCAGAGGAGATTCTTCTGCAATTGGTCGTGCGTCGCCCCTTTACATCCGTCAAAGAACTTCGCGCCCAAAGCGAGTTGGATGAGCCAGTGGTGCAAAGCGCGCTGGCCTCTCTGCTTGGGGCCGGCGCCTTATTGGCCTTCGAGACCGGCGCCGAGACGCTCATCGCGCCGTTAGATTCCTGGCTGCGCATCGTTGAGCATTTGCGTTCTCTGTTAGGTGACTTTCACAAGCAGTCGCCCTTGCGCCGCGGTATGGCGCGGGGAGAAGTGCGCAGTCGCCTTCAGGTCATCTTGGGCGGCGTCAACCTATCGTTGCGTCTGTTCAATCTCTTCATCGAGAGAGCGCAGCGTGAGGAAATTGTCGCTGCTGACGATGGAAATGTCTGGCTGGCCGATTTCGCGGCAGCGCTTTCGCCAGAGCAACAAGCTGCTATCGACCGTGCATTGGCGGCCTTTGCAGCCGCGCCATTCGCCCCTCCCAATCTGAGCGAATGCCTGGAGCTGTTGGACGGCAAGGAAGAACTGCTGGAGATGCTCATCGAGCAAGGGAGATTGGTGCGTCTGGGTGGCGAGGTGTTGTTTCGCAGCGAGGATTTTGCCGTGATGAGCCTCCGAGTGCAGGAGTATATTGTGGCGCACGGCTCGCTGACTCTGGCGGAAGCCAGAGACCTTTTTCAAACCAGCCGCAAGTTTGTCCAGGCGCTCTTGGAAGAACTTGACGCCCGGCGCATCACCCGACGCGTGGGAGAAGGCCGCGTCCTGCGCTGATTGCCGACGTCCCGTGGCGCATGATCGTGCTTGCGGCCGCAGACCACACTCTACGGCGCAAGAATTCCTCTCTTGACGGCAAGGCCCAACTGCTGCTCGACATAGCCCCACACAGTCTCTGAGCCGTCGTCAATAGGACCGACGCGCTGAACCACCTGGGCGAGCGTCACGTGGTGGTCGCGCCAGGAGCCGCCGTCGGTGTGCAGATTGTGGAGGACGGGCATGAAGCGGTCCATGGCATTGGCGAAGCAGGATTCAGGCGTTGCGCGTTCTTCGAATTCCCGCCAAAGAGCAGTAAATTCAGCGCATTGGTCCGCCGGTAGCAGGCCAAAGAGCCGTTTCGCTGCGGCGGTTTCGTTGGCTGCTTTCTCACCTTGATCGCCATAGGCGAAGGTGTCGCCGGCGTCGATCTCCACGATGTCGTGGATGAGGAGCATTTTCACGGTGCGCAAGAGGTCAATCGGCTGATTGCTATATTCGGCGAGCAGCAGAGTCATGAGCGTAATGTGCCAGCTATGTTCGGCGGAATTCTCGAAACGATGGTCGGCGATCAGTCGCGATCGCCGCAACACTTGTTTCAGCCCATCGACTTCGAGAATGAAGCGCACCTGTTGTTCCAGGCGTGATAGATGCGCTCCAGGAGCAGGGTCATGATCCATGGTCAATTCTCGACGGTGATGCGATAGCCACCTACATCATATTGAAAGCTGTCTTCGACCACGATGCGGTAGTCGGCTGTGGCGGATGGTGTAAAGGTGATTTGGGCGTCCAGACCGAACAGACCGCCGCCGCTGTTGTCATCTGTCACTGACGGCGCGTCTGATCTGGCGCGGTTGTTGGGCGATGCGCGAACAGCGGTCAGATAAGGGTCGATCTCCACCGATTCCACAGTGATCGTGACGGGTTGAAGCACCGTCAACTCGACTACGAATACATCCATATCTCCTGGATAATCGATCTGACCTGTTTGCGGTTCGCCCAAGGTGAGGCGCGTTTCGTCATCGGGGTCCACGAAGGGTTGCAGTCGGTGGGAGGCGCTGACTGTCATTTTGGCGCCTTCAGGTGGGCCCATAGGGCCAGCAATCAGAAAATAGGGACCACTGTTATCAACGACAAAGGAGCTTTTCTCGTTGCCGCTTTGTTCTGCGTCGGCGTGAGCAGCCACATCACCATAGACATTGGTGACCGCCAAAAAGACATCGGCGTTGCTCCTTACCTGCACGTCAACCTCACTGCCGGGCGACTCTATGATGACATACATGCGCTGGTCATATTCATGGGCAGGTGTAAAGGTGTGGCGCAACCGGGCGCCCCGTTCCGGCAGTTGACGCTCCGGCGAAAGGTCGGTGTCGCTGCCAACCGCCAATTGTTCGATGATCGGCGCAAGGTCCGCAGTCGAAGCCGCCAGGCCAAACGCGCCATCAGCAAAGGTAAAGCCAGAAAGCCCGATGATCTCTCCTGCGCTGGAGACGAGAACGCCGCCGCTTTGACCGCCAGCGATGGCTGCATCCGTCTGGAAGTAGGTGATGGCCTGGCTTTTCCATTGTCGCATGCGTGAGATCAGGCCGCGAGCGATGGCCGGTTGTGGGTGCTTCTCGGTTTCGCCGGGATAGCCGATGAGATAGACCTCGTCGCCGATGGACAACCCTTCGCCGTTAGACAACGCCAGGCCAGGCGTCTCCACGTCGAGAGGGCCGAGCACCGCCAGGTCGACCATCTCATCCACATTGACGACCGGGGTAGAGGTGAAGTCATCGCCATTGCTGAAGACTACACGCGCTTCCCTGTACGGCCAGACCACGTGCGCATTGGTGACGATAAAGCCATTGTCGAGGAGCACGCCGCTGCCTGTGCCGGTTGGCGTCTCAATGAAGACGACAGCCGGCGCAACCAGGCGATAGATTGCTCCGGGATCGGGTTCGGAGGCATCTATCTGGAGCGGCTTGCTGCGCTGATGCGCTCCGCTCGCTGCCGAAACTGGATGACGCCCCAGGCAGAAGATGATCGCCGCCGCAAAGAGAAGCGCTGTCAGCGAACGCTGCGCCCAGGTGGGGAAAGTGATCGATGAATGCACGTTCAGGCCTTCACCGCCGGGGTGACAAGGCGCACGAAAAGAGGACTGGAGCCCAAATGGATGGCATCCACAGCGACTTCAATGGAGTATTCCCCAGCTTCTTTGAACTCCAGGTTTTGCGCATTGATAATCAAGTGGATTGCGCCGCCGCTCATGCCGCTGAAGCGCACAGCCATTTTGCCTTCCACATTGAGCACCGGCGCGCCGTCGGCGTCGATGATCATGATGCGCACCGTGTGGTCGCCCTCTTCGATGCGAGAGGAGCGCACGCGCAGCACCAGCGCGCAATGAGGATAGCGAAAAGGCGTGGTCGGCACCGTCAGCGTGTCGGTGGCGCCCAGTAGATTGAGCCGCCCTGCATATTCGACGGCTGCATCGCAGAAAGTCAGAATTTCGAGTTGCACGGTGGTCTTCCTAATCTCAATAGGGTATATTCAGAATCAGTTACAGGCGGTCATTCCGTAGGGGCTTGAACGGCGGCGAAGTCGTCGTTCTGTACCGGCGAGGCTTTGCCATCGTCGTTCAAGCCCCTGCAGCAAACTAACTTTGGATGTACCCATTCTCAATATGACCCGCTCTTCCATCTCCAATACTTGTACGCAAGTCCGCACCCGGTTCTCACTCGCTGTTGGTCGACACCGTAGGCACGACCCCGGGTCCTGGCAGCACAATCGTTGGCGTTGTACCTTCGGGTGTGAAGATGATCTTATCGGTGGGTTTGAGCGCGTTGGCGTTGGTCTGAACTATCTGAAGTTGGACGAATTCGGGATTGTTGGCGTACAACTCGGCCAGAGCAGACTGCCGCGCAAGTTCGGCTTTTGCCTGTTCCACGGCGGCGGCAGCCCGTGCAGTTTGCACGTCGAGGTCGAGTTTGGCATCCAGCAGCTCGTTATCTTTCTCCGCCTGAATGATGGCGCGTTCGGCTTCCACCCGCGCCAGCTCATTGGCGCGCTCGGCCTCGATGACCGCGCGCTGCGCCTCGATCTTCTGCTGCTCCAGCTCGGCTAGAGATTTTTGTTGGCGCGCCTCTTCCTGGATGCGGCTCTGGGCTACGCGCACTTCACCTTCCTGACGCGCCTGTTCAGCGGCAGCCTCGGCCTCCGCGCGCAGTTCGTCTTGCTTCGCCTTTTCGGTTTGCAGGCGGCTTTGGACGATCTCATCCAGCCGCGCCTGAGCGTCCTCACGCAAGATAACATCGGGGACAGCGACGTTGCTCACATTCACGCCATAACTCTTTGCCATTTCGTCCAACTCTGTGTCGATGCAGGCGCGCAGATCGTCGCGCGCAGTGCCGATGACGGCATCGTCGAAATTGCGGTCGCCAACACAGACTTTCATCGCCTGTTTGGCCCGATCTTCCATGCGCAGGCGCAGCAGTTCGTCGTTCAGATAGAGATTGCTGTACTGGGCCCAGAACTCGCGCAATAGTTCCTTTTCGGCGACGCCGGGGCGAAAGACATCGCCGGTAACGGTGAGACCGATGCGCTGTTTATCTTTGGTGATCAATTCGGGGTCGGTGACGATGAAGGGCACGGCCTGGCTGGAGACGCGTTCGAGACCTACATACAACCCTACGTCGCTGTAGACGCCCGGCCCAACCACCTCTTTGATCTGGCCGCCTTGCAGCTGAATTCCCACCTCCTGCGGCGCGACCTGTTCGAAGAAGTAGAAAAAACTGCCCACGAAGCGTAGCAAGGCAAACACGACGATGACGCCAACGATCACGATCGCGACCAACCCGATGGTGCGACCACCAGGAAGCCGACCTGAAGAATTCGCCATTTGAGACTCCTTGACTCTGTCTAGTTTAGAATGGGGGCGCAATCAACTGGTTGTTTCTGTTCCGTAACTGGCCGGAGCAGTGGACAACATGAAGGTTGGCTAAGAAAATCCGATTTCCTGCTCTTTCCGCCTTCAATTCTCCATTCTACCAGCGAATGCAAAAAGCTGCTATTTGGGGCTTTGGCCTGGAATTGGCTAGAATCAACTCCATGACCAACATTCGCTTGCCGGGTCTGGTGGATGCACACGTTCACCTACGACAGCCGGGATATGAACACAAAGAAGGCTTTCACAGCGGAGGCTGCGCCGCGTTGGCAGGGGGCGTGACGATGATGCTCGACATGCCCAATACTCTGCCTCCCACGGCAACGCCAGACGCGTTGCAGGAAAAGGCCCGACTCGCCGCTGCCAGCACAGTGTGTGATGTCGGGCTTTTTGTTGGCGCAACCACTACCCACCTGGACGCCTATCTGCCCGCAGCGCAGCACGCCTGCGGCCTGAAGATCTACGTGAGCGACACCTTTGGCGCGCTGCGCATCGAGTCTCTGGAGCTGATGCACCGCTTCTTTCGCACGTGGGCCCAGGTTGCAGAGGAGGTGGGTTATCGCATGCAGGGATACGGCCAGGGCATTGGCCCCATTGCTGTCCATGCGGAAGAGCTCATGCTGCCAGTGTGTTTGCAATTGAGCCATCTCTACCGCGTTCCCCTACATGTGGTGCACGTCTCCCGACGCAGCGAGATTGAGCTGATCCGCAAGGCGAAGGAACGAGACTACCCGGTCACATGCGAAGCAACTCCCCATCACTTATGGCTTTCTTGCGACGACCTGCCCCGCCTGGGCGCGCTGGGCGACATGCGCCCGCGCCTGGCTACGCCCGATGACGTGCAGGCGTTGTGGCAAAATCTGGATGTCATCGACATTGTCGCCACGGATCACGCGCCCCACACGCTGGCCGAGAAGGGCGTGGGGATGACACTCTCAGAGTACACCCCACCGCCAGGAGTGCCCGGCGTCCAGACCATGCTGCCTCTGTTGCTGACCGCAGTGCATGAAGGGCGTCTCTCCCTCGATGATCTGCTGCTGCGCTGCGTTGTCAACCCCCGACGGATCTACGGTCTGCCGCCTCAGCCAGAGACCTTTGTCGAGGTGGATGTGGACGAACAGTACACCTTGCGCAACGAGGAAATGTTGACGCGCGTCGGGTGGACGCCTTTTGCTGGCATGACGGTTTTTGGTCAGGTGTTGCGGGTGACGCTGCGCGGCGTCCAGGTCTTTGCAGAGGGACGCATATTGGCGCAGCCTGGCAGCGGGCGTGTGCTTTTCCAAGACAGGATGCACCCAGCCTCTTCTGAGAGCGCAGCCTTTCCTGGGAGCGCGGGCGTCTCGCCCGCTGCTGGGAGAGAAGACCATCCATAACTTGTGGCCTGCGCTGAAAGACAATAACAGATAGTCGTGAAAAATGTGTTCACACTGACGTGAACGAGTACGAGCACGATTCAGTAGCGTCAGATTTATGGAAAGGTAGGGTGGAATGAATCCGGCAGTGAATACACTCGGTCGGTCGATTGGCAGATCGGGTCATGGTTTTTTCGGTCAAGATATTATCAGCGTCAGTCAGTTCGACAAAGAAAAACTGGACGAGATCTTTGGCATTGCCCACGAGATGCGCGTCCTCGTGGAGCGTTTTGGCAGCGCCGACATGCTCAAAGGCTATATCCTGGCGAATCTTTTCTATGAGCCGAGCACGCGCACCAGTTCCTCTTTCATGGCCGCCATGTTGCGATTGGGCGGCCAGGTGATCCCCATCAACAATGTGCAATACAGCTCAGTGACCAAAGGCGAGAGCCTGCCCGACACGGTGCGCACCCTGGAATCTTACGCCGATGTCATCGTCATTCGTCACCCGGAGATCGGGTCAGCAGAAGTGGCTGCCCACTATGCCAGCAAGCCCGTCATCAACGCCGGCGATGGCGTGGGTGAGCATCCCACGCAGGCTCTGCTCGATCTGTTCACCATCGTCGAAGACCTGCGGGAAGTGAACGGCCTGCGGGTGGCCATGGTCGGCGACCTGAAGTACGGACGCACTGTGCACAGCCTGACCAAGCTGCTGATCAACTACAACGTAGAGTTCAGTTTCGTCAGTCCAAGCATTCTGCGTATGCCCGAAGATGTGCTCGACGTTGTGCGTGGGTCTGGTCACAAGTTCACAGCGACAGACAACGTTCACGATGTGATCGCCAGTGTGGATGTACTTTACGTCACCCGTGTGCAAAAGGAACGGTTCACCGACTTGAGCGCCTATGAGCGGGTGAAGGATTTTTACGTCGTGGATGACGAGCTGATGAGCAAAGCCAAAGACCGCATGATCGTCATGCACCCTCTGCCGCGCGTCAACGAGATCAGCTACACGGTGGACAGCGACCCGCGCGCCGCCTATTTCCGCCAGATGCGCAACGGCATGTACATTCGCATGGCCTTGCTGGCCGCGGTGTTGGGTAAGGCGTAGCAGATCGAGGGCAAAATGAATACATTGGGACCATGGACCCGGCTGCGCGTTGCGGCGCTGCTGATAACGCTGCTGACGACGTTGGCGGTCAGCCTGACGCCCGCATGGCCGGCCCACGCGCAAAACAGCGACGACGAGGTCGTGTTCATGGATGTCAACGGCGTGATCCGGGTGCGCGACGCCAATCCAGTGGGCGGGCGCGCAACGGTCCAGTGGATCAGCCCAGAGGACGGCTTTGTCAACTTCACCCTGGCCGACGTGAACGGGGATGGAGACATGGAGATCGTTGCGGTGGGCGGCGAAGAAGAAAGCGCAAAATTGGTCATCTACGACCCAGTGATCGCCAGCGGCAGCTTCGATCCGGCTCAGACGATCAACGGCATCCCGTGGGAGCAGCTCTACGAGTTGCCCCTGCCTGGCGAGCCTGTGTTGGTGGGCGTCGGCGAATTGGATGCCAGCACTGTCGGCATGGAGCTTCTTTTCAGCTACCGTCTCGAGGCCGACGCGGTCACCCAACAGTTCCGTCTTTTGCGTCCGACCGGCGCGGATGGGCGCGGTTGGAACGAAAGCGAGCTTCTTTTCGATAATGACGACTGGTCGAGCCTGGCGATTGGCGACATGGACGCCAGCGGCGCGGATGAAGTGACGCTCGTGAGCAAACGCGATGACTCTTTGCGCATCTATCGCGTGGCCGGCAACCTGGCGGAGGTCATCTTTGCCAATCAAAGTCAGAGTCGGCCGTGGCGATATGCAGCCATGGCGCGTTGGGTGGCTAACAGCCGGCTACGTCTTGCTGCCGTGCGCGACGCGCCGCTCGGCCTGCCGAGTCTCTTTGTGGTGCGCTACTCGCTGGAAAACCAGGCCATCCGCGAAGATTACACAGAGGCATTCGACCCCAGCCCGAATTTTGTCTTTGCCGCGGATGTCAATGGCAATGGCGACGACGAGCTTTTCATGATCCGTGAGGTGCCCAGCACCATTCCCAATCGCCCTCGTCTGTTCATGCGCAAGAACCCCAATTCCACAGGCTCGGTGACTACTTTTGAGGATGTACTGGACGCCGACAACAGCTACAAGGCGGGCGCCGGCGGCGACGTAGACGGCGACGGCAAAGAGGAGGTCGTCGTGATTCGCCCCGGCAAGATGCGTTTCTACCTCTCGCCCGATGTCTCCACGGCAGCCAGCGACGAGGCGTTGGACACAGACGGCGAACACATCGCGCTGGGCGACCTGGACCGCAACGGCTATCTGCAAGAGTTGCGCCTGACCACGTCGAGTTCGCGCATCGAGGCGACCGCTCGCTCCGGCGCGCCTGCGGTCTCGGCCACAGTGCAGGTTGCCAATGGCGTCAACACAGAGCCGCTGCCCTTTTCTTGGACGCTCGATGGCGCCCCGGCCTGGGTGAGCGTTTCGGCGAACAGCAACCAGACGCCGGCTGTCTTGACCATCCGCTTCGACGCCGGCAATCTGCGTGAAGGAACCTATAACACCAATCTGCTGCTCACCAGCTCACACCCGCTGGTTTTTCAGCAACCTGTTGTGGTGAGCCTCCAATTCATCGTCACGGCTGGCTTACTGGTGTCGCCCTCTGGCCTGGCCTTCATCAAGCATCCATGCACAGAGCCATTCGACATCCAATCCCAGACGGTGCAGATCGATGCTCAATCGGGCGTGAGCTACACCGTTTCGCTGCTCCAGACCGGCGTCGCGGCTTCCGCTGTGGTTGAACCGGATGCAACACGCATCGTTTGGCCGTCGAGCGTGCCGTGGGCAAGCGCGTTTTCCGAGCGCGGCGCTGCGCCCGAATCGCTCACCGTGTCAGTAGATTTCGCCAAACTTTTGGAGCAGACGACCTTCGACCAGGCTCAGGGCGTCATCGCCGCAACTATCGGCGGCGAGTCGGTGGTGCGCGTGCTGGAAGTCACTGCGCTCTGCGCCGACCATCAGGTGTTCCTGCCCACGGTGCAGAAGGGACAATGAGGCCGTACTGTATTGAACATAGCGATCTGGTGCAGCGCCTTTGGTTTCCTGGCGTGGCTCATTCACAGGCAGCGCCACAAGACGATAGAGTCATGAGGGTCGGAAAACAGAAGTCGGTGGGGCGCAAATTCTCTGGGAGATTGTCCGCAGATTACACAGATGGCAGGCATCAATCTGCGGATGATGTTTGAACCTTCGTAGCGATCCTCTACTGTCGCGCCTGAACCGCGACGCGCTGAAGTATCCGCCGCTGTCCAAAGACCGTCTGTGGGTCTTCAGTCAATGACAGGGGCGAGCTGTCATTCTGGCGATAGACCACCAGCTCTAGTGTATGCTCGCCTGGCGTCGCCCCTGTCGGGACGCCCAGCGCCATCGTCTGACCGAACCGTTGACCCGGCGTCCATTGGTCGGTGGAGAGATCGGGCGGGGCGTCGCTCTGGGCCAGCAGCGCGCCGTCGGCGTCATAGAGGCGCAGGCTCATGCTCAGCGGCGCCGGTTGCTCGCCCAAACCCGGCAGCGCCTCCCAGAGCAGATGGGTGTAGAGCATCGCCTCTTGCGCGACGGTGAGCGGCGCGCTGACGCCGATGAGATTGAGGGAGTCTCCGAAAGTTGCCAGCGGTTCTGCCCTGAGTTCACCTGGTTCAATTGGGTTCTCCAGATCGAAGAGTTGCAATCGGCCAAAGTCCCGGCCTGGGATGGCCTCATCCACCACAAGCCGGCCATGTTCATCCAGCCATTGACGAATCACGCCTTCGGGGTCGCTCACCGTGTCGTAAAGGCGATAGTGCCACACCCGGTCGTACTCATGGGCCAGATGATTCAATCCGGTGATTGTCTCGGCTGCACTGATGGCGAAGAAATCGCTGGCCGGGTCGCCCCAGCCCAAAGATTCATCGCCGTCCACGCTGCCGCTGCGCACAACCGTCACGGGCGGTGGTTCAGCGCCTTGCCGCGCAGGATCGACCCGGCCATGCGCTAAATCGATCAGCCGAATGCGCCGGGCAATGTCCGGCGGCAGGGCGCTCCATCCGCCGCCGATCTCCCGCGGCCAGTAGACCTCCAGGATCGGGTGAATCCACCCGGCGTTGACCAGGATGGCATCGTCGGGTCGCCAATTTTTCGCCAACCGCGCCACTGCGCTGCGGTGATCGTCGGCGCGATAGAGTGGGCTTAGCCAAAACTCCCGCAGCCCCACCATGCTGACGGCGACCAGCGCAACGCCCAACAACGCGCCCATCGCTCGCTTGCGGCGCGCCAGCCCCACCACGCTGACGCCGGCGATGACCACAAAGAGGGGGGCATAGGTGAACAGATAGCGCACGTGATAGAGCGGGGCGACAAACCAGGTAATCAGATAGATGAGGGCCAAAGGCGCAAAGACTGCAATGAGGGGAATGGGGAAAGAGGCGCTGGCCCTAGCGCCTCGAACATACTCTACCCACAGCGCGCAGTAGACCAACAAAACAAGCGCCGCCAGCGCCACCCAAAGCAGCCAAAGCTGCCCCGGTGGATTCTGCCCAACCACTAACGCGGACAGACTTTCGCCGATCGCCGCGCCAGCCGCGCCCAATGATTGCCACGGAACGCGCCAGGGCGGCACGGGCGGGTCGCTCGCCTGCCGCCACAAGATGGACAACCACGGCAGATAGAGCGCCGCAACCGCAAACTGGGCAAACAGCCACCCTTTGAACCCTCTGCGCTGGCGCAGCCACAGGAGCAGAGCAATGAAGGTGAGGCCGATCAGCGCAAAGGTAAAGTAATAGAGTGTGTACAGCCCTGCGGCTGCGGCCAAGACGTACACGCCAAGCCAGCGCGCGCCCCCTTTCTTCAGGCGATGGTCGAACCAGCGCAGCGTCGCCCATAGACAGAGCAATCCAAGCGCCGCGGCCAGGGTATACATGCGCACTTCCTGACTGTACCAGAGATGGAAGGGATTGATGGCGGCCAGCCAGACGGCGACCAGCGCAACGCGGCGGTCGAAAAGATGGACGCTGATCGGCGTCAGAAGGGCCAGAATGACCATTCCCATGCTGACGCTCACCCACGCAGGGAGAAACTCCAGGCCGTGGGCAAGTGTGGCGTGCGCCAGCCGATTCCACAAATGGAGCAGCAGGTAATAGCCGGGGGGGTGAATGTCACCGGCTGTATGCGCGATCAGCTGCGCTGGCGGCAACCCGGCCAGGTAGACGCTGACCGTTTCGTCATACCAGAGCGATTCAGCACCTAGCTGATAGAGCCGCAAAGCGAAGCCCACCAACAATGCGGCAATCAACATCCAGCGAAAACCAACACGATTCACAGCTCACTCATATCTTCGTGCATAGCTGAGATTGTCACGCTGCAAACGTGACCTACTCATACCTTCGTGTATCTCTGAGATTGTCTGCAAGCGTGACCTACGAAACGCTGCAAGCATAACCTGACAATTCTCAATTGGCTATTTACCATTCACTATTGTTGGATTTCCGTTCTCCTTTGGCTACAATAGCCCTATGGCAACCCTTTTGGCAAAGCCAACGACCCGCCGCACACGCATTTCCGCGGCGGCCCTCGGCAGCACATTCGATATTCTCGTGGTCCTGGCGGCCCTTGTCGTCATGGTGCTGCTATGGTCGCTGACTGCGACCTCCGTCGCTGTCACAGTGGATGGCCTCACTGACACAGCCACAACCCATCGTCGCTCCGTAGGGGCTTTGTTGACAGACCTCAATCTGCAGCCCACCGCGCAGGATCGCGTCAGTCCACCGCCTAATGTCGCTCTATCCCAAGGGCTTGCGGTCAGCGTGGAACGGGCGCGCCCCGTGCGCATTCTCGTGGACGGCCAGGATGTGCAGGTCGCAACCTGGGGGGCGACGGTCGGCGATGCATTGCTTGACGCCGGCGTGACGGCTGACGCCTATGACCAGGTCTACGCGGACGGCGAGCCTGCCAGCCTGGGCGCACTGCTACCGGCTGAGCAGAAGAACCTGCTGTCCGTCACCTATGATCGTGGTTACTCCTGGGACAGACTGGAGGTCGAACCGGTGACGCTACAATTGCGCCGCGCGATTCCTATCATTATCGACGAGGGCGGTCTGCCCTACGAGGTGCGCACGACTGCCGAGACTGTGGGCGAGGCGTTGCGCCAGGCCGATGTGACTCTCTACCTGGGCGACCGGGTGCACCCTTCTCTGGGCAGCGGCGTTACGGCCAGCCTGCGCGTCACGATCCAACGCAGCACGCCCATGAGCCTCCAGGCCGATGGGCGGATGGTCAAGACGCGCACTCGCGCAAAGACGGTGGGCGATGCGCTTGCCGAACTAGGCGTCGTGGCGGCCGGTTTGGACCGGGTTACGCCGCCTTTGGAAACATCTCTGTATCCAGATATTCGCGTGATCATCACCCGTATCCGAGAGGACATCGAGATCGAAGAAGAGATTGAGCCTTTTGAGACGGTTTTTCGCGGCGCCCCGAATTTGCTCATCGACACCCAGGAACTGGTCAATGAGGGTGCGCCTGGCATCAAGCGCAAACGCTACCGGGTTCGTTACGAGGATGGCGAAGCGGTCAGCCGCACACTGGAGGACGAATGGCTGGCCCAATCCCCTGAGCAGCGCGTCATTGCCTATGGTCAGCGCATCGACCCGCAGGTCGCTGTTGTGGACGGCCAGTCCATCACCTATTGGCGCAAGGTGCGCATGTTGGCGACCAGCTACAACGCCGGTTCGGCGGGCGGCAGCCGCACTTACACCGGCGACGAGGTGCGCCAGGGAGTCGTGGCTGTGGACCCTGCCATCGTGCCTTTGCGCAGCCAGGTCTTTGTGCCAGGATACGGCGTTGGCCACGCCCTGGACACCGGCGGCGGCATTCGCTCGCGACGCATCGACCTGGCCTACGATGTGGCAAACTATCGGGATATTCTGCGCTGGGTGGATGTCTATCTGCTCTGGCCGCCGCCGTCCGCCGACCGCATCACGTGGGTCGTGCCGAATTATCCACGTCCACCTGAAGACTAGCCGAAATGACCTCTTCTCGCTCCCACTCCGATCTGCGGCCAGGCGTCGCCAATCTGTTGCTGGTCATCATCCTGGTTGCCGGATTCCTTTTGCGCGCCTGGAATGTCAACTTCGACCAGGGCATCGGCAGCCATCCTGACGAGCGCAGCACGTCTTGCTTCTACGCCACGACGATCCGCCTGCCCGACAGTTGGGAGCAGTTTCTTGACTCGCAGCAAAGCCCGCTCAACCCTCTGTGGGACCTCAACCGCCAGGAGCGACGCAGCTTCACTTACGGCCACTTCCCGCTTTATCTGGGCGTGGCCCTGGGCGAGGTCTTCCATTGGCTTGCGCCGCTGGCCGAACAACTGGGGCTGCCAGAGGACGCAACTGCGCTAATGGCGCGAGCGCACGAGGCGTGCGACGCCATTGCAGTGGCCGGCCGGCTGACCATCGCGTTGCTGGACACATTCACGATCCTCCTGCTCTACTGGTTGGGCCGGCGCATCTACAGTCGCGCAGGCGGCCTGTTGGCGGCAGCATTCTACGCCTTCACCGCGCAGGCTGTGCAACTGAGCCATTTCTTTGCCATGGACCCGGCCAGCACAACGTTCACCGTGATGGCCGTGTTGGGCGGCGCAATTATGGTGCAGGATCGGTCGTGGCGCGGGGCTATCGTCAGTGGAGTCGGCGCAGGGCTGGCAGTAGCCTCCAAGTTTAGCGCGCTGCCGATCCTGGCTGCGCCGGTTGTGGCCGGTCTGGTCGTGCTCTACGATGAATGGCAACGTGGGCGGCAGGGCGCGCCAGCCGATGGTCGGGCCCAATTCCGCGCGTTGTTGGGCATTCCCACAGCGTTGGTCATCGCCGGCTTGGTCTTCACCGTCGCCAGTCCCTATGCCATCCTTGATTGGCGCAATTTCCTCCAGGCCACGCTCATCGAGCAGGGGCGCATGGTGCGGGGCATCGCCGACATGCCCTTCACGCGCCAGTATCGCAACACGACGCCCTACCTCTACTTTATCCAACAGCAGTTGCAGTGGGGAATGGGCTGGGCGCTCGGGCTTGTGGCCGCAGCGGGAACGGCATGGGCCGGTGTGCGCCTGACAGTGGCCCTCTACCGCGGCGTCGCCAGTCTCGTGGGCGATAAAGTCAGACCCGTCTCCCGCCCCGTGCTCTGTGAACTGGTGGTGTGGAGCTGGCTGATTCCCTACTTCGGCCTCACCGGCGTGTTTCTGGCCAAATTCAACCGCTACATGAGTCCGGTGCTGCCTTTTGTCCTGCTCTTTGGCGCCGGGCTGATCATCTGGCTGTGGCGGCGCGGCGCTCCGCAACTTGCTGAAAGCAGCGCAGGACAAAGCGGAACGGGTGATGTACTCGATGTACGCGTCGATGAGACCCTGGTTGTCGGTGAGGTTGCGGCGGACATGACGCCTGCACCCGACGGCGCAGCATCACCTGCAACTATTGCCAGGCGGCCTTCGGCGCTTTGGCGCACACTCGCCGTTGCGCTGGCGGTCGTTGGCGTCTTGGGAGGGCTGCTGTGGTCTCTGGCCTATGTCAACGGAGTCTACAACCGTGAGCACACCTGGATCGCCGCCAGTCGCTGGATCTACCAGAATGTCCCGCGCGATTCGGTGATCCTGTGGGAATTATGGGACGACCCGTTGCCCAAAGCGATCCTTGGCGAACCGGGCATGGATATGGGTTCGACTGGCTTGCGCAACATCGACTGGAGTCCTTATGAAGAGGACACAGCCGAAAAGTACGAAATCATGAAGCAAAAACTGCGCGAGGCCGACTACGTGGCCTATAGCTCGAAGCGTATCTACGACAGCGTGGACGAGCTGCCAGCGCGCTACCCCATGACCAATCTCTATTATCAGGCCATGTGGGACGGTCGGCTTGGCTTTGAGCTGGCCCATGAGGAGACCTCGCCGCCGGAGTTGTTCGGCTTCGCCTTTGACGACCGCCACGCCGACGAAAGTTGGAGTCTCTACGACCATCCCCAGGTCACGATCTTCCGCAAGGTGCGGGACTTGAGCGACGCGGAATACGACGCGCTCTTCGACCGCGCCTGGGAGGGGGCAATACCCTGGGATCGGGGCGAGGGGACTGCGCTGGCGCCTCTGCTTTCCCTGGTTGGCTTGGGGCAAACAGAGGAAAGCGCCGACCGCGGTTTGATCAACCGGCTTATCGGCCTGGCGACTGGCGAGAACGCGCCCGGCCCGCAGACGCCGCCGCCTGCCGACGCCCTCATGCTGGACGCGCCGCTGCGGGAATTGCCGGTGGTTGACAATTATCGCTGGAATGAGCAGGTGAGCGAGAGCACCATATTGGCTGTGTTGTGGTGGTGGTTGGCGCTGGCGTTGTTGGGCTGGCTCTTGTGGCCTGTGGCGTTTGCGCTGCTGCGCCCCCTGCGCGACCGGGGCTATCTTTTCAGTCGTAGTTTGGGTTGGCTGGTTTCGGCCTGGCTCCTGTGGATCGCCGCCAGTTTCGGCTGGCTGCACAATACAGTGGTCAACGCCTGGCTGATGGTGGGCGCGCTGGCTGTGGTGGGAGTGACGGCTGCGGTGATTCAGCGGCGCACGTTGGGGACGTTTTTGGCCGAGAATTGGGGGTTGTTGTTGGCGGGAGAAGTGCTTTTTGGCGTCGCCTATCTCACCTTCGTTGTTGTGCGGCTGTTCAATCCCGACCTGTGGCAACCATGGTTTGGCGGCGAGAAGTTCATGGAGTTTGCGTTCCTCAACGGCATCCTGCGCAGCCCCACATTTCCACCCGTTGATCCCCACTTTGCCGGCGGCTTCATTAACTATTACTATTTTGGCCTCTATCTGGTGGCCTATCTCGTCAAGCTGACGGGCGTCTACGCAGAAGTCGCCTTCAACCTGGCAATTCCCACCCTTTTCGCCCTGACCGTGATCAACAGCTTTGGCGTGGCCTATTCCGCAGCGCGGCAGACTGCAACCCAGCGGACACAGTTGCCTGCCCGGTTGGCCGCGAGACGGGCCGCCGCAAAGGAGCCGCCCCCAGTCGAATCTGGTGGTACTGACGATCTGTCCGCTCCAGAGGCAGAGGATGACGGCGGCGATTCAGACAGCAATAATTCACAATTGACAATTGACCATTCACCATCAACCATTCCCCCGGCGCCCTCATGGCGCGCTGGTTTTCTCGCTGCCCTGCTTGCTCCTTTCTTTGTCGTCATCATCGGCAACCTGGACGGCGCAGGGCAACTCTTGCGCAATCTGGCAAACCTATCTACGTCACCCTTCCAAAGCAGCTTGCCCGGCCTTCAGACAGCGGTGCGCGCGGTGGATGGCTTACGCATGGTGGTCGCCAATGGCGCGTCCCTGCCTGCGTATGATTTCTGGGGGCCGAGCCGGGTCATCCCGGCCACCATCAACGAATTTCCCTACTGGAGCTTTCTCTTTGCCGACCTTCATCCCCATCTCATCGGCATCCCCTTTGCCGCGCTCTTTCTCGGCGTGCTCCTCGTGTTGGTGCGCAGTGGCGCACAGGATTGGCGGCGTTCTGGCTGGTATGGCGTGGGTTTGCTCCTGACCTTTGCACTCCTGCTGGGCGCGCTGGCTAGCGTCAACCTGTGGGAACTGCCCACCTATTGGGGGCTGGGCGTGCTCGGCTTCCTCTTGAGCCAGTACTGGGGACGGGGTCGGGTGGATTGGCTCTTCACCATCGTAGCAACCGTGCTTTTTGCTGGGCTGGCCTACCTACTCTATGCGCCCTTCTTCATGAACTACACCAACATCGGCGCAAGCGGGGTTGGCTTGGTGCGCAGCGGGGACGAAGCAGGTCTTTGGCTTGCCATCTGGGGATTTTTCGGCTTTGTCGTTCTTTCCTGGCTTTTTTGGGCCGCCGCTCAACCTGGACGACCGGCGCTCGATGAGAATGGCGTTCGGATTGCTCCCAGTGGCGTCGAGCGCGTCCTCAGTCTGGCGTTGCGCCAGTTCGAGCGCCTGCCTCGTCTGGCGGATCTGCATCAACGTTTGGTGCAGCGCCCGAGCGTGAGTTATCTCTTCTGCGTCAGCCTGCCTCTGTTGAGCATCGTCCTGGCGTTGGCGGCGTTCTGGTGGGGGCGAGCTATCCTGGCGCTCTGTTTGCTGCCCCTGGCCCTGGCCTTTCTCTTGTTGTGGCGGCGCGGGCGAGCGGCGGACGCAGGCAGCCAGTTGGCAGCACTGTTGGCTGCGGCTGGCCTGGCGATCCTCGCCGGCACACAGGTCGCCTATCTGAAGGATTTTCTCCAGGGCGGCGACTGGTATCGTATGAACACCCTCTTCAAGTTTTTTAGCCAGGTGTGGGTGTTGTGGGGTGTAGCTGTGGCGGTTGCCCTTCCTCGCCTGTGGCATGGGTGGGTGCGCAGCGGCAGTGTGACAGGTTGGACGCGGGCATGGCGCTGGGCGTGGCTGGCGGTGTTCGTGATCCTGTTGGCTGGCAGCCTGGCCTACCTGGTTTTCGGCACGCCAGCCCGACTCGACCAGCGCATGGTCGGCTGGCGACCACCCATCGGCACGCTCGACGGCATGGAGTACATGCGCGAAGGGAGCTACACATGGCCGGATCAGAGCCACACCATCGAGCTGCGGCATGATTGGGAAGCGATCGAGTGGCTGTTGGCGATGGTGCGGGGCAACGCCGTGATCGCTGAGAGTTCGGAAGTCGATTACTATCGAGCTGGCAGTTCACGCGCTGCTTCCATGACCGGGCTGAGTGCGTTGCGCGGCATGCACGAGTCGGAGCAGCGCTACGGCGAGCAACTTGGTCCGCGTGATGGGTTGCACCGCGAGTTCTGGTCCACGCCGGACATTGGCCGTATGCGGCAATTGATGGAGGAGCTGCAGATCGACCTGATCTACGTGGGGCAGTTGGAGCGTCATCTCCATCCCGACGCCGTTGAGCGCCTGGCGCAGATGGCTAAAGCGGGCCAACTTGAAACGCTCTTTGCCAATGATAGAACGACCATCTACGCTGCGCCGGGGCAATTTGTCGAAGCCAACGACGGGACGTTGCGCCCAATGAAGGAAAGTGACTGACCGATGAGTCGTGTGGAGAGAGAGCAGCGTTCAGAAGCACAGTCTGGAATGAACTATTCATGTTTCTGCAATTTCTTGTCTGGTATTTGGTGATACTCTTGATCCACTTGGCGGCGCTGCCGTTGACGCTGCGTCTCTTTGCTGCGTTGCCCGACAGAGGCTACGCCTTTGGGCGCGGTCTCGGCATCCTGTTAGTCGGCTATCTCTTCTGGCTCGGCTACAGCCTGGGTCTCATCCGCAATGAGGTAGGCGGCGCGTGGCTCTCCTTGCTTATCGTGGCCGGCGTCGCTTTCTATCTAGGTCGTAGCCGCGTGGCCGATCTGCGCAGCGGCGCGCTGCGGCTGGATCGGCCCGGCGTGGTGATGACCGAGGCCATTTTCTTCATTGCATTTCTGTTGTGGGCCACCGTGCGGGCATACAGCCCCTCGGCGACACACACCGAGCAGCCCATGGACCTCATGTTCATGAACAGCATTTGGACCAGCCCAACCTTTCCGCCGCAGGATGCCTGGCTGGCTGGCTATCCCATCTCCTACTACTACTTCGGCTATTGGCTGTTGACGACAGTGGGGCGGCTGGCCGCACAACCGCCGGAGGTCGCCTATAACCTGGGGCAGGCATCGTGGTGGGGGTTGCTGCTGATCGGCTCCTTTGGCGTGGTCTACAATCTGTTGGCCGCTAACAGTGGACGTGGCAAGTGGATGGGCGGCGCTCAATTCATGGATGCAGGCGCGTCGCGCGCCGCCCCGATTCTGGGCGGCGTGTTGGCGGCGCTGGCTGTCGGGGTGACCGGCAATGCGCAGAGCGTCATGGAATGGCTTTATGCCAATGGTTGGCCGGTCGAGGCGCTGGCGCGCTGGTTCAGCGTGCGCAATTTCCCCGAAGGCGCCAGCGTCACCGGGCAATGGTTCATCAGCCAAGGCGAATGGTGGTGGTGGCGCAGCAGCCGCGTGATCCAGGACCTCGACCTCATGGGGCAGCATATCGAGGTCATCGACGAGTTTCCTATCTTCAGCTATGTCTTGGGCGACAACCATCCCCACGTGCTTGCCATGCCGTTCGCCCTGGTGGTGGTCGGCCTGGCGCTGGCCTATTTCTGGCGCAAGGCCGATGTCGGCGCGAGCGATGGCTGGCGCGGCTGGCTGCCCACGAGAGATTTGACCTTGCTGTGCGTAATCACATTGGCGACCGGCTCGTTGGTCTTTTTCAACACATGGGATTTTCCGCCCTATTGGCTCCTCTTCATGGCTGCAACGTTGATGACAACCGCTGGTTCTCCTGGGCGCATCGTTGGACGCAGCGCTGTTCTTGGGGCGATCATTCTCCTGGGCGCGCTGATCCTCTATTTCCCCTACTTTCTCACCGCCCAGAGCCAGGCCGGCGGCTTTGCCCCCAACTACTTCAACCCGACCAGACTGCGCCAATTCATGCTCATGTTCGGCGCGTTCATGCTGACTACAGGCGCGTTGCTGTTGCTGGCCCAGCGCCAGCAGGCGGCGCGCTTGTGGATGATTGCGATCACGGCGGCATTGGTTCTTGGGACGCCGCTTCTCTTTTTGGCGTCGAGCGCGGCGCTCGCCTTTAATACGGAGATCGGCCGCAGCCTGTTGGCCTCCGTCCGTCTGCCAGAGGGCGCAAGCAGCCACCTGCCTTTCTTCCTCCAACGTTGGACGACCCAACCCTGGACATTTCTTCTGGTGGGCAGCCTGTTCACGATGGCAATCGCCCTGCTCTGGGCGAGGCTTGCGGCGTCGAGTGACCAGGAGCGGGCGGACGACCAACGCTTCACTCCCACGACCTTCGTCCTCCTGCTTACAGCAATCGGCCTGCTGCTGACTTTTGCACCGGAGTTCATCTTTTTGCGCGACAACTTTGGCACGCGCATGAACACCATCTTCAAGTTCTACTACCAGGCGTGGCTACTCCTGGGTTTGAGCGCTGCATTCACCATCGTGCGCGCTTTTCAGTCTTTCCGCCTGGGACGCAGCGGCGCAGCCGCTGCACTTATCGCTGCGCCCGGATTGGCGCTCATCCTGGCCGGGTTGATTTTTCCTCTGGCCGGAGCGTACTCCAAGACGAATGGCTTCAGCCTGGAGTCGCCCACATTTGACGCAACGGCCTATCTGTCGCAATATGGCTCGGCCGAGCTGGCGGCTGTGCGCTGGCTGCGTGAGAATGCGCCGCCTGGCGCGCGCGTGGCCGAGGCAAAGGGGCGCAGTTATGCCAGCGACATGAACCGCATCTCCACCATGACGGGGCGGTCGACGCTCCTCGGCTGGGACGGGCACGAGTCTCAATGGCGTGGGCGTTCCTACGGCGAGATGGCGGCCGGTCGCCCCGAGGCGCTGGATGCCCTCTATCGCATGGCGCGCAGCGATGAGCTTCCCGCTCTGTTGGACGAGTGGCAGATCGACTATGTCTTTGTTGGGCCGGCGGAGCGCCGAGAGTATGGCATGACGCCCGAAAGTGAGGAGCGATTGCAGACGGTCATGAACCTGGTTTTCGAGGAGGGCGATGTACGCATCTATCAAAGGCGATGACGCACCGTCTGTTGGGGACGCTGCGCCTGTGAACCGAACAATGGTCACTGTTGAGCATGGACTCTATGGGCTGGTCTTGCTGGTTGGTTCGGGGCTGCGCCTCTTTGCGCTGGATAGCAGGCCGCTGATCCCCCTGGAGGCGGCCTCTGCCTGGCCGGCGTGGTTGAGCGCGATGGCGCTCACTGTCCCCAATGCGCCCCAGCCTGTAAGCGCCCTCCTTCACTCGTTTCAGGTTGCGACGGTGTGGCTGGCGCAAGGAAACGAAACGGCCATGCGGCTGTTGCCGGCTCTCTGCGGGGCGACCTTGATCCTGTTGCCCTGGTTCTGGCGCCGCTGGCTAGGCAGAGGCGCCTGTCTGGTTGCGGCCGGGCTGATCGCAATGGACCCGTGGCTGACCACTCTCAGTCGCACTGGAGACGGCGCCATGGTGAGCGCGTTCCTGGGGGCGTTGACGCTCACCGCGCTGCTTCACATCCAGGCAATGACGGCAAGCGAGCCGGCATCGCCTGGCGCGGCTCGTTGGCGCGTGGCCGCCGCCATTTCTTGCGGACTGCTCTTCGTCAGCGGCGTCCAGGCGTGGAGCTGGCTGCTGTTGGTAATCACTTTTGTCCTGACCCTCGGAGTGCATTGCTTCTCCTCATTGTGGCGCTGGTCCACGTTGGCCTGGTTTGCAGGCGTTGCCATACTTGTCGCCACGCGTTGGTTTTCTGCTCCGCAGGATGCGGCCATCGTCAGCGCCGGCCTTTCCGATTGGCTGGGTCAGGTATGGAACGCTGGCTATCCGCTGGCCTATCCGTGGATTCGGTTGGCGGTGGATCAGCCGTTTCTCGTCGTCTTTGGCGTTCTGGGGGTCTTCACAGCCCGGCTGACTGGTTTCCCTTACCGTGCGCCGGAGAATGGGCGACTGGCTTTCTTTTGGTTGATCTGGCTGATTCTGAGCGTCGTGCTGTTGCTTGCGCCTGGGCGAACGCCTGACGATCTGCCCTTGCTCTCACTGGCGCTCATCTTTCCGGCCAGCCTGGGCGTAGCGGCGCTGGCCGCTCTCGCAGTGCAAGAAGAGGATTGGCGCGAGGGAGGGCTGTTGTTGGCGGTGATGGCCGCCCTTTTCCTTTCGCTGCTCTTCTGGTTCACGGCCATCATCTACAGCCGCGCGCCCGACGGGGTCTTGATACGATCGGTCGCAGTGCTGGTGATCCTCGGTCTTTTCCTTGTGGTTGCCTTCGCCATCTGGATCAGCCGCAGGCAGGCGCTCTTAGTAGGAATGTCCTTGCTTGGCGCGGCGCTGCTTGCTGCGTCGCTTTCGGCGACCTGGCGGCTTAGTTTTGAGAACGATCCACGAAGGCTGGCCGGCTTCTTTGCCGCGACGACCCATTCCGATGTGCGGCAACTTGCCTTGGATGCTGCGCGCGTGAGCGCACACCGTCTGGGCGATGCAAGCGAACTACCGGTGCAGATTGTGACCGGGCCAAGCCTGACGCCGAACCCTTCGCTGAGCTGGGCGCTGCGCAAGATGCGCAATCTTTCCTGGCGACCCGCGCCAGAGCCGGGCGCAGAGAGTGACCCCCGCCGCGCACCCATCATCATCACGCCCGGCGGCAGCCCCGGACCGGAGGATTCAGGCCTGCCGTACATCGGCAGCGATTACCGGGTTTCGACCAGTTGGCTGCCCTCCGCATTGCCTACACTTGCCGCGTCCTCAGAAGGACCGCTCTGGGATGCGCTTGTGCGGCCGTGGCTGCGATGGGCAATCTATCGAGAAGCGCCCGCTCCGCCGCAGGTGGAGTTGGCGACGTTGTGGACTCTTGGGGAGTGAAGTGGACATGAGTGAGTTAGTTCTGGTTGAGAAGCAGACGCCGGACAAGACGCTGGATCGTCCGCTGACCGGCTTTCTGGCAGCGAACTGGGAGACCATCGCCTGGATCGCGCTGGTTGTGGTCGCTGCCATCTTGCGTTTCTACGATCTCGGCACGCGGGCCATGAGCCATGACGAGAGCCTACACACTCTCTACGGCTATTACCTCTTCAACGAGGGGCGTTATGAGCACAACCCCATGATGCATGGTCCCTTCCGTTTTCACATGACCGCGCTCACCTACTTCCTCATGGGCGCGACGGATGCAACTTCGCGCCTGGTTCCCGCGCTCTTCGGCATCTTCCTGGTGGGGATCATGTATGCGTTTCGCCGTTATCTTGGGCGAACCGGCGCATTCGTCGCCGCTGTGTTGATTACCTTTAGCCCCGCTCTGCTCTTTCACAGTCGCTACATCCGCGACGACATCTTCATCGCCACGTGGACGACGCTATGGGCGCTCGGTGCGTTTCGCTATTTGGAAACCCGACGTTTTCGCTGGCTGACGTTCATGGCCCTGGCCATGGCTTTCAGCTTTGTGACCATGGAGAACTCCTTCATCACCGGTGCGATCATGGGAGCCTTCTTCGTGCTCCTGACCCTGTGGCAGTTGATGAACTTCCGCGTCTTCCTGGCGCTCTCCCCTGCGATCCTGACCGGCGTCGTCTCCTACTACTTTCACTATATGGATCAGGACAACATCGCCATTCCTGTATTGGCGGCCGGCGCGGTTGTCACATTGGTTGTGATCATCGTCATGCTGGTCAGGCGACCTGGCTCCTTGTCATTCTTGCGCCACTGCCTGCCAGCCGATTTGGCGGTGCTCATGTTGACGCTGGTGTTGCCCTTCACTGCACCCCTCCTGTACACGATCCTGACCGGCAGCGCCGAAGTTTTCAAGGAATCTCAGTATCTCACCAATGAGATCGTCGTGCGTCTGGCTGCGCTGGTTGTATTTGCCGCCGCCGCATCCGCTGTCCTGGCGTTCTTCTGGTTTCACTGGCGCACGCCCAACGAGGAGCACGAACCTGGCCTCGTGAGCTTCGGCCAGTGGGCGCAGTTGATGGCGGCTTTCTGGGTTGTGCAGGTGCTCTTCTTCACCACCTTTTTCACCAACACGCGCAA
This sequence comes from uncultured Caldilineaceae bacterium, assembly GCA_964560495.1. Classification (GTDB taxonomy): domain Bacteria; phylum Chloroflexota; class Anaerolineae; order Caldilineales; family Caldilineaceae; genus UBA5069. The sequence continues at coordinate 35,423 of CAZLMM010000009.1, forward strand.
CGGCCTGGCCACGGGTATCGTGGGCAGCCTAGGCTATTGGCTGGCGCAACAGGGCGTGGAGCGGGGCAGCCAGCCGTGGTACTATTACATGTTCATTGGCTCCATTTACGAATTTCTGCCCATCATCCTCACCGTCGCCGGCGTCATCACGCTGGTGCGCGGCTTGTTCTTCTTGAAAAGCTGGCGCGCGGTGGAGACAAGCGATCTGCCTCGCCCGCCGGCATCGAGCGCCGGCAGGCGTGAGGATGTCTCGACGATCTTTGTCGTCTTCGCTCTCTTTTGGGTGGTGGGCATGTGGTCGGGCTACACCGTGGCCGGCGAAAAGATGCCCTGGCTGCTGACGCACATGGCCCTGCCCATGTGCGTCTTTGGCGGCTGGTGGCTGGGGCGCTTGATCCACGGCGCAGACTGGGCCCAGGCCTGGCGCAGCCATGCTTTGTGGCTGGTCGTGATTGCGCCAGCCTTCATCGTTGCGACCATCTTGCTGGCGCGCAGCGCGCCGGCATTGAGCCGTTCTGTGGATGCCGTGGCCGGCGTGATGCGCGTCGTGCTCTCCCTGGCGGCCTGGGCTGGACTGCTCTACCTGGTCGTGCGCTGGGGACGAGCTGGAGGGTGGAAACTGGCGGCCAGGCTGTTGGCGATCGGCGTCCTGGCGCTGCTCTTCGTGCTGACCGTGCGCACGTCGCTCACCCTCGCCTTCGTCAATTACGACATGGCGACAGAGTATCTGGTCTATGCCCACGCCAGCCCAGACGTGAAGCGCGCGTTGGCCGAGCTCGACGCCATCAGCGCCCGCACTGTTGGCGACCGCAACATTGTGGTCGCCTATGATGACGAGAGTTCCTGGCCATTCTCCTGGTATATGCGCGAGTACCCCAACGCCAAGTTCTACGGCCAGAACCCCACCAGCGACAGTATGTCTGCGCCGGTGGTCATCGTTGGCCCAAAGAACCGGGACAAGGTGCGTCCATACCTGGAACGTGATTATGTCAAGCGCACCTATCGCCTGATCTGGTGGCCCGACATGGATTACTTTGGCCTGACGCTGGATCGCCTTTGGGGCGCGCTCACCGACCCGGCGCAGCGGGAGCGCATCTGGCAGATTCTCATGTATCGACGCCACCGCGACACCGCTGATTTCAGCCGCTTCCGCGACCTGACCCAATGGCCGGCGCGCCACGAGTTCGATATGTATGTGCGCCGCGACCTGGCCAGCCAGATTTGGGATTTGAGTGTGACGCCTGTCGCCAGCGGCGAGCAGAATCCGGTCGTTGCGGTGCCCGAGGTGGATGCCGCTGCCCTGGCAATCGACAACGCAGTCTACGGCGACAAGCCGCTGTTGACCCCGCGTGCCGTGGCAGTGGGCGCCAATGGCGAGCGCGTCATCGCCGACACAGGCAATCATCGCATCGTCGTGGTGGATGGCAACGGGCAGTTCGTAACTGCGTTTGGCTCCTTCTGCGAGCTGGGGCGGGGCGCAGAGGGCGGCTGCATCGACCCAGACGGCAGCGGCCCCCTGCAGTTGGGTGACGGCCAGTTCAATGAGCCGTGGGGCGTGGCGGTGGACGCCCAAGGCAACATCTTTGTGGCCGACACCTGGAATGGCCGCATCCAGGTTTTCTCGCCCACAGGCGAGTTCTTGCGCAAGTGGGGTTATTTCAATACCACCAACGGCGAGCTGGGCGACGCCAACGCGCTCTTTGGTCCGCGCGGGCTGGCTGTGGATCTGGACGGCAACCTGCTTGTCGCCGACACGGGCAACAAGCGCATCCTGCGCTATACCACCATGGGCGAGCTGGTGAATCAGACGGGCGGCGGCGGCGTCATCTTGGGGCGTTTCGATGAGCCAACCTCGGTGGCGGTGGACCCCAACGACGGCAGCATCTTTGTAGCCGACGCATGGAATCGGCGCATCCAAAAGCTCGATCCCATGCTCAACGCCGTGGCCGAGTGGCCTGTGCCTGGCTGGGAGAGCAAGGACATTCAGCACAAGCCGTATGTGGCTGTGACGGCCAATGGCGACGTCTATGCCACAGACCCACAATTCTATCGGGTCTTTGTCTATGACCGCACGGGCGCCATCAAAGGCACCTTTGGCCGCTATGGCGTGGAGCCGAACCGCTTTGGCATGCCCAATGGCATTGGCGCAGATCTGACGGAGAACACAGTGGCGGTGGCCGACGCCGGCAACAACCGCGTCATGGTCTTTGTCGCCATGGAGTAATAAAGACGCCAGAATTACGCCGACAACTTGCAACTTGCAATCAGCCATTTTCATTCGTAGTCACGGTCTGCTATGCACCCGCCGACGATTCGCAACTTTTTAATTGGGCTGGGCGGCGTCGTTCTGGCGATGCTTGCGCAGTGGTTTGTCCAGGAGAGGGGCGGCGCGACGGCAATCGGCCTCTATGTTGCTGCCACGGTCTGCTTTGTCTACGCCGTGGCTGGGATTGCCTGGCCGGCTGCGCCGCCCGCCCAAAGCGTTGCCCCGGGCAGATGGCATTTGCTCGGGGTCGGCTTGATCGCGGCCGCGATTGCGCTCAGCGCGCTGGCGTTGTGGCGGATGGACGTGACCAACCCGCGGCTTTCTGACTGGTTGATCCATCTGGCAGGCGTTGCGGCAATCGTCGTTGCGGCCATTGCGCTGGATTGGAAGCGCGTTGGTGATGACCCTGAACGAACGCATCAGCCGGGCAACCTGAGCAACTGGGAGATCGCGATCTGGCTGGCGCTGATCGTGGGCGTCGGTCTGCTGGCGCGACTGATTCGCTTCGACGACCTGCCTTTCGGCCTGTGGTATGACGAAGCCGAAAACGGCTTGCAGGCGTTGCGCTTTCTCGAATCGGTCGACTACTACCCCGTCTTTGTCGGCTCGATCCACGCGCCGGCCCACTACATGTACCTGATTGCGGCTGCGTTTCAGCTTTTCGACGCTTCGACCCAGGCCATCCGCTCGGTCAGCGTGGTCATGGGCGTGGGGTGCATCCTGGCCGCGTACCTGGCCGGACGCGAGCTTTTCGACCAGCGCGCTGGCCTCCTGGCTGCGCTCATGGTCGCCTTGATGCGCTGGAACATCAACTTTAGCCGCATAGGAATGTACAACATCAGCACGCCGCTCTTCAGCCTCCTCACTGTAGGTTTCTTGCTGCGGGGATTGCGCCGGGGTAGCTTTGTGGATTACGCGCTGGCCGGATTGAGCCTGGGGCTGGGCCTCTGTTTCTACGCTGCGTTTCAGCTCATTGTCGTCGTTGTTGGCCTCTTTCTGTTCGCCTGTGCGATCCTGGAGCGCGGTTTCTTGCGCCGCGCGTGGCAGGGTCTGCTGATCTTTGCGCTGGCCGCTGGCTTGGTCATTGCGCCGGTGGTCATGTTTGCCTACACCGACCCAACGACCTACTTCACCCGCACGTCGGACACATCGATCTTCAGCGACAAGACGCCAGAAGAACGATTGCCAGCCCTGTTGGAGAATGCACGCAAACACCTGCTCATGTTCAATGTGCGTGGCGACCCCAACGGCCGGCACAATTTGCCAGGCGAACCTATGCTCGATCCCATCATGGCCGCGCTGTTCGTCTTGGGCGTCGCCGTCTGTCTGTGGCGTATTCGCCAGCCGCGCGCGCTGCTGCTGCCGCTGTGGTTGCTCATCGCCCTGTTGGGGGGCATTCTTTCGCTGGATTTCGAGGCGCCCCAGTCCTTGCGCGCCATCGGTTCGCAGCCGGCCGCGCTGCTCCTGGCCGTGGCGCCGCTCTATCTGTTGATGCGGACGTGGCAAAGTGAAGGGGGACGCTATCGCCCCAACTGGGTCTATGCGCCCGTCGCTCTTCTTCTTCTCCCGCTGGCTTCCTCCAACCTGTACACCTATTTTGTGCGTCAGGCCAATGACTTCGCCGTGTGGAACGCCTTTTCCACGCCAGAGACCATCACAGCCAACATTCTCAATAGGCTGGACGAGAACACGACAGCCTATGTCATTTCCTATTTCGAGGGGCACCCGACACTCAACTTCGTGGCGCGGGGCGTCAAGCCCTATCGTCGCCTGGAGACGACCGATCATCTGCCGCTGGACTGGCCGCCGGGGCAGGGTGTAGAGATCATCACCAATGCCGATAGCCGCAACCTCTTCAATGAGGCGCAGCGCTTCTATCCCCAGGGCCAGTTCGAGGAGGTGAGGCCGCCGCTGGAAGGGCCGCCTGTTATCTTCCATGCAAAGCTGACCCAGGACGACCTGGCCGCGGTTCAAGGGCTGACAGCGCACTATTTTGCGAATGAGGAGTGGCAGGGCGATCCCGTCTTTGAACGCCGCGAGGCGACAGTGAACGCCCAGTGGCCGCAAGATGCGCTCATGGAGCAGCCGTTCTCTGTGGAGTGGGAGGGTGTGCTGCGGGCGCCGGTCTATGGGCCGCATCAATTGCTGCTGAGCGCGCCCGGCTACGCCGAGTTGTACATCGGCGAGACCCTGGCGTTTTCGGGCACGGGCGAGCTGGAAACGGCGCTCTCCCTGGCGAAAGGCAACCACAACATCCGCCTGCGGGCCGTAGGCGGTGAAGGTCCCGTGAATCTCCGTTGGCGCACCCCTGACCGAGATACGGAGATCATTCCCCCTACCGCGCTCTACGTCGAGCCGGTCGCGGCCAATGGGTTGCTGGCGCGCTACTTTCCCAATGGCGAGTGGCGCGCGCCAGAGACCCTGGCCGAGATCAACCCTGAACTCAGCCTTTACTTCCATGTGATCCCCTTGCCCCGGCCCTATACCGTGGAATGGACTGGCAAGATTGCCATCCCCGTTACTGGAGGCTATCGTTTTGGGCTGGAATCCATCGACGAGTCGCGCTTGTTCATCGACGGCGAGCCGGTTGTGGCCGCAACCGAACCAAATCGCTACGAGGAAAACAGCATTGCCCTGGAAGAGGGCCTCCACGACATCCGCATTGAGTATGTAGACCGCACCGACCATAGCCACATCAACTTTTATTGGACGCCGCCTGGCGGCGAACGCCAGATCGTGCCGGCCGCAGCCCTGTTTCCACCCCAGGGCAGCTATGAGCGGGTGACTCTGCCCGCATTGGCCAGCGTCGCCATCCAGCCTGCGACCAGCCAGGCGGATGAAACGCCTTCCGGCAATGTCAGCGGGGTGACGGCCAACGCCGCCAGCGAAGTGGTGTACACGGGACTGGCGCAGCCGGTCGGCGTTGCGATGGGCATTGATGGCCGCGTTTATGTGGCCGATACCGGCAACCGTCGCGTCCTTGTTCTGGAATCCGATGGCTCGCAGCTCGCCGCGATCGAGGGTGGCGAGGGCGAGTTCGTGGAGCCCTTTGATTTGGCGGTGGATGGCCAGGGGCAATTGTACGTCCTGGACGCCGGCGCAGGCGTCATCTCCGTTTTCGATGCCAACGGCGGTTTTGTGCGCAGCCTGCCCATAGACATGACCTATGTCAGCCGCTCGCGTGGCCTCTTCGTCGATGACCAAGGGCGCATTTGGATTGCCAACACGCCGGGCGGTCGCGTCGTCGGTTTCGACCCAGAGGGGGCGCTCATCGCCGACTATCCCGCCTGGCAGGGCGGCGGCGCCCAACCTGTGGATGTGGCCGTGACGCCCGACGGCTCCATCTACGTGACCGACGCTGGGCTGCACAAGCTGATCCAGTTGGGGCCGGGCGGGCAACGTTTGTTCTCGTGGGACATTCCCGTGGCGAACACTATGGAGGGGTCCCATCTGGCGCTGGGATTGGACGGCAACCTCTACATGACCGAGCCGGAGGCGGCCCAGGTGGTGCGTCTGGAGATGGAAAACGGCGCGCTGGTGCGCTGGCCTGTTCCGCCTGGCCCGGGCCAGGTCAAGGCCGTCGGGCTGGGCGTGGATGACGTTGGGCGCATCTGGCTGGCGGATCGCCAGAATGGGACGGTGCTCGTCCTTACCCCAGAGGAGACGCCGTGAAGCCCATCGCCGTAGGTGCGATTCGCAATCGCACAGGCCGATCCGTAGGTGCGATTTTCAATCGTACGCTCGTGGTCATCCAGTCCGTGCGGTTGCGAGCTATACCTGCGATTCTTGCGATTTCGCTGCTCATCTGGCTGCCGTTCACCGGAGCGACGTTCGTCCGGGCGCAGCAGCCTTCACCGACTGTCACTCTGGTGATCACCACGCCCACGCCGCAACATCTCGTTCTGCCCACACCGACGCCAAAGCCAGTCGCCACCCTTGCGCCGGAAGTCGCTCCGTCGCAGGCGCACAACGCAACGCCTGAGGATTACACCGTCCAGCCAGGCGATACGTTGCTTTCCGTGGCGCTGGAGATGGGCGTCGATCTGGAGGACATGGGTTGTGTGGTGCGACCAGATTTCCGCTATGATCAGCCCCTGGTCATTGGCGATGTGTTGGAGCCGCTGCCTGGGTCTGTGATCTGTCACCAGGCTGCGGAGGACGAATCGCTTGCGAGCATCGCCGGTCAATATGGCGTTGATCCAGCAAGCATCATTGCGCTGCCCTGGAATCGGCTGAACAAGTCGTTAGCCCCAACTGCTGTGTTGTCAACAGGTCGTTTCGTGCGCGTCCCACTGACGCTGGCGCGCGGCCAAGACTTGCCGGCGGTCATTGACCAACCGACGGATGGCCGTTTTTTGACCTGGATGCTGACCCAGCCGGTCAATGCGGCGCCTCAGGCTGGTTTTGGCGTGGGCGGAGTCCGCCGTCCGCAGGACATTGCGCCGGTGGCAGCGGATTGGCCCTATGGCAGTGGAAATTTCACCTGGCCCACCTACGGCTGGTTGACGCAGGGCTATCGCCGGGATCATCGAGCCGTTGACATTGCGGCGCCGGTGGGGTCGCCTGTCACTGCGGCAGACCGAGGAGTGGTGATCCGCGCTGGCTGGAACAACCAGGGCTACGGCAACTTCGTGGTCATCGACCACAACATCGACTACATTACGCTTTACGCCCATCTGGACACGATCTTCGTGGATGTGGGCGATGTGGTGGGGCAGGGGCAGGTGCTGGGTACGGTCGGTTCCACCGGCAACAGCACAGGGCCGCATCTGCACTTCGAGATACGCGACTTCGGGCGCTTGATCAACCCGATGGAACTGCTGGCGCGTTAGTAAGGGATCACAGTTGCATGCGACTCATCACACTTCTTCTTGCCATCGTGTGCGGTCTCTATGGCATCGTCACGAACGAGTACTTGTGGGCGCTGGTCTGCGCTGGCCTTGTCTTCCTGACCTTCACCGAGTTCTTTTCTTCTTCCATCCAGGCTGACCTGGCCCGCGCCGGGCGCTGGGGGCGTTCGTTTTTTGCCAGCGGTTGGGGGCTGTTCCTCATCGCTGCGTTGGTCTTTTCTGGCTTTGCGACCTGGCAGAGCCGCCAAAACGAACTAAGCCGCACGACTGTTTGGTTTTGGCTCATCAGCCTGGTGCTGATTGTGGCTGCCGGCCTGGCGCACGATCTGGAAGGCCGCGCCAGGCGTCGAGCCAGCCTGGCGGATCAAAACGGAACCCCACCGTCGCTTTCAACTGCCACAACGCAGCGATGGAGGCTGCTGGACTGGGCGCTCGTGGGGCTGACCGTGGTGGTTGCGGCTGTGTTGCGCATCTACAACATGAATGAGTTCCTTCCACCTATGCACGGCGACGAAGGGGAGATGGGGTTGCGCGCGCTGCTGGCGCTTCATGGCCCAGCGGCAGGCGTTTCTGATCGGATTCTGCCCTTTTTTGGGGGCAGCTTCCTGGATCACCCTACATTGTTTCATTACCTGCAGGCTGGTGCCCTGGCTCTCTTTGGCGAGAGCATCTGGGGGCTGCGTATGCTTTCGGTCATCGCCGGAGTCTTGTGCGTCCCGGCCATCTATGGCATTGGCTGGGTCGGGTGGGGACGCATCGCAGCCTTCATTGCCGCCTGGCTGATGGCGGTAAGTCATTTGTTCATCCAGTTCAGCCGTATTGCGCTCAACAACATCGAAACCGTGTTGTTGACCATTGTGGTGGTCTGGCTCATGGCGTTGGGACGCAGGAAAACCCGTCTTCGGGCCGATGGCGCGCCCGTGGAACCGGAACAGCGACAGACGCCCATTCTGTGGTTTGCCCTGGCCGGTCTGGCTGCTGGTGTAAGCCAATATTTCTACTACGGCTCTCGCCTGATTCCCGTCCTCATGGTTGTGTTCGTGATCTTCCTTTGGTTCGAGCGACGCATCACGATACGCCAGGTCATTGTCATGGGATTGGCCTTTCTGGTCGCCTATCTGCCTCTGGCCGAGTTTTACACGCGCCACTTTGCGGCGTTCGTCAATCGCACACGCGGCGTCTCCGTTTTCAGCCAGGAGGGAATCCAGCATGCGCTTGGCGCGAACGCCATGTGGCCGCGCGATCTGGTCGAACTCCTCCGTCATCAGGTGGAAATCAACCTGAGCATGTTCGTCCATGGGGGAGATGCTTCAGCCTTCTATTTCCGCGACATCGCAATGTTCGACCCGATTACCGCCCTGCTCTTCTGGCTGGGGATCGGAGTCGTGTTGGCCCGGCTGCGTCGCTACGATGACTATTCGGTCTTTGTCTGGTTTTTTCTGGGAGTGCTCCTGGCCGGGGTGCTCACCAATGATCCGCCCAACGCCCCGCGTCTGATCGTTGCAGCGCCGGCGGTCTTTGTGATTGCCGGCGTCTTCTGTCAGCGCGTCGTCGATCTGCTGAACCAGAGCGAAGTCAAACCCGCGCCGGCGGCTGTGGCGGTGAGCGGCGTCATCATTGCGGCAACCACGCTCTACCTCAACTACAACACGTATTTTGTCACCTATGCAAAGCTGACGCCAAACCAGATTCCTATCTCAGTGGCAAATGAGATGGCTACCTATGCCGATGATTACAGAGCGTTTCTGATAGGCGCGCCAAACCTCTACGCCGGTTACTCGACGCTGGCGTTTATCGCCGGCGCTGCGGAGCGGCATGATGCAGAGAATGTTGAGCAGATTGCACAGATGCAGGAACAGGCCGGGGATGATAAGGGACTTCTGGTGATTGCGCTTCCCCATCGCCTGGCAGACCTGGAAGCAGTGCGCCAACGCTTCCCCGACGGCGAATGGCAAAATCACGTCGATGCTGTAGGGCGGCCCTTGTTCACCAGCTACCGGACGCCATAGCGGATGGCTTAATTCGCCAATCTGCGTAAATCCATCACTGGCCCATGGATGCACGCGCGGGTGTGGCCGCCCTTACCCAGCAGAACGATGCAGGCCAGACAGCCGCCCCAGCCGCACGCGTAGTCCGCCTCCACGAGCATCTGAGCGTACCCTTCATCCAGCCGAAACCGCGTCTGGCGCACACACATCGCCAGTTCAGCGAAGCGAGATGTTGGCAGTGCAGCGCACACCTGATCCGCCCAGGGCAAGAGCCGCGCCAACGCAGCTTGCCATTCGTCGTCCTTCCCGACGGGCTGCACCTCCACCGCCAGCGGCAGCCGGGCAGTGAGCGCAGCGCGCATTTGCGTATTCTCCTGCGCCTGTGTGCTGTTTTCGCTGAGTAAAAGAGTCACGCGCCCACCGCGGTCGAGCATCTGGTCGGTGAGAGGCAGCAACGGCAGCGCACGCCCATGATCGGTGATCAGCAGCAGGGTGCGGCTGTGGGCGTCGAGACTGAAGCCATGACCAAAGGGGCCGAGGAGGTGCACACCGGCGCCAGCAGGCAGGTGTTGCAGCCAGGCGGCGCCGGGGTCGTCGCGCCCGGGCAGCAAGAACTCGCAGTTGGTCAGCGCTCCATCCGCCAGGGCGCGACCCTGGACGAGAAACAAAGGGCGGCGTAGATAGATGCTCCCAGGTGTCGTCGGGTCGTCCCAACAGCGCGCCATGAGCAGGCGACCGGCCAGCCCTTCAGCGCCGATGGCCGCGGGCAAGGTGAGCGTGATGGTGGGCCAGGGGGACTCTGGCGCGCTAACGGCAGCGACTACGCCAGTCCATGAGCCGTCGTTGTGGAGAGTGGGAATGGCCGTCATGGGAAGGGCGCACTGCTCTTGGCAGAGGTCTGGGAGGGCGCTTTGGCGTTCTCTGCGCCGGCCAGTAGGTCGGGCCACAGGAAGAAGCTGACCACGCCGATGCCCACGCCCATCCACAACGTGATGAAGCGAGTCAGCAAGGCCGCGCTGGTGGCGACGGGCGTCGTCAGCCCCAGCAGTCGGCGGCTGAGGAGCACCATGCTGCCTTCCACGCCGCCCAGCCCGCCGGGGAGGGCAAAGACCGCGCCGATAACGGTGCTGATGTTGAAGATGAAAACAGCTTTGAAGAGCGTATCCAGCGTGGCTGGCGCGCCAAAACCCACCAGCACCACCGCATAGGCCACCCCTTCCGCCCCCCAGCACAACACACCGATGAGCAGGGCAATGGTGAGGTTGCGTGGGCCAAAGATGATGTAGGCGCTTTCGTAGAAGGTGTGCAGATGGCGTGCGAATTTCTTGATGCCCGGCGTGCGTTCACCAATGCCGAGAAACCAGAGCGCCAGAGGGCGGTATTGCACGGCGATCACCCCGACGACGAAGACGACGAAGACCATGCCGGCCACCCACTGGGCGCGGGCGTCGGGGAAGGCGATCAGCCCCACGCTGGCCAGGATGAGCATGGCCGCGCCATCGATCATGCGCTCGGCCAGGATGGTGGGCGCGGTGTGGCTCATGGGCGCGCCCGACACATTCTTGATCATGTAGCACTTGAGCAGCTCGCCGGCCTTCCCTGGCGTCATCACCATGAGCATGCCCACGCCAAAGATGCGCGTCGTGTCCCAGGCCGCAATGGGCACCTTCAGCCGCAACAGCATCCAGCGCCAACGCGCCAGCCGGGCCAGGTAGTTGAAAAGGGTGAGCAGGATAACCACGCTGAGCCACGACCAGGGGAAATCAGCCAGCGCGACTTTCATCTGCGCAAAGTCGCTAAAGAGGACAAAGCCGATATAGACCAGGAAGGCGGCGCCAAACGACCAAAGTAGTTTCCGCCGAAGTTCTGCGTTCATGAAGTGGAATTATAGCCGGGGGCGGCGTCGTTGGGGAAACTGGGGGAGGTGGTGAGGTATTCGGGTGGTGAGGTCGTGGGGTGTTTTGCCGAGGCTCCAACACCCCAAGACCACACCCCCCCAACACCCCAAAAACAAACACGGTACACCCCCCCCACCACAGTCGCCACCAACAAGG
>CAZLMM010000009.1:46590-119130 GCA_964560495.1 uncultured Caldilineaceae bacterium
GGGGGGGGTTGGTGGGGTAATGGGGGGGTGGTGGTGTGTTTTGGGGGGTGTGTGTTGGGGGGGTTTTTGCCGTCGCACCAAACCCCCCACGACCTCACCACCTCAACACCCCAAATCCATCACGGGTACAGCCCGCGCAGCTCTGTCGCCTCCAACAGGCGCTCGATGGCGATGGCGCAGGCCGCGGTGCGCAGGTCGCATTTGCGCTGAATGGAAGCGGCCACCACCACATCCAGGTTGTCCAGCAGCGTCTTCTGCATGTTGCTGCGCACTGCGCTCTCATCCCAAAAAAAGGATTGCAGGCTTTGCACCCACTCGAAATAGCTGACCACGACGCCGCCGGCGTTGCACAGGATGTCGGGGATCACCAGAGTGCCTTTGTCATTCAGGATTTGTTCGGCTTCGGGCGTTGTGGGGCCGTTGGCGCCTTCGGCGACGACGCGCGCCTGCACCTTGTTCGCGTTGGCGCCGGTGATCTGCCCTTCCAACGCGCAGGGCGCCAGCACATCCACATCCAGCAGCAGCAGCTCCTCGTTGGTCAGGCGGTCGCAGTCGCGGAAATCCACCACGCTGCCGGTCTGGGCCACATGACGCTGCAATTGGCGCAGGTCGATGCCGTGTTCGTTGTAGATGCCGCCAAAGCGGTCGCTGATGGCGACGACGTGCGCGCCGCGCTCGTGCATGGTGCGCGCTGTCCAACTGCCCACGTTGCCAAAGCCCTGCACCGCCACGGTGACATCGTCCAGGCTGCGGCTCATGCGCTGTTTGAGGATAGCCCGCGTGATATAGGTGACGCCCAGGCCGGTGGCGTATTCGCGCCCCACCGTGCCGCCGATGGTAACGGGTTTGCCGGTGACGACCGCCGGCGCCGAGTAGCCCCGGTGCATGGAATAGGTGTCCATGATCCACGCCATCACCTGGGCGTTGGTGCCCACGTCGGGCGCAGGGATGTCCCGTTCCGGGCCGATGATGATGCTGATCTCGGTGGTGTAGCGTCGGGTCATGCGCTCCAGTTCAGCCTTGCTCAGACTGCCGGGGTCAACGATGACGCCGCCCTTTGCGCCGCCGTAGGGCAGATTCATGAGGGAGCACTTCCAGGTCATCCACATGGCGAGCGCGCGGCACTCGTCCAGCGTCACGTCCGGGTGATAGCGTATGCCGCCCTTGGTGGGGCCCTTCGCCATGTTGTGCTGGACGCGGAAGCCGGTGAACATGCGGGTGGAGCCATTGTCCATCTTTACTGGGAAGTGGACGATGAGCTCGCGTTGGGGCGTGCGCAGGTGAAGGCGTTCCTCATCCGAAAGACCCATGAAGGCAGCCACCTGGTCGAGCTGCTTTTGCGCTACGGTCCAGGCGCTGGCGCGTTGAGCTTCGCCGTCAATCTGGGCGGTGGGGTGGTGCGCATCCTCGTTGGGCGTCGCCTGTGGGGGAGGAGGAAGGGGCGCTGCGGGTTGGTCGTTGCCATTCGTAGGGATAACCGGGGCCGTCAGGGTGGTTGGTTCTTTGAGCATTGCGTTTTTCGCCATTGAAAAACTCCTTTGGTTAAATGTCTGCTGGGCGCAGCGCCATTGCCGCGCCGATTACATGCCGTTGCTACTCATTTTATGGCACGATGGGGAATCTGAGAAGTGACGGATGTCATGGAATAAGGCGGGCAGATGACGCATTTCATCATTCATCCACAGCCAGGTTGAGGCGCTCATTGATCCACTCACGCAGCAAGAGGCATTTCAGATAGCGATTCATTGTTATCTCCGAAATTCGCGAACAATCTTCTCGTTCACCTTGCCGACCCCATGCGCCTCAAACCAGTGTATCTCGACATAAGCGATATAGTGCTTTCTGTTTCATTGGGCCACACCCTGCCGCGCCCACGCCTGGGTGATCCGATCCAGGATGATCGCCAGCAGGACAATCGCCATGCCGGCCGCAATGCCCCGCCCCAGCTCGCCGCGCGCCAGCCCCATGACCGCCTCCAGCCCCAACGCGCCGCCGCCCACCAGCCCGGCAATGATCACCATGGAGAGCGCCATCATCACCGATTGATTCAGCCCCATCATCATCGATGGGTGCGCCAGGGGCAGCTCCACCTTGAACAGGGTCTGACGGCTGGTGGAGCCAAAGGCCTGCGCCGCCTCGACTGCATTCTGGGGCGCCTGGCGAATGCCTAGATCCGTCAAACGGGTGATGGGCGGCAGGGCATAGAGCACCGAGGCGATGACCCCGGGCACGCGCCCAGGGTTGAAGAGCATGACCACCGGCACCAGATAGACGAAAGGGGGGATGGTTTGCAAGAAGTCCAGGATGGGGCGCAGGATGCGGCGAAAGGCCAGAGAGCGCGCGCTGAAGATGCCCAGAGGAATGCCCAGGAGCACCGTGATAACGACTGCCACCAACACCTGGCTCAGCGTGTCCATGCTCTGACTCCACATACCCAGCCCGCCCAACGCATAAGTGCATCCGGCGCAGAGCAGCGCCAACCGCCAGCCGCCCGCCTGCATGCCGATGAGCGCGATGCACAGGACAACGATGAACCAGGGCAGAGCGTCGCGCAGGAAGCTGCGCAATGGGTTGAGCAGATAGATGATGGTGAAGTCGCTCAGAGGGCCGGCGCCGATGGGCAGGTCGCCGATCTGATAGAGATTGTCGCGCATCCAGGCCACCAGGTCGTTGACCGGCGCGGCGATGGAGACGCGCCATTGACTGGGGAACTCGGCCAGACCTGGAAACGCGCTGCTCAAAAAGGCGAGCATGAGCGCAATCAGCAGCGTCGTCGCCCAGAAAACATAGTTCATCAGCCAGCGTGGCGGCGCACCTTTCTTCTCTGCCGTGGGTTGGAGCAGGCTGCGCTTGCTCTCGCGCGCCAGCCCGCCGCTGATGCGGTCGAAGATCATGGCCAGAAAGACGATGGCCAGCCCGGCTTCCAGCGCCAAGCCAACATTCTGGCGCTGCAAGGCCTTGAGCACGACTTCGCCCAATCCGCCCGCGCCGATCATGGCGGCAATGACAACGATGCTCAGGGCCATCATGATCGTCTGGTTCACGCCCACCAGGATGGTGGGTATCGCGAGGGGAAGCTGCACCTTGCGCAGCTTTTGCCACGAGGTGGAGCCAAAGGCGTCGGCGGCCTCCACCGTGTTGGGCGCCACCTGGCGAATGCCCAGGCAGGTCAGGCGCACCGCCGGCGGCAAGGCGTAGATGACCGTCGCCACGACGCTGGGCGTTCGCGCAATGCCAAAGATGAGCACCACCGGGATGAGATAGACGAAGGCTGGCATGACCTGCATAGCGTCGAGGATGGGACGTAAGAACGCATCGAGCCGCGGCCAGCGTGCGCAGAGGATGCCCAGCGGTATACCAATCGCCAGGCTGATGCTCACCGAGACGCCCATGAGCGCCATGGTCTCCATGGTGGGAACCCAGAGGCCGAACAGGCCGATGGTGAACAGTGCGGCTGCGGAGAAAATGGCGACGCCCCGCCCGGCGCTCTTGTAGGCCACCGCGGCGACGAAGACGATCATGGCCGACTGGGGAATCGCCAGCAAAAAACGTTCAAAACTGCGCAAAAAAGCCTCGATAAAGTCGCTAATTGGATCGATAAAAGACGTAAAAAAGAGGCTTGTCGCCCGGTTGGCGATGACCCAGGACTTGAGTTCGTCGATAGGCGCCTGGACCTGCCAAACGAGTCGTTCAGGAAAACTTGTCGTTTGGGGATAGGCAATGGCAATCGCCACACCGACGATGATGAGCGCCAGGAGCGCGCCAAGATAGAACGCCAGACGCCGGCCAGATGATGTGGGGTTTTCTTGTCGGGGAAGCGTCGCGGCGATGGTCGTCATGCCAGGCTCCCTTCTGAACCATTGTTTGTCTCGTTGCCGCGCAGGGCATTCAACACGCACTGGCGGTCCACGCAACCAATCAGGTTGCCCTGTTCATCCACCACCGCCAGCCAGCCCTCGTGTTCCATGACCACTTCGATGAGCTGCTCCAGTTTCATGCTTGCCGGGATGGATATTCCTACCGGGGCGCTCACCGGCGGCGTCATGATGCTGGCGGCGGTCAGCACCCGCAGCCGCGGCGCGTCTTGGGTGAACTCGCTCACATAGTCGTTGGCCGGACGCATGACGACTTCTTCGGGCGCGCCTACCTGGACGAACTCGCCATCCTTCATGATGGCGATATGCGCGCCCAATTTGATGGCCTCGGCGAAGTCGTGGGTGATGAAGATCAGCGTCTTGTGGACACGGCCTTGCAGCGCGATCAGTTCATCCTGCATCTCCCGACGGATGAGTGGATCCAGCGCGCTGAAGGGTTCGTCGAAGAGCAAGATCTCGGGGTCCACGGCCAATGCCCGCGCCAGACCCACCCGTTGCTGCATTCCCCCGCTCAACTGGTTGGGGTAGTGATTTTCCCAGCCTTTGAGGTTGACCAGCTCCAGCACATTGGCTGCGCGGTCGTAGCGCTCCTTGCGTTTGACGCCCTGGATTTCCAGACCATAGGCCACGTTGTCGATGATGCGGCGGTGGGGAAAGAGGCCAAAGTGTTGAAAGACCATGCTCATGCGATGGCGGCGCAGATGACGCAGTTCCTGCTTGTTTATTTTCGAAACGTCATGGCCTTCCACGAGGATTTCGCCCTGGGTTGGCTCGATGAGCCGGGGTAGGCAGCGCAACAGCGTTGACTTGCCGCTGCCCGACAGCCCCATGACCACGAAGGTTTCGCCCTTCTGCACGGTGAAGGAAACGTTGCGCACCGCCACCACATGGCCTGTTTGCGACAGCACGTCATCTTTGGACGCGCCGTCAGTGATCGCTTGCACGGCGCGTTCCGGGTGCGGGCCAAAGACTTTCCACAGGTTTTTGACGGATACGATGGGCGGTGGAGGCATGGTCAATTGAGCCATTGGGAAGTGTCTGAACGAATTGCTTGTCTGGTGAGTGCGAAAAGTCGATGGACAATGCGGTCAGGGTGTTACCTACTTTACTGCACACCAGACGCAAATGCAAATGCCCAAACTGGAACGGGCAAGGAGCGAAGTTGCGCGCCAACAGGCTCAATGGCAGAATGGCGTTTTGCGCGTGTTGTGCTGCAACCTTAGCCAGAGCAGGAATGCAAGACAAAGAGGAAGCTCTCCATGACTCAATCGCCAAAGCCGCCCCAACGACTCTTTATCCCCGGCCCGACGGATGTTCTGCCCCATGTCCTTGAGGCGCAGACCGCGCCCATGATCGGTCATCGCAGTGATGAATTCGAGGCGCTCTTCGCCAAATGTGAAAGACAGCTTCGACGACTCTTTCAGACCGAGGCCCGCGTTTTCATCGTGGCTGCGTCGGGATCAGGATTACACGAGGCGGCCATCCGCAACGCAGTGAGCCGTCGCGTTCTCTGTTTTGTCAACGGCGCGTTCAGCGAGCGTTGGTTCAATACAGCCGCCGGCTGCGACAAGGAAGCCATTCGCATCGACATCCCGTGGAACACGGCCGTGAAACCGCATCAAGTCGCCGCGGCTCTGACAGCAGCCTTACAGGACGGGCCTGTGGAAGCCATCACCGTGGCCCACAACGAGACGAGCACCGGCGTGACCAGCCCGGCGGGCGAGATCGCCGCAGTAGTGCGCGCCATCAGCCCAGAGACGCTGGTCATGGTGGATGCTGTATCTTCCTTTGGCGGGGTCAACATTCCCTTCGACGCTTGGGGACTGGATCTGTGTCTGACCTCATCGCAAAAGGCGCTGGCTCTGCCGCCCGGGCTGGCCTTCTGCGCGGTGAGCGACCGCCTCATGGAGAAGGCAAAAACAGTGAAAGGGCGGGGTTGGTATTTCGACTTCATCAACCTGGAGAAATCGCTCAAGAAGAGCACCACGCCAGCCACGCCGGCCATCTCCCTCATGCGCAGCCTGAGCGTCCAGCTCGACCACATCTTCGCTGAAGGGGTGGAGAACCGTTTTGCCCGCCACGCCCGCCTGGCCTGCTGTACGCAGCAATGGGCCCTTGACCACGGCTTTGCGCTCATGGCCGAGGATGGCTATCGCTCACCCACCGTCACCACTGTCGCCAATACGCGCGGCGTCGACGTTTCGGCGCTCAACGATTACTTGCTCTCTGTCCACGGCATGGAAATTTCCAACGGCTACGGCGTCTATAAGGACAAGGCGTTCCGCATCGCGCACATGGGAGAGGTCACCGACGCCGACATGGGGAGACTCTTTGCCGCCATGGAAGAGTATGAGAATCTGGAAGGAGAGAAGGCGTGAACCTCCGTTCCTTTTCCGTGCCTACAGAGGTCAAGCACTCTTTGGGCGCCATCACTGCCCTGCCCGATGAAGTGCGCAGTCTGGGCATGCGCCGCCCCCTGGTGGTGACAGACAGCGGCCTGGTGAAGGCCGGCCTGGTTGACGAGGTGACGAGAATCCTGGCCGCTGCACAAATCGACTTCGCCCTGTTTGACCGGGTGATCCCCAATCCACCCATCGTTCTCGTGGATCAGGGCGCCGAGTTCTATCGCCGCGAGAAGTGCGACGGGTTGATCGGCCTGGGCGGCGGCAGTTCCATCGACACCGCCAAAGCCATCGGTGTCGTCATCGCCAATGGCGGTTCCATTCGCGACTACGAATGGGCGATGCCCAACCCCATTCGCCAGCGCATTCAGCCGCTCGTCGCCGTTCCCACTACGGCGGGCACAGGCAGCGAGGTGACGCTGTGGGCAGTCATCACGGATCCTGACCGCCGTATCAAGTACAACGTGGGCGGCACGCCCCTTATTGGCCCCCATGTGGCGCTCATTGACCCATTGCTCACCCTGGGGCTGCCCGCCCCGGTGACGGCTGGCACAGGGATGGATGCCCTGGCCCACGCCATCGAATGTTACACCTGCGCCTACGCCCAGCCCTGGCCCGATGCAGTGGCGCTACTGGCGATAGAATATGCGGGCGAATGGCTGCGGGTGGCTTTTGCCCAGGGGCAGAACCGAGAAGCCCGCTACAAAATGAGCATGGCTGCCATGTTGGGCGGCATGGCCTATGGCACGGAGAGCGCCGGCGCCGCCCACGCCATGAGCCAGACGGCCGGCGGCGTGCACACGAATGCGCCCCACGGCCCCCTCACCGCCTGGCTTCTCGGCCCGGTCATGGAGTACAACTACATGGGCGAGCCGCAGAAGTTTGCGCGCATCGCCCGCGCCCTGGGCGAAGACACACGCGGCCTCACCACCTGGCAGGCCGCCGAGCGGGCTGTCGAGGCGGTCTATCGCCTCATCAAAGACTTGCGCATTCCCTCCCTACAGCAGTTGGGCTTCAGTGAAGACGAAATTCCACTCCTGGCCGGGCTGGCTGCCAACGATCCACAGACTATCGGCAACCCCCGCGACATCGACTACAACGGCTATGTGCAGGTCTATAAGCGCGCCTTCGAGTTGGGCAGGTAGGGATAATCTGGACAGGATGAGCAGGAGAAAAGCATTAAATGAACCACGCCATTGATCTGCGTTCTGACACAGTCACCAAACCCACGCCGGCCATGCGTCGCGCCATGGCCGAGGCCGAAGTGGGCGACGACGTCTATCACGAAGACCCTACCGTCAACCGCCTGGAGGCCCTCGCCGCCGAGATGCTGGGGAAAGAGGCCGCCGTCCTTGTGCCCAGCGGCACCATGGGCAACCTCATCGCCACCCTCTCCCATTGCGGGCGGGGCGATGAGGTGATCCTTGGCGACAACGCCCACATGTTTTTCTATGAGCAAGGCGGCATGGCCGCTCTGGGCGGGGTGCATCCCCGGCCCGTGCCCAATCGTCCCGACGGAACCATCGATTTGGCGGTCATCGAAGCTGCCATCCGCCCCGATGATGAGCACGCGCCCATCACGCGCATGGTCGCGCTGGAGAACACCCACAATCGCTGCGGCGGGCGCGTGCTGCCTGTGGCCTACATGGACGCAGTCGGCGAGCTGGCCCATCGTCGCGGTCTGGCGTTGCATGTGGATGGCGCGCGCCTGTGGAATGCGGCTGTAGCTCTGGGTGTGACGCCGGCTCGCCTCGTGGCTGCGGCAGACAGCGTAAGCTGCTGCCTGAGCAAGGGATTGGCTGCGCCGGTGGGTTCGGTGGTGGCCGGCAGTAAAGAATTCATTCGCCGCGCACGGCGCAACCGCAAGGTGGTGGGCGGCGGGATGCGTCAGGCGGGCGTCATTGCCGCGGCCGGCATCGTTGCGCTCACAGAGATGATCGACCGCCTGGCGGAAGATCACGCCAATGCCAGACTGCTGGCGCACGGGTTGGCGCAGATGCACGGCATAAACGTTGCGGCTGACCAGGTGGAGAGCAACATGGTCGTCGTCTCTGTGACGCGTGTGGGGAGCAACGCTGCCTGGCTAAAGAACGCGCTGGCCGGACAGGGCGTTCTAGTGGGCGCGATGGATGAACGCCGTCTGCGCCTCGTCCTCAACTACCACGTCACCGCGTCGGATGTGGAGCACGTGCTCGACGCCTTCGCCGCGGCGTTGAGCGGCTGATCTTCTTGGAAAGCCATGA
This sequence comes from uncultured Caldilineaceae bacterium, assembly GCA_964560495.1. Taxonomy (GTDB): domain Bacteria; phylum Chloroflexota; class Anaerolineae; order Caldilineales; family Caldilineaceae; genus UBA5069. The sequence continues at coordinate 55,111 of CAZLMM010000009.1, forward strand.
TAGCCAACCATCAGCCGGATGCTGTCATTGGCAGGCTCATTGCCTGGGCGGAGCAGCGCCATTCGCGTCCTTCCCAACGCGGCTGAAGATATTCTGTCCGACTACGACGTCATCCTGATCGTGGAGGACAGCCAGCCGTTTGTGACCGATCGCACTTGGCTGAACGACTTTAGTGAAGTCCTTGTCGTTTTCTGGGATGCCGTGCTGCCCGACCCAGACCATGGGAGCGACCAGTGCGGCAATGTGACTCAGTATGTCGATGGCCTGAAGATCGACTTCACCCTCTGGCCAGTTGCCCTCTTCCAACGGATCGTCTCTGCCCCGCACACACATGGCAGACAACTGGGAATCGCTAAGCCGCACTGTGGCACTCTTTCGCCGGATTGCAACCGAAGTTGACGCGTCGCTGGGGTATACCTATCCCGATGAACTGCATGAGCGCGTCGTCGCCTATGTGGAGCAGATCAGGCGACTGGAACGGCCCGCCAGGTGAGGCGAGGACAGCTGCTCTGGGTGATGTATGACCCGATCAGCGCCACACCTTGATGGGCCAGCAGCGCCATTCGGCCAGACTACGCAGGCGCCTGGTGGGATTGACGGCAACGGGATGCTCCACCAGCTCGAGCATGGGCAAGTCCGAGTGGTGGTCGGAGTAGAAATAGCTGCGGCGCAGATCAACCCCCTGTTGGTCGGCCCAATGGCGCAAGAGATGCACTTTTCCCGCGCCGTAGGCGATGGGGAGCCGCACCGAACCGGTCATGCGACCATCTTTGCTTTCCCATTCGGTGAAGATGGCGTGCTGCATCCCCAGATGGCGCGCCACAGGCAGCGCGCTGAACTGGCTGCTGGCGGTGCAGATGACGAGAATGTGTCCCTGTTCTCGATGCCAATTCAGGGCGAGCAGCGCGCCGGGCGCCAGAGCGTCTTTCACCATTTCATCGAACCAACGGTTGACCAGTTCCCACATCTCCTCGACGGTGCGCCCGCGGCAGACGCGCACCGTCACCTGCATCGCGGCGGTGGCGTTGGTGAAGCCATACTTGAAAAGAAGCGACTGAGCGAGAATCGCCAACATCTCCCGGCGACGAACAAAGTTCGCCATCTGCCCCGTCTGGCGCAGATACTTGACCACCATCTTGCCGGTGACGCCGGCGACCAATGTATCGTCCAGGTCGAAAATCGCAGCAATTCGCATAGGAACGGTGGTCATTTCTTCAGAATCTTTGGCGCAACAAGGAGGCGGAGTTGTCCACAGCCCCAGCGGATCTGATCCCAGCGGAAGATTTGCAGTTCAAGATGGGCCAGCGCGGCGGTGGGCATGCGCAGGTTGAGGTGACGGGAGCTGCCGGCGCACAGCCCGACGATCAGTTCTTCCAGGCCGGGGTTGTGGCCGACGAGCACGATGTGTTCGGCTTCATGAGGTTGCTCGCGCAGGATGTCCAGGAGTGTGTCGGCTTCGGCGGCGTAAGCAGTCGCCTCCCAGATGATATGGTTCGTGTAGTTGAGATACTCGGTAAGAATCTGGGTCGTCTCACGGGTTCGTAGAGAGGGGGAGCTGATCCACCAGTCCACCGCCGGCTCCAGATTCGATAGGGCGCGCGCCGTCTGTCTGGCGTCTTTTTGTCCACGTTCGGCCAAGGGGCGCTCCAGGTCGCTGGCGTAGCCCATGGGGTCTTCGGCTTTGGCGTGGCGGATGACCGTGAGATATTTCATGGCATGACTCTCCCCCAGAATTTTTCCAGTTGTTCACGCGTCGTCTCCAGGGTGGCGTCGCATTCAATCGCCAGCCTGTATTCAGCATCGGCTGCTTCATCGTCATCCGCGATGGATTTTAATGCCGCGGAAAGGAATCGTCCGGTCGGCGAGGCTGGCGCGTTGTTCAGCCATTCGTCTACCATACGACCTGCGGCCGCAAGCTCTGTTTGCCCACCGTCGCCTGCGCCGCTCTTTTGTTGGAGCAACGCCAAACGCATGTGCAATCCCACCTGTACTGCTCTGGCCGTATCTACACCAAAATTCATAGCATAGACGCCGATCATTGGCTCGACCTGTGCATAGGCGTCACGTGCAGCGTCCATGTCGCCGTTCATAAAGACCAGGTCGCCCAGGGCAAGTTGCGCGCCAGCATGAGACGGGAAGGCGGCTAGCGCCTGACGATATGCGTCCTCGGCGGCAGATAGTTTATCATCAACCACGTAGAGATCGCCAAGCGCGCCTGCGCCCAGGCTGACGAACAGGGGGGGCGCGCCAGAGGCAGCCGCGACTCGCGCCAGTTCCAGCTCTGCTGCATCGAACTGTCCCAGAGTGGACAATCCAGTCCCGGCCAACAGATGGGCGAGCTGGTCATCCAGCGGGCGAGCAGCCAACGCCTCGATGATTCGTCCAGCATCCTCCTGTCTGCCTGCGCTGAGCAGATAACTCGCCAGCATTCCCTGGTACAGGCTGTCCTTCGGCGCAAGGGATGCGGCGCGCTCCATCGCTGCAATTGCTTCCATCGGTTTGCACTGCTGATAGGCCAGGGACGCGCGGCCCACAAAAAGCCCTGGCGCAGTGGGGTCAAGGAGTTCCGCCCGGTCGAAAGTCTCTTTTGCCTCTGCCAGCCGCCCTAGCCTCACCAGAAATTGACCCAGTTCGATGCGTGATTCGGCGTTCTCCGGCTCCAGATCAGCGGCAGCCTGCATGTGCTCAATCGCTCGTTGGTTGTCGAGCAAGCCCTCGTAGGCAAGGGCCGCCATGAAGTGCGTCACCGCTGATGGCTCTTCGTTCAGATGCAGATACTGCTCGTATGCTTCAGCGGCAGTTTGTAGCTCACCGGCGTTGAAGGCGAGATTGGCTAGTCCGAGGGCAGCGACTGCGTTGCCAGGATCTTCATCCAGCGAACGCGCATATTCCTGTATGGCCTTGTCGATGTCGCCCATCCGTTCATAGACGTTTGCCAGGAAGCCGCGCACTTCGCTGGACTCTTGCGTCGTCAACAGCCGCTCGTATTCGGCGGCGGCGTCCGCCAGGCGGCCCAGGCGATCCAGCGCATAGGCGCGAGTCAACCCTGGAGCGGCGTTCTCGGTCAGTTCCACGGCTCTTTCCCAGTGGAGACGCGCTCCCTCCTGGTCGTCTTCGCTGGCGAGTATCTCCCCCAGCATGTAGTGCGCGTCAGCGTTGTTGGGATCGAGTTCGAGGGTTGACTCCACCCACGGACGGGCGGCGGCGTAGTCATTGCGCACGTAGGCAGCCGAGGCGAGGGCCAGGTGAAAGAGCATGTTTTCCGGTTCGATGGCAAACCCGCGTTGGTAGCTCTTCTGGGCGGAGGCGTAGTCGCCGGCAAGCAATTGCTGTTGACCCAGGAGCATGAAGGGCGTCGGGTCGCACCCGGCGAACTGAGCAGCCCGGCTGAACTCTGCGAGCGCCAGGTCGTTAGCGCCCTGTTGCGCGTAGATGAGCCCAATGAGCAGCGCAGGCGTGGAATTCTGCGGCTCGCGCTCCGCCCATTGACGATATGCAACGATGGCCTCCTCGGTGCGTCCTTGCCAATAGGCGACATTGCCCAGGCCGCGCGCTGTGGCCGGATCATTGGGCGAGAGGGCGTCGGCGCGGCGATAGGTTGCTTCGGCGTTGGCGTAGTCGCCGGCGGCTACATAGGCGTCGGCAAGGGCCAGGAGCGCAACCATATTCGAGTCTTCATCGCTGACGGCCTCGTCCAGCAGGCGCAGCGCCTCCTGGCGGGCAGTCTGGGCTGCAGCCGCATCGCCGGCCCCAGTGTAGGCCGCGGCCAGCGTCGTGTAGGAATCCGGGTCATTGGGCGCTAATGCCTGGCTGCGTTGGGCGGCTGCGACAGCGTCGGCTGGCTGGCGCAGCTGAAGATGGATGGTCGCCAACAGGCGGTGCGCCAGCGGATCGTCTGGGCGAAGGGCGGCGGCTTTCTCCGCTTCGGTCAGCGCTGCACGTAGCTCGCGCGTCGGTGTGCAGCCCTCCGAGAGCACGATGGCCAGCAGATTGTGCGCCTCGTAGAAATCAGGATTGAGCGCCAGCGCCTGTTCCAGGTCGGCGCGGGCTGCGGCGTAGTCACCCTTCTGATAGGAGAGCATGGCGCGCTGATGGTGGATGACCGCCTCGCCTTCGGTCATTGTCGTTCGTTCCGCCTGTTGTAGCGCGCGATCGAACATGGATTTGGCTTTGTCGAACTCGCCATTGGCTGCATAACCCAAGCCAATGACTGCGGCTGTGAGAAAGGTCATCTGTTCTGGGCCGTCCGCCGCGAAGAGTTCCATGTCGGCCAATGTTGCGGGCGTGTTGACAAGTTGCGTGACCGAACGGAGGGTGGGCTGTTGCGCTGGCGAGAGTTTGACGCCGCCAATCACATTTGCAAGCGGGAACGAGGGGTCCAATTGCAATATTGGTCGTGCAACAAGAGGCAGGTTGAGCACCTCCACATGGGAGCTGACGCCCAGGTCGTCATACCAACCCCAGATGACCAAGCCGGCGTTGCGGCCCTTGCCTGCGTTCTGGGCGGCGTTGGCGTCTTCATAGGCCTCCAGCGTTCGCTCCACAGAGACTGGCGGCTCCAAATCTTGTAACTCGCCGCGCATGTGTTCGACGATTCTGCGGGCGAAGTCTACCCGCTTGGAAGCATTCTTCCCATCGAACTCTCCTACGGCGATCAGGAAACCATCGGTCGGCGTCAGGAACTCGAAGAGACGCCAGCCTGTCCAGGCCAGACCGGCGATGAGAAGGAGGGCAAAAGCGGCGGCGGACCAACGGCGCTGACTTTGCGTCTGCGCTCGCAACACGCCGAAGGCAGCCAACACAATACCGGCGATCAGCAGTGCTGCGGCAAGATAGGGCAGCGCCCGCGCCAGGGGCGCAATGGCGCGTGTCGTCAAGTCAAGGGCTTGCAGCGTCACCTGGATAAGGGCAAGCGTCATGCCCAGGACGCCCAACAGCGCAGCCAAACGCCCGCGGCGGTCTTGCGGCGAGCGACCGGCGTCAGGCGTCTTGCGCGTCACCAGAGGAGATACAGTCTCTATGGCGCGCAGCACGTAGGCCAGCCAGTCCGAGCGCTGCGCTTGGGAGTCGCTGCCAGGGCTGTTTGGTTCATCTGATCGATCTTTTGGATCAGGTGGAGATTGGCTTGACATGATCCCGTTCGGAGTGAATGGCGTTTCCCAGGACCGCATTATACCATAGCTGTGAGTTTGTCTTCATTGCCGTTTTTTCCAAATCGGCCAACCTTGGCTACACTTGCCCCATGATGCATCTATCCTACGCCCAGCTTCCACGTCGTCGGGTGAATCATGTGGGCCTCACAGATGTCTTCAGTTTCGTTGCTTCCAGTGTTCGTAACGCCGTTTTGACCACAGCCGCAGAACTGAAGCGACTTGGGGTGCGCCATGCGTTGGCTGGCGGGTTGGCTGTGGGCGCGCACGGTTATATCCGCGCCGCAAGTGACGTCAACTTCCTCGTGGGCGACGAAGCCTTCGACCATCATGGCGTGTTCATGACCTTCAAACCGGGCGTTCCCATCGCCGTGGAGGGCGTGTGTATCGGCTATCTGTCTCCTGTTGCATTTGGCGCGCTGCTGGAAGATGCGCGGATCACCCAATTGTCGCCAACGACGTCGCTGTGCTCCCAGTGGGGGCGCCCATCTACATGAAACTTGTTGCCAGACAGCGGAGAGATTTGCTGGACGTCGTCGAGTTGGTCAAAGCTGGGGTGAATCCAACCCAGGTGCGAGACTATCTGAACAAATATGCGGCGGATCTGGTTGCCTTGTTCGATGAGCTGGCAACCGAGGCCCTGAACGATTCCTAACGATTGGGAGGTTGTCATGTGCGGCATTGTTGGTTATGTGGGCAACCAGGAGGCTGCCCCGATTGTACTGAATGGACTACGTCAACTGGAATATCGCGGCTACGATTCGGCCGGCCTGGCCGTGTTGGACCCCGGCGGCTGCATCCAGGTGCGCCGAGAAGCGGGCAAGCTGGCGAACTTGACCCAGTTGGTGGAGCATGAGCCGGCGCATGGTTCTTTGGGGGTCGGCCACACGCGTTGGGCAACCCACGGCCCACCCAGCCAGCGCAACGCCCATCCCCACACAAGCGTCGATGGGCGCCTGGTGGTGGTGCAGAACGGCATCGTGGAGAATTTCCTTGATCTGCGGCGCACCCTGCAAGACCAGGGCTATCATTTCCGTAGCGACACTGACACCGAAGTCATCGTTCACCTGGTTCATCATCACTATCAGGCGCAGGGGACCAATGACCTGAGCGCCGCAGTGCGCGCCGCGCTCCTAGACCTGCGCGGGCCGAGCGCCATCGTGGTGCTCAGCAGCGACCACCCGGATCGGCTCATCGCCGCCCGCCTGGGCAACGCCGGCGGCGTGGTGGTGGGCTATGGCGACCGAGAGATGTTCATTGCCAGCGACATCCCCGCCATTTTGCGCCACACGCGGCGTCTAGCCTTCTTGGAGAGCCGCCAACTTGCTGTGGTGACGGCCGCCGGAGCTGAGTACTTCGACCTGGACGGCGCTGCGGTGCACAAGGAGACAACGCTGATTGACTGGAACCCCATGGCCGCGGAAAAGGGTGAATATCGCCACTTCATGCAGAAGGAGATTTACGAGCAGGGACGCAGTCTGACTGATACGCTGCGGGGCCGGCTGAATTTCGAGCAGAGTCGCGTCGAGTTGGAGACGCTCAATCTGACGCCGCGCCAGATTCAGGAGCTGGAGCGCCTGACGATCGTGGCGTGCGGCACCAGCTACTATGCAGCCCTCATCGGTAAGCACTACATCGAGCGGTTGGCGCGCGTTCCTGTGGAAGTGGACTACGCCAGCGAGTTTCGCTATCGCGACCCGGTGGTGAGCAAAGATCATATGATCGTCGCCATCACCCAGAGCGGGGAGACCGTTGACACCCTGGCCGCGTTGGAAGAGGGGCGTGAGCGCGGGGCGTTTACGGCAGCTATCGTCAATGCCATTGGCAGCCAGGCAGCGCGCGTCACAGATGGATGCATCTACATGCAGGCTGGGCCAGAGATCGGCGTCGCCAGCACCAAGGCGTTCACTGCTTCGGTCACGGACCTGTTGTTGCTGGCGATTCACCTGGGACAGGAACGAGGTGTGCTCTCTGACAGGGAGCGCGGGCGACTGATCGAAGCATTGGCGTCGCTGCCGGGGCTGGCCGGCGGCCTGTTGGAGGATGCGTGGCGCGGTCCGCTCTATCGCCAGCTCGCCGAGCGATTCCAGCACTTTCGCAACTTCATGTATTTGGGGAGGGGACTGGGATATCCGGTGGCGCGGGAAGGCGCACTCAAACTCAAAGAGATCAGCTACATTCACGCCGAAGGCTACCCGGCCGGTGAGATGAAACACGGCCCGATTGCCCTGATTGACGAGCACATGCCCACCGTGGTGGTGGCCCCGCGCGATGGCGTCTATGACAAGATGATCAGCCAGGTCGAGCAGGTAAAAGCGAGGAGCGGCCTGGTGCTGGCTGTCGCCCACCCAAACGACGCAGCCCTTGCCCAGAAAGTTGATTACATCTTGCCCGTTCCTGTCGCCCACGAGCTGATTGCGCCCATTCTGGCTGTCATGCCATTGCAGATTTTCGCCTACGAGATGGCGGTGCGCCGCGGGGCAGACGTGGACCAGCCTCGCAATCTGGCCAAGAGCGTCACTGTGGAATAGGAGGAAAGGTGCTCGTCGGTCGATCGTTGTCTATTCGCCTTGCAGATGGGCGTCAGTTGCGTTAGGATTGAACATCAACAAGGAAAGGACAACATCGTGACTCGACGCAGCTTGACTTTGGCGAAGGTGTTGGCGGTGTGGCTGGTTGCAACGCTCCTGGTTGCCGGTTGCGGCGGTGATGAGACCCCGACGCGCACGCCCGTTCCTACCTGGACGCCAACGCCCGCGGGCGCTCTGCCCGTTGCAAATGCGCAGGCTGCTGCGCCGCCAGAGCAACCCCAGCAACCCGCGCCTGCTGCAATCCCAACGGATACGCCCGCGCCGCCCGCGCCCACCGATACGCCCCCGCCGCCGACGTCTACGCCCGCGCCCACCGATACGCCCCTGCCTCTCCCCACCGACACGCCGTCGCCCACGCCGACAGAGACCGCAACCCCAGAACCATCGCCCACGCCGGCCTATTCATTCATCCTGGAGACTGCGGAGAAGTTCCCCACAGAGTCGCTTGCCCCCAACGTGGTGCGTATCTTTCTCTATGTCTATTCGCCGTCGGATTTGGCCCTGGGTGACTACTCTCTACGCGTTGTGCACAATGGGGCGGAATTGACGGTGGATGAGCTGTCAGAGGACGGCGTGCCCCAACAGACGCGGCAGACGCCCGGCCCCTACACCCGGTTCACGAATATGAATGTAATTTTCGTCGGGCCCGAAGCAGGTGCGTGGGAGGTGCAACTGGTGGATGAGGATGGGACGCCAGCCGGGCCGGCGGCCCAGTTCGAGCTGGCGGCGGGCGACACGGCGCGGGAACTGTATGTGCGCTATCGGCCGCGTTAGAGAAGCGTGTCTTTCACAGAGGGTCGATGCTCACACGGTGCGTTCTTGACTTTGTTGCGTGCACCTTCTGATTCTGATTCAGGCAATTCCGGTTCTGGAAAGACGGAAAAGCTGAGTCAATTTTGAGATTGTTTTTCCATCCAGCGAAAAGCCATCGCGTCGCATCAGAAGAATGTCGATTTTGGGCGGTGCACTGATGGCCGGCAGCTCGGTCAGTACCGCGACGACGTCCAGGTGGGTCAACAACAACTGATATTACAGCTTCCCAGGTTCGGTCAGTAGGCGAGGCGGTAGAGTCCCTCTAATACAGCCTGATCGACTGACCGCGGGTTGGTCGTCCAGTTCAGGTCTTGGATAGCCGCCGCCCCTAACGCCCCAAGCATTTCCTCTGTAACGCCCACATCACGCAGGCGTATAGGCAGGCCGCAATCTACCAACAGGCTGCGCACGGCCGCAACGGCGTGTTCTGCGCGCTCTGCGATCGGCAAAGAAGCTGACACGGAAGGATCGAGCGCCTCCCCAATGGCTGCGTAACGATCCAGCGCCGCCGACGCGCTGTAGCTCATCTGGTGGGGCAACATGATGGCGTTGGCGACGCCATGAGGCACGTTCGCCAGGGCGGAGAGGGGATGCGCCAGGGCGTGGCAGGCGCCAAGCCAGCGCGAACTAATGGCGACGCCGCCCACCAACGCCGCCTGCATCATGGCGGCGCGGGCTTGGCGGTTGTCTCCCTGGGCGACGGCAATGCGCAGGCTGCGCCCGATGAGGCCCACGGCGTCCAGAATCATGGCGTCGAGGGCAGGCGCCTCTTTTGTCGAGACGAAGGCTTCGATAAGGTGCGTCAGGGCATCCATACCGGTTGCCGCTGTGAGCGCGGGCGGCAGACGCAAGGTCAGCTCCGGGTCGATGATGGCTGCTGTGGGTGTAACGGTCGGGCCGCCAACGCCGAATTTCTGCTTGTGGATTGCATCGGTGATGACGCCCCAGGGGGTGGCCTCTGCGCCTGTGCCGGCCGTGGTGGGGATGGCGATGAGGGGCGGCAGCATGAGAGGAGGAGGCAGTGCATTTTCACCGCGCAGGAATGAGAATTCGGCGATGCTGATATTCGGCAGGCTGCCTGCCAACATACGCACGCCCTTGCCCGTGTCGATGGCGCTGCCTCCGCCCAACGCCACGACGACGTCTGCGCCGCAGGCGTGATAGGCCGCAGCAGCTGCATCCACCGACGCTACATCAGGATTGGGGATCACCTGTGCGTGGAGGGTGTAGGTGAGGCCGGCGGAGACCAATGAACGAATGACTGGTCCTGCCAGGTCAGCCGCCAGCACGCCTGGGTCTGCCAGCAGGAACGCATGGACAGCGCCCAGACTTTTGGCAAGAGGTCCCGTCTGGGCGACTACGCCAAAGCCAAAGTGGGTCTGCCCCGGCCAAAGATAGAGCGAACGTTCACTTGTCATCGCTGCGTCTCCTGCGTAACGACATGGACTGCCTCGGCCACAATTGCCATTGCCTCGTCGATCTGCTCGTCGTCGATGTTGAGGGGCGGCAGAAATCGCAAGCAGTTGGCATAAAGCCCGGCGCGGATGGTGATGAGACCGCGACGCAGCGTTTCCTGCGTGATGCGCAGCACCACATCCGCGGCGACGGGCGTCTTGGTTTTGCGGTCGCTGACAAACTCGGCGGCCAGCATGGGGCCCAAGCCGCGCACGTCGCCGATCAGGGGGGATGTGCGCTGAATTTCTTCCAGATGTCGTCGGATACGCGCTCCCACTTCAGTCGCCCGGCGCAGAAACACCGGATCGCTGATGATCTTGATGGCTTGCACGGCTGCGGCGCAGGCGAGGGGATTGCCGCTGTATGTGCCGCCCAGCCCACCAGGATGGGGCGCATCCATCAACTCGGCGCGCCCTGTCACTGCTGCCAGCGGCATTCCGGCTGCCAGGGATTTGGCCGAGGTGATGAGGTCGGGTGTGACATCGTAATGCTCGACGGCGAAGAGCTTGCCCGTGCGTCCGAAGCCACACTGAATCTCATCGGCCACCATGACGATGCCGTGCTGGGTGCAGAGCTGGCGAATGCGCTGCAAGAAGCGAGGCGGCGTCGGGATGAAACCGCCCTCGCCCTGCACCGGCTCGATGACGATCGCCGCAATCGCGCTGGGGTCGATCTGGGCGATCAGAGCATTGTCGAGTTGGTCGATGGCGTACTGGACGAATCCCTCCTCGCTCATCTCCGGCGGACGGCGATATACATTGGGGAAAGGCAGGCGATAGATTTCCGGCGCAAAGGGGCCAAAGCCTTTCTTGAAGAGGCTGTATTTGCTCGTCATTGCCAAAGTCAGATTGGTGCGACCATGATATGCCCCCTCAAAGACGACGATGCCGGGGCGTCCGGTGGCCGCGCGGGAGATCTTAACGGCGGTCTCAATGGCTTCGGCTCCGCTGTTGAGCAGCACTGTCTTCTTTGCGTAGCTGCCTGGCGTCACCTGGTTGAGCAGCTCCGCCGCCTCGACATATGGCTCATAGACGCCCACAATGGCGCAGAGGTGAATCAGGGCGTCGGTCTGGGCGTGGATGGCTTCGACGACGGCTGGGTGGTTGTGGCCGACGGCCAGGACGCCGATGCCGCCGGCGAAGTCCAACAATGTGTTGCCATCCACGTCCGTGACAGTTGCGCCCTGGGCGCGAGCGACGGCAATTTGCGTCAGTTTTGCCGCGCCGCGCGGGGAAGCTGCCTCGCGCCGGGCGGCCAACTCCAGGCTTTTCGGCCCGGGCACATTGGTGACAAGATGGATTGCAGACATGATAGTTCACCTGTCCTAAAAATAACGCACCACAGAGAGTGCATCGGAACACAGAGGGGTTTTCATTCTTCGTTGCGTCCCGGCTGGCATGACGCCTACCTGGATGCGCGAGATGAACTCGTTCTGACGTGTTTGTTGGCTTCGGCGCCCACAGCCTGGAGCACAACGCACGAACGAGGGCCAACGTGATAGGCGCTACTCCTGACCACGGGCGACTCTCCCAGGGGAAGGATGTCGTTGGGACTCGGCAGCGACGTATCGATGAGTCGCTGCCAATGACTTCCAGCGCTCAAGCGCGGCAGTCCAAAGCGTAGAGGCTCCCAAAACGCATTGTAGGCCATGTAGATCATCTCGCCGTTCTTTGGATGGCACAGGGTGAAAGCCAGCGTGCGCGATTCAGATGACCAATCCGGCTTGCCAGGCTCCACGCCGTGAAATGCGATAAAGGGTTCTGTCGGATGAGAACCTACAGGGAGATAGTGGCTGGCGTGGAGCGCATCCAGACGATGGTAGAGCATCAACATCTCGCGAGTGAAGCGCAGGATGTCGCCGTGCCGTTCGATGGCGCGCCAGTCGAACCAGCTAAGTTCGTTGTCGCAACTATAGCCATTGTTGTTGCCATACTGAGTGCGGCGCACCTCGTCGCCCATGGTGAGCATAGGCGTCCCCTGGGACATGAACAAGAGCGTGAGGAAGTTCTTGATCTGGCGTACACGGAGCTGCTCGATCTCTGGGCCATCGGTTGGGCCTTCGGCGCCGCAGTTCCAGCTGTGATTGTCGTTGGCGCCATCCCGATTCGACTCGCCGTTGAATTCGTTGTGTTTCTCATTGTAGGAAACCAGGTCGTTCAGAGTGAAGCCATCATGGGCGGTGACGAAATTCACTGTGCGACGGATGTTGCGATCCAGGCGCGGATAGACATCCGGGCTGCCCACAATGCGCAGGCTCATGTTGAGCGCCATGCCTGGGTCGCTCTTGACAAAACTGCGAATGTCATCGCGATAGCGACCGTTCCATTCGGCGAAGCGGTCGCCGATGAAGGTGCCCACCTGATAGAGACCGGCCGCATCCCATGCTTCAGCGACGAGCAGCGTCCCCGCCAGCACCGGGTCGGACTCGATCTCCCACAAGATTGGCGGGCTGCGCAGGGGTTCGCCGAATTCCCCGCGCGAAAGGGCCGACGCCAGGTCGAAGCGGAAGCCGTCCACGTGCATTTCCACAACCCAGTAGCGCAGACACTCCATGATCATGCGGCGCACGATGGAGTGATTGGCGTTGATGGTGTTGCCTGTGCCGCTGTAGTTGGCGTAGCTGCCAGGATCGCTGCCTGGGATGTAGTAGGCCACATTCTCCAGCCCCTTGAAATGAAGAGTCGGGCCACTTTCATCCCCTTCTGCCGTGTGGTTGAAGACGACATCTAGCACCACGGCAATGCCGGCCCGATGTAACGCCTTGACCATGTCACGAAATTCGTTGACCGCCCCTTGCGGAGTCCGCACAGAACTGTAGGCCAGATGAGGCGCAAAGTAGGCCACTGGGCTGTAGCCCCAATAGTTGAGACGGCCCGGCGCAGCGTCGAATTTATCGAACTGCTGGATGGGGAGAAACTCGACGGTGTTGACGCCCAACTCTTGCAGATAGGGAATCTTTTCGATCAGGCCGGCATACGTGCCGCGTAACGCGGGCGGAACGCCGGAATGGGGATGGCGGGTGAACCCGGCCAGGTGCATCTCGTAGATGACGTTGTGGCTACGGCCATGAATGATGGGGCGGTCGCCTTCCCAATTATAGCCGCTCGTGTCCACAACGACGCTGCGCAGGGCTTTGGCGCAGTTGTCGCCGGGGCGTTTTGCCGCCTCGCGGTCATAGAGCAGGTCGACGACCCCCTTGGCGTAGGGGTCGAGCAACACCTTCTGTCCGTCGAAGCGATGCCCGTGCATCGGCTCGTAGGGACCGTGGGCGCGAAAAGCGTAGATCTGACCGGCGCGCAGACCGGGGATGAAAGCGTGCCAGTAATAGAAGGTGCAGTTGCGGTTCCGATCAAGCTTGATGACATGATCGGGATAGGGCGCATCGCCCCGATCGAAGAGCAACAGCTCCATCTGGGTGCAGTGTTGGGAGAAGACAGAGAAGTTGACGCCATCTGGATAGACCGTGGCGCCGAGAGGGTGACTCTGACCTGGAAGAACCTCGATGGGCATTCGCCGATTATAGCGCCAGTCGGCCAAAGGCCGCAAGCTGGTGCAGCGCGCTGAAGGTCAAGATGCTCTTCCAAGCACGCTCGGCCGCCGGCCAGGTTGCAGGGAAAAGGCCAGACCAGGTCCATGTGGGAGACCAGGCGCCGTCTTCGCCCTGGCTGGCGACAAGATAGTCCAGATTGGCGGGCAGCGCGTCGGCCAGATGACCCGACAAGGGCGAGGTTGGCGTGGGCGCAGCAGCCAGGGGCGGCAGGCCATAGCCAGCCCACTGTTCGGGGAAGAAGGCGACGGTCTGCGCCAGCGCCTGCGCCAATCTGGACACGAGCCGCGCGAAGGCTGGGGCGGGCAACCCCGGCGTGGCAAGGAGTCGCTCGCAGCACAAAAAGTCGTGGATCTCCAGCGGGTCGGGCAGAGTCGTCAGGTGGTCAAGGAGCGTATGGGTGACCTCCTGGAGCGGAATCAGCGCCGCATAGTCGGGATAGGCGTAGAAGTAGCCGAGGGCCTCTGCGCGCGGATTGACCAGGAAGCCGCCAAAGCGATCCGGCAGAGCGGCGTCCACGCTCCACCACGGGGCATGAGGTGCATTGTCCGCGGAATCCGGGATGATCGGCCAACACATCTGTTGATCATCGAAGCTGGCGGACAAAAAGCCCATCGCGCCAGCCACCAAGGGATGGTCGCCAGGGGCGTTGACTGCGCGCAGCGTTTGCAGAGCGACGGTTGTGGCAAGCACGGATGAGTGGGGCGTCTGGAGGTCCGGTTCCAGGCCGTGTCCAAAGCCGCCGTCGCGATTCTGAAACGCGGCCAGCGCAGCGTAGACGTCATCGAGCGAGCCATTTTCGAATGAATGGCGAAAGCGCGCTTGTTCTAAAGGGCGGCCGAATGAAAAGAGAAACGTGCGGGCGGCCTGTTGCGCTTCTTGTGAGAGTTTCTTCACACTGGGCGGCCCCATGTAGGTGAAGCGAGGTTGTGTGCGCCCATCGCGGTTGACTTGTTCGCTGAACATGCTGGCCGGGCGCACTGTCAGCTCAAAGCCGCCATAGAGTGGACGGTAGACGACGAATGGCTCGTCTGTCTCCGAATGGCGAGCCACGCCCAACACCTCGTATTCTTTGCCCTTGAAGTGGCGGTATCGCCCACCAGGAAGCTGCGCCATTTGTTCTTTGTTCGAGTCGGGCATCATGAGCGATTGGTTTTGACGTGCGCGCCCTCTATTTGGAGGATGGCGTTTCGCACTGGGTCGGGCAGGGGCGCCTTCCTGCCGTCTCCATAGTGATAGGTGACGATGACGCCCTCGCCTTCAGCGGCGATGCGGTCATGGCGTTGGCTGACGATGCGGTGGCGCATGGTGAAGCGGTCGTCGCCAATCTCGCTGACTGCCGCGCCCACCCAGATCGTGTCGGGAAAGGTGAGGGGAAACTTGAAGCGGCAGTTGACAGAGGCCAGGATCGGCCCAACGCCCGATTGATCCAGGAAATCGGTCATGCCGAGTCGGCGGAAATAGGCGATGCGACCGCTCTCAAAATAGCGGAAATAGACGACGTTGTTCACGTGGCCGAAAGCATCCATCTCGCCCCAGGCCACAGGCGTTTCGATGACCACGGGAAAGTCGGCCAACAAGTTGTGTGCAGTCATAGGTGTAACATACTTCACCAATGTGAAAAGTGAACTTTACCGCCATCAATCTACCACAAAGATTGGAGAAGGTCAATCGCTGTCGACGATGCGCCCAATGAATTTTCGACCATCAAGAGAATTTGCATACGTCAGAATTGAGTGGTAGACTACCGAACGTCTGTTGATAATTAACGCAGTCGCTCGTATGGAATAAATCTCCGCAAGTTACACTCTTGCGAAAGGAGGCGCAGCATGACAGCTCAAGTCTGCAATCGAACCGAAAATGTCTGTCGTGTGTTGCGCCTGTCGTTCTTCTCCTAGCGTTTCCTCGCTACAAATTGTGAGCCGCAGGCGCATGTCGCCTGCGGCTTTTTTCTTTCCCACATCCTGTGCATGTCGGCGCACGAAGGTTGCCTGGCAAAGAGAGCTGCGGGTCCGGTCTATCAAACCATCAAACTTTCCGAGCGATCTTTCTGACCTGAAGTGAAAGGCAACCAATCGTGTCTTTGTCTAATCTGACTTTCGACGAAGTCGACCATTTCGTCAATCGTTTTCACCTTGATCCAACGGGTGAGGATGCAGCCAACCAGGCGCGCAAACAACCGCGCAAGCCGAAGAAATCGAAGCAGGAAGTTGCGTTGGAGGTGGGCGCAGGGAGCGACCAGGTCGCGCTGCCCGGTGAAGTGAAAATGACTTATCAGCCCGCGCGCTATGAAGCGGTCTGGCTGCGTGAGTCGCTGCAAGGCTTCTACGAACAGGGGCTGATCGATGACGTACTCATGCTGGTCAAAGGCGGCAAGGAGGCCAATGTCTATCTGTGCCAGTCTGCTGTTGACCACAATAGATTGTACGCCGCAAAGGTCTATCGCCCGCGCCAATTCCGCAACCTGCGCAACGACAAGATGTATCGCGAGGGACGTGAGCTGCTCAACAGCCTGGGCATCCCCATCAAGAACCGGGACAACCGGGAGATGCGCGCCATTGCCAAGAAGACGGAGTTTGGCGCAGAGCTAACCCATATCTCTTGGCTCATGCACGAGTTTGTCACCTTGCAACGCATTCATCGTCTGGGCGCAGCTGTGCCTGAACCGGTCGCCGCAGGAGAAAACTCAATCCTCATGGGCTATGTGGGTGACAGACGACGCCCGGCGCCGGTGCTTCGCTCAGTGACGCTCAATCGTCATGAGGCGGGTCGGCTCTGTACAAAGGTGCTCGATAACGTGGAGATGATGCTGCGCAACGGGATGATCCATGGGGACCTGTCCGCCTACAACATTCTCTACTGGCAGGGTGATGTGACCCTCATCGACTTCCCCCAGGTGACCTTTGCGGAGTCGAACAGCAGCGCCCACAAGATTCTGCTGCGTGATGTACAGCGGGTGTGCGAGTACTTTGCCGCCTGTGGTGTGCAACATCACGCAGAGGCAATCGTCCAAGACCTGTGGGCGCGATATGTGCGTCTGCCGCCGGGCGGTCGCATGATGGAAGATGTCGTCGAATGACTAGGCGGAGGCGGATAGAACACTCGACCTGTTCTATCCACCTTGCCTGTACTCTCCCTATGGTCTCAGCCGCCGAGGCCCGGCCCGCCGCCATCTGTAATCGGCGACAGGGTGGGCCAGGCGCTGGCTGAGGTCATCCCCTCGTGGGTAAGGGTGAAGCTGACTGCGCTCAACATGAGGGTGGTCAGCGTAACGGCCAGGAAAAAACGTGCGCGCTGGGTGATGTGAGCTTTCATGGCAACGGGTCTCCTTTGTGTGCAAGAGACTCGTTGAGTTGTGGAGATCTCCCCGCCAGTTGGCGG
Organism: uncultured Caldilineaceae bacterium; assembly: GCA_964560495.1. GTDB lineage: Bacteria > Chloroflexota > Anaerolineae > Caldilineales > Caldilineaceae > UBA5069. Next base: position 72,048 of record CAZLMM010000009.1, read on the forward strand.
CACGCGTGAACTCCCCAACGAGAAAGCGTTTCTTGAGTGGTCGTCGATGCGGCTGGCCGGGCCGCCGCCACTCGCTTGTCCTATGATCGCGCAGCCGGACTATGGCGCGACTCTGTCATCCCTATTGATGGCCTCTACATTTTCTCGCTCCTCTCCAACCGCAGACCGATCAACTTCGTCTTTGGCCGGGAGGCGCAGACCTGCTGCGCCTGCGCTGTTAGCTTGCTGTAGGAGGTTATCCGTAATGTGTGAGCTTGTTCAAGCGATCATCGTTGACGGAGGTGCTACTTGGGACGATAACCGCAAGCGGCGGCGTTGAGGAAGTGCGTCGATGGGGATCAGATCGGCATAGTGCGAAGGAGTTGATACGCTTGTTTGAGTTGGTCGAGTTCTTCCGGCGTCACCGGCTCGTCGCCATAGTGCACGCGCAGATACGCGGTTGTCAGCCGCTCTAGCTGGGTGTCGCAGCCGGGGAACGCCTGACGCAGAAGGGGAAGATAGTCATCGGGCGACATGGCAGGCGGGCGGCCAAAGCCACGTTTGCGCGCCAGACGCCCCACATTGGCGTAGATGTTTTTGACCGAAATGGCAGCCAGCAGGGAGCGTCCCACGCCAAAGCGTCGCGCCAGGGCGAGGAGGCTGCGCGCGCGACCCACGCCCCGGCGCAGCCCACCAATGTTCATGGTCAGCTCGTCGGGGTGCTCTTCTTCAACTTCGTTGCGGCGCATGGCCTGTATGGTGCGTGCGAAGAAGAGCCAAATGAGGGCGATGGCGATGACTATGACCAATATCGTCAGGCAATAACGGGCTGGTGCAAAATCGCGCACCAGATCTGTGAAGGTGAAGGGCTGCGCTTCACCATAGCCCCCTGGCGGTATGATTGGTTGAGGCGGAGGCGCTTGTTGGCGTAAGCGTGTGATGAGGGCATCCAGCCAGAGAAAGAGCGGCGTGAACAAGGAGAGCAGGCCATACAACGCCAGCAGCGCAACCTGTCCCAACACGTCAGTGACCGGCGCGAGGCGGCCAAAGAGCCGCTGGAATCCGCTTGGCGAATAGGCCAGGCTCAGGGCCGCCGAGAGACCCAGCGTTGCGCCGACCATCATGAGCAATTGGGCGAAGCGGCGCCAGGGCAGCAACGCGCCAGAACTATTGTCTGCTGTGAGCGCCTTGTCGTCCATGCGCGCCAGGGCTGTGGCAGTCAGGCCGCAGGCGAAGAAAATCCACAACAGGGGCAATGCTTCCGACGCCGGTCGATTGCCCATGAAGACAAGCAGTCCATTCCCCAACAGTGCAAAGAGCATCCCCAGCCGGAAGCTCAGCCCCACGCCAAAAAAGGCCAGGTCTCGCCCACTCAACAGCGCAATCCGCCACCAGAGGAAAAGGTTGTAGCCAAAGAAAACCAGGGCGGGACGCACGCCTTCGGTGAAATTGAAGACGGCCTGAGCCAGATCGCGCAACCAGGTCATGTCGAGAACAGGCAGAGCGCCAAAGACCAGCAATCTTTCTCCCAAAAGACTGGTCGCTGTCACCAACCCGAGAATGGCAAGTTCTCGCCAAGGCGAGCCGAAGCTGCGCCGGTTCAACCAATCTCCGCAAAGCATGTAGCCGAGAATGATCGACCAGCAAAAGATGAACAGCGCCGCCGGAGAAGGCGTCATGCCCAAGCCGGGTTGGGGCGACCAACGCGCCAGAACCGTTAAGGCAAAGGGCAGCGACCAGGCGACATCCATGCCGGCCAGGGCAATGAACAAGAGGCGGTGGCGGCGGTTCCCGGTGAGCATCTGTGCACCTCACACGACATCGATCAGATTGGGCGCAACCAGGTCCGCCGCCAAATGGGGCAAATGATAGACCGTCACCTTGTCCAGCCATCGAGTGGGCGGCTCCTCCGCCAGGGTGAAGAGCACAATCTGCCGCCCGACTGCGGACAGGTCGAGCAGCGTCGCCAGCAGGTCATCGTGGGCGATGGCAGTCACCACGACCAGCGTTGCGCCCCACGGCAGGCGAGGCGCTTCGCGCACCAACAGTTCCTCGATGGGTGTAGTGGCGAAGGGCGTTACAGCGGCCAGCAGCTCCAGGATGTGCATGAGCTGGGAAGGGCGGCGACCCGGCAGCAGGCGCAGCTCCCGGTCGCTGCCCGGCAGCGCGCTGTTGGCGATCAGCCCCACAGGCAGGCGCTGTTCAACTGCCAGGCTGGCCAGGCTGCCGGCTACGCTGACCGCCCGTTCGTGCAGCTCCACCACGACGCCTTGCCAGTGACGGCGGAAGGTGGCGACATTGAGAAAGATGAGCACCTGTTCTTCCTCGCTCGGCTCGTAGACGCGACTGGCAAGCTGCTGTTGGCGCGCAGTCGCTTTCCAGTGGATGCGCCGTTGCTCGTCGCCGTGCTGCCAGGCGCGCACGCCCGCAGTGCGGAACGGGTCTTCATAGAGAAATCGGCGCGGGCGAACCGCGCCGAAGGGCGTTTTGGTGGGCAGGCGCAGATCGGCGACAGAATAGAGCCGCGGGTAGACGATGAGGCGCTGCTCGCCGGGCAGGATAACGCTGCGCTCGAAAAAGCCGAAACCGTCGCCGCTTTGGACCTGCGCCGGCCCATAGCGATAGAAGCCGCGCTGGATACAATGCACACGAAAGGTGCGGGCGATGCGTTGATAAGCGCCGGGCATCCAGAAAGTCGTGAAATCCACCAGGTTGGTTGTGGGGTTGGCTGCAATCTCTTTTTCGTCAATGGGCAGCCCAGGCGGGAAGATATCGCGCACGATCAGCCAGGTGAGGGGGATGAGTTTGTGGTTGCGCACTTCCAGACGCAGATCGATGATCTCACCGCGAAACGCGCGTATTTCGCTCAGCGAGCGGTCGTAGCTGACGCCGTGCAGGCTGAAGCGATTCCACAGCCAGGAGAGGCCGACGACGGTCAACATGGTGGCCGCGGCTGTGGTGAGATAGATGCTTCCTACGGCCAGCCCGGCCATGGTGAGCAGAACGGTCAAGACCAGCCAGGCTTCGCTGAACTGGGTCGTTTTGCCGGTGTCGATGGAGTAGCCGCGTGGATTGAGCAAGGCTGCTGGTTGCTGGTCTAGGGTTGACGTAGAACGTTGACTCAACGAACAACGGGCGCAGGAATTGTCTGGGCGACTTCAGCGACGACCTGCTCTGGGGTTCGCCCGCGCAAGCGCGTCTGTGGGCTGACATGGATACGATGGGTGAGAACGGCCGGCGCCAGATGCTGCACGTCGCTGGGGATGACGTATTGGCGACCGCGCAGCGCAGCCAATGCCTGGCTTGCGCGATAGAGGGCCAGCGAGCCGCGCGGCGAAACGCCAAGCGTCACCGCGGTGTGTTCGCGCGTGCTGCGCACGATCTGCACCATGTAGCGGCGCACATCATCGCTCACATGGATGGCGCGCGTCTCTTGCTGCAATTGTAGAACTGTTTCAGCGTTGACGATCTTCTGCAGATCGGTCAAAGGATCGCTGCGTTCGTAACGCACCAGGATCGTCTCTTCTTCTTCGGCGGAGGGATAGCCTACCCGCACTTGCAGCAAAAAGCGATCCATTTGGGCTTCGGGCAGCGGGAAAGTGCCCTCAAGTTCGATTGGATTTTGCGTGGCAATGACCAGAAACGGGGCAGGCAAAGGCAGTGTGACGCCGTCCACCGTCACCTGGCGCTCTTGCATGGCTTCCAGCAAGCTCGATTGCGTGCGCGGGGTGGCGCGGTTGATCTCATCTGCCAGAAGGAGTTGGGCAAAGACTGGCCCGCTGCGAAAGACAAATTCCTGTTGTTTCTGGTTGAAGTAGCTGACGCCGGTGACGTCGCTGGGCAGCAAATCGGGCGTGAACTGGATGCGCGCAAACGAATAGCCGATGCTGCGGGCCAGGGCCTTGGCGAGCGTCGTTTTGCCGATGCCCGGTACGTCCTCCAAGAGTACGTGGCCGTCGCTGAGCAGCGCGACCAACAACAGCTCCACGACTGCCGCTTTGCCGATAATCACCTGGGCGACATTGCGCTGAACTGCTTCGGCAAATTGTGCGATGCCCATGATTCTTTATCCAGACCGGAGTGTCTTTCTCTATCGTTGGCGCGGTTGCGAACCGTACCTACGACCATGAAGAACTCTCGGTTTCATAGTGACATGACTATACGGCTCGTTAGGTAAACAATTCATACGCCACGAGTTACGAGTGACTCGTGATAGTCGGCGATATGAGTTGTCAACTCTAGAGATTGATAGATGGTGGGAGTCTAGCGCATATTATGACGGATGGTCAACTTGCGCCGCGCTTTTTGACACGACTTGGGGGCGGCTCTATAATGGTAAAGTTTGTCAGGCGCTTTGCTTGCTGTGCGTCTTACAGCGCGGCGCTTTCTTTATCATCACGGAAAAGCAGGTCCTATGCGGAATAACACACTCATCCTCGCTGGCATTATTGTGCTCATGATTCTGGCCCTGGCAATCGTCTTTCCTTTGGGGCAACCGGACTGGCTCGTGCGTTCACGCACGCAAGATCCCAATGCTGGACAGGCTGTACTCGATCTGCGTCTTGGTCTGGATTTGCGTGGGGGCACTCAGGTCTTGCTCGAAGCCGACCTGGCAGAGGGTCAGGAACTGGATTCTGGCTCGATGGATACGGCGAAGACTATTATCGACAACCGCGTCAATGGCTTGGGCGTGACCGAAGCGACTGTCCAGCGCCAGGGAGCTGACCGTATCTCGGTCGAGTTGCCCGGTGTGGACAATCCTGACCAGGCGGTCGAAACTGTGCGTTCCACAGGACAACTGGAGTTCGTGGATCCGGGTGAGGCAGCGTTGCTTGACGGTATGATCATCAACACCACCAACCGCCCTACAGCAGCGGCGGATGTACTGGAAGCCATCGACGCTGGCACGGTCTCTCGCGACCAGGTGCCCTATCCCGATCGTGTGTTCCAGACCGTGATGACCGGCGACGTGTTGCGTAACGCTATTGCTACCCAAGACCAGTTTGGCCAGTGGGAGATCGCCTTCGAGACCACATCCGAGGGCGGAGAGCAGTTTCAGGCATTCACGAGCGCAAACGTGGGACGCCCCATGGCCATCGTGTTGGATGGCGTCGTCTTGTCGGCTCCTGTGATTCAGGCAGTCATCAAGGACAACGGCGTGATCACCGGGCAGTTCAGCCAGGATGAAGCCAATGCGTTGGCAGTGCAGCTTCGCTATGGCGCGCTGCCTGTACCGCTCAAGGTGGTGGACACGCGCAGCATTGGCGCCAGCCTGGGGCAGGATTCGGTGCAACGCAGCCTGCGCGCGGGCATCATCGGCCTTATCGCCATCTTCATCTACATGCTTGTTCTTTACCGCGGGGCTGGCGTGTTGGCCTCTGTGGCGCTCTTCTGTTACGCGGTTCTCAACCTGGCGTTCTACAAGATCATTCCGGTCACCTTGACGCTGCCTGGCATCGCCGGCTTTGTGTTGTCCATTGGCATGGCGGTCGATGCGAACATCCTCATTTTCGAGCGTATGAAAGAAGAGCTACGTATGGGACGTTCGCCGCGGCTTGCCATCGAGTCGGGTTTTAATCGCGCCTGGCCGGCTATCTTTGACAGTCAGCTTTCCACGTTGATCTCTTGCGCCGTGCTCTTCTGGTTTGGCAGCACCTTCGGCGCAAGTCCAGTGCGCGGTTTTGCGCTGACCCTGGGCATCGGTGTGCTTATTTCGCTCTTCAGTTCGGTTTTCATCACTCGCACCCTGATGCAAGCGACCCCGGCTACTTTTTCCACATCTGCCTTCGTTACATCGAATCGCGCCAGTCAGAGCGCCAGTTGATCGAGGAGATCACTCATGCGGATTATCGAACGACGCGGAATTTACTTCCTTGTCTCGCTCTTGTTGATGTTGCCTGGCATCATCTATATGATTTGGTCTCTGGCCACAACTGGGCACGCATTGCCTCTGAGCATTGATTACACCGGCGGCGCTGTGTGGGAATTGCGCTTCGACCAACCCGTGCAGCCGGCGGATATGCGTCGCGTTTTTGTCGCTGCGGGCTATGGCGACACCTCGGTGGCGTCGGTGCACGACGACCGGACGCTTCAGGTGAAGATGAAGAGCATCGAGCCGGAAGAAAAGGCCATGTTGCTGAATCAGATCACTGAAGAATTCGGCGCTCCAGAAGAGCTGACCTATCGGAGTATTGGGCCAGCCATTGGCCTGGAGGTGAGTCGCGCCGCCATTCTGGCTGTGGCCGTCGCCTCGACGCTCATTTTGCTCTATCTGGCCTGGGCTTTTCGTCAGGTACCCCATCCATTTCGATTTGGCACTGCCGCAGTCATCGCCATGATCCACGATGTGCTGGTGACTATCTCCTTTGTGTGTATCATGAATCTTGTGGCCGGCTGGGAGATCGATGCGCTCTTTCTGACTGCAATTCTCACGGTGATTGGCTACAGCGTCAATGACTCGATTGTGGTTTTCGACCGTATCCGGGAAAACCTGCGCCGTCATCGCACTGAAACCCTCTCTGCTGTAACCAATCGCAGCATCATTGAGACAGCGACCCGTTCGCTGGGCACTCAGATCACGACGCTGCTCACACTCTTCGCCATTCTTGTTCTAGGCGGCGCAACGCTGCGCGTCTTTGTGGCAACGTTGATGGTAGGCATCATCTCGGGCACCTACAGTTCGATTTTCAACGCTGCGGCAATTCTGGTGGCGTGGGATGAACGCTCGCTCCTGCACAAAGAGAATCGGAAAGCAGTATCAAGCAAGGGTCAGGCGGTAGCGGCTTAAGCGCCGCCCTCTATGAGTGAATCGCAGCAAACCGAATCGCCCGCTTCAGCGGGTGGTGTTCTGACGGGCGTCGGGGAGAACCGACGCCTGTCTATTTTCAACGGCCACACAACTCATGCGTGCACTTCTCCTCACCGACGGCGGCCTTGTCCTGCGTCATGATTATCCAACTCCCCAACCGCAGCCGGGCGAGGCGCTGATTCGCGTGAGCGTGGCCGGCGTCTGCGCCACGGACCTGGCGTTGATTGCTGGCTACAAAGGCGGCTACCGCGGCGTTCTCGGCCACGAGTTTGTGGGTCGAGTGGTGGAATCCCCTTCCGCCGGAGAGTGGATGGGCCGTCGGGTCGTCGGCGAGATCAATCGTGGCTGCGGCAGATGCGAGTTGTGTCGCCGCGGCCTTCACAAGCACTGTCGCCAACGACGCGCCCTGGGCATTCACGCCTGGGATGGGGCGTTTGCCGACTATCTTCTCATGCCGGCGGCGAATCTACACGTCGTCCCCGAAACCCTTGCAGACGAAGCGGCAGTCTTTACTGAACCGCTTGCTGCGGCGCTGCAAATCCTGGAACAAGTGCATATCACGCCGACCAGCCGCGTCGTCCTATTGGGCGATGGGCGGCTTGGCTTACTGGTTGCCCAAGTGCTGGCGACGACAAGCTGCGATCTCACCGTCGTGGGGCGCAATCCAAATAAGCTGGCAATCGCTGAGCAAGTCGGCGCTTCCATCCTGTTGGCTCAAGATGACCCAGCCATCAACCGCCTGGCCAATCTGACCAACGATGTGGTGGTCGAAGTCACCGGTTCACCGGACGGGTTCGCCTTGGCTCGCCGCCTGGTGCGTCCGGGCGGCGTCATTGTGCTCAAAAGCACCTTTGCTGGCAACATATCAGAGTTCGACTCGAGCAGCCTTGTGGTGGATGAGGTCACTGTCATGGGCAGTCGCTGTGGGCCGTTCGAGCCGGCGTTGCGTTTGCTGACTGCCGGGGACATCGATGTGACATCGCTGATTCAGGCGCGCTACTCGCTGGACAACGCCGTGGAAGCGTTGGCTCACGCCGGGCGCAAGGGAGTGCTCAAGGCGCTGATCTCGATGTGACCTTTCACTGCGCTTTCCACGTGCACGCCTGCCCATCTCCATCCATGTCCAACCCGTGAATGTCTACACCGACGATGGCTTTGCAGCGCAGATAGCAGGATTGGGCGTCGACTGCCCGTGCAAAATCCTCACAGGTGAGGAGGTCGCCGCCAAAGCAGTCGCAAGTGGAGAGCTCCGGTTGGGGCGACGGCGCCGGCGTGTAGCCCGGAGGCGCAGTAACGACGATGAAGCCGAATTGTGGGTCGGGTGTGGTGATCAGCAGAGGGATAGGCGTGTTGGTGGGTGTCGGGGTGTCTGTGCCCGTGGGCGAAGGCGTGGAGGTTGGAGTGATGCTGGGTGTGGGGGTAACGCTGGGTGTCGTTGTGGCTGTCCCGGTGGCGCTGGCAGTTGGCGTAGGCGTATCGAGCGTGGCGACCGCATAGAATGAATCAACGGTTGGCGTCCAGATTGGAAGGTCGTTGGTCGCTGGCCCACTTTGTGAACATGCCGCCACGGTCAGCGCCGCCGCGACAACCAGAGATGCCAGACGCCAACCGAGGATCATCGGCGCGCTCGGCTCAGTTGAGATGGGCGGCGTGGCCATGACCGCAACCGCACGCCCCGCCGCAACAGCCGCCGGCGTTCATCGCCACATTCGCGCCCGCGTCGGAAGCGCCGCTTTTGACGCTGCTTGCGAACAGCGATAGAATGCGCTGAGTGCCCGTTTGTTGACAACTGGGACATGATGCGGTTTCATCGGCTCGACTTGCAGCGCGCAGCAGCTCAAATGTGTCGCGACAGTCGGAGCAGTAGTATTCGTAGAGTGGCATAGATATCCTCCAGGTTGATTGTGTGATGGATGCAATTTTAGCAGCGCGCTGCCCCCAGGTCAAACAGGGATCGTTGAGATAGATTCGTTGCGGTGGAGGTCGTCGATGGCTGAAGAGCGCCTGCACAAATTGATGGCGGCGGCAGGTTTGGGCAGCCGCCGAACCTGCGAACAGATGATTCTGGACGGTCGGGTGCAGGTCGATGGCCGCGTCGTTGCCGAGCTTGGCTCTCGCGCTGATCTGACAAAGAACCGGGTTCTGGTTGATGGCCGGCGGTTGACTTTGCCTGAACAACATCTCTACATCAAGCTGCACAAACCGCGCGGCGTCATCAGCGATGTGGGCGGCGACATGGGCGGGCGCAAATCGGTGATTGATTTGCTGCCTGAAGATGTGCGTCGGGTTTTTTCTGTAGGGCGGCTCGACCTGCACAGCGAAGGGCTGATCCTGCTGACTGACGACGGCGACCTGGCCCACAAACTCACCCATCCACGCTATCAACACCCCAAGACATATTTCGTGTTGGTTGCCGAACGCCCCCCCGTTGCTGCGTTGGAACAACTGCGCGGCGGCGTCGATCTGCCTGACGGCCGCACTCTGCCCGCCAAAGTGCGCGTAGTGGACGGGTTGCCCGGCGATCTTCAACTGAGCAAAGGACCGAACGAGGGGGTCTGGCTGGAGATTTTGTTGACCGAGGGCAAGAAGCGCCAGATTCGCCACATGATGGCCGCAGTGGGGCATCCTGCCTTGCGCCTGGTGCGATGGGCCATCGGACCATTGACCTTGGGGCGGCTGGAGCTGGGACAGTATGTTGCGCTGACTGCGGGAGAGCTGACAGGTCTGCGTCGCATGGTGGGCGATCCCACCCCTGCACCCACGGAACAAAAGGGGAAGGAGAAAGACATTTCACGCCGCCCCCCATCACGCAAGGGTGGATTGCAGGCTGAAAAGCGGGGCCAGGCTGGGGCGCCATCTGGGCGAACACGGCGCGTATCGTCGAGCCATTCTGCGCCATCAGCGCGCCCCGGAAAGAATTCATCCGAGTCGAGACGTACTCCAGCGGGCGTCTATTCAACCAAGAAGGCGGCAGCGACAAACCACGGTCGCCCGCGTGATGGGCGACCTTCCGCGCCACGGAAGCCATGATCGCCTGTGGCGCGCCGTTTCCTGCCCGTCATTCACTCACTGCCATCGCCAACGATTCCATGCCCGAAACAGCCAACCAATTCGCTGCTCTCCGCCCCGCCATCATCGCCATCGACGGACCCGCCGCCTCGGGAAAGAGCACCATCGGCCTGCGTATCGCCAACCTGAGCGGTTTTCTCTTTTTCGACACGGGCGTCATGTATCGGGCGGTGACATGGACGGCGCTGGAACGTCTAGTCGATGTACACGACGAGGCTGCTGTGGGCGCGTTGGCTGCAAGCATCGTCATCGAGCCGCGTGCGCCAACGAACGCAGAAAACGATGGTCGCCAGGTCACTGTACTCGTGGACGACCTGGATGTGAGCTGGCAGATTCGTCAACCTCAGGTGGACCAGAACGTTTCGGCGGTGTCAGCTCATCCCCCTGTGCGGCTGGCGTTGAGCCTTCAGCAGCGGCGCATCGGTCTGGCGTATGGTTGGGGAGAGGGCGACAAGCCGGGCATTGTGATGGTGGGGCGCGACATCGGCACAGTGGTGCTGCCCGAAGCGCCCCTCAAGGTATACATGGATGCCAGCGCCGAAGAACGAGCGCGGCGACGTCACGCCGAGCTGCTGGCGCGCGGCAAATCGGAGTCCTTTCAGCAGGTGCTTGCCGACATTGTCGCACGCGACCTCGTCGACAGTGAACGCGCCGCTTCTCCTTTGCGCCCGGCCACCGACGCGCTGGTCATCGACACCACCAGGCTGACGCTCGATCAGGTGGTGGAACGGATTCTTGCCGCCGTCGGACGAACATAGGGCGGGCGATGCGCAAGGCAGCGTTCATGACCATTGAGTGATGCCATGAGCCAACTTTCGGTGGAAAAACAACTCGACTTCTATTATTGGATGCGCCTGACGCGCACCTTCGACGAAATGATGTTGGCCTATTGGAAGCAAGGGCGGGGCATCGGCGGCGCCTTCAGCCAGCGCGGCCATGAGGCCATCAGCGTGGGCGCAGGGATGACCCTGGCGGCGGAAGATGTGGTTGCGCCCATGCACCGAGACCTGGGCTGCTATCTGCTGCGCGGGCTGACTCCGCGCCGGGTCTTTTGCAGCTTGTTGGGGCGCGCCAACGGCGTCTCTGGCGGGCGCGACGCCAATCTCCACGGCATGGGCGACCTCAGCCTCAACCTCATTGGCTTCATCAGCCATCTTCCCCAATCGTTGCCGGTGACTGTGGGCGTGGCCATGAGCTTTGTTTATCGCAAAGAAGCGCGCGTCGCCATGACCTTTGTGGGCGACGGCAGTACGAGCGCCGGCGTCTTTCACGAGTCGCTCAACTTGGCCGCGATCATGAACGCCCCCGTTGTCATCATCGTCGAGAACAATCAGTACGCTTATTCGACGCCGGTGGGCCATCAGATGCGCATCGAGAATATCGCTGACCGCGCAGCCGGCTACGGCATCCCTGGTGTGATAGTGGATGGCAACGATGTGGAAGCCGTGTATGAAGTGACGAAAGAAGCCGTGGATCGGGCGCGCGCCGACGGCGGTCCCACGCTCATCGAAGCCAAGACCATGCGTATGCTTGGCCACGCCATTCATGATGGCGCCGAATATGTGCCGCGGGAGTTGTTGGCTGCCTGGGAGAAGCGGGACCCGCTCCTCCTGTTTGAGCAGAAGCTGCTTACCCGCGGCGTGACGGATGAAGTGGAGTTGGTGGAAATCAAGCGCCGCTGCGAAGTGGAAGTGACCGACGCCATCGAGTTTGCTGAGAGTAGCCCGCTTCCCGATCCAGCGACGGTGGAAGAAGGAGTCTATGCGCCGTAGAGAGGCAAATAGTTACAATCTTGAATGGAAAGCGTGAACATGATGAACTCAGATTTCGACCAATCGCTGGCGAAATACGCCGAGGCGATTCTGCGCGTGGGCGTCAACCTCCAACCCGGACAACGGCTGGTGATCTTTGGCTTTGGCGGCGGCGCGCCGCTGAACGCTGCGCCGCTCATCCGGCAGATTACCCGCTCGGCCTACCAGATGGGCGCCCGCTATGTGGGGATTCTTTGGAACGACGATGAGACGAATCTGCTGCGCTTTCAGCACGCGCCGCGCGATTCCTTTGAGGAGACGGCGCCGTGGTTGCCGCTGGGCGTCCTCGACTTCATCGAGAAGGGCGATGCGCTGCTCTCCGTCACAGCCAACAACCCAGACTTGTTGGCCGGGCAGGACCCCAGGCTCGTGGCTGTGGCTCAAAAGGCGGGCGTGACCCAGATGCGGCCCGTGCTGGAAAGCATCACGCGCAATGTAACTCCGTGGTGCGTCGTTGCCGCCTCCCATCCGGCGTGGGCGGCCAAGGTCTTCGCTGGCGCGCCTGCCGACCAACAAGAAGCGTTGCTTTGGGAGCAGATCATGCGCATCTGTCGCATCGATCAGCCCGACCCTCTGGCTGCCTGGCAAGAACATGTGCGTCGCCTGACAGCAGTTTCTGAGCATCTCAATGCGCGCCGCTACTCGGATCTACATTTCGTCGGCCCAGGGACAGACCTGAAGGTGGGTTTGGCCGATGGGCATCTCTGGTGCAGTGCGGCGATGAAAAGCCAGAATGGCATCACCTTCACCGCCAACATGCCCACGGAAGAGGTTTTTACGTTGCCCCACCGGGCACGCGTCGAGGGCACGGTGACTGCAACCAAGCCACTTGGCTACGGCGGCGCGGTCATCGAGGGCATCGAGGTAACGTTTTTCCAGGGGCGTGTAGTGAACATCCGCGCCAAGAATAACCAGTCGCTCTTGGATGACTTGATCGCTACGGATGAGGGCGCCGCCCGCCTGGGTGAAGTGGCGTTGACGCCCCATCGTTCGCCCATCTCCCAATCAGGACTACTCTTTTACAACACCCTCATCGACGAGAACGCCGCCAGCCATGTGGCGCTCGGACGCGGCTACGCCTTCACAGTGGCGGGCGGCGCAACCATGAACCCAGATGAATTTGCAGCGGTGGGCGGCAATCAGAGTCTGGTGCACGTGGACTTCATGATTGGCGATGCCACAGTGGATGTGGACGGCATTGCAGCTGATGGGACAAAAGAGCCATTGATGCGCGACGGAGAGTGGGTTTTTCACGTATAGTGTTTTCATGAACAGCGCAAAGAACTATTACCAGTTGCTACAGGTCGATCCATCCGCCGAACCGGATGTGATCAAGGCGGCCTATCGTCGTCTGGCGGACAAATATCATCCAGACAAGAATAATGCACCCGAAGCGGCGGAACGCATGACGGAGATCAACCATGCCTACAGCGTGTTGAGCGACCCTGCTCGTCGTGCAGCCTATGACCAGGACAACCTCCCGCCTCGGGCATCCAGACCAAGACCGGAGAAGACCATGCCCTATTCCGCAGAGATCAGCCGCACCAATCCTGCTCTATTCATTTTCCTTTTGGATCGCTCAGGATCCATGAAAGATCAGTTTGGCGGCAAAGGCGCCGGGGTCAACAAGGCCCAAGGTGTAGCGGACGCCATCAATCGCATGTTGAGCAACATGGTGATCCGCTGCTCGCAGGGCGAGACAACGCGCAATTACTTCGATATCGCCATCCTTGGTTACGGCGCACAGAAGGGGCTGGTGGCGCCAGCGCTGGATGGCCCGCTGGCCGGGCGCGAGATCGTCACCGTGAGCGAGTTGGGCAACATGCCGGCGCGCATCGAAGACCGCACCATCAAGCAGCCAGACGGCGCAGGCGGCATCGTGGATGTGCCGGTCAAGTTTCCTATCTGGTTCGAGCCCGTGGCTCACGGCGACACGCCCATGTGCCAGGCGCTGCAGCGCGCCCACGATGTGGCGCAGCGTTGGATCGCCGGACACCGCAGCGCGTTCCCGCCCATCGTCATCAACCTGACCGACGGCGAGGCCACCGACGGCAATCCGGCAGGCGCGGCCCGCAATCTGACTAGCCTGGGCACAGATGATGGCAACCTGTTGTTTTTCAACTGCCACATTTCGTCCGCGGTCAGTTCGCCCATTCTCTTCCCCGACAGTGATGCGCTCATCCCGGATCCATATGGCAAGGCTATGTTCGCCATGAGCAGCCCGCTCACGCCCATGATGCGGGATTATGCGCAAAAGCAGGGCTTCGCTGTAGGCGCAGGCAGCCGCGGTTTTGTCTTCCAGGCCGATCTTGTGGATGTGATTCGTTTCCTGGACATCGGCACGCGTCCGGCAGAATTGAAATAGAAGATAGGATTTCGGGATGAACAGGATGAGAGATCATTCTGTTCAAGCTCCTTTGGGTGATAGGCTGAATGCTGTGGATGTCGTAATTGAAACGGCGGATCTGTCAAAACGATATGGCGCGGTGACCGCAGTCGAACAGCTCTCGCTGCGGGTGAAGTCAGGCGAGATCTACGCATTTCTCGGTTTGAATGGCGCGGGCAAGACCACGACGATCCGCATGTTGCTGGGCATGATCAAGGCGACATCGGGGCGGGCGTGGGTATTAGGCGCAGAGATCGGCGGGCGCGGCAAAAAACCATGGGAGGCAGTCGGGCATCTGGTGGAGGCGCCCAACGCCTACCCGGAGTTGACCGTGCGCGAAAATCTGGAGGTGTTGCGCCGTCTGCGGCCGGGTGTGGAATCGAAGGCCGTCGGTCGAGTCATTGAGCAACTTGGACTGAGCGCCTATGCCGACCGCAAAGCGGGGGCGCTCTCGATGGGCAATGCTCAGCGCTTGGGACTGGCCAAGGCGTTGCTCCATTGCCCACGGCTGCTGATCCTGGACGAGCCAGCCAATGGGCTGGACCCGGCCGGAATTGTCGAGGTGCGCAAGCTGCTCATTGAACTGACCCGGCAGCAGGGCGTGACGGTCTTTATGTCGAGCCATTTGCTGAGCGAGGTGGCGCGACTGGCCGACCAGATAGGCATCCTGCACCAGGGACGATTGCTGCAAGAGCTCGACGCGGCCGAACTCGAAAAGAATCGTCGACGGCGGCTGCTTCTGTGCACGCGTGACGCTGCGGCGACTCTCATGCATTTGCGCAGCGTTGGTATAACGGCTGCAATGATCGAAGACGCCGCCATTGCTGTGACCGATGTTGCGGCTATCGAGCGCCCCGACGATCTGGCGGTGCAGCTTGTGGCCGCAGGATTTCCGCCGACCATGCTCGTGGTGGAACAAGAGGATTTGGAGCATTTCTTCTTGCGCCTGGTCGGAGCGGGATGAATGTGCGATTGAGAATCGCACCTACGAAATACGACGCAACCGATGACGAACCTGACGCAGGCCATCCGGGTAGAAGCGCTCAAGGCGCAGCGTTCGCGTGTGCCTTTGTTCACCGCGCTCGGGTTCAGCTTGGCGCCTTTGTTCGGCGGCTTCTTTATGGTGATCTTGAAAGACCCAGAAGCGGCCCGACGGATCGGCATCATCAGCGCCAAGGCGCAGGTGGTCGCCGGCGCTGCAGACTGGCCAACATATCTAGGGCTGTTGGCCCAGGCCGCTGCGATCGGCGGTCTGATACTCTTTTGCTTTATCGCAAGTTGGGTCTTTGGCCGCGAGTTTGCCGACCGCACGGTCAAAGACCTGTTGGCGCTGCCTACATCGCGCACAGTCATTGTGCTCGCCAAGTTTTTCGTCATGGCTGCGTGGGCGCTTGTCCTAACGATTTTTGTTTATGCGTTGGGGCTGCTGGTTGGCGCGGCGATTGGGTTGGGGCCGGCTTCGGCGGCGTTAATGCAACAGGGCACGGCGCGCATTGCATTTGTGGCGATCATGACCATCACGCTGGTGACGCCCATCGCCTTTGTCGCCTGCGCGGGGCACGGTTATCTGCCGGCCATGGGTGTTGCAATTCTACTGGTGATTCTGGCCCAGATCGTGGCGGCGGCTGGCTGGGGCGAGTACTTTCCATGGGCAGCGCCCGCGCTCTATGCCGGGGCCGCTGGCGAGGCAAGTGCACAGCTGAACATGATCAGTTACGTGCTCATTGTCGTGGCAGGTCTGTCGGGCATCATCGGTACGGTGCTTTGGTGGAATTACGCCGACCAAACCAGATGAAAATCGTAAAAAGTGGAGCGAGCTGGCAGGTGCGATCATTCCAGGTTGGCAAGGTTGGCAGCCTGCCTGATGAGTGCGAAGACGCCATGGCCTGGGACGCAGCCGCTGGCGTTTTTGCCATTGCCGACGGCGCAACCGACGCTGCGTTTCAACGTTTGTGGGCTTCTCTGCTGGTGGAGTCCTTTCTGCAACAGCCGCCAGACCTGACCGATGAGGCCGACTCGGCGGAGTGGCTCTCCATCTGGCTGCCCTTGGTGCAAGAGCAGTGGCGCGCGGCTGTACCCTGGGATTCACTGCCCTGGCATGGTCTGACCAAAGCGCGACAGGTGGGAGGGCTGGCAACCTTTCTTGGCGTGCAATGCTCAGCGGAGCAACGGCGCTGGCAAGTCGTTGCAGTAGGAGATTGCACCCTCTTGCACGTGTCGCCAACCGGCGACCTGTTGTTCAGTGGGCCGCTCACAGGCGCGGCAGACTTCGGCAACGCACCTGTGGCTTTGTCCAGCATCAGTCCGAGCGTGTCGTCTCTTCTTGAACACCTTTTCTGTCGTAGAGGAGAGTTGCATGAAGATGAGACCCTATTGTTGACCACCGATGCGCTGGCAGCCTGGATCTTTTGTGACATGGAGACGGGCAACCAGCCGTTGGCGCGTCTATTGGCCATCAGCGATAACGAGCATTTCACCGCACTGGTGGACGAATTGCGTTCACAGCGGCGACTGCGCAACGACGACACGTCGCTTCTGACGGTGCGATGGAGTTAGCGGAGTACGTGGGGGCCATGCGAGGCAATCCATGACAAAGTTGAAGACAACGCTTAAGTTGCCGCCTGCTGATGAATATCAGCGGGCGATCCTGAATCCTGGCGTCTGTTTCGCTGACGCCGAACTGAAACACGGCCAGCCACACACCAACAATTGGGGGCTGCCTTTGCCCTGGTCTGGGCAGTTTGCTTGTGTTTTTCGCCTCAAAACCAAAGCTGGTCTGCGGGCTGTTCGTTGTTTCACTTCCCAGGTCACAGACCAGCAGGATCGCTATGCTGCGCTGCACGATCATGTTTCGGGGTCAGCCGCACCCATGTTGGCCGACTTCGAGTATCAGCCTCAGGGGGTTCTGGTCAAGGGCGAATGGTATCCCATTGTAAAGATGGAGTGGATCGCCGGTGAAACGCTGGACCGGGTGGTGGAAAGATATTGTGCGAACAAGGACGCCCAGGCGTTGTCTGGCCTGGCAAAACAATGGATGAAAGTCGTGGATGGGCTGCAACGTAGACAGATCGCTCATGGCGATTTGCAGCACGACAATATCCTGGTGAACAACGGGTCCATCCAACTGGTGGACTACGATGGCATCTATGTGCCGGGTCTGCATCATCTGTCTGGTCTGGAGTTGGGACATCCCCACTATCAACACCCTGGCCGCAAGTTATCGGACTATGGCCCGGGCATCGACAACTTTCCTGCGCTGGTGATCTACCTTTCGCTCATTGCGCTGGCCGGCGACTCCACACTCTGGGATCGATTCCATCAGGACAAACACTTGATTCTGCGCAACGAAGATTATCGGCTGCGTTCCGAATCACCGCTTTTTCTTGAATTGACCAAGAGCCGCAGCCCCGAAGTTGTGCGTCTTTCACTGGAGCTGCTCAAGGCGTGCAGCGCACCGGCGGCGGCTGCGCCTGCGTTGACCGTGCTGACGACAGGATTGGCGCCTGTCAGGAACGCAGAGTGGATCCGCTCGTGGCTGGGCGTTGAAGTCAATCGCGCGCCGTCGCTTGCGGGCGCGCTCGCTGTCGCCACGGTTGGCGCGCAACAAAGCGCCGCCCCGCCTCCCATCACGGTTTCCCCAACAATGAAGCTGCCTGCGTCCAACTTGACTGTCGTCACACCGCGGATGCCCGACACTACACTGTTGCGCACCTGGATGGACAACAAGGTCGATGCGACGGTCGATTGGTTGACGCGCATCCCCAGTGCATCTCAACTGTCCCCTGGTCTCTCGCTTATCGTGCTTCTGGCAGTTGGCGTGGGCGGCGGCGTTCTGGCAAGCTATCTATCGGCCATCGGCGCGCCCGAATTTGTCCAGGCGCTTCTGTATAGCGCGGCCCTACCGTTTGCCTTTGTTACAGCGCGCCGCCTGGGTCTGGCGTTACTTGCCTACGTTGTCTTGATAAATGTGCAGGCGCTGCTGCCCATGGAGTGGAATTTTGCCTACTTGTGGTATGCTTTGATCCCGGGCGCATTAAC
Organism: uncultured Caldilineaceae bacterium; assembly: GCA_964560495.1. Taxonomy (GTDB): domain Bacteria; phylum Chloroflexota; class Anaerolineae; order Caldilineales; family Caldilineaceae; genus UBA5069. The sequence continues at coordinate 90,139 of CAZLMM010000009.1, forward strand.
GGCAGGGATTTTGCGGCGGGCGCAAGGCAATGAGATCCGCCTGCGAACGGTGTTCCATGCGTTGATGGTGGGCACGCTCGTGCGTTTCCCGGTTTCCATTGTTGCGTTGGGCCGGTCGCCAGGGTGGAATGATCTGATTCTCTCGCTGCTGGCCGCAGCGGTGGCGACAGTGGCGGCGACGGTTCTCGCCAGAGGCGCGCGCACACTCATCCAGGCGTTGAAGTAAGCGAACATGAGCAGGGCAAGCGAGACATTTGGCTTTTCCGCGGTGGAACAGGGCGAGAGTCCAGACCGCCGCCTCACCTATCTGGCCGCCATCAGCGAGGCGCTGCGGGAAGAGATGCGGCGGAACCCGAACGTGTTCATTATGGGTGAAGACGTGGCGGGCGTTTTTGGCGGCGCGTTCAAGGTGACCAAAGGCTTCAGCGAGGAGTTCGGTGAAGGACGGGTCGTCAACATGCCGCTGGCGGAATTGGGTTTCGTGGGCGCGGCCACAGGCATGGCGCTCATGGGGCTGCGCCCTGTCATCGAGATGCAGTTCGCTGACTTCATCAGCACAGCCTTCGACAGCATCGTGCAATTCGCTGCGACAGTGCACTACCGTTGGGGCGGCGCCGTACCCTGGGTCATCCGTGCGCCCAGCGACGGCGGCATCCGTTCGGGTCCGTTTCACAGCCAGAATCCCGAAGCGTGGTTTGTCCACACGCCAGGCCTGAAAGTCTTGGCGCCGGCCACCGCCGCCGACGCCAAAGGTCTTCTGACTGCCGCCATTCGCGATAACAATCCTGTGATCTATTTTGAAAGCAAGAACCTCTATCGGTCGGTCAAAGGGTATGTGCCTCCGGGCGAGCATGTGACGCCCATTGGCAAAGCGGCGATTGCACGACAGGGAGAGGATCTCTCGGTGATCGCCTACGGGGCGCAGGTCCACGAGGCGCTTGCAGCGGCCGAACGATTGGCAGTTGACAATTTGTCCGTGGAGGTGCTTGATTTGCGCACGCTCAAGCCGCTTGACCAGGAGGCCATCCTGGCGACGGCGCGCAAGACGGGGAAAGTGCTCATCGTTCACTCGGCCAATCGGTTGGCCGGCGTGGGCGCAGAAATTGGCGCGCTCATCAGCGAGCAAGCTTTCGAGTGGCTCGATGCGCCAGTACGCCGCCTGGGTGGGTTGGATACGCCGATCCCTTTCAGCCCACCGCTGGAAGACGCCTATCGACCCAATACCGATCAGATCGTGCGCATTGCCCAGGAATTAGCGCGTTATTGACAGGAACCCTAGATTCGGCAAATCCATGAGCACGTCACCAAACCGCAGCATACTTGGCAACTTCTGGGATAAGATGCGATCTCAAGTTGCGGAGCACGAGACCGAACCCCAGAACGTACCCATCAAACCCAAGTCGAAGCCACAGCGTTGGGGGGGAGAACGCACCAATGAGTTCGTCGTGATTGGCCTGGGGCGCTTTGGCACGTCTGTAGCGCGCACTCTCGTTTCCTATGGCTTCAACGTCCTGGCTATCGACCGCAACATGGACCGGGTGCGAGAGCTGAGCTCGGTGTTGCCCAGCGTCATGCAGCTCGATTCCACCAACCAAGAGGCTCTGCGTCAGGCCGGCGTAGACACCTTCGACACGGGTCTGGTCTGTATCGGCGAAGATTTCGAGAGCAACATCTTGACGACGGTGCAGTTGCGTTTGTTGGGCGTCAAACGCATTATCGCCAAGGCGCGCAGCCGCACCCAACGCCAGATTTTGCTACAGGTGGGCGCCGACGAGGTAATCCTGCCCGAGCACGAAGCCGGGGTGCGCCTGGCAAAACGACTTGCATCGGGCAACTTTATTGATTTCCTGGAGGTGGTGCAAGACATCGGCGTGGTGGAGCTTTCAGCGCCAGCCAGCACTTGGGGTCATTCGTTGGCCGAATCCGAGATCCGCAATCGTTTTGGCCTGACCGTGGTGGCGGTGCGTCGGGGCGACGAGCTGATCGTCAGTCCGGCGGCGAATTTCGTGATGGAGAAAAACGATATCCTTGTGGTCATGGGGCGCATTGCAGACGCGGAGCAACTCACCGAATGATGCGCATCTTCGATGTACAGACCGCACGGTCGACAATCTTGCGTCGCTCCTCCTGGGATGAGATGGATGCGCCGGAGTCGCTCTTGACGAGGATTGGGGAAATTTTCGGTGAACGCCTGACGCCCGACGCTGCCGTGCGACGTATTTTGGATGATGTGCGGCAACGGGGCGACGCCGCAGTGATCGAGTGGGCGAGACGCATCGATCGAGTTGCGTTGTCTTCCCTGGTCGTCCGGCCCGGCGATGTTGCCGACGCCTACACCCAGCTCGACCCGCAGATTGTGGACGCCCTGCGCGCTGCTGCCTGCCGCATCGAAGAATTCCATCGGCGTCAGCCCGTCGCAGACTGGATTCAGCGCGATGGCGGGGGCATCCTGGGTCAACTTGTGCGCCCCATCGAACGCGTGGGCATCTATACGCCGGGTGGGTCAGCGCCGCTTCCCAGTTCGGTGCTGATGACCGCCATTCCCGGGCGGGTGGCTGGCGTTCCTCATCTTTCTCTGATCACGCCGCCTCTGGCCGAGACCGGCCTTCCCCATCCGGCGATCCTGGTTGCCGCAGACATCGCCGGTGTGGAGCGCATCTACATTGCCGGCGGCGCGCAGGCCATTGCAGCCCTTGCCTTCGGCACGCAGAGTATTCCGCGCGTGGATAAGATCTGCGGGCCGGGAGGTATTTTCACCACTCTGGCAAAACGCCAGGTCTATGGCCTGGTGGGGATCGATGGTCTTCCCGGCCCGACCGAGACGCTTGTTATCGCTGACGAGAGCACCAATCCAGCCTTCGTCGCCGCCGATTTGCTGGCGCAGGCCGAACACGATGTGCTTGCCTGCGCCATTCTGCTCACGCCCAGCCGTAGAGTGGCCGAGGAAGTGCAGGCGGCGGTCATGGCCCAGCTGGAGGAATTAGGGCGGTCAGAGATCATCGTTGGCTCATTGAGCCGGGGCAGCGCCATTGTCGTGACCGAGAGCCTGGAGCAAGCCTTCGAGCTTGCCAACGCCTATGCGCCCGAACATCTTTGTCTGCTGGTGGAAGAGCCAGATCGCTATCTCGACCGGGTGCGAAACGCAGGCGGCGTCTTTTTGGGCGAACGCAGCTTCGAGGTTTTGGGCGATTACGTGGCCGGGCCAAGTCATGTCATGCCCACGGGCGGCACGGCGCGTTTCGCCAGCCCGATCAACGTATGGGATTTCGTCAAACTGATGAGCGTGATCGGTCTCAGCGAACAGGCAATGCAAACTATTGGGCCTGTGGCCGCCACGCTTGCCCATGCCGAAGGGCTGACTGCCCACGCCGCCGCAGTGGAACGGCGTCTTGAGGTGCATACCCAATGACCTACGTCGGTCTGTTGCGACCCGAATTGCGCTCGCTTCACGAATACACGCCGATTGCCCCCTTTGAGGTGTTGAGCCGGCGTCTGGGCATCCCCGCCGGACAAATCGTCAAACTCGACGCCAACGAAAATCCCTACGGTCCGCTTCCTGCAGTGCAAGAGGCGCTGGCTGAGTACAACTACTACCACATTTACCCCGACCCGCAGCAAACAGAGCTACGCGAGGCGTTGAGCGCGTTCGTCGGCGTCCCCGCTGAAAACATCTTGCCCAGTCACGGCGCAGACGAGATGCTCGACTATCTGTGCCGCCTCTTTCTTGGGATGAGCGACGCTATCATCAACTGCCCGCCCACCTTTGGCATGTACGAGTTCGACGCGCAACTTGTCGGCGCACAGGTGATGGAAATCTGGCGGCGCGCCGATTTCTCCCTCGATGTAGAGGCTATCGAGGCCGCAGCGACCCCTCATTCACCAGTATTACCCATCCCCAAGCTCCTCTTCCTCACCTCGCCCAATAACCCATCGGGCAACTGGCTGCCTGATGATGACCTGCACCGCTTGCTTGCGCTGCCGCTTATCGTCGTGCTAGACGAAGCCTATGTGGAGTTTGCCGAGCACTCCAGCCGCGCCGCCTGGGTGAGGGAGCATGAGAATCTGGTGGTGTTGCGCACTTTCAGCAAGGCCGCGGGCATCGCCGGTCTGCGTCTGGGTTATGGCGTCTGTCCCGCCTGGCTCATGGAGCAGTTGTGGAAGTTCAAACAACCCTACAACGTCAATGTCGCCGCCACGGTCGCCGGACTGGCCAGCCTGCGCCATGTGGAGCAAATGATGGAGGTTGTGGAGAGGCTCAAGGGAGAGCGTCAGCGGCTGTTTGCAGCTTTGCAGCGCTTCACCTATCTCCGCCCGCATCCGTCCCAGGCCAACTTTATTCTTTGTGCTGTGCTGGGGCGCGAGGCGCGTCAGCTCAAGCTCCAGTTGGAGCAGGAGGGCATCCTGGTGCGCTATTATGACAAGCCGGGGCTGAGCAACTGCGTTCGCATCTCGGTGGGGCGGTCAGACCAGACCGACCGCCTGTTGGCTGCGCTGAAGCAATTGGAGTAGAGATGAGCAAGAAAGCGATCAAGCGACCGCACCTTTCGCCTGTCACGTTGTTGCGTCCGCGCCTGGATGGATTGCTTCAGAACGAGGCTTGGATCGAGCGCGAGCAGGCCGAGGCCTTCGCCGACCTGGATGCCGTGTGCAAGGGCATCGCACCAACTGACTTTCTGCCGATCCTCACAACCGCAGTAGTGGCGGTTGCTGCGCCCCGTGCGGATCAAGTCAGTGCGCGAGTTGGCGAATGGCTTTTCGCACGCAACTATCTCGCTGCGCTTGCCGGGCTGGTCGCAACTGGTGGACTCCATTCCAACACACAAAGTCAAGCGGCTGCCTGGCTGCGCTCCGCAGGTTATGGCGAGATCGCACCGCCAAAGGCGCGGGCGCACGAGTTTGCTGCGGGTTTCTACGGTAAGGACGAGTTTGGTTCGCAAGGTCTGCTCATGATCTTCTGGTATGTGAATCAGGACGCAAGGGATGTTACAGGGCTTCAATTCCTGCTGGACTACAATCCCCCTTGGTACGGGGCGGTCAAAGATGTCATGAAATTCCCACGGCGTCCGCTCGCGGAATGGGTGGATGATGTGCAGATGAGATGGTCATTGACAACCGATCTGCGCCGCATCGACGCAGTGGAGACCAAGATGCAGGCGATTCGCCATCTTGAGAATAATCGAGTGCAGGGAATCCGTCTGCACCGCGACCTGATCGCCCTGCGGGATGTTTTCGTCCAGGAAGTGCTCGGGCTGCCCGACGGCCCCGAGACGCCCCCTTTCGATGAGGCCGATTTCGGCGAACTGTGCACAATGACAAAGCAGACCACAGAGGCGATTATGCACTTTGAGAAGACAGTGGCGCGCCAGGTAGTCATGCCTGACGGCAAGATCCTTTTTGTGGATGCGGCCCTTGCAAACGAGCCAGATTGAACACCATGCGTACAGCAACAATCGAACGCAAGACGACAGAGAGCCAGATCAGCGCAACCCTCAACGTGGATGGGGGGGGCCGGGCTGAGATCGACACAGGGATCGGCTTCCTCGACCACATGCTCACTCTTTTTGCCGGCCACGGGCTATTTGATTTGACCGTGAAGGCTGTGGGCGACCTGCATGTGGATGAGCATCACACCGCCGAGGATGTGTTTATCTGCTTGGGCCGCGCCTTCGACCAGGCTTTGGGCGACCGCCGCGGCATCATACGTACAGCCCATAGCTATGTCCCCATGGATGAGAGTCTGGGCTTTGTGGCGGTCGACCTGGGCGGTAGGCCCTATTGCGTAGTCGATGTGGAGTTCACGACGCCGGCCTTGGGACAGCTTGGCACAGACCTGATCTTTCACCTGCTGGAGTCCCTTGCCATCCATGCCCGTATGAATCTGCACGCCAGAGTGCTTTACGGGCGCAACGACCACCATAAGGTCGAGGCAATTTTCAAAGCCCTGGCGCGCTCGCTCGACGCAGCGACGCGGATCGACCCGCGGCGTTCGGGCGTGCCCAGCACCAAGGGAACGGTGACGGGGTAGGCTATCTCCCATCCCCGAATCTCCCATATCAAAGGACGAAGCACAGCAAAGCACGAAAGAGAACCTTCCATGCCATACGGGTATCACGGGAAAATTCTACATGCAGATTTGACCAGCGGCCGGCTTTGGACTGAGGAGCCGCCGGAAGCGTTCTATCGCAAGTACATGGGTGGGTCGAATTTCGGCCTCTACTACATTCTCAAGCACATGCCGTCCGGCGCGGATGCGTTGGGTCCCGAGAATGTCTTCACGCTCATGCTCAGCGTGACCACGGGCGCGTCCTTTTCCGGTCAGAGCCGCTTTACAGTCAACGCCAAGTCGCCTCTCACCGGAGCAATCGGCGACTCCCAGGCCGGCGGCTTTTTTCCGGCGGAGATGAAGTTTGCCGGCTTTGATGGGTTGGTGGTCTACGGCAGGGCCGAGAAGCCGGTCTATCTGTGGCTTCATGACGGCGACTATGAGCTGCGCGACGCAGGTCATCTGTGGGGGTTGGGTGCATGGGACACGGAGACGCGGCTGCGCGCTGACCTTGGTGACGACAAGGTGGAGGTTGCCTGCTGCGGTCCGGCTGGTGAACGGCTGGTGCGCTATGCGGCAGTGATCAACATGCGCAACCGCGCCGCTGGACGCACGGGGATGGGCGCGGTGATGGGGTCGAAAAACCTCAAGGCCATCGCTGTGCGTGGCCGCGCCAAGCCAGAGGTTTTCGATGCCCAGGGGGTGAAGAAGGTCGCCCAGCATGGCGCCAAGGAGTATAAGGCCAACCGCGGTATGACTGAGCTCGGCGAGTTGGGCACAGCGGGCATCGTCATTGGGCAGAACGAGATGGGCGGACTACCCACTTTCAATTACAAATCTGGTCACTTCGACCGCTGCGCCGACATCTCGGGCGAACGTCTGGCCGAAACTATCCTGGTGGACCGCGACACCTGCTACGCCTGCGTGGTGCGCTGCAAGCGCGAGGTGGAAAGCAACGACGAATACAAGATTCCCCGCGAACTGGGCGGACCAGAGTACGAGTCGATTGCCACGCTGGGAAGCTACTGCGGCGTGAGCGATCTCAAGGCGATCTCCCTGGCCAATGCCCGCTGTAACGATTATGGGCTGGACACCATCGCCACCGGCGCGACGATTGCCTGGGCCATGGAGTGTTTCGAGGATGAGATCTTGACGCTGGAACACACCGACGGCCTGGAACTGCGCATGGGCGACCCCAAAGCGATGCTCGCCGCGCTCGATGCCCTGGCGTTTCGCAAAGGAAGACTGGGCAACCTGCTGGCCGAAGGCTCACTGGCCGCGGCAAAAAGTCTGGGGCCGGAAGCAGTTGAGCGCACCATTACAGTGAAAGGCGCAGAGCTGCCAGCTCACATGCCCCAGGTCAAGCGCAGCATGGGGCTGATCTACGCGGTCAATCCCTTTGGCGCCGACCACCAATCCAGCGAACATGACACCTCCTATGAGGAAAACTCGGGGCGGCGTAACCTGGGGCGGCTGGCGCAACTCGGGTTGACCACGCCGGCGCCAGCCACTGATATTGGATTCGAGAAAGTGCAGTTCACTCTGGTGACCCAGCACTGGACCTCGTTGATGGATGCGCTCTGCTTGTGCCAGTTCGACTGGGGCGCCACCTGGCAGCTCTACGGCCCCGAATCGGTGGCCGAGGTGGTTAAGGCGGTGACAGGATGGGAAACTGATATTGACGAGCTGCGCACAGTGGGCGAGCGGCGCGTCAACCTGCTGCGGGTCTTCAACGCCCGGGAGGGATTGACGCGCGCAGACGATGCTTTGCCCAAACGCATCTTCGAGCCCTTGATCGGGGGCGCCAGCGATGGGATGGTTGTCACCCATGAAGAGATTGAACGCGCAAAAGACATGTATTATGAGCTGGCCGGTTGGGACGTGCAGACTGGCGTTCCGCTGGCGGCCAAACTGGCCGAATTAGGGCTGGAATGGGCTTTGTAGTGGGGGCTGTGAGGAAGTGAGGTCTTGGGGCTTCGAGTCTCTGGCGTTCATTCTCCATTACTTCACTACCTTGCCGCCTCAACCGCTTCACGCACCGCTCACTTGTCACATCCCGCCATGCTCTACCTCGTCGCCACACCCATCGGCAACCTGGGCGACATCACCCTGCGAGCGTTGGAGACTTTGCGCGCGGTGGATGTCATTGCCTGCGAAGATACGCGTACATCTGGGCGTCTTCTCCAGCACTTCCAGATCAAGAAGCAGCTCATCCCCTTTCACGAGCACAACGAGCAGCAGGCCGGCGAACGCATTTTCGGACTACTGGCCGAGGGGAAATCCGTGGCTGTCATCAGCGACGCTGGCACGCCGGGCGTGTCGGACCCAGGTTTCACTTTGGTGCGCCGCGCCGTGCAAGAGGGAGTTCCATGCACCATGCTCCCCGGCCCCAGTGCGTTAATCATGGCGCTTGTGCTGTCGGGGTTGCCCAGTCACAATTTCACCTTCCGCGGCTTCTCCCCGCGCAAAAGCGGCGCGCGGCGGCGTTTTCTGGCAGTGGATACGGCATCCCCTCACACCCTAGTCTTCTACGAAAGCCCGTTTCGCCTGGCCGCATTTCTGGAAGACGCGCTGGCTGTCTACGGCGACCGCCGGGCTGCGCTGGCGAACGACCTCACCAAGCTCTTCGAGCGCGTCGAGCGTGGCGCGCTTTCCGAACTATTGACGGCCGTGCGCGGGCAGACTGCTCACGGGCAAACGCTCAAGGGTGAGTACGTAGTAGTCATTGCCGGGGCGGAGAGTGAATCGCAAGGGAAACCGCCAGAATCTGACTTATGATTTCGTCTATCGTGACGGTGCATGATGAAATCAAGACACTTGCGTTTAGATATGCTTCTGAACTAAAAGCGCAAGTGGACGCACGTGTAGCTGAAATGAAAGGTGATGACACATCTCATTACCTCATCTACAGAGTCTTGGGGATCAGCACGCAAGAGGGCGAACTGATCGACATCTACCAGAACAAAGGGCGTTTTCTATACAAATATGCCGGTTCTTTCCTTGGAGAAGCCACAAGGCTTTGTTTCAGGGCAAAGCACCGTGATTCAGGTGCGCAGCGCATTCCAAACACAGAGGGACAGCGCCCCAAGACATTCGAGATCGATTGCGTGGTCGACAGAGATGCGATTGAAATCAAGTGGCGCGATGCAACGACCGATGGTGATCATATCACAAAGGAATATACGCGTCTCGTGGCAGTGAAGAATGCAGGTTTCCGTCCTGTGCGAATCATGTTCTACTATCCAAATCGCCGGCAAGCAGTGCGAATCCAACAGGTGCTTCAGACGCTGTACGAAGGGTTGGGCGGAGAGTACTATTTCGGAGAAGCTGCGTGGCGCTATGTCGCTGACCGCACCGATACAGATCTGCTTGCCATTCTCAAGGAGATGGCGGATGAGAACACCATGCGCGACGGAGAGTGAGGTCATTTGCGGCGATTGTCTGGAAATGCTGCATTCTTGGGAAGGGGACTACTTTGATCTTGTCTATCTTGATCCTCCCTTCTTCACGCAGCGACAGCAGAAGTTGTCACCGCGCGATCGGAACCGGGAATTCTCTTTCGATGATCGGTGGCAATCTATCTCTCACTATGCTTCATTTTTGTTCGAGCGGGTCAAAGAATTTCATCGTGTCCTGAAATCGACCGGTTCCATTTTCTTCCACTGTGACAAAACCGCCTCCCATGTTGCGCGAGTCATCCTCGATGAAGTGTTCGACGAAGCGAATTTTCAGGCAGAGATCATCTGGAGCTACAAAAGATGGTCGAATTCGGCGCGCAAACTCCTTCCCGCTCATCAAACAATTCTTTTCTACTCCAAAGGCCGCGATTTCAAGTTCAATACAATTCTCACAGACTACTCTCCCACCACCAACGTCGATCAAATCCTTCAGAAGCGCAGCCGCGACGCAGCTAACAAATCTATCTACGCGAGAGACCAAAACGGAGAAGTCATCATTGGAGGCAGCAAGCGCGGTGTGCCATTGAGCGATGTCTGGGAGATTCCCTTCTTGAACCCTAAAGCCAGGGAGCGGATAGGCTATCCGACGCAGAAACCGCTGCTGCTACTCGAACGGATTATCCAATTGGCGAGCGACCACGGGGATATAATTCTTGACCCATTTTGCGGTAGCGGAACGACTCTTGTCGCCGCAAAACTGCTGAGCAGATCGGCTATCGGTATTGACATCTCTGAGGAGGCAGTGAAGCTTACGCGCAGCAGATTAGCTGAGCCAGTGAAGACGGAATCCAACCTGCTGCGTAGCGGCGTTGGCACCTATCTGACTGCAAACGAAGACGCTTTGGCAGCATTGGCAGGTATTCCTCACACACCAGTGCAGCGAAATCACGGCATCGACGCCTTTCTTCTGGAGACATTCAAAGGGAAACCGATTCCAGTCCGGGTGCAGCGACCTGATGAGACAGTGGTGGATGCAGCTGTTGCTCTCCACCGCGCTGCAACGAGCAAGGGCATTGACTGCATGATTCTGGTTGCCACTACAGACCAGCCATCATTATTCAAGATAGACCTCCCTCAAGAGGTCGTCGTGGTTGATTCGGCGGCGTTGTCCATTACACGAGTCGTCAATAGGATGCGAAATGGAGAAGGATAATGGCACAAACAATGAAGAACGAATCACGATCCTACGGCTGTCAGAGCATGGTCAGCGAGTTGCGGGCTGTTGTTCTCAAGCGACCCGCCGAAGCGTATGTCGATCAATCGGCTGTGGCCGAACAGTGGCGCGACCTCAACTACCTGGCCGAACCTGATATGGGGCTTGCGGCCAGCCAGCACGCTCAACTTGCTGAACTACTGACACGCGCCGGAACAGAACTGGTCTATTTGCCGACGGCGGACCAGACCGGGCTTGATTCTGTCTACACCCATGACTCGGCGGTTGTGTGCAATCGCGGCGTGATCTTGGGTAGCATGGGAAAGGCGCAGCGTCGCGGCGAGCCGCCAGCTATGGGAAGGTTTCTCAACGCGCTGGGTGCGCCGGTCATCGGTGAGATCACGCCGCCTGGTTTGCTGGAAGGCGGCGATGTGGTGTGGATCGACGAACGCACCGTGGTCGTTGGCGAAGGCTACCGCACCAATGCAGCGGGAATACGCCAATTGTGTCACTTGCTCGGCGATTTGGTAGACGAGGTCATCCCCATGCCGTTGCCGCACTGGACGGGACCGGCCGACTGCCTGCATCTCATGTCCATGATCAGCCTGCTGGATGATGGACTGGCTGTCGTCTATTCTCGCCTGTTGCCCACTCCTTTTCGTCAGTGGCTCATCGGCCGAGGTTTCACCCTGGTGGAAGTTCCCGATGAGGAATATGACTCTATGGCGTGCAATGTTTTGGCGGTCGCGCCGCGCCAGGTCATCGCTTTGGCAGGCAACCCGGTGACGAAAGCACGAATGGAAGCGGTGGGCGTCAATGTGTGGACATATGAGGGCAGCGATATTTCCATCAAAGGCGGCGATGGGCCCACTTGCCTGACGCGCCCCTTGTTGCGCCAGCCGTGAACGTCGGACCTGTCAATTGAGTCCATTTGAAAATTCATAGCAAACTCGTCGACAACCAGACCGACGCCGGCAAGAGGAGGGTTGAACGGCGGTGAATGGGTGTTGTTGCACGAGCGGAGAAGTCTGCGCCGCCGTTCAAACCATTACGATGTGAGTCTTCTCAAGCTACGAGACGAACAGGTTGCTCATGCGCTCTGCGCCAAACATCTTTGCCATCTCATCGTCGCTAGGGCGGCGTTCATAGCGCGCTGCTGCGTCGAGGACTTTGGGCAACACGTGGATGTCGCCTACTGTGTTGAGGAAGATGCCCTGGCGACCGATGATCCAACTGACTGCGCGATCAATATCCTCTTGCTTCTCCAGTGGTTGATACCAGGTGGAGGCCCAATGTTCAGTCGTAGCCCAAGGTCCGCGGGTGATTGACTTGATGGTCTGCACTGCCACATTTCGTTCGGCGCACAGAGAAACCAGGCGTTCGAAGTCAGCTGCATATTTGCTGTTCTGGGCATGGGAGAAGTTGTAAGGCAGCAGCACGGAATCGAAGTCGAAACGTTGCAAGCTGCGATAATGCATAGTCGCCACTGTGAGACCGTGACCGGTGACGCCAATGTACTTCACCAACCCTTGCTCCCGCGCCTCGATGCAGGCCTCCAGCGCGCCGCCTGACCCCATGGCCTCATCCCACTCGTCCGGGTGCACCAGATTGTGAAGCTGGATCAGGTCGAAAGAATCGACGCGCAGGCGTTCCAGCGAGCGATGGATGGAAGCGCGCGCGTCCTCATAGTTGCGGTCGCCCGTTTTGGTGGCGAGGAAGAAATCTTTGCGGTGCTGCGCCATCCACGGACCGATGCGGTCTTCTGCTTCGCCATAGCTGGCCGCGGTGTCGATGTGGTTGACCCCGTACTCGAGCAGCAGGTCGAGGGTGCGGTCAGCTTCAGCTTGCGTGACGCGCCCCAATGCCGCCGCGCCGAAGAGCGTCACAGTGCTCATGTGTCCGGTGCGGCCAAAGGCGCGTTTTTCAATTGTCTTTGTTCTCATTTTCAATCTCCTGGTTTGTCTGCTTGCATGAGTGATCATTTGCACCCATGCGTTTCAATCGTTCACCACGTTCAGCACCAACCCACGGCGGTCCTTGAACGTCACCCGACAACGAGTCGTTCGCCCCTGTCTGCCCATCCTTGATGCGTTGGTCGGTTGCGCTGGTCAATGTGAATACTTCCTGTGTGCATGTTAGCACAAATTGTGTGGCCGGGCAAGCATTTTCTTTACAAGCCAGCAATTCCCAATCCGCGCAAAAGGGAGCGCGGATTGGGAATTGCTGGCTCTCGTCTGCCCGGATCACCCCAATCCGTTTCATCTACGTTCCAACTCTCTCTTGCCTGTCTATGTTATAATCGACCAAATCTGCTCGCAAAGGAGAGAGTCATGAGCCTATCCGAATTGCTCGCCGTTGCTCGCGGCGACCACACCGCCGACCTGGTGCTGCGCAACGCCCGCATGGTCAATGTCTTTTCGGGAAAAATCGAAGAGACGGCCATCGCTGTCAGCGCGGGGCTGATTGCCGGCGTCGGCCCCGGCTATATAGGCGAGGCCGAAATCGACCTGGCCGGCGCGTATGTCGCGCCCGGGCTGATCGACGCCCACGTCCACATCGAGAGCAGTCTGTGCGTTCCGCCCCAATTTGCTGCGGCAGTCATTCCCCGCGGCGTCACCTGCGTCGTCACTGATCCCCACGAAATCGCTAATGTGGCTGGCGCGGCCGGCGTGCGCTTCATGCATGAAGCCAGCCGTAACCTGCCGCTCCATGTCGTTATCATGGCGCCTTCGTGCGCGCCAGCCACACACATGGAGACCAGCGGCGCAACGCTGGCGGCGGACGATTTGAGCCAACTGCTGGCAGACGGCGTTGTCCATGGCCTGGCCGAAGTGATGAACTTCCCTGGCGTAATTCACGGCGACCCGACAGTTCTAGCCAAACTGGCCGCCTTTCGCGGTCATCCCCTGGATGGACATCTGCCCAGGATCACTGGGCATGCGCTCAACGCCTATGTCGCAGCGGGCATCGGCAGTGAGCACGAGTGTGTGAGCATTGAAGAGGCTGCCGAAAAGCTGAGTCGGGGGCTGTACATTTTCATCCGCGAAGCCACCAACGCTCGCAACTTGCATACATTGCTGCCCCTGGTTACGCCGGCGAACAATCGGCGCATCTGCTTTTGTACTGACGACCGCACGCCGGCCGATCTCATTGACCAGGGCAGCATCGACTACATGATAGCCGAGGCGATCCGCTTTGGCCTCGACCCTGTGACAGCCATCCGCATGGCGACGCTCAACACCGCTGAGTGGTTTTGCCTGCACCAACGGGGCGCCATTGCGCCAGGCCGTGTGGCTGATTTCGTCGTCTTCGACGACCTGTATGACTTCCGAGTGCGAGAAGTCTATGTGGGCGGGCGATTAGTCGCTCAGGATGGCCGCCTGTCTGGGCAGATCGAGCAGACGCCGCCCATTCCGCCGGCGGTCGGCAGCAGCGTCAATGTGCACTGGCCTGCGGTGAATCTGCGCATCCCTGCCCACGGGACGCGGATGCGCGTCATCGGCGCTATCGAGGGACAATTGGTGACAGAGGAACGAATTCTGGAAGCGCAGATCGCCGACGGCGCCGCGATGGCCGACCCGGGCCGCGACATCCTCAAGATGGCCGTCATCGAGCGCCACAAGGCCAGCGGCGCAACGGGGTTGGGCTTCATTCAGGGTTTCGGGTTGAGCCGCGGCGCGCTGGCAGGCACCGTGGCTCACGACCATCACAATCTGGTGGTCATTGGCGCAGACGACCGCTCCATGCTCACGGCAGCGCGCGCTGTGGCCGGGCTGGGGGGCGGTCTGGCCGTGGCCGAGGGTGAGCAGGTCATTGCGGTGTTGGCGTTGCCTGTGGCCGGCGTCATGAGCGACCGCCCCATTGCCGACGTGCGCGTTGGCTATGACCGGCTGTTGGCTGCGGCGCGCTGCCTCGGCTCTCTCATGCACGATCCCTTTATGGCCATGAGTTTCATGGCGTTGGAAGTCATTCCCAAACTTAAACTCACCGATCAGGGGCTGATGGATGTAGAGAAATTCGACTTCGTAGATCTGTTTGTGAGCTGAGGGAATCAAAAACGATGGCCTCTTGCGTTCGACATCTATTCAGTTGCGCCTTTGGGCTGTTGCTCCTGAGCGCATGTGCGCTGCCGCCGCTGGCGACTCCACCTGCCGGGCCGGCGGCAGCGCGCCCTGCTGCCCTACCCGGTCCATCCATCGCGCCCGTGCTTGGCCCTGCCCCCTATGCTGGACTCACCATCGCCGACCTGCGCAGGCGCAGCTATGGTGATGGCGAGCTGCGCTTCGAACAGACGCTGGGTGTGAGCGACGCCTTCACCCGCACCCTTGTCTCCTTCGACAGCGATGGGCTGACGGTTTATGGCTTCATGAATACGCCGCCGGGGGACAGGCCATTACCGGTGGTCATCGTGCTCCACGGCTATGTGGAGCCGGCCATCTACCGCACGCTGACCTACACCACGCGTTACGCCGACGCGCTGGCGCGCGCTGGTTTCATTGTCATCCACCCCAACCTGCGTGGTTATCCACCTTCCGACGACGGCCCGAATGAGTTTCGCGTCGGCTTCGCTGTGGATGTGCTCAACCTGATCGCCCACATTCGTGAGCAGGCAGGGTGGCCTGGCCCTTTGGAGTACGCCAATGGCGAAACCATTGGGCTGTGGGGGCACAGCATGGGCGGCGGCGTCAGCCAGCGTGTGTTGGCGGTCAGCGCTCATGTGGACGGAGCGGTGCTCTACGGCGCAATGAGCGGCGACGAGCAGCGTAATCACGAGCGCATCCTCATCTTCAGCGGCGGCGAGCGCGGCAACTGGACGGAAGGCGCTGAACCTTCTGCTGACGATCTCCTGAGCATCTCGCCCGTCAACTTTCTGACTGATGTCAGCGCAGCGGTGAGCATCCATCATGGTCAAAATGACGAGCAGGTTCCGCTTGAATGGTCCGAGGAGTTGTGCGCAAAGTTGCAAGAATTGGGTAAGGCGGTAGAATGTTTTGTGTACGACGGTCAGCCGCACACCTTTGTGGGCAGCGGCGACGCATTGTTTATCGAAAGAACGATCGACTTCTTCCGCAACACGCTGCACTGATTGGATGAGGAACCCACATGTTTGAAAAATTTTCACCCGCTCCTCCTGACCCCATTCTGGGTTTGACTGAGGCGTTCAAGAAGGACAAAAATCCCAGGAAGATCAATCTGGGTCAAGGTGTGTACAAAGACGCCTCCGGGCTGACCCCTGTTCTGGATTCCGTGAAGATTGCCGAGGAGCGCATCCTGGCCGGCGAGACGACCAAGGACTATCTGCCCATCGACGGCATCCCTCAGTATGGTCGTTTGGTGCAGGATCTGATTTTTGGCCCCAGACACGAGATCATCCACAGCCAGCGCGCCGTGACGGTGCAGGCGCCGGGGGGCACGGGCGCGCTGCGCGTGGCCGCGGACTTCATCGCCAAAATGATGCCCAACGCGTGCGTCTGGCTGAGCGAGCCAACCTGGCCGAATCACCCCAGCGTCTTCAAGTCCGCCGGGTTGAGGGTTGCCAGCTACTCCTATTTCGATGCAGCGACCAACGATGTGGCCTATCAGGAAATGATGGCGGGTCTGCGCGCCATCCCACAGGGCGACGTGTTGTTGCTCCACGGCTGCTGCCACAACCCCACGGGCATCGATCTCACGCTTGCTCAATGGCGTGAGATCGCCGATGTCATCGCCGAACGCCAGCTTCTGCCGCTGGTGGATTTTGCCTACCAGGGCTTTGCCGATGGGCTGGCGGAAGATGCCGCCGGGCTGCGCGTCCTGGCTGCACACCCCGGCCAAGAGATGCTCATTGCCAGCTCTTTCTCCAAGAACTTCGGCCTGTACAATGAACGCGTTGGCGCGCTCACGCTGGTCGCCGGCGACGCTGAGGCCAGTCAGACTGCCCTTAGCCACATCAAAACTGTGGTGCGCGCCAATTACTCGAATCCGCCGGTGCATGGCGCAGCCATTGTGGCGACTGTGCTGGGCGACCCGGAACTGCGCAGCCAGTGGGAGGGGGAGGTGGCGGCCATGCGCGACCGCATCAACACCATGCGCCATCTTTTCGTAGAGACGCTCAACGAAAAAGGCGTCGAACGTGATTTCTCCTACATCGCTCGACAACGCGGTATGTTTTCATTTTCAGGACTGACCCAGACGCAGGTCAAAGCGTTGCGCGACAAGCACTCAGTCTATATCGTCAACAGTGGGCGCATCAGTGTGGCTGGCATGACTGAGCACAACATGGACGCCCTCTGCGAAGCGATTGCCGAAGTGATTGCAAGCGGCGTTTGAGATCGATGACGAAGTAACGAGTGTCCATTTTTCGCAACAGTTCAGAGATTCAGGAGAAGATCAAGTATGAGACGCTTATGGATGTTTGCGACGATGATAGTGTTGTTTGGGATGCTTCTTTCCGCTTGCGCGACGCCCGCAGCGCCGGGCGCGGCTCCACAAGAGGCCGCTACAGCGCCGGCAGAAGAGCAAGATTTCGTCACCTGGTATCAGTATGACGAGAAGAACGAAGACCCTGCCAGCGATGAGCGTGTGGGGAATGCTTATCTGCGCGATACGATCCCCCAGTTCAACGCAGCCTTCGAGGGCAAGTGGAATTGGGTCAACCAACCCAAAGCCTTCGACAGGATGTCGGCCGAATTGGTGGCGGCGGTGCAAGCAGGCGGCGATGTGCCGGATCTCTTCCACATGGGCAGCGACGCCCTGATCCTGTTCTACAAAAACGGCGCAATGCAAGACCTGACAGAATGGGCGTCGGCCCAGTCATGGTTTGCCGATCTGGATCCGAATGCAGTCGAAGCCTGCAAAGGGCCTGATGGCAAACTTTATTGCATTCCTGTGGCCCAACAGCCCCAGCTAGTCTATGTGTGGAAAGACCGCTTCCCCAATGGCTATCCTAAGACGCCTGAGGAGTTCTTGCAGGAAGCTGAGCGCCTGAAGGCGGAAGGGCTGTATCCCATCACCTTCTTTGGCTCGACCGATTTCAGCGGCGAAGGTCTTACGCGGGCCATCTGGACGACCATCGCCTCCTTTGGTGGCTCACTCGATGACGGTCAGGGCAACATGGCACTGAACACGCCCGAGAACATCGCAGCCATCGAGTTCCTGCGCACCATCGTCCAGAATGGTTATGTGCCCGAGATTGCCTTTGCCGGCGGCTTCCAGGAAGAGAACGCTTTCAAGGATGCATCGGCGGGTTCATTCCCCACCGGTCTGTTCGGCTATCGCTATGTCAACCCTCTGACGGCGCCGAGCGGTAACACGTATGAAAAAGGCAACGAAGAAGATATGCTGGACGCGATCGCAGCCGGCGAGGTCATCCTGACGCCCTTCATCGCTGTCGAAGGTCAGAAGCCTGGTTGCGGAGTGAATTTATCCGGCTTCGGCATCCCCACAGGGGCCAAAAATATCGAGGCAGCCCATGACTATATCAACTGGATCATGACGACGCCGGAACAGGGCGTAGACTGGGTGTTGCGGCCGGGCGGCGGCTTCCCGGTGGAAAAGCAACTTCAGCAGAACGAAGCTTTCCAAACACCCTTCTATCAGCAAGCTGCTGAGGCTATCAACCAGAGTGCCTGCCGTCCCTGGTTTGGTTCACTGGAGCGCATCCCCGAAGCTCAGGAATTGGTGATGAACGCGGTCTATCGGCTGATCAAGGAAGACCCCACCGCAGACATTGCCGCGACGCTGACTGCGACTCAGGACGAGTACAACGCCGGCAATTGATTGAAGTGGAATTCGTAGGTGCGATATCGCACATGTCTCGTGCGGCTGCGAATCGCACCTACGAAAAAGAAGATGTCTTGAATCGAAGCACTTCTTCGATTCAACTTCGAGGCAATTGAAACCTTGAGCCACGCGCCCGATGCCAGTATTCTTTCTCTGTGGTGAATAGGAAATGGCACAATGACGCCTATTGCGCAGACCTCGCCCCCGCACCGAAGACGCCGCCGTTTTCGCAACATGCTGCCTTTCTGGCTGATTTTGCCCACTGTGCTTGTATTGCTTGCGATCCAGGTTTACCCGGCCTTGTACACGGTCTGGCTCAGCGTACAGGAGCGACAAGGAAGCGTTTGGAGCTTTGTGGGGTTGAACAACTTCCGCCGCCTCTTCGCCATGAACGTCCTGCCTGAGAGCATCGGCCATACAATTGTTTTTCTCTTGGGATATGCCAGCTTGACCCTGACGCTTGGTTTCATCATTGCCCTGTTTCTCAACCGCAAGCTGCGCTTTTCTGAGTTCTACATCACTCTGCTCTTCATCCCGTGGATCATCGCCGACATCATCGTGGGCATCGTCTTTCGCTTGTTGGTCGTGCCCGACTACGGTCTGCTCTCAGGCATCCTACAAAACCCGGCCATCTTTCCCCCCGACGGCCTTTCGGTGTTGACGGCTGTCCGTCCACAATCTTGGCTGGACGGCTTCCCCTTTCCACCTGCCCCCGCCATGTTCTACCTGATCATGGCCGCCGCCTGGCGCGCGTTGCCTTTCATCACCCTACTCCTGCTGGCCAGCATGCAAACCGTGCCCCACGAGATCGTGGAGAGCAGCCGCATCGACGGCGCCAATGGCTGGCAGGTGGTGCGCCGTATCATCATCCCCATGATCCTTCCCACTTTGGTGGTGGCAGTCTTTAGCCTTACCCTGAGCGGCATGAACGGCGTGGGCATGGTCTTCAGCCTGACCGGCGGCGGCCCCGGCACCTCCACCGAGGTGCTCAGCTATTTGCTCTACACCATCGGCTGGCGTCAGCTGGAGTTTGGCCGCGCGGCCGCTCTTTCGCTCATCATTGCAGTGATCAATTGGGCGCTCATCATGATGACCCTGCGGGTGACGCGCGTGGAAGAACGGAGCGCTTGAGATGACCGGCCGCCGCCTCTTTTCCCGTCGCAGGACAGAAGTCGGGCTGGTCAATCTGGCGTTGATTGCGGTCTGCATTTTCGCCATGATTCCCATCATCACCACCGTGCTCATTTCCTTCAAGGGGGAACGCGACATCATCCGCAAACCACCCAACATTCTGCCCTGCGATACGCCCACCAGCGCGTTCGACCCGACTGTATGTCGCTGGGCTGTGGAGGGCTATCAGCGCGTACTTGCGCCCAAAGCCACGGAGAACGGTCTGCTGCCATTTGCCCTGACCGGCAACATGGTGCGCGTCTATATCCCCAACTCGCTGCTCTACGCTACGGTTTCTGGATTGGCGGTGGTTGCCCTGGCCGGCATGTCGGGTTACGCCTTTTCTCGATATCGCTTCCGCGGCCGTCAGGCGCTCATGGTCGCTATTCTGGCCATCACCGGCATTCCTCTGCTGACCAACCTGTTGGCGCTCTACCAGATGGGTGTAACGCTGCGTAAGGCCCAACTCCCCTTTTACGACGACCGCCTCTTCATCGTCCTTGTCTATGTGGGTTTCTTTCTGCCCCTCAGCGTATGGATCGCCAAAGGCTTCTTCGACGCCATCCCGCGCGAATTAGAGGAAGCTGCGCTCATCGACGGTTGCAGCCCCCTGAGCGCGCTCGTGCGCATCATCATGCCCCTCTCCATCCCCGGCATGATGTCCATCTTTCTCCTCACCTTTGTCAATGTATGGAACGAATTCATCGCCGGCTATCTGCTCATCGCAAAGAACGAATACAAACCAGCCATGTTCGGCCTCTACGAATTTCTGGGTCAGAACATCGTCAACTTGCAAGTCGTGGCCGCAGCATGCGTCCTCATCGCCCTGCCCATGGTGCTCCTCTTCCTCTTTGCCCGCCGTAGCTTCTTCCAGGCCATGGTGGAAGGCGCAGTAAAGGGATAATGCCTGACTCGGTCCATGAGATTGAACGGCCTGCCTATACATGGTAGAATTCGGGCTGCAGCTGTGCAAGTAGCCGAAATCTGCAAACGTGTGGGCGTCCAAGTCGCAACTGGGAACATGGGAGGAATCTATGCGCTGGGTGATCATCGTCGTTGTTGTCATCGTGGGCTTCCTGATCGGCGCGTACTTCCTGGCGCCGCCGTCGAATATGGAGAACACTGGGGACGTCGGCGCGGCGGCTGCGCCAGAGGGATCAGGGCTGCCTGACTGGGCGGGGCACGTCGTCAGCCTGGCTTTTGGCGTGTTGGCTATCGTGCTCATCTTCAAGAAGTCGGATAACAACGCTATACTTCTCTTCTCTTTGGCCATCCTGGCCACGCTCTTTGGCAGGTACGTCGGTCCCCTCGTCTTGCCCGACTTTCTTGGGCCGCCTGTATAGCCCACCGATCATTCACTGCAACTTCTGAAACGTACATCCCTCATGACCGAGGAGAGAGCCATGTCCGACACACTCACTGCCTACCGCCACGGCGAAACACCCCTCCCCCATCGCTACAAACTCTGGCCGCTCTATGGCGCCGGCTTCGAGAAGCTGGGGCGGGACGGCCAGATGATCGAGGTCGATCTCCCCATGCCCGGCCCGGACGAATTGCTCGTGCGCCACGACGCCTGCGGCATCTGTTTCTCCGACATCAAGGTGATCCGCGCCGGTCAGAATCACCCGCGCATTCATCGCAACATGGCCGAGCAACCTGTCGTGCTTGGGCACGAGGTGGCTTTGACCGTGATGGCTGCGGGCGCAAATCTGGCCGACCAATATCATCCGGGCGACCGCTTTATCGTCCAGGCGGATATCTATATCAATGAGAAACCCGTCGCTTACGGTTATGAGATTCAGGGCGGCTTTTCCCAATACGCCATCGTCGATCAGCGGGTGCTCAACGGCGACCACGGCAACTATCTATTGCCCGTTCGACCCGAAACGGGATACGCCGAAGCCGCCCTCAATGAGCCGTGGGCGTGCGTCGTCGCCTCCTATGGCGTCGCCTATCGCACAAGTTGGAAGGAGGGCGGCGCGGTCTACGTGGGCGGCGGCGGTCGTGGAGAACTGGGTGACGCAGCGACGTGGCGGCCCGCCAGCATCACTCTGGACGGCGTGGACCCGGCCTTTGCGGAGAGCATCGAGCGCTGGTCCCTCCAGGCAGGCGTCAGCGTGGTCTATGGCGACGACGGCGCACGTCTGTACGACGACATCATCATCTTGGGCAATGACCCCGCCCACATCGAGCGTATGTTTGCCCGCTTGACCAAAGCAGGCGCATTCAACATCGTCACCCAAGAGACTGTCTCGGCCAACGTACAACTCGACATCGGGCGGCTGCACTACGACCGCCTGGCGCTGCTGGGGACGAATCAGCCAGATCTTTCGGCTGCCTATGCGCCCATCCGCGCCGAGCTGAAGCCGGGCGGCGTCATGTGGGCGCTGGGCGCAGCGGGCCCCATGGGGCAGATGCACGTGCAACGCGCGTTGGAGATGCCCAATGGCCCGCGCAAGGTGATCGCCACCAACATCCACCGGGCGCGCATGGCTGTGTTGGAGCGCAAGATGCAGCCTATTGCCCAGCAACACGGCGTGGAACTGGTCTGCATTTCGGAAGCCGATTTCCCCAGCGCGTCAGACATGCTCCACCGCCTGCGCGCGGAGACCGGAGGGCGCGGCTTTGATGACGTGGTCGTCATTGCCGCCAACGCCTCCACAGCCGAAATGGCCATGCCGCTGATGGCCGAGGGTGGCGTGATGAACGTCTTCGCAGGATTGCCGCGCGGAACCATGTCCGCTTTCGACGTCAACCTGGTGACGCAAAGCGGCGTGCGCTTTACAGGCATCAGCGGCTCTTCCATCGACGACTTGCGCCAGATGCTCGACCTTACCGAGAGCCATCGCCTGGCGACCAATCATTCTGTGGCTGCGGTGGCCGGATTGGAAGGGCTGCCCGACGGCTTGAAGGCTGTGGCCGAAGGGCGCTTCCCCGGCAAGGTGGTCATCTATCCCCATGTGACGGGCCTGCCGCTGACGCCCCTGGAGGAGCTGGCCCAGGCAGCGCCCGGTGTGGCAGCCAAACTGGACGCTGACGGCTCGTGGACCAACGCGGCGGAGGAAGAACTGCTGCGCACGAAGCTCGGCTTATGACCGGATAGATAAAAGTTTTGCGTCAGGCAAGGTGGGCGCAACGAAAGCGAGGGAGACAGACCCATGTCCCAATTGATGGATCGAGTGGCAATCGTCACCGGCGGCGCGCAAGGGCTGGGCGCCGCCATCGCCCTGCGATTGGCGCGGGAGGGAGCGCACGTGGTCGTGGCCGATCTCAAGGTCGAGACCGCTGCCCAGATCGCCCAAACCGTGCATGAACATACCGGGCGGCGCACACTGGCTGTCGCTTGCAATGTGACGAATGAGGAACAGGTGGAGGCGCTCATGGCGCGCACCGTCTCCGAGTTTGGACGCATCGACATCCTGGTGGCCAACGCGGGCATCGTCATCTCTGGCGCAGCCGACGAATTCCCTCTGGACAAGTGGCGTCTGGTCATCGAGGTGAACCTGGTGGGCTATTTTCTTTGCGCCAAATACGCCGCACGCGTGATGAAGCAGCAGCGGAGCGGCGCCATCATCCAGATCAACTCCAAGTCGGGCAAGAAGGGGAGCTTCAAGAATTCAGCTTATTCTGCCAGCAAGTTCGGCGGCATCGGCCTGACCCAGAGCATTGCCCTGGAACTGGCCGAATTCGGCGTGCGCGTCAATTCTGTCTGCCCAGGCAATCTGCTAGATTCACCCCTTTGGCAAGAGTCCCTCTTCAAGCAATACGCCCAGAACCAGGGCATCAGCGAGGAGGAGGTGCGGCGCAAATACATCGACCAGGTGCCCATGAAACGCCCCTGCACCTATGAAGACGTGTGCAACGTGGTGGTCTTTCTGGCCTCGGATCAGTCGAGCTACATGACCGGCCAGGCCATCAACGTGACTGGCGGCCAGGAAATGCGCTGAGGCCGCTGTGTCGCGCACCTTTGTCGGCTTTGGCTTTGGCGCAATCCAGGCCGGACTCTTCCTCTATGAAGCCCAAGCATCGGGCAATTTCGACCGGTTGGTGGTGGTGGAGGTCGCGCCCGAGATCGTTGCCGCGGTGCGGCGGGCCGGCGGCGTCTACGCGGTCAACATCGCCCACGCCGACGGAGTGGAGACTGCGTTCGTCGGTCCCCTGGAGATCTATGACCCGGCACAACCAGAAGACCGGGAGGGCGTCGTCGCCGCCATCGCCGCGGCGAGCGAGATTGCAACGGCCGTGCCCAGCGTGAACGCATACGCAAGCGATGCGCCGGGGAGCATTCACCGGCTGTTGGCAGCCGGACTCCTGGGCAAAACGCGACAAGGCGGGCCGGCGTGCGTTGTCTATGCCGCAGAAAATCACAACCACGCCGCGGAGTTGCTCACCGGCCACGTCCAATCGGCTCTGGCGCCCGACGACTGGCAGCAGGTCACGGATCGGGTACGTTTCCTCAACACAGTCATCAGCAAGATGAGCGGCGTCACCCTGGCCCAAAACGGACTTGCGCCTGTCACGCCGGGTAGTGACCGCGCCTTTCTGGTGGAGGATTTCAATCGCATCCTCATCTCCGCCATCAGCCTTCCCGCCGCGCAACCTCCATTCCAGCGCGGCATCCAGGTCTTCGAGGAGAAGCCCGATCTCTTGCCCTTCGAGGAGGCCAAGCTCTATTGTCACAACGCGCTCCATGCCATGGCCGGTTATCTGGCCGCGTATGTGGGGCTGCCCCTCATGGCCGACCTGGGCCGGCGGCCCGACATCATCGAGTTCGTGCGCCGCGCCATGCTGGACGAGGTGGGCGACGCGCTCATCGCCAGGTACGTCGGCGTGGATGCGCTCTTCACACCCGCTGGCTTTGCGGCCTACACCGACGACCTGCTGACGCGCATGGTCAATCCCTATCTGGCCGATCAGGTGGAGCGGGTGGCGCGTGACCCGGCGCGCAAGCTGGGCTGGGAGGATCGCCTGGTGGGCGCGATGCGTCTGTCCCTCTCCGCCGGGACATTTCCCCGGCGTCTTGGCGTGGGCGCAGCCGCGGCTTACACCCGCCTTGACCCGACGGCAGAGGAGATCGCGCCGCAGCGACTCACATCCCTGTGGCTGGCAAGTCGCCCCCCGGCCGACGAGGCGGCGGAGATTCTGCATTGGATCGCCCAGGGCTGGCGGGCCTTGCGCTCATGGCGCGCTCTTGGGTTTCCTGATCTTGCCTGAGATAACGACTCTGCCGCAGAGGGCGCAGAGGTGCACATTGCCCGGGGAAATTGATGAGAAGTCTGGCTCAACGTTGCCGATCTGTTTGCATCAGCTCACCGCCATCGTGTAGACTATTGCTGCGGGACAGACCTCCCTACACTCAACCCGCACGCACCGTTGTTCATCCAACGCCGTTCAATGCACATTCCAACGACCTGTGGCTATCATACCCGAACCGGCTGAACTTGAGATTGAATTGACTGGCCTGCTCAACAGCCAGAACGACTATCAAGTCGGCCTGCGCTTTCATCTGCCCGGCAGCGATGCAGACCCCGAACTGCTTCAGGGGCGCATGCCCATCGCCCATTTCCGTCCCGCCGGCGCGTTCCGCATGGGCAACGATGACCTGACCGCTCCGCCTACGGAGCGGCCGGCCCACGACATGCGCCTGCCCGCCTATCGCATCGGCAAACACCCGCTCAAGGTGCGCGAGTACGCGGCCTTCATCAAGGCGCGCAAAGAGCATCCAGCGCCCCTCCGGCTGGTTCAACCGCAAGCCGCCCGCCGACAGCCTGGAGCAGCCCATGACCGACGTGAGCTGGGGCGACGCCATGGCCTATTGCACCTGGCTGAGCAAGCAGACGGACCGCCGCTACACCCTACCCAACGATATCGCATCACCCTGGAATTGGAGTATGGAAAGAGAGTGTTGCCACTCTCTTAGCCCATCAGAGGCCTACCCAACGATATCGCATCACCCTGGAATTGGAGCTACGCGAGCGTGAGATCGTCCTGATCAACGTGGGTAGCCGCGCCGAGGTTTACTGATATTCGCACTGTCTCCGACGACCGGCCTTTTTGATTCGTTGAGCGAAGATGAGGGCACGTTGGCGCATTTTGAATACACCCACGCCAATCTGGTATGATATGAGTCATCGTTGTAGAGGATTCAGTCGTGAGGGGTTCAGAAATGCCAGACGCCAAGCGCCTTGAATTTATTGTTTCCGGTATGGACTGCGCAACCTGAGCGCAATCCATTGAGCGTGGCGTGTCCACGCTGACCGGAGTGGAGGCATGCGCCATCAACTTCGCCACAGGCAAGCTGCGCGTCGATGGCGACATCGAGCCGGGCGCTGTCATCGAGCGAGTGGAACGCCTGGGTTATCGCGCCGAAATGCACGCGCCAGGCGCGTTCACGCCGCCGGTTGCGCCCACAGCTGCTTCTCTGACGGGCGTCAGGGGTTTCGTGAGATGGCTCTGGCGCCGCAGCAACACGCGCCTGGCGCTGGTCGGCGCACTCCTGATTCTTCCTGGCCTGATCTTCCAAGAGATTCTGCCCCTCTTTGGAATCGAATTCGAGACCCGTCTCTTCAACCTGACCTCCATGGCAGCCCTGCTCGTCGCCGGCGCTCCAGTGGCGCGCAACGCCTTCCGCGTGCTCTGGATCAACCGGCGCATCAATATCAATCTGCTCATGACTATCGCCGCGGTGGGCGCGGTGGTCATCGGCGCCTACACCGAGGCGGGGTTGGTCATGGTGCTCTTTGCCATCGGCGAGGCGCTGGAAGGCTACAGCGCCGAGCGGGGACGCGACGCCATTCGTCGCCTGATGGAAGTCGCGCCCAGCCAGGCGCTTGTCCTGCGCCCTTGCATGAACTGCGCTGAACACCTGGGCGTCGATGGGTATGAGGGCGGCCCCTGTCCTTTGTGCGGCCTCGAAGAACATCTCCTGCTTGTAACCGAAATAGTGGTGGGCGACCAGATGGTCGTAAAGCCGGGCGAGCGCATCGCCATGGATGGCCAGGTCATCAACGGCGCGTCCCAGGTGAATCAGGCGCCGATCACCGGCGAGAGCATCCCGGTGGAGAAGACAACAGGCGATGAAGTCTTTGCCGGCAGCATCAACGGTGCGGGCGCGCTGGCGGTGCGCGTGACGCGGTTGGCCGCGGACAACGCCATCAGCCGCATCATCCGCCTGGTGGAAGAAGCCCAGGAGCAGCGTGCGCCCGTACAGACATTCGTGGATCGGTTCGCCGCGATCTACACGCCGGCGGTGGTGGCGGCTGCTCTGCTGATCGCAATCCTCCCGCCTTTGCTCTTTGGCGCGCCTTTCTGGGGGGAACAGGGCTGGCTTTACCGCAGTCTGGAGCTGCTGGTGGTCGCCTGCCCATGCGCGCTGGTGATCAGCACGCCCGTCAGCCTGGTGAGTGCGATCAGCAGCGGCGCGGCGCACGGTGTGCTGATCAAAGGCGGCGCGGCGCTGCAAACGCTGAGCCGCGTCAATGTCATCGCCTTTGACAAGACCGGGACATTGACGCAAGGGCGTCCCCAGGTGATTCGGGTGCGTTCGATTCAGTGCCAGACCGTCAATCAACCTGGCATTACGTGCGACCCATGCAGCGAGTTGCTGGCGCTGGCCACTGCCGTGGAACGACGCAGCGAGCACCCGTTGGCTCGCGCAGTCACATCTCATGCAGCTGACTTAGGGGTGGAGGCTCGTTACCCTGCCGCAGAGGGCGTCCAATCGCTGGTTGGCCGGGGAGTGCAGGGACAGGTCAATGGCCGCCGCGTCTTGATTGGCAGCCACGCCTATCTGGATCACGCTGCGCCCCACTCCCCAACAATGTGTGATGAACTGAATCAGGCGGCCCGGGCCGGGCAGACGACGCTGACCATGAGCGTGGACGACCGTTTTGCAGGCTATATTTCGGTGGCGGACACTGCACGCGCCGAGAGTCAATCTGTCTTGGCAAAGCTGCATGAGCTGGGCGTAAGGGAGGTGGTGATGCTCACCGGCGACGATGCAGCCACCGGGCGCGCTGTCGCCGCGTCAGTGGGCATCACCAACGTGCGCGCCGGCTTGCTCCCCGAGGAGAAGGTGGCGGCAATCCGTGAATTGCGCATACCGGCCGGTCGCACTGTGGCCATGGTGGGCGACGGCATCAACGACGCGCCCGCGCTGGCCGCGGCGGATGTGGGCATCGCCATGGGCGGCGCCGGTTCGCCCCAGGCCATGGAGACAGCCGATGTGGTGCTCATGGCGGATGAGCTGACAAAGCTGCCCTTTGTTTTGGGGCTGAGCCGCGCCGCCATGGGCATTATCCGATTCAATGTCTTTTTCAGCGTGGCTCTGAAGCTGATTGTCTTCGGATTGGTACTGGTTGGTTTGGGCAGTATGTGGATGGCGGTGTTGGCCGATGTAGGCGCTGCGCTTTTGGTGACGGCCAACGGAATGCGATTGCTGCGCTTCAAGGGCTGAAGCGACCCATCTGGCGACGAACAAAACAGCCAATGCGCTGGATGGCCTGACGGGCCTGCGGTTCGATGAGGAAGAGAAAGTGCCACACATGCACCATGTTTTCCCACAGCTCGATCTCCACCTGGACGCCCGCCGCCGAGGCCCTGCGAGCAAAGCGTTTGGAATCGTCCAGGAGCATTTCAGCGGTGCCCGCCTGAAGCAACAGCGGCGGCAAACCGTGCAAGTCTGCATAAAGGGGGGAGGCCAACGGAGTGCGGGGGTCGCGATCTGCCAGGTACATATACGCTGCGCTACGGATGATTTGCGGGTTGAGGTAGTCGCTCGCAGCGTTGCGATGAATCGATTCGCTCGCCAGCGCCAGATCGAACCAGGGCGACAGACAGACAGCCCCTGCCGGAAGTGGTAGCCCGGCATCGCGCAGCGCAACCAACAGGGCGATGGTCAACCCACCGCCAGCCGAATCCCCTGCCACCACGAGCTGTTCGGGACGAACGCCCTGTTGCAGCAGCCACCAATAGACAGTCCAGGCGTCTTCCAGCGCGGCGGGATAGGGCGCTTCGGGCGCCAGGCGGTAGTCTGGGGCAAGAACGCGCGCGCCGGTTGCACGGGCAATCTCGCCGATGACGCTGCGATGCGTTTGGGGCGACCCGCTGATGTAGCCGCCGCCGTGAAGATAGAGCACGACGCGCTGCTCGGATGAATCATCGGTCGTGATCCATTCCGCCGGGACGCCGCCCGCCGAAACGGTTGTGCATGCGGCGCGGGCAAACCAGGCCAACAGAGTGGCCTGGTTCAAGGATTGACGTACATCCTCTGGCGAGATACGCCCCTGGGATGGGGCGCCGCGACTCAACATCTCGACAACGCCCTCGAAGGGCAAAGACCATGCCGTCTGTCGTCCTGGCTTGAGGAAGCGATGCGCCGACACCGACAGGCCAGCCCGCACTGCCAA
>CAZLMM010000009.1:119230-123885 GCA_964560495.1 uncultured Caldilineaceae bacterium
ACAGGCCAGCCCGCACTGCCAAGCGATTGAGAACAATGAAGTTCCTGGCGGTTTCGGCGATGTTGTGATGAAGCGCCATACAAGTAAAGCGTCACTGGTTGTTGGGGGCATGAACCGCGGCGGCGTCTTGCCGTGAGGGCAGATTGAGCCTCGTTGCCTGTTCAAGCTCCCGCGGGTGCAGCCGGTTTGGACATATTTTTGGAAACGAGCAGGATTAACTCCTCGCCGCTAGTCTCGATGGGTTTGTCGGTGACATCGAACATGGTGAAGCCGTGACGATAGACGAAATGATGATACTCTCGCAGCTCCTCCACGATGTTCGCACGATCTGTGTAGTAGCCCTCTGAAACGCCCAGGTGCTGTTGTCGCCAGCGCCGGTGGGCCATGAGCTTTTGCGGGTCGATATCCAGCGCAACCACCCGACGCTTGTCGCAATGCGCCAGCGATGCAGGCGGCTCCACGCCGGGTACAATGGGCACATTCGCCACCTTCCACCCCAGCATGGAGAGATACATGCTCAGGGGCGTCTTGCCGCAGCGCGACACGCCGATGATCACGATGTCCGCAGCGCACAGATTGTCGCTGCGCTTGCCGTCGTCATGGGCCACGGTGAATTCGATGGCCTCGACGCGACGGAAATAGGCGATGTTCGACTCGCGATAGAGACCCGGCGCGCCGATCGGTTTCTGTCCCAAGCGTTCGGTCAGATAGTCCATGATCGGGCCTGCCAAGTCTACGGCAAAGACGTTGTGGGCGCGTGTCAACTCGGTGGTGACTGAGTGTAGATCAGGGTTCACCATCGTGTGTATGATGCTGCCGCCGTCCGCGGCAGCCTTCAGAACTATATCTTCCACTTCAGCCACGGTATGGATGTTGGGCGCGATGATGATCTCGGCCTGGACATCGCGATACTGAGCCAGCACTGTGCGCGCCAGGAGTTCCCCTGTGGCGCCGGTGCCGCCGGAAAGAACATAGATGGGAGGAGCTTGACGACGCTCCGGTTCGGTGATGGATTGTTCGAGACTCATGCTGTCATTGCTGCTCGCTACGTAATCAGTTCATACGTCACGAGTGACTCGTGATGGTCGGTGATATGAGCTGCCAATCCGGAGATCAGTAAGTGCACCCGAATCATTGGGAGGCCCGGCACTTTTGCGCGCTGCCTACCCCGACGCTGCATTTTTCTGGCTCCGCCTGCCCTCGATTGAGCGCGTCGACGTGCGCCATTGTGCGACTGGCGTCTGCGCTGCTGGGTGCGCTCACATCCGCCGCGCGGGGCAGGTCTGCCGGCAGAGAGGTCGCGCTTCCTGTCGCTACTGCATAGTCGATGGTCAGGTATGGGTCAGCAGTGGAGTTGAGGGTGGCGAAGGAACGCCAACCCGCGTCTGCCCCCATGGCTTCTGGTCCGCGCAACTCCACGCCAAAGTTGGGAATCGATCCGCTGATCCAGCCGCGCACCAGGTCGGTTACGTCGAAGGCATACCATTGTCCTGCATCCCACGGTAAGTCTTGCGATCCATAGGCGCTGCCAATCGATGGCTGGTTCGACCAGGTGGTGGAACACGCGCTCCAGTTGGATGTGATGCGATAGGTGGTGATCCTCTCTGTTCGACTGGGGATGTCCCATGAGTCAATGTGATACAGATGGAGATAAGCCCCATTGATCGCTGTGCCTGACGGTATCGCTGAGAGATTGAACTTGACCAGGCTGCGTACAGTCCTGGCGTCTGGGCTGAGGTAGGTGTCGTACCCAGCCCACATATCGACCGTGTTGCACACATTATCATTTAGATAACCTTGGAGCACGGTGGTATCGTCTACGGCGTAGAAGGTGTCGGGCAGCGGTGGCCTGGAGACGATGGGCAAGTGCACCTCATTGCCTGGCGGAGTGGTCTGTACGGAGGCGGTGTCATTGATCGTGGCATTGTCCATGCTCTCTGCATAGAGCGTAGTCACTTCCACCTGACCGATAGCGGCGCTGAATGGCACTGTCACCGTAATGTCGACCAGCACGGTTGCACCAGAAGCGATGGTCACGGTGCTGGGGATGCTCGTCAGATCTGCCCACCCCAGGCTGGATGTTGTCTGCAAGGTGAAGTCGCCCCCCTGCAAGCCGCCATTGGTCAGGCTGAAGCGATGACTGAAGGCGTTGCCAGGCTCGACGCGCTGGTCGGCGGGCGCTTGAATATCAACGGCCACCGTGCTGGCGGCGTTCAGGCGCAAGCGATAGGACGAGGCTGCACATGTGCTGGGGTTATCGGACGTCCACTCCTGGTTGGTGATGACTGCCAGGACAGCCGTTGCGCCGGCCGGCGGCTGATAGGCTGGCAGAAAAGCGTTTTGATTGCCGCCCACAACGCCCGGCAGGGGTGTGATTGTGACGCCGGCGTTGGTCACGGCCACAATCGTTGCCCGCAGCTCTCCTTGCGATGACAGGTTTTCCAACCTGGGGGAAAAGGCTGCGCCAGTGGGCAACGCCACCCAGTTGGCTGCAAAGTGGTTCGCCAGGCTTCCCTGGAAGAGATCGCCCACGGCAGCGATCTGCCCGGTGGGAGGAATCGCACCGGCTGCGGCGACGTAGCCCGCGGCCTCCTCGAAACAGTAGGGAGACCCGGCGGGGCAGGCGCTCATCAGGCTCGCGGCAATGGCATAGTCGTGGAATGTGTCGGATAGGCTGGCGCCTTTGCTCTGCAAGGCGTTGTCATAGGCGCGCAGGCTGCCTTGCCCCGCCGCAACATTTATCCAGAACTGCTGCATTACGTCCTCGCCGCCGCCTGCCAGGTTGGTTCCGCCGTTCCGTTCGGCGGCAAACCGGAAGAAGAGCCAGTTGCTATAGACCGAGGGCGTCCCTTGCGACGCCTTGTACTCTCCCAGGCAGCGACCAAACGCCGGCCAGAGATACTGGTAGTTGTCATTGACGTCGTCGAAGACCTCGTCTTCCATGTAGGCTGCGCTCGACTCATACCACATCCCGTCTTCGCGATCGTCCGGGTCGCCATAACCGAACTGGATCGAATGAACGAACTCGTGAGCTGTTGTCACATCCAACGAGAATTGCGCGCCGCCGGGGAATCCGCTGTAGTTGCTGTTGAGCACCATGCACGAGGCGAGCGCGTCGGTCTCAATCGGCGTTGTGTTCGGATTGTCGCCAATGAGGCCAGTGTAGTTGCCGCCTGGGGTAGTCACGTAACCGTATAGACCGCCGCCGAGATCCGCCGCCTGCACGGGATACCTGCCCCACGGATTGGCCGCTGTGCAGTCGGCATGATTGGCGCCGCAAAAAGGCGGTTTGGCCCAACCATAACCCGTCACCTCCAGGCCAAAGGTCGCCTCCAATGAATCGACGTAATCCTGAGCCGTCAAACCACCGCCGATCGCACCGTAATTGAGATGAAAATTGGCGCTGTCCAGGCTGTTCGCGGGGTCCTCCTGGTCGCAGACGGTGGCGGCGGCGCTGCGCAACAAGCGCGTCAGTTCGGCCTGCGCAGCGGCGGAGAGATCGCTGCTTTGCGCCAGCGCCGTGTTGAGCTCAGCCACCGCAGCTGTGCCCCACCAGGGTGTATCGCTGCGATACTCGGCTGGCAAGGAGGCCGGCTCGTAGACCGCATAGGCCAGATAGAGCAAACGCTCATCCGCGGTGATGTCGCCCGCATGGTAGGCCTGGTCGATCAGGACGGGCGTGGAAGGTTGCGCGATCGGAAACGGTAAAACGGATGCGCGACTGATTCCAGAGGCGAGAAATGAAAAAAGAACGATTAGGAAGCCAACTGATATTGCCCGTCCAGTCAAGCGCAGCGGAGTGCGTCGCCAGTCGGGGGGTGGGGCCATCAAAAGGACAGGCTGCGACATAGATCACCTCTCATGGGCATGTGGGAAAATCGGCCGCATCGGCCAGAAGCTGCTGCAACTCCTCTTGGACTTCAGGATCAAAAGTGCAAAAGTCTGGCGATGCAACGCTCTCTTTGATTTCGGCTACGGTCATGGAGCCGCGCCATGGCGTCGAACTCTGGAATGCAGCGGGCAACGCCTCATAGTCGTAAACCGCATAGGCAAGATAGAGGATGCGTTCGCCAGCATCGATCTCGCCGCTGGCGTATGCAGCGTCAATGAGCTCTGGGGTGGAAAAGGCAGCGGCGGCAACAGTTTCCGTCATGGCTTCGCTGGCAAGCTCTTTGCCGCTGTCGTCGCCGACCACGGTCGCGCTGCCCAGCGTCTCAACGATGCTGGTCCCATTGGTTGTATCGCCCTCGTTGCGGATAGGCGTCACTGCACACCCGGTGAGCAGCATGCCCAAGACGATTCCATAGATTGTTGGTGGAAGAATCAGGCGCACCTTCCGGCTCCTTTGCTCAAGTCAAAAAGGGGCATTGAACGTTCGTTCGCTATCGAGACATGAACAGAGGCAAAGTCATGTGTCTCGGAGTACGAACCACCACCGCCGTCGTTCATGGCCCTACGACCATACCAAATCGAAACGAGAATGACGTCATGCCCCATGAAGCCGCACCAGCGGCGCGGCTTGTCCCTGGAATTCATGCGACCCGGCGCGGGGACTTGCGTTCTCAGTGAACGCCGGGGCTAGTACACAAGGGCCTAAATAAGCCGGTGGTATTGTCATGCTGAACGCAGTGAAGCATCTGGGTGGCAGCGCGAGA
>CAZLMM010000010.1:0-102091 GCA_964560495.1 uncultured Caldilineaceae bacterium
TCTACGCAGTGAAGCATCTACGCAGTGAAGCATCTACGCAGTGAAGCATCTACGTGTCGGCGAGAGTTTCTAGGGAAAACGCAGCCGTTCGAAAACCTCCTGGATCGGCAAGATCTGCCATGCTTGAGGGGGATCCACCGGGCTCGCAACAGAGGTAAGATCAACGCCGGTTTGCACAAACTGTCGGAGAGGTTCCGTATCCTCCTCGACAACCAGTTCCGTCTTTTCCTCACCGGGGATCAGCCGCGCCTGATATTTCTGGGTCAGCGTGCCCGTCGTATCCACCAGCGCTAACGTGTCGCCCGTGATCACTTTCACCCCGGTGATCACGGCGTTTCCACCGACTCGCACTATTACATAGCGCCGTGTCGGTGCGAGCCTCTCATTCCAAATCTGCAAGTTATTCGACTTCTGGATGTAAATGTCGAACAACTGACCGGGGAAGCGGGGCTGCGTCTTCCTGAAACTAGAGGTCGCCGGGTAGCCGAGCGCATGGCAGACATACGTTTTCACGACCTTCGAGCGGGTGCGTAGCGCCAACCCGGAAAGCGACATACCTTTTAGCTTTGTGGTGAGTAATTGTTCCAACTCAGGTGCTGGAATCCAAAGATCCGGGTTGCCAACGTCGATTGAATCATAAATCGACTCTGGGGCGTACCCGATAGGTTAAATTGGCTAGCGCGCCCCACCGGCAATGGATGTACAATGGAGGTGAGCGTGCAGACTTGCAGCCGCGCGTTCTATACATCGGAGTTTTATTGCGAAACACAGGAGGTTGCCATGTGGCGCCAACTCAAGAAAAATAACCACTTCTCAGCGCTGGTTGCGCTCTTCGGCCCAGTCGCCATCTTACTTGTCGCCATGCTTTGGGGCGCCGCAGCGACCACGGCGCAATCGAACTCCCTGAGCTTTGGCTACAGCGCCGGCGTCCAGGTCGTCGATCCCGATGGGCTGAACCAGGTTCCCATTTGGCTCACCCAGCCCAACATGACAGTCGATTTTGCGCTCTACACGCTGACGCCCGAAGACTTCATCGACCAAGTTGCCAGCGATCCCTATCGCCCGCCCACACCGCCGCCCGGCGCGTCACCCGTCACAACCTGGCAGCAGACCTTCGGGTCGCTGCCGACGGATCCTTCCATGCCCGATGACGTCGCCATGCCGGCTGGGATAGCCTCGGGGCTGTACATCCTCCACGCCAGCCATCCCCAGGCCGGGACCGCCGATGTCTATGTTGCCGTCGGGCGCATTGCCCTGGCAGCAAAACGGGCGACAGGACAGGCCATCGTCTGGGCGACGCAACTTCAACAGCAGACGCCGACGCCCGGCATGACCGTGACCATCTACGACAGTGAGGCCAACGTGTTGGGGCAGGCTGTTACAGATGACGCAGGCGTAGCGCGGCTTGACCTGGGCCCGGTACAGCCCTTCCTGGCGACTGCGCGTTTGGGGCAAGAACTGGCGCTGGTCGGCCTCGACTGGTCGTGGACCGGCAATATGATCGGCGGCTCATGGTGGTGGATTCCCCCTGGGGGCGACCACCATCGGGTTTACATCCACAGCGACCGCCCCATCTACCGCCCCGGCGACGTGATCCACTACCAGGCGTTCGTGCGACGCAACGAGCACGGCGAGCTTGCGCCGGTTGCGCCCAGCGCACCCATCACCGTCACCCTGCGCGATGCGCGCAACAACCTGGCGGCGCAACAGCAACTCAGCGCCGACGAGTTTGGCGCAGTCTACGGCGACTTCCATCTCGGCGACGGCGCGTCTCTGGGATGGTACAACATTCAGCTCAACGTGGACGGCGAATGGTTCTATCAATCGCTGCGGGTCGAAGAATATCGCAAACCGGAGTATCAGGTGGCGGTCTCTGTCTCGCCTTCCCCGGCGATCAGCGGCGACCCGGTGCAGGTGACGGTGCAGGCCGACTACTTCTTCGGCCAGCCTGTGGCCGGAGCAGACGTCAAGCTGAGCGTGCGTCGCCAGATTTACTCGTACAACTGGCACTGGTGGCAATGGCACGATGGCGTCTGGACGCCAAACAGCGTCGTGGATGAATTCACCGGCGTCACCGATGCAAATGGGCGCTACACCCTGACCTACACGCCCAGCGCAAGCGCCGACTGGGACTCGCTCTACACCTTTTCCGCAACCGTCACCGATGAACGCAACACGCCCATCGCCGGCAGCGCAACCTTGCCCGTCCATTGGGCCGGTCTGCGGTTGGAGATCGACCTGCCCAGATACGGCTATCAAATTGGGACGCCTGTAACTGCGATCATCAAGGCGCAGGAGCACAGCGGCGCGCCGGCCACGAATTGGGAGATCACAGCGCAGCTCACGCGTGAAAGCTACAGCGGCGGCAGCGACGTCACATTACCGCCCCAGGTGGTAGTCACCGGGCCCGATGGCCGGGTGCAGGTTGCCTTCACCGAGCTGGTCCAGGGGTGGTATCGCTTGACCGCCAGCGCGGTGGATAGCCGCGGGCGCAGCGTAAGCGCCAATAGCTATTTCTGGGTTTTCGACTCAAAGGAGGCCCAGTGGTGGTTCTCGTCCAGCGATCAACTGAGCATCCTGCCCGACAAAGAGAGCTATGTCCCCGGCGACACTGCGCACCTGCTGATCCAGTCCACTTTCACCGGCACGGCCCTGCTCACCTTCGAGCGCGAGGAGGTCTATCATGAGCAGATCGTGACCATCGCTGGCCCAGTTACCCAGGTGGATGCACCCATCACCGAGGATTTTGCACCCAACATGCACCTGCGGCTGCATCTCTTTCAGCCGACGAAGCCAGACGACAACGACCGTCGTGCAGAGGGAACGCTCTACATGGCGCAGACCGAGCTGATCGTCCCGGCGACACACAAGCAGCTCACTCTGACCATTGCCAAGAACGCCGAAAAATTTCTCCCTGGCAGCCAGGCGCAGATCGCGCTCCTGGCGACCAACGCCCAGGGACAGGGCGTGCAGGCGCGGGTAGGGTTGGCCCTGGTGGATGAGGCGATCTTTGCCCTGCAGTCGGATCTCTCCGGCGACCCCTTCGCAACCTTCTACGACAGGCGCGCCAGCGGAGTGGAAACCTTCCACAGCCTTGCCCGCAAACCCTATTTCTGGCGCGGCGTCCCAACGCTGGCTACGCCTTCGCCGGAAGCGCCCGCCGCGGAGGGCGACTTTGGCGGCCAGCAGAGCGTCGAACCGCGCACCCGCTTCGAAGACACTGCCTTCTGGAGCGCCGAGATCACGACCGGCGTCGACGGTCGCGCGACCGTCGACGTGACGCTGCCCGACAACCTGACGACCTGGCACATCGTCGCCCGCGCCATCACGGTGGATGGCAGCGTGGGTCAGGCGCAGAGCAGCCTGTTGGTGACGAAAGATGTGGTGACGCGGCTCGCAACGCCTCGCTTTGCCGTAGTGGGGGACCGCTTCCAGGCGCAAATCATCGGCAACAATTACACAGGCCAGCCCACGACTGGTCAGGCAGAGCTGGCAGCGGCCGGGTTGACCCTGCTGGACGCCGGCCCGCGCCCGCTGAACCTGCCTAATGGCAACGCGGACCTGGGCAAGTGGACGGCGATCGCGTCCACGCCCGGAACAGGGGTCTTTACGGCCGCCGTGCAGACGCCCGTCGGCGGCGACGCGCTCGCCTTGCCCTTAGCCATCAAGCCCTTCAGCGCGCTGGAGCGTTGGATGAGCGCAGGCGCAGCCAATCTGGCAGCCAGCGAGAGCTTCACCTTCCCCCTCAACGCCATCCCTACTGCCTCGTCACTGACTGTGCGCCTGGCGCCCTCCTTTGCCCTGGGCGTGCTCGATGGGCTGGACGAGCTGATCGACTATCCTTACGGTTGTGTAGAACAAACTATGAGCCGCCTCCTGCCTAGCGCAGTCGCCGCGCAAGCCTATGCCCAACTCGGGCTGCCCAACCCCAAAGCGGATGAGCTGCCCAAGATCATGACCACAGGCTTGCAGAAACTCTACGGCTTCCAGCAAGCCAACGGCAGTTGGGGATGGTTCTATGACGACGACGGCGGCCTCTACATGACATCGTATGTGTTGTTGGGGCTGGTAGAGGTGCAAAAGGCTGGCTTTCCAGTGGACGTCGGCGTGCTCGACCGAGGCTTTCTCTATGTGAACAACATTCTCAACGCCAATAGCGACCCCAGCGTCCAGGCCTTTGCGCTCTATGTCAAGGCGTTGGCCGGGCGCGGCGACCTGCCCAAAGCCCAGACGCTGCTCAACCGCATGGGCGAGATCGATAGCGCGTCGCTGGCGCTGCTGGCTGTGGCGCTTCAAGAAGGGGGTGACAATGCCGGCGCGCAGAGCGCGCTCGCTCATTTGCTCTCCCGCGTGAATGAAACTGCAGAGTGGGCTTTCTGGCCGGTGCCCAAAGAAGAATGGGATTGGCGCTGGTGGCAACGTCTGCCGTCGGTGGAAAAGAACACGGCCAGCGCCTTGCAGACCCTCGCCATCCTCCAGCCCGATCACCCGCTTCTGCCCAAGGTCGTGCGCTGGCTCATGGAGCATCGCCGCGACGCAGGCTGGGGCAACACCCAGGCCACCGCCTTTGCGGTCATGGGGCTGGCGCAAACAATCCTTGCCAGGGGTGAGATGCAATCGGATTACGCCTATTCTGTGCGCCTCAACGACGTCGAGATCGCAACCGGCCAGGTGACGCCGCAAAGCATCATGACGCCCATTGCGCCCATCTTCGTTCCCGGCGAAGCGTTGCAGCCGGGCGACAACCTATTGCGCATCGAACGCAGCGCCGGGCCGGGCAACCTCTATTACAGCGCCATGCTCCAGCGTCAGCTCTTCTTCGACCACCTTACGCCCATCGCAGCGGCGGAAAGCGGCCTGAAGGTAACGCGCGCTTATGCGCTGGCCGAAGGGGTTTCCCGGGCGGATGGCGCGTACAACGTGGGCGACCTCGTGGAAGTGGCGCTCACAGTGGAGACGAGCAGCGAGCTGGCCTATGTGTTGATCGAAGACCCTATCCCGGCCGGCTTCGAGGCGCTCTACGAACGGCTCAACCCCATGATGTATGGCGATGTCTTCTGGGAATGCACCTGGCAGTGTTGGGGCTACAATCAAAAAGAGGTGCGCGATGATCGGGTGGAGTTTTTTGTCACTCGACTCTGGCCGGGGACGCACAGCTTCCGCTACCTCATGCGCGCGACGACGCCGGGCGATTACAGCGTCCCGCCCAGCCAGGTTATCGCGATGTACAACGACGCCATCTGGGGGCGCAGCGCCAGTCAGCGCGTTGCGGTTGCGCCGGAGCAGCTCGCGGACCATGCCCCCTTCCTGGGCGACCTGGATCGCAGCTGCACGTTGACGGTCATGGATACCCGGCTGGCAGCGAATGCCTGGGGTCTGCGCAGCGCCCGCGAGGACATCGTGCCCGATGGCATTGTGACCTTGCAAGACGTGACCGTCATCGCAAGTCGCGTCGGCGCGACCTGCGCCGCGGATCGCCCGCTGCTGGGCGCAGGCAGCGGCGCAGGCTTGGTGCGCATCGTCGTGGACAAGAACGCACCTACAACGGGCGACCGCTTTGCGGTGGATGTATCGTTGGATGCAGCATCTGTCGCCCTGGGCGGCGTGGGAGTGGCGCTGGGCTTTGATCCGGCGCATATGCGCTTTGTAAGCGCTGCGCTAAATGATGACGATGCGCTGCCTCTGGGGCCGCGCATCGACCGGAAGAAGGGAATTCTGCTGGCCGGCGCGCTCAATCTCCACCAACCCATGTCGGCTGGCGCGACGATTCTGCGCCTGAACTTCCAGGCATTGGGGGTGGGAACCGGCGAGATTACGGTGCTGGGAGTTGAAGCGGCTGACAGCGCGGGTCGCACGCTTGCAGCTCAGGCAATCGGCGGCGAATCCGTGACTGTGACCGGCCAGAGGTTCTTCCTGCCCATGTTGCGTCAATAGCAAAGTCGAACAAATCTGCGCAATCTGTGGTTTCTGTGACAGGCCAGAACTAATAGGCGATCCGCAGATTACGCAGATGAACTCCAACAAATCTGTGTAATCTGCGCAATCTGTGGATTAAATTCTTTTGGCTCAATCGAATCTCACGTGATGAACGTCCCCGGCGCTCGCCTCTGGCTGATTCGCAGTCCAGGTTGTTCAGGGCGAGCGCCGGGGACATTGGCTGACCACTTGGATTCCTGTTGAGCCATTCTTTTTCCCTGAAAACTTCTCAATGACACGCCCTATTGGCTGATTCAGGGCTGATGCAAATGTGGATTGTCCTCTCTGGTAGCAGCGGGCGAGACGCCCACACTCCCAGGAGAGACTGCGTAAGCTCTGTGACTATCACATCTGCGGACCTATGGGGTTGTCGGGAATCTGGCGCGGCGACGCTGGCGTGGAAGGCAAATGGCTATCCACCCAGGGATTGTCGCGGGCAAGTTGGCCGTAGAGGTGGTGCTGAATCAACAAGATAACGAGGATGCTCAGTGGGACGGTGACTGCCAGACCGACGATACATAGGATGACGCCGACGATGGATCCAAGCAACGTAATCACGAAATTGACGGCCAGCACCACGATGGTCACGATGAGCACCGGGCCGATATAGCGGCTGGTCCACTGCCAGATGGCGCTGAGCCGCAGGCCGCTGTTGATCGTTTCTCCGCCTCCGGCAAAGGCGATGGTGATGGCCGGCTGAGCGACGACCAGAAATAGCCCGTACAGAGCCGTCAGACAGGCGCCGCAGAAGATGAGGGGGACGCCGATGACCGCGCCCGCGTCGCCCTGGTCTGCCAGGACGCCGCCGATGGAAGCAGGAACCACGAACAGGATCATAGGCAAGCCCCAGATGAATACAATCACCGTCAGCTTGAGACCTCGCAACAGGTCATCGCTCCACTGATCCCAATCGGGCAGCGGTTTGTCCATGCCATTACGCACATTCTGCAAGAGGCGCACACTGTAGCCCAGTACGATAAAGACGCCCAGAAATCCAACAAGAATGGGCATGAGGATGAAGCTGATGATCAGCACCCCCACGCCGATGCCCAGTTTTTCCAGCCAACGGTCATCTTCCCAGAGAAATGTAATCGACTTGCCGACATCCATATGATTGCTCCTTCAGGTTGATTGCGCTCATTGTGATGAGAATTGCGCCATTGCCCGATTCTAGCACAGCGCGTCGAGGCAGGCAATCAACAATACGGAACATCAAGACGATAGTTGCAATCACTTACTCGGCCTGCACGTCGCCTTCGTTACACCGGTTCTTTCGGAATTCATGTGATGGATGGGACGTAGGTGCGGTTTCCAACCACATGAAATCCCGTTGAGCCACCATGATTCTTCTGGATGACATATTGCTCGGCGGCCCGGTCTTGCTCGATATCGACCCAGGTATCAATGGCCGATCTGCGATTTCTCCAGAGATGGCGGTCAGATTCTCCCTGGCTTTCGGCAGCACCCCAGAAATGTGGCTGCGCCTGCAAACGGCGCACGATCTTGCTCAGACACGCGTTCACGCCGACAGGATTAACGTACAGCGATATGAACCACTACAACCTCTGCCGAGGCAGCCGGTCTTGGGCGCATGAGCCAAGATACACTACCGATCCGCATTCCATGTCTGCCATCAACTGACGCGATACAGCGCGACGACGATGACGACGATGGCCAATACCGCACGATAGACGACGAAGATCATGATGGAGGAGTGGCGCAGATAGCGCAGCAGGTAGTGGATGCAAAGAAAGCCAGCGATGGCCGCCGATGTAATGCCGACGATGAACAACATCAAGTCATACGAGGTCAGCGCGCCCGACTGCCAATCGTCGCCGATGTCCAACAGGCTCTTTAGCCCTACGCCGGCTGTCACCGGCACGGAGAGCAGGAACGAAAAGCGGGCAGCCACATCGCGCTGAAAGCCCAGCGCCATGCCGGCGATCAGGGTGCTGCCCGAGCGCGATACGCCAGGAAAGAGCGCCAGCGACTGGGCCGAGCCGATGATCAGCGCGTCCTTGACGCTGATCTCCTCCAGGCTGCGGGTGTGGCGCGCCAGCTTCTCCACCAGATACATGACCACCGCCACGCCCACCATCATGGTCGCCAGCAAGATCATGGCGGTCGTGGGGATGTCGGCGCCGCTGGTATGGAAAATGGCGTCGATCGTATCCTCGATGAGCACGCCCACGATGACCGCCGGAATCGTGCCCAACACCAGCAGCCAGGCCAATTTACGCTCGAAATCGTCGCCGATGCGCCGCTCCACCACGCTGCGGACGCCGGCCTTGAGCAACCGCCACAACTCGACGCGAAAGTAGACGACAACCGCGGTCAGCGTGCCCAAGTGTAGGGCAATGTCGAAGGTCAGGCTGCCCAGCGCCGCGTTCTCCCAGCCAAAGAGCCACGGCGCGATGATCAGATGCGCCGAACTGGAAATAGGGGCGAATTCGGCGATCCCCTGGATGACGCCGAGGATGATGGCCTGGATGATGGTTGTCATCTGGGTGGCTTTCTAGCTGCGCTGCAACTGAGCCTGTCGGGACGCCTCGCGCCGCGCCTTTTGCTCGTGGCGCACATCCTGGTCGGTCATCTGGAAGCGGGTCAGAAAATCGGCGCGGAACTGGGTGAAACGCTGCTCGCGAATGGCCTGGCGAATCTGGCGCATGAGCTCCATCATGAAGTGCACATTGTGGATCGACCCCAGGCGCAGCGCGTTGAGCTCGCCTGCTTTGTAGAGATGACGCAGATAAGCGCGGCTAAAGGTGCGACATGTGTAGCAGGCGCAATCCTCTTGCAACGGGCGGTCGTCCTCGCCAAACTGGGCGTTGCGCATGTTGACCCGGCCTTCCGGCGTATAGAGCGCAGCGTTGCGGGCGATGCGCGTCGGCAGCACAGAGTCGAAGAAGTCGATGCCCCGATAGACCGCCTCGACGATGTCTTCGGGCGCGCCCACACCCATCAGGTAGCGCGGTTTGTACACAGGCAGCCCCGGACAAGTGACATCCAGCGTGGCGTACATCTGCTCTTTGGTTTCGCCCACGGCCAGACCGCCCACGGCGTAGCCGGGGAAATCCAGTTGGGTGAGGAACTCGACGCTTTGCCGGCGCAAGTCCTCGAAGACGCCGCCCTGGACGATGCCAAAGAGCGCCTGATCCGGGCGCGAGTGCGCGGCGCGACAGCGTTCGGCCCAACGATGGGTGCGCGCCAGCGCTTCCTCGTTGGCTCTGCGATCCAGCGGCGGCGGGCACTCGTCCAGCGCCATGGCAATATCCGCGCCGAGCGCAGCCTCAATCTCCATCACCCGCGCCGGCGTGAAGTGGTGTAGGCTGCCGTTGATGTGGCTGCGAAAGATGACGCCATCGTCGGTGAGCGTGCGGTTGTTGGTCAGGCTGAAGACCTGAAAGCCGCCTGAATCGGTGAGGATGGGGCCGTGCCAGCCCATGAACTCGTGTAGGCCGCCCAGTCGCTCTATGATGTCGTGACCCGGTCGCATATACAGATGATAGGTGTTGGCGAGAACGAGCTGACAGCCGGCTTCTGTCAGGTCGCGCGGCTCCAGGGTCTTGACTGCGCCCTGGGTGCCCACAGGCGCAAAGCCGGGCAGATCCATGGATCCGTGGGGCGTGTGATAGGTGGAAAGGCGCGCTGCGCCTTCAGTCGTGTGAAGAT
Organism: uncultured Caldilineaceae bacterium; assembly: GCA_964560495.1. Lineage (GTDB taxonomy): Bacteria > Chloroflexota > Anaerolineae > Caldilineales > Caldilineaceae > UBA5069. The sequence goes on from CAZLMM010000010.1 coordinate 9,649, forward strand.
CGAAACGAAATCTGGTGTTCATGGTGGCTCCATCTATCCATGTGATTGTGCAAACTCGCACATGGTAGCATGCAGCTGCGATGCGTCGCAAAACCTCATTTGTCAGGCGTGCAACACCATCCCTGCCCCGGGGCCTGCGCTGCACGGGAAGACGCTGGCGGCGCGGCCAAATTGCTCGCGATAGGCCGTGGTCACATGGCGGGTGAAGGCATCCACCGCGTTTTGCTCTACCAGGGCCACCATGCAGCCGCCCCAGCCTGCGCCGGTCAGCCGCGCCCCAGCGACGCCATCCACCTCGACCGCGGCATTCACAAGCGTCTCGATTTCCGGGCAGCTGATTTGGTAATCATCGCGGGCGCTGGCGTGGGCTGCATTGAGCAGCGCGCCCAGTCGGGCGATCTCGTTCGTGCGTAGGGCGTCCAGCGCGTCGAGCACCCGGCGGTTCTCGCTCCACACATGGCGGCAGCACGCAGCCACGCGCAGCATTGCATCGGGCGCCAGCCCAGGCACGTCGCCAATATCGAGGCCGCGCTTCGCTAATTCTGCGACCATGAGTTCTTCCGGTAGCTCGGTCTTCAACTCCTCCCACGATGCATCCTGCACATCGCGCAGGTGGGTGACGCCCGGTCGACCGCGGCGCAGGATGGCCGCGCCGGCGCGACAGGCTGCCACGCGCTGGTTGAACGCGCCACGCGTGTTGCTGTGTTTGACGCCGCTATCCACCACCAGGATGCGATAGCCAATGGGTAAGGGCAGCCGATCGAAACGATAACCGCCAGTCGCGTCGGGCCGGCAATCGAGAAAGAGCGCCTGGTTACGCTCCGTGAAGAACGCAGCCATTTGGTCCATGACGCCGCCGCGGGTGCCCACATACCATTCGGCGTCGGAACAAAGCTGCGCCATTTCCATGAGAGACGGATGAGGTGGGTTCATGGCGGCCAGCGTGACCATGGCGACCACGGTGAAGGCCGTGGACGAGCTGAGGCCCGCACCACGCGGCACTGCCAGTTCGGGCGCGCCGACCACCAGGCCGTCGAAACCGACCAGCGGACGTCCCTGGTGTTGGGCCAGCATGTGGGCTGCGCCGCGCACGTAATTGCTCCAGTCGCCCGGTGGCGCCTTCGTAATGGGCGGTTCTGCGGCGAACTCGAAGGGCGCAAACTGAGCTTCGATGTTGGTCAGGCGGATGCGATTGTCACGTCGCGGCCGGGCGACGATGAGGATGTCTTTGTCCAGCGCAGCGGGCAATACGAAGCCGTGGTTGTAGTCAGTATGCTCGCCGATGAGGTTGACGCGACCGGGCGCGCGAAAGATGGAGATATCGCCTGCCGCTCCGTAGGCGGCGCAAAACGCCTCGACCGCAGCCATGTAGCGAGGCGTCTGGCGGTCTGCGCCGTCGCCGTAAATCGGCGGAAGCAGCGAGTCGAGCAGAGATGGAAGAGACATAGAGGCTCAACCGGATCTTGTGTGGTGACGCGCCAGGGACGGGTGGGCTCGCATGTGCTCAGCCAGATCACTCCCCGCCCGTCCCCGGCGCATGAGACGCGACCACTTGAATTCCGGTTGAACCACAAGGATTTCCACCGCTTCCATTGAATCGTCGCCTGTGCACCAACGCGCCCACGCCATAGGCGCCAGGCTGGCCAGACGTTTGCTGCCAATGTCGACGGTTTTGGTCATTGATCATGCCCCACAGAGTCTTCTTTGGCGATCTGGTCGCTCATGTTGCTCAATTTCCTGACCGACGTCAATGAGTATAGAGTACATAGGATGCGGCGTCAACCCGAAGTTGCAACTTGCCAGGCATCTTGTAAAAGTTTGACGCTGGAGGGCATGGCCGTCTCCGCCGGGTCTGCGCCCTCCATTTCGATGGAGACATATCCCTGGAAGCCGGCGTCCAGCAGGGTGCGAAAAATACGCGCGTAGTCCAGATCGAGGGTGTACCACGACCCGCCGCCGGGATAGGTCTTGGCGTGGGCCAGCCAGACATAGGGCGCGACCGTGGTCATGGCCGCGTACATGTCCGGCTCGAAAATGAAGTTGCCCATGTCCAGGATGGCGGCCAACCATGGCGAATTGACTGTCTGGAGGATGCGCACCATACCGGCCGCGGTGGTCGTCAACCCCCAGTGATTTTCTAGGAGCAACATGACGCCGCGCCGCTCGGCGTGCGGAATGCACGCGGCAATGGCATCAGTGCACCACTTGAATCCATCGTCGTCCGTGTAGCCCTCCCACGGTTCGACCCAGCCTTTGGCCTGGATCAACTCATCGAAGCTGCCTCGTTTACGCCAGCCGCCCGAGTTGACGCGAATGGAAGGGCAGCCGAGCTCGTGGGCAAGGTCGATGCAGTGGAGCGTGTGGTCAATGTGCTGTTGGCGTTCTTCCGCTTCGGCCCAGACGAAGTCCTGATGGATGCTCAGGTTGTAGATGTCGAGACCCAGGCGAAAGGTATGACGTTTGAGCTTCTGCAGATAAGTAATCTCTTCCGACTCCATCTGGCGGTGCAGAATCTCCACGCCATTCAACCCCAGTCTGGCCGCCTCATCCATGACGAATTCGATGGGCACTCTCTCCGGCAAGAAATGCCAATAGGAATAGGTTGACGTGCCGAGCCTTAAATTGGGTGTGTGCATATGAGACATCCCTTTGTTGTGATTGATCTCATGAATTGCTGGCATGGTAGAATATATCAAGTTGAATCCATACTCTAGCTATCGAAGGTCTTGTTGTGGCGAAAGACATCATCCATTCTCGCGTCAAGAATGCTCTGGAAAGCGCAGGCTGGACGATCACTCATGATCAGTTTGTCATTCAGTACGCCGAGTTCACAATGTATGCCGACTTGGCCGCGGAGCGCATTCTCGCCGCACAGCAGGGCTCTACAAAAATCGCCGTCGAGATCAAGAGTTTTGTCGGCCGATCACCGGTTCAAGATCTGAAAGAGGCGCTGGGACCGTTTGTGATGTATCGGGCCTACCTATCACAGGTTGAGCCTGATCGGAAACTCTATTTGGGGATCAGCGCCACAGCCTATCATGATATATTCACCCTCAAAGCAGCGCAGCTATTGGTAGATCAGTTCAAGATTGCGATAATTGCTGTAGATCTAGAGCAGGAGGAAATCGTCATATGGATCGACTAGAGACTTATCGCACAATTCTCAAGGAAGTTCTCAAAAAGCAGGCTGAGTTGATGCGACACAGCTCGCAGACAGACATTGAAACTGAACTGACCTTTGACGAAGAGCGAGATCACTACATGTTGCTTCGGATAGGCTGGACGCCGCAAGGTCGCCTCTTTGTCCCCACTCTCTATGCGCGCCTGCGCAATGGAAAAATCTGGATTGAAAATGACTGGACCGAAGAAGGGTTGGCGACTGGGCTGCTAGAAAATGGAGTGCCACCCGAGGATGTTGTCCTGGCATTTCACCCCCCGGAAATGCGCGCCTTCACCGAGTTCGCTCGCTCCTGATGTTTTCGCGCGATCAGGTCTCGATGACAGATAGACCTGATCGTGCTCAATCTCCCAAGACCTCGCAAGTTTGACGCATCATTCGCCCACCTTCACCGCTTGTCCCAATTCCGCCGATCGATATGCGGCCAGCGCAACGGCCAGCGCCGCAAGACCATCTTCGCCGCTGATGGAGGGCGCCCGGTCTTCCCGCAACATGGCGACGAAATCGGCCATCAGCCCCAGGTCCATGTTGCCGCCCGCGCCTATCCACTGGGTCTTCCCGGCCCGACCCGAACTGACGCTCAGGTGTTGACGGGACAGGTCAGCATAGACCACACCCTTGTCGCCCACGATTTCCAGTTTGACATCTCCCCAGGTGGGATAGCTCTTGGGGCGCGACCAGCTCGTGTCCAGCGTGCCATAGACGCCATTGTCCAGCGTGAAGGAGAGCAGCCCGGCGTCGTCGATGCCCAGACCAGGGTGCAGCAGACTGTCGCCCACTTCGGCGTAGACTTCGACCACCTCGCTGCCCCAGAACCAGCGTAGCAGGTCAATGACGTGCACCGTATGGTCGAGCACTGCGCCGCCGCCGGCCAGCGCCTGGTCGACGAACCAGCCCCCCGGCATGGAGCCGTGATTGGTGCATTCCACGCCCAGAATGCGCCCCAGGTCGCCCCGATCGAGCATGGCTTTGATCTGTTGAAAGAGTGGGCTGAAGCGCACCGGAAAAGCGATCTGCAAGCGCGTGTTGGTCGCCTGACAGCGGTCGATGATCCACTGGCCGTCAGCCAACGTCGCCGCGATAGGCTTTTCGCAGAGAATGGCGCGGGCGCGTCCGGCGGCGCGCTCTACATCACGACGGTGATGGGCGTTGGCTGAGCAAATGACGACGCCATCCGGCTGCTCATCCAGGAGCGCATCGGCGTCGGCGACGAAGGGCGCTCCAAAATGGTCGGCCAGCTCCTGACCGCGTACTGCCTCCTCGTGCCAGATGCCCACGATCTCTGCGCCATCCAGCTGGCGCAGGCAGCTTGCATAGCTGAACGCGTGCATGTGGGCAAAACTCAACATGGCGATGCGGATAGGTGCGGCGCTCATAGTGGGGCCTCCTGGAAATTGGCAATGTCGATTGGGGCGCCTGTGCGCATGGACTCGATGGCGGCCAGGGCGATCTTCACCGCCATCAATCCATCATGGGCTGTGACGCGCGGCGTTGCGCCCGTCTCGAAGCAGTGAAGAAAGTGAGCCAGCTCGGCGCGATACGGTTCCTCGTCGGGAGCAATAGGGTTCCCTCCGCGGCGTTCGTGCTGGCGGTCATCGGCGCTGCGCATGTGCGCCAGCAGCGAAGGCGTATCCAGCGAATCCCACTCCACGATGCCGCCATCGCCAGCGATCTCCAGCCGGGTGCGGAAGAGGCCGGCCGGGTGCGCCCAACTGCACTGGACATGGCCCAGCGCGCCGCTGGCGAAGCGCAAGGTGATGAGCGCGTGGTCGTTGCGGGGCGCCTCTGTGAAGGTCGTTCCGCGGGCAAAGACGCGCTCGACTTCGCCGCAGCACCAGCGCTGATAGTCGATGTCGTGGATGCCCACATCCAACACCACGCGCCCGCTGCGGCTGAAGTCACCGTAATAGTCGGCGGAGAAGGCGCCGCCCGGGCGGGGAAAACTGCCGGCGCGCACTGTGCGCATGACCGCAGGGTTGCCGATGGCGCCGCTCTCGATGACCTGCTTTGCCTGGGCGAATTCGGGGAAGAAGCGCACCACATGGGCCGGATAGAGCGGGACGCCGGCCCGCTCGCACGCAGCAACCATTTCCTGGCAATCGGCCAGGCGGCGCGCCAACGGCTTTTCACAGATGATGGCCTTGTTCGCCGCGGCGGCCGCCAACAGCGGCTCTTTGTGCGCCGTCCCCGGCGTGCAGATGTCCACCATGTCGACGTCCGCCAGCAGAGCGGCCAGTGTGTCGTAGACCCGCCCTCCATAGACTGCCTGGGCGCGCTCGGCCGCAGCGCGGTCAATGTCATAATAGCCCACCAGTTCGACGGGCAGATTGCGCCAGCCGTCCAGGTGAACGCGGGCGATGGCGCCCGTTCCGATGATTCCGATTCGGGTCATAGGATGGTTAACTCCCTTTCGCATCATACATTTGTTTCAGCGGGTTGTGGTTTTGTCTGGTTTTGCCGCAAGGCCAGGAAACAGAACGCGCTGCCCAAGGCCAGGACCATGCACACCACGTACAGCGCAGAAAAACCAAGCACCTGCACGATCGTGCCGCCCATGAGCAGACCCATCAACTGGCCGGCGCTGCCTACAGTGTTGAAAACGCCGCTGCGTCTGCCGCGCGTCTGCTGCGCGCCGATCTCTGCCGTGTAGGTCATGGCCGTAGCCGTGTAGCTGGCGTAGCCAAAACCACGGATCACCTGTACGCCCAACAGGGCAGGCAGGATGCCGGCCAATGTCAGATAGCCCACCTGCACCAGCGCGATGAGAAAGCCGCCGGCGGCCATCACCATTGCCCGCCCTACCACATCGGAAGCCATGCCGGCCAGATACATGGCCGGCATTTCGATGAACGCTGCCAATCCCCACAGGCTGCCGATGGCCGATTTGGTGTAGCCGAGCGAATTCATGTAATTCGGCCACATGGAGGTGGAACCCATGTGCGCCGCCATCCACAAAAAAACGCCGATGAGGAAGAAGATGGGCAGTTCTCGCACCTTGCGGGTTGGTTGTACGAGAGCGGGCGACTCTGTCGGCGCAAGGCGCGGCGGTTGCTCTTTGAGCGCCAGAGCCGCCAGGCCAGCGATCACATAGAGAATCGCGCACAGGACAAAGACGGACGAAAGGGAATATGCATCGGCTATCCGCCCGCCGACGACCGCGCCGATGGCAAAGGCAAAGGAACCGATGCCGCGAAAGACGCCCATACTCCGCCCCCGGTTGGTGTGGCTTTCCAGCAGGTCGCCCATCATGGTCAGGCTGAGCGTCGAAAAGGCCGCCGCACCGATCCCTTCCAGGATGCGCGACGCCCAGGCAAAGGTCGGGTTGGCAGCGCGGCTGAGCAGTAGAAAAGCCAGCGCCAGTAGGAATAAGCCGGCAATCAAGACGGGCTTGCGCCGCTTCAAGCGATCCGACAGGCGTCCCCAAAGGTAACTGGCAACCAACGAGACGGCCACCACGCTCGTCAGAATCAACGAAATCTCTTGATAGGATGCGCCCAGCGATTGCAGGTAAAGGCTGACAAGTGGGGAAGTGACGCCGACAGCCACAAAGGCCACAGCGGAAATCAGGGTGAGCAGGCGAAAGTTGGACATTCCTTGAAGTATACGTGAACCGGGTTTACTACAGCAAACGATTTCGGTTCTGCTGGCGCGCCAATCTGCCTATGCTACCATATTGATGAATTGTCAGGTTAGAACGAAAATCGGAGTTTCCGCCCCCCTTCCTAACCTGGGGAGAGCCAGAGTGGGGTAAAACTCCGTTTTTCAGGTTGACATGAGTTTGGCGTTGGGGCGCGAAGTGGGGTGGGAAAAGTTGAAGCGATAGCGAAACGCTACTTTTCCGCCCCGCCTCATGCCCGCACCGAGCCTGAATCGTCATGCAGATTCCATGTATTTCGTCTACGCACTCTGCGGATGCTTGATTGGTTCTGGCTTGTCCAGGGTAGAAATTCTTGCCCGCCCAACGATTCTGAAGCATCGCGCGTCGGGCGAAATCACACCTTTTTGCCTGCTCCCAACAGAGACGGTCTGTGAATTATTTCACAATGTCTTGACATCCCCCCCCAAAACTGTGATACGATAGGGTTGTCTCGCAACCCGAAAATGTCTCTTACCCGAGGAGGAATTGATGAAAACGTCCCGAAGATGGTTGACCGGCCTCATGGTCGTTGTGCTGCTGGCGGCGCTGACCGTTGGACTGGTTGCGTTGCTTGACAGCGGCTCCGCGACGGAACAGATGGCGCAAGGAGGAGTGGCCGCCCCGGAACAACAGGCACCGACGCCGACATCAACCTTGTCGGCACCCCCTATGATTAGTCAGGCCGAACCTACTTGGACCCCATCTCCAACGTGGACTCCGTTTCCGACATTTACACCCAGGCCCACTTTGCCTATTGGCCCAACCGCCACACCTTACCCAACAAGGGTGTCACAGGAGAACTCAGAAGGCGCAATCCTTTATATCGAGCGTTGGGATTCGGGTCAGAGTGTTCAAGCACTGACGACCAATGCGTCGGGCGAAAAAACGAGTGAGCCAGAGGCGTTCAGGTTCGATTTCGACCCGATCCTCGGCTCTGCTTCACCGGATGGTCGCTATCTTGTCTTGCTCAAGCCTGTGTTTCCTGTTGGTGAACCATATCTTTTCGATCTACAGACTGAGCAAACTCGCCCGATCTTTCGTGCACAATCAATGCCAGAAATGATTACAGGTCAAGATTATGGATGGCATCCAGATGGCCGCCACATCCTTTTTTGGCACTTTGGCAATGATGAATTGTGGTTTGTTGACGTGTTCACAGGGGAACACAAGGTATTGGCGTATACGCATGGACCGCCACAAGGAGCAGCCATTTCACCGGATGGGCAAAAGGTTGTCTATGGGAATAGGGCAGAGAGTGGCAATGATGCGGTTTGGATTGTTGACACGGCTGGTGGGGGAGGATATCCGCTGATCGAACTCGCCAGCATGAACAATGTGTACGTGTTCGATTGGTCGCCAGATGGTAAATGGATTTTGTACATAGGTGGATCGGTCGTAGGCAGCGAGGATGCTGGCGCGAAAGAAAACCAAGAGGCAGGACCTCTACGAATTATAAGCCCAGACGGACGCAGTTCACAGATGCTTCTGGGGCCTTTTCTCAGTGGTTGGGGCTTCTATCCTGAGTGGTCACCCGACAGTCAGGCGATCGCGTTTACTGGTCTTGATATAGGAACAGCGTTTGGTTGTGCTCAGAAAAAGCCAACGCCAGACTGGGAGCGGTGTTCTTTCGAGGGAGCCTCGATCTTCCTGGAAGATATAGGAACGGGTGAAGTGCGCAAATTCGCACCAGGCATCGCGCCAACCTGGTCGCCTGACGGCTCGCTCGTCGCGTTCCTTTCCGCTCAAGGTGGGGGCGCCGATATTTGGACAGCCGATATAAATAGCGGCGCTCTGCAACAGCTAACCACCGATGCACTTTATAAGCATTCTATCATCTGGATGCCGAAAGGAGGATAATGCGATGTATTTGTCACGCAACCTACCTCTGCTTGCTCGCATGACTGCTATAGGTACAACAGCAGTAACGATCTTAGTTTTTCACTTGCTGCACTTCGGACAAGCAACGGCACAAACAGGACCATTTCTAATCTCACCTTACTACGGTGAAGAAAGTGTAACGCAAGAGTATAGTGGAAGCCATCAAGCAATTGACTTTGGGTTGGAATATGAAAGAGTCTTAGCATCTGGAAGTGGGGCTATTAATACGGTGCAATGGTGGAACAATAATTGCCACAATAGTTCTACATGGCCCAATGATGACTACAATTGCGGGTTTGGCCTATATGCACGAATCGATTATGGAAACACATATCGCAGTTTCTATGCTCATCTGAGCTCTGTTGTCGCTGAGATTGGTGCATCCGGTACATCCGTCAATCAAGGACAGATTATTGGTACCAGTGGTAACACTGGCTGGTCAACAGGTCCCCACCTTCACTTTCAGGTACAGAAATATATCAGTAACCAATGGGTGAACATCGATCCTGGAAGTCCCAGTCTGTGGAAGGATGGACAGTGGGCGAGTCCAAGTCGTCCGTTGCCTGCTCCTGTAAACGGGGGCGAGATCATCGTTGATGACACCAACGACAATACGGCCGGTTTTCGCAAAGGCAGCGGCGGGTATGGCAATTCTCCATGCACTGGTGCCTGCGGGAATTGGAGCGCAGCAACCATCGGCTACGGCAATGACATGTACCATACGCCGGCAGACCGTTCGACCAATTCAGCCGATCAGTGGGCCGAGTGGACGCCATCTGGCATACAGAGTGAAGGCGGCGTCTATGAAGTATTCATTTACATCCCCAGCGCTAACGCCACCTCATGGCAGGCGCCCTACGTCATTCGACACCTCAACGCAAATGGGGCATGGGTCAATTCATTGGCTGTGGTCGATCAATTCGGTCTCTACAATCAATGGGTGAGCATTGGAACCTATCGCATGAAGCCAGGCGCCCTCGTCTGGACCCACGATGCCAGCGGTGAGACGTTCAGTCAGCATTGCGCAGGGAGTTGGTGTAAATTGGGCGTCGATGCAGTGAAGTTCGTACGCCGGGGCGTGACCTCTGCGCCTGATGCACGCTTTGCCAACAACAATTGGGGTTCCACTGTGTGGATTCGCAACAACGGCGGCGGCCCGGCAGACCTGATCGTCAAGTTTCTCAAGGGAGATGGTTCGGTGGCCTGTGCAACAGCAACGTCCACTCTTGCTGCCCATAGCCTGAGCATTCCTCACTTCTGCGAGACCACCCAATGGGCGACGACCGTCGTCGATTCCAGTCAGGACGTATCGGTGGTCGTCCTTCAAGAGCGCTCCAGTCCCTACACCCTGGAAGCCTATCCCGGTGTGAGCAATCCCACCGCCGAGGTGCGCATCGCCATCGTCCAGCGCAACAACAGCGGCTTCTACAGCGAACTCTTCATCCAAAACGCTGGCGCAGCGACCACCAACATCAGCGGCGAGTTCCTGCCAGCGCCTGGCTGTGGCAGCCCGGCCACCTTTTATTGGAACAACATCGTCGCCAACTCCCGCTACCTCGTCAACACCGGCGCGCTCTCCATCGGCAACGGTTCTGGCGTCTTCATCGGTTCGGTGCGCATCACCAACTCCCAGAATCAACCCCTGGCTGTGGCTTCCACCCAGTACAAGGACAGCGGCGGCGTCAGCCAGCTCTTCGAGACCAGCAACACCGAAACGCCAGCCACGACCCTCTACGCCCCTCTCATCCAAAACAACAACAATGGTTTCTCGTCGGGTCTCGTCCTCAGCCGCAGCGGGGACGGCGCCTTCGATGTGCGCTACTACCACAACAGCGCCGGCAACGAGTGCTCCAGTCAGACTGACCTGACCAACAACCCCCAGGTCATCTATCCAGCGCCGCCTGCCCCTAACAATTGCCCCACCGTGGTGCTGGGCAAGTTCCAGTTCTCTTCCCAGACTCAAAGCCCAATGACGGCCAATATCAACCAACTCAAGACCGGCGGGTTGGCTTCCACCTACGCCGCCATCGCCAGCCCGGCCAAAACCGCCATCGTCGCCAGGTTGCGACGCACCGACAACTGGAACGACGGCTTCGTGGTCGCCAACTTCAACGCTGCCACCGCCCTCGTCACCGTTCAGCTCTACAACATCGATGGTACACTTCACTCCACGCCCATCAGCAACGATTCGTTGGGCGCCAACCGCAGTCTCACCGTGCTGGGGCAGATTCCCAGCGGCTTCCTGGGTTCGGCGGTGGTCACGGCCAGCGAACCGGTGGTCGTCACCGTCAACGCCCTGGCGCCAGGCAGCGGCGATGTCATCGGCAGCTATCCCGCTTCCCATCGTTGAGCCAATGAATCACGTTCAGCAAGTTCAATCTCTCGGCAACAAAGACTTTGGAGTTCCAGCATGTGGCGCGTACTCGTTGCACTGATCCTCGTTGTGTCTCTGGCGGGCTGTGAAAGCGTGGCCAGCGTGGCGACCCCGACGCCGACCACCATCACCATCGCCGGCGCGACGGCCATGCGCCCGCTCTTGCGCGACCTGGCGGCTGAATTCAGTCGCCTCCATCCCGACGTGATCTTCGACCTGCGAGGCGGCGGCAGCGCCCTGGGCGAAGAACAGGCGGCGAGCGGCCAGGTCACGCTGGGCGCAAGCACCCTGCCCGCGCCATCCATCGCCCCGCCCACGCCATTGCGCCGCACGCCCATCGGGCTGGATGGATTGGCGATTGTCGTCCATGCCAGCAACCCCATCACCAACCTGACTGCTCTGCAACTGCGGGACATCTTCAGCGGGCGCGTGCTCAACTGGCGGGCGCTGAGTGGGGATGACCAGGAGATGACGTTGGTCAGTCGTGAGGATGGATCCGGGTCGCGGCGCGCCTTCGAGGAACGCATCATGGGCGACGAGGCTGTGTCGCTCACCGCGGTGGTCATGCCCACCAGCCAGGCGGTGATGGATTACGTCGCCAGCCACCCCGCGGCCATTGGCTATGTGTCCCGGGCCTACGTGGTCGATCAACTGGCGGGTGAAGTCGATTCTCCCGCGTCCGTGCGTGTGGTCGCCGTGGAGGGGCAGAAGCCAACGTTGGAAAACCTGCGCAACCAGGGCTATTACCTCATGCAGCCGCTCTATCTGCTGAGCGTGGAGGCGCCGCGGGGTCGTGTGCGCCAGTTCGTGGATTTCGCGCTCAGCCCGGCGGGACAGCAGATCATGGCGCGTTATCACGCGCCGGTGCGGTAGCTGCCCAGAAAGGTGCAGGATCTACGAATTGTAACTGTGGGCTGCTAGATCTTGATACGCCAGTGAGAACAGAACAAGAACGGGCCAAAAAATGAGGGAATTGACGACGGAATAAGAACGTGCTACTTTGTGTGCAGAGGGAATGGCCGCTGCCGAAGCACGACCTGCTGCCGCTACCATCAGTTGCCCGACCCCATTCCCCGAAAGGACAACAGCCATGAATTCCGCCAATCCACGAATTCGCCAGCTTGCGCTCATGGTTGCCGTCGTGTTGATCGGCTGGTTGCTCTTTCTGGTGCGTGAGCCGGTGGACACGAGCTAGGCAGCCCAGTCGCCGCTGCCTACCCTCACACCTGTCTGCCTGCCTTTGCTGCAAGGCGACCTGGCTATCACCGACGCTGGCTACGTGTTGGACGGCGCCAGTGGCGCAACCATCAGCCTGGGTCTGCGAAATGATGAGAACATCTACCTCACTCGCATCAGCTTCAGCGCGCCCGGCTGGATTCCGGTTGCGCCGAGCCACGGCGCAGTCGTGAGCGGGCAGTTGGGCGACTACCTGGTTTCCTGGTATACGCCTGCTGGCCGTCTGGAGTTCACGCCGGATTTCGATGGCCACTGGCTCGGCGCAAGCGACCGCTTCACCTTCACGGTGCGGGGCTTCGTTCCTACCCAAACCATGCAATTGACTGTGCGCAAGGGCGAAAACCTGGCGGAGACGCACACCTTCGACTTGAGCGCGCCCGCCTGCAACCGCACGCCGGCACCGTTCAGCCCCCTGCCCACGCCGACGCCCACGCCGGTGGGCTTCACCCTGCCGACCGAGCCGGTCGTCCCCAAGTGCGTCTTTACTCCGCCGCCTGGCGGCGCCCCTGATGAGCCGGTCATCCCCTTGAGCGCCTACACCTTCTCTCCGCCGCAGGTGGTGGCCACCAACACCGCGCCCCTGGGCATCCAGCAGTGGCTGCCCGACGGCAAGACGCTCTTGATCACACGTTTCGTAGATGACGGGAGTGTTCTGGAATTTCTTAATACCTCAACAAAAGAGATAACAAGATGGATAGGACCAGATTCGTCCTTTGTTGCTCCCAGATGGCTGCCGGAAGAACAAACAGCTTTTGGGCTTGAGTTAGGTTCGCGTCATCGTGTAACTGAACCCGGTCTCTGGCTTCAATCTTTCGATCCACCTGGAAGAAGACGTCTGTCTGGAAGCGGTTCAACAGGGGGAAGCATTACGCATGATGTGTCTCCAGGCGGCAAAGAGTTTGTCTTCATGTCCTTGCCCGGTGGCACACAGCCGCTCATTTGGAATCAGGAGAGCAAGACGCTGCGCGCCCTGCCGGTTGATCTCGCGGCCTGGCGCTATGAAAACGGCCCGATATACATGTTCCAGCCATTCAATGTCAACTGGCATCCCGGCGGCGACAAAATTCTCTTTTGGGATGGCACGTGGGTCTTCCTCTATAACCTGATCACCAATAGCGGTTGCGAAATTAATATGGGCGACTTGTCGCCGCGCTTGCCTTCTGTCCATGAGGCTGCTTGGTCGCCCAATGGCAGGTATCTACTTCTGAAGGTTGCCGAAGATCCTCCCTATACGACGCTTCATGGTCCATTCGATCGGGTAATGATTCTGGACACGTATTCGGGCAGCGCTGTCCAACACTCTTTGGGCGCTCCCGTCTGGAATCTTGTTTGGTCGTCAGATAACCAGACAGTTGCCATGATAGGCGAAACAGTGCAAGAAATCAGCATCCCGGAAGTTGGACTGGTGAAGAGCCAGGGCGTTTATCTACTCAATATCCATAATGGTGACTCACTCCATGTCTTGCCAGATTATTTTGTGGGCGGTAGCCCAGGATTAGCATGGTCGCCAGATGGAATGCGTCTGGCCTTTCTCGGTGCGCTTCCGGAAGGGTTCGGCACAGCCAACCATCGGGGCGGACTTTTCATAGTAACATTGAACCCATAAGCCCCCCATAGGATGGGGAGAAAATATCATGCGTAGTGCTCGAATTCTGCCTCTTTGTATTCCCTTGCTCATGGTTATCTATTGTACACTGGAAGCCGCGCCCGTTCACGCTCAGTTTCAGCCGCCGAGCAGTATCAGGGTGATTATGTATCGTTTGAATTTCGGCAGTGGCTCGATCGCCATCGATCCCGCAACTGGAAAGCCCATTCTCTGCACAAAAGACAGAGATGAAATTGCGCAATCCTATGGCTGCACAGCAATCACAAACAATGATACCTATGCCTACCCGTTCGATTCGAGTACAATCACGGTATCCATCGAAGGCGCAGCCGCCAATGATCGTTGCCTGCGCGATGTCATCGCCCAGGAGATGAGTCCATCGAGCTTTCTGCCGGCAGCCCTGGCTGCCCAAGCCATGGCGGCGCGCACCTACGCCTACTGGCACATCAAAACCGACGAGATTCAACCAGGCGACATCGACAATTCGAATGGATATCAAGTCTTTTTGCCCTATCGTTACGATCAGTTTAGCGAAGCTGAGCGCGCCGCCATCGACACGGCGATACAGCAAAGATTCTACTTGAGCTACCCCACCACCTACACGGTGAGCATCTATGGGCAGAACCTGACGCTTGTCCCAGGCGACCCGATCTTCGCTGAGTTCTTTGCCGATGCGCCAACGCGCACCATCGGCAATGCAACGTTTGCCTATTTGGCCGGCGTGAAAGACCCCATCAGCACACATCCTGATGTGACAGCTTTGGGGCATGGTCATGGCATGAGTCAGAATGGCGCCGGGCGATGGGCGCGCGCCAGTTCCAGCTATCGCTGCGATCCAGCTCCGGCGCCTTGCCGGCCAACGCCCAGCAAGCCGCACACGGCCTGGTCGGTGCGCTGGCTTCATGCCCAGCAGATTCTGAGCCATTACTACACGGGCGTCGAGATTCGTGACGCCAACAATGCCAACGCTATTGTCACCCCAGCCTATCGTTGGGTTCCGCTGCGCATGGAGTGGCTGCCAGGGGGCGACAGTCCGCCATCTCTGTGTCGCAACCAGGCGGCGACTGTGCAAGTCTGGGTGCAGAACAGTGGAACCACAACCTGGAATCTGGACGCAACCGCCAGCGACCGGGTGACTCTCAGCTATTCGGCTGTGAAGAACCCAGGCAGCCCGGCAGCGCCGGCGCAGGTCATGGGCGCTCCCTAGAAACTCTCGCCGGCACGCAGATGCTTCACTACGCAGATGCTTCACTACGTAGATGCTTCACTGCGTAGATGCTTCACTGGCGTTCAGCATGACAAGAGCAGTGTTTCTTGCCCACGTTTTGCCCCGCGGGGCATTGGAAACTCAGGAGAACACGCTTGCGCCTGGGCAGGATGCGCTCTTTGCCGTGCAAGTGGGCTTTGGCGAATCGGGTTCATACGAGTTGCGTTTCGACATGTATGTGAGCGGTCAAGGCTTCAGCGACCGTGAGCCTGCTCGTCCCTGGCCGCTCTACGACCTGCTGGACATGACGATCCTCCCGTGTGCTCTGGACCGGTTCGTCTATCTGCCGGTCATTCAGGAACAAGCAGCAGTGAACAGCGCACAATGACAATGCTGAAAGGACAACAGGCATGGTTCCCGCCGCGTCGCTTGTCGTCGCTAACGCTTCGGTCTCGGAGCGGCGGTGTTTCAGGGCGCTCCTACTTCGACGGTGATGCGGTCGATGTTGTTGTTCGCCACTTCGACGAACTCGTGAATCAGCCCGCCCCACCAGAGCCGGGTGCCCACCGGCGGTTTTTCGTCGATGACGATGCAGCCATGCACCAGGCCGCGCTTGCCCGGCATGAGATACCATTGCTCTTCGCCGTCGATGACCCGGCGCTCAAGGTCTTCTTTGCGACCCACTGCCCAGCGAAAGGGAAAGTCGATGCCTGTGGTGTCGAAGTTGACGCCAAAACGCCACACGCCAGCCTGCTGAAACCACGATTCGTCTTCACGCGCAGCCAATGTGTTGGAATTTTCGGTGAACCTGTATTCCGCGCCGGGCCAGGGACCGGTGGTGCGGATGGGCACCGCGCTTTCGTTGGCGACCACGGTCTGAAAACAGAGCTTGTCGCCCAGGGGGACGAACACGACGCGATTCATTTCGCCCTGCCAGTCGATCTCGCCGCCAGCCACGTCGGCGCGCGGCTTGCCGCCTTCCTCGATGCGCAAAGCGCGCTCGACGCGCACCGCGTTTCCGGCCAGGTCCCTCGCCTCGGCAACGATCTGATAGTCGCCATCGGGCGGCGGCTCGGCGTTGAGATCGACGCCGCCCTCGTAGCGATAGTCGTGATAGCCGCGTTCGGTGGGCTTGACCAGGCCGGGCGTCTCTTCGATGAAATAGCGCAGGGTGGGGTTGTTGGGGTCGATTACGTAAAGCAGCAGAGAGGCGACATCTTTTGTCAGGTAGTAGCTCACGCTGACCCAATCGTCGCGCAGACCGTCCTGGTTAGGACGAAAGACATCGGGTACGACGGCGAAATTGTGGAGTTGGGGAATTTCGTTGTCAGTTGCGGAAAGCGTGATCGCGCCCGAGATGGCGCTCTGACCGCCGCGGTCATCCGTCGCCTGGATCGTCCAGGTATAGACGCCGCCAGGGAGCACCCAACTGAGCACTTCTTGCGGGCCGGCATCGGTCTCCAATGTATAGGGCTGATCGATGACGCCGCCCCACAACACATCGTAGTCGCCGGCCGCGCGGCGCTGCTGGTTGCGAAAATAGAAACGCTCGTCGTTGGCGTTGTCGAAAAAGATATCAACGTTGGCAGGCCGGCGCAGGCTATAGCGGATTTCGGTCACATCCTGGTCGCCGTCTGCGTTGGGTGTGATGGCGTCGGGTGCGACGCTCACATCATAGAGCAAGGGGCCGAAGGAGAGATCGAGCTGACCGCAGCCCGCCAGGAGAAAAAGAAGAGCGAAGATCACCGCTCGCTTAAAAGAATGGATCAGCATAGTGATGGAGTCTAGCAGAAAAGGAAAGGCTGTCCAAGAATCACATGGGCGAACTTCTCGTCAGAGCGGGGATGCTCATATGTGTTGAGGAGGCCGCTGGCGCATGTCAGGGCGCCCTGACCATAGAGGATTACTGACCCGTGTGGTGACCTTTTCATCGGTGGTCGGCAACATGATAGAAGAAAAATCGCGCGCTTCCTTTCGACTAGAAGTCCGCAGCAACATAGTGTATAATGGCCGCCATACCAGCCAGAGACTCCTATCACGAATACGTCAAAAATGCTCTGATGGATACCGTAGATGTGCGCAGACGCCTTGAACTCTCGCCGGGAGGGCAGCGATGACCCTTCACAACACCCAATTCGGACGATTCGGCCAGCTATGTTCCGCACATTTCGGGCAATTTGGGATACCTGACTTGCGCGCAGCGCATGCGCTTGCCAGCAACGGCTCTGCTCAACCCAACCGACCTGACCTCCGTGCAGTGTTGGGTACGAAACTACTCAATGCCCCAAACGATCCCCAATGGCAGAGTTGGATTACGATCTTTAGCGGAATTCTCAATTACTATCAAGGTCGAGGCGTTGCCCCGCTGAGCGGTCGCTGCACGAAGATATGGCCTCCCTTACCTGTCGGCTTTTGCATCCATGAGCTAACGCCGCCCCTTCACTATTGGAGTCTCCGAAGTTTCGTGAATCGCGCAGTGGGAACAACGGTGCATACTCGCAGCGACGGGACGATTGGCGTTGACCCCGCTGCCAAGCCGCTGTGGAACTATGTGGTCACAACGGCAGGGGAAATCCTCGTTGGCAGCGAAGACTTCGAGTGGATCAAACACACGTCGCTGGCTGGCGGCCTCGAAGTATGGACAGCGGGTCAGGTGGGCGTGGAACAAAACCGGGTGCGCCTGGTTGACCTTCAATCAGGCCATTATGTGGGCTGGGCTATCTTGCCCGGCTCTTCGTTGGCGAACGAATTGATTCGCTTTACAGAGGAGGTCTTTCAGAAATATAGCCAATACTTTGGCCTGATCCTTCACCCGTCCTTTCAATGTATTTGGAGCTAAGGAGAAGGACAATGCCCAGTGTAGCCGAATTGATGGAGCAGCATTTCTCCGATGACCATGGAACAGTCGATGTGAAGGCAGTCCTGAATGCTTTGGAAGACGTCGGTGTTTCACGAGCGCCGGCGCTGATCGATCTCCTAGACGATCCAGCCCAACGCAGATGGAGGCTTTCAGCGGTTGATGGATTGCGTGCATTGGCAGCTCGAAATGAGTGTACTATGGATCAAGCACGAAAGTTGCTTGCCGCAACGGAACTTGTCGCACTCGAACAAGGTTTGGAGGAATACCTCAAAACTTTCAATGCCTTAGTTTCCTCTACAGAGTGTGCTCCTTCATTATTGGAATTCATCCGGAGTCACGCACAATTATCTGAGGATGACCGCTGGCTCTCATTTTACGCCGCCGGCCTATTGGCGCAACGACGCCCTTCGGCTATCCCACCCGATCTACACAGCCTGCTTGCATCTGCCGCGGAAGTTGAACCTGTGACGGGTAGACGTAACGAGTATGCCGAGCTTCTTCACAATCTACCCTGAGCCGGCACAGATTCGACCGCAAACGACTTCATTACTCGATTACCACCTCCACATCGTCGATGACCAACGCATCGCCGCCATTCTCCGTAGCGAGCGGCGTCATAGCCGGGTCATTGGCGTCGTAGACTGTCAGCCGCACAGTATAGCGCCCCGGCTGCGGCTCTGCGCCCAGCCACTCCTGCGCCGGAATGCGCCCCATGACCACGTCCCCAGGCTGCCAGCGAAACGAGGGATAGTTGTAACCGGCCAGGCGGCGATCCGGCGGCGACGCCACCTGCTGACCATCGGCGTCGAAAACCTCCACTTTCATGTGATAGTCATCTTCGACCGCGCTCCCGCCCGGCAGACTCGTCTTCTTCTGCCAGAAAAAGAGCAAGTCGCCATTGCCCAGGCTGCGCAGACCGTTCAGCGTGAGCCGGTCGCCAAAAGACGCAGCGAGCGGTCGCTGAATCGGCGGCTGGTCGGCAATGCGAGAAGAGCGCAGGCGTGAGAAACGGCGCAGGGTGAGCTGGTTGAAGAGCGCGCTCGACCCCTTCTCTCGCCCGCTCAGTTCCAGTTGCACCGGAACAACGTCGTTGGGGTCCACCACTTCCTCCTGCCAGAGCGCCAGCCACGCGCCCGGATAACGCTCCACCAGGGTGCGCAACGGCGCGGCCGTGTTCTCGAAGGTCAGCACCTCATCCACATCCAGCACGTCTATGCCCGGCAAGCGCAAGGCGGGTAGGTCAGGCGCGTAGTAGTCCCAGACGGGCCAGGCGTGACCGCTCACCAGAATCACCCCTTCGTCTGGCGCAAGGCGCGGGCGCAGGAATTCCACCATCTGCCGCCATTGGGCTTTGGCGAAGGCGTTGTTGAAAAACCAGTTGAAATTTGCCACGGCTGATGAGGCCATGATGCAGAGGAGAAGTGCATAGGCCCAGAGGCGGCCTCTGCGCGCAGGGGAAGCCTGGCGGGACAGGGGCGTCAACAGGGTGCAAATGGATACGCTCCAGAGCAAGATCAAGCCCGGCGCAGAGATCAGCACATAGCGGGCGTTGAATTTGGGCGCAAAGGTCGCCAACGTAACTACACCGATCACGGGGATGATGAACCAGAGCAGGCCGAAGGTCAGGGCAGGGCGCAACTGCGGCGTGCGTCGCCACGCCAGGGCCGCCACCACAATCGTCAACAATGCGCCTGCCAACGCCAACCAAACAGCCTGTCGCTCCAGAATGGTTTCGCCAGCGATGAAGCTGATGGCTGCATGGCGCAACGCTTCGCCAACCTTGAACTCTCCCTGCCAATAACTTGAATCGGCGCCGAGCCGCGTCGCCATAACGCCCATCCAGGGGATATAGAGCACGAGGAGAGCGAGCTGGGACAGGACGAAACCAAAGAGCGGCGCCCTTTTCACTCCTGAATGCAAGGCGTGGAAGAGCACAAGATAGGCAATGCCCAAAGCCAGCAGCAGAAAAAAAGCGAAATAGTGTGTATAGACCGCCAGCGTCGCAAAAAATGTGTATGCGAACCACAACCGGGCGGAGGGAGCGCGTGTCAACGCAACGGAAATCAGCCACCCGCACGTGACGCCCAATGCGATCAACATGGAATACATGCGGGCTTCCTGGCTGTAATAGACAAGCAAGGGACTTACAGCAGCGATGGCGGCAGCCAACACCGGTGCGGGGTTCCTGGCCCAGACGCTCGTCATTGCCCAGAGCAGAGCAACGACGACAACGCCCCACATGACCGAAGGAAACCGCAGGGCGAACTCACTCCAACCCACAAGCTGCCCCCAAAGGGCAAGAGAGTAGTAGAAGAGTGGCGGCTGGATGTCGTTCGCGGTCCACGCAGTCAATTCGGCCAAAGGCTGCCGCGTCACATACGCGGTGACCCCTTCGTCGTACCAGAGGCTTTGGCTGGCAAGCTGGAAAACACGCAGGGCAAAGGCAACAAGGAGGAGGACAACCAGCGGCCAACGATAGATCTTGTGTTTTGGGCTAGAAGTGGCGACGGTCAACTATGTGATTCCTGCTCGAACGGCGGTGCAACGGTCGCGCCCCACTTGTCTATCACCTCTCTGCCTGTGGCTGCGCTCAGAAGCGCCATGATGATCTCGCCCAACATGGTCCACAAACGCATGGCGAGCGCAGCCACTGTTGCGGTTACGCCGCCCATCAACGGCGTCAGCAACACGAAGAAGACGCCTTCGCGCACGCCAAAACCGCTGGGCGTGATGAAGCTAACGAAGCCGATGGCGTAGGCGATGGCGTAGCTGGCGATGAGGTGTGGGGCTAAAGTCTGCATCTCGCCTGGGGAAAAGTCTGCGATACCGAAGGTCAGGGCAGCAAACGAAGCGCCCCAGAAAAGCCAATCAATTGCAGCCCATACGAGCAGCCAAAGAAAGGCAGAACGGCTCAGGCGCGCCTCGAGGGCCGGGCGCTTGAGCTTGTTCATCAGCCAGTTCAGAAGCGCAATCAAGAGGTCGGGCCGGGCGACAAAAATGATCGGCGGCAGGAGTGTAGCCGCCAAGAGCCAGGGGCCGATGGCGCTGAGCGACGCGGTGAACAACCCCCAATTGCCAGTGACGGCGAAATAGGCGACAGCAATGGGCGCAGCGGCTAACAAAATGATGATCTGGTAGAGCGCAACGCTGGTGACCGACGCCTCTGGGCGCACGCCGTATCGTTCACAATAGAGCACCATGCTCAGCGGCTGCCAGACATTTCCGGGAACATAGCGGACGATGGCGCTGAGAAACCAGATGCGGACGCTGGCAAGGTGGGGCAAGCGGCCGCCCAAATGAGTCAGGATGCTGCGCCACACCTCGATCTCAACCAGCCAACTCACCAACATCAGCCCGGCGGAAAGCGCCAGCCAACCCGTGTTCAGACGCCACTCATGGGTTGCCAGCTCTTGCCACTGACTGCGCAGCACGAAGATAATGCTGATGGCGGCTATAAAAAAGAGCCCCGTTTGCGCCCAGCGCAAGATCCGTCGCATGGCGCTCAACGTTCCGTTCCGACAGGCACAGGTCTGAGTGAGCGATCGACGTCAGCGGCCCAGCCCCGACACATTTCAAGGCTAGAGTGCAACCGCTCGACGATGCGCTCATCGGGCGCGCCAGCGTCGATGGCATCGGGGTGCAACTCAAACGAGACGGCCCCGCCATATCCATCTGCGCTAAGCATCGCCAGAAGTCGATCCAGGCGCAACACTCCCTTCTCTGGGAGCCGATGCTCGCGTCCATCAAAGTTGCTCAGATGAATATGGCGCACATGCTGCCGCCAGCTATGATAAACATCCACCGGTTCAAGCCCCCAGGTTCCCAGGTGCGTCGTGTCCATGGTCAAGGCGTTGAAACGGAGGATGACATCGAGCGTTTCATGGCTGATTGGATTCCACGTGTGAACATTGAAACGTCTTCCCAGGAAGGTCTTTGCGGGCAGGTTTTCTACGCACAGCTCGACGCTTGTCGCCTGTTGCAGCAGAAAGAAGTCGTTGGCAAGCCATGCGCGATAGGCGCCTTCCATATCCCAACCGGGGAGGGGCGCAAAAAAACGCCGGGCGCCCATCTGTACGGTCGCATACCCGAGTACGAGGGGAAGGTGGAGCACGACGACCCGCGCGCCCAACGCCTCCGCCAGGCGCACAGAGAGATGCACCCGTTCGCTGGCGGGAGCAGGCCAGCCTGGCGCAGGCTCAAAGGGACTGTGCACGGCGTGAACGGGAAGGGCGAAGCGCTCTATGAGGCGTTGGACAAAATCTGGCTGTCTGGCATCCCAACGACGATCAATCATAAGTTCGATGCCATCGAAGCCGGCGCGGCCTGCCAGATCGAAACAACGGTCAATGCCGTACGTATAGAGGGAGCCGGTTGAAAAGATGAACTTCATACGATCATACCCTATCACGTCCGCGGCATTTTTGCGAATTCAGCCGCCCCAGGTGCGATGGGCAAGTAATCCGAATCGACCAAATCACCATCGTTGTGGCAAATCTTTGACAAACGACGCCGGGCGACATACGATCCATTCATCGCAAATGAACCGCACCCCAGGCGACGACCGAGAGCCAACGACGCATCGAGAGTTACGCAATGGAGAGCACCCCAGAATCAGTTTCGGAAAACGACCCTGAGCCGCAAATGCGCTACACCTATGAGTATCCTCGCCCTGCGGTGACGGTTGACATCATCCTCTTCACTTTCCGCAAGAATAACCTGAAAGTTCTTCTCGTCAAGCGCAGCCGACCACCCTTTGCCGATAAGTGGGCCTTGCCAGGTGGTTTTGTACAGATGAATGAAGACTTGCATGAGGCTGCCTTGCGCGAACTGGAAGAAGAAACCGGCGTGCGTGATGTCTATGTGGAGCAACTCTATACCTTTGGCGCACCCGACCGCGACCCGCGCGGGCGAGTCATCACTGTCGCCTACTATGCCCTGCTCAGCGCCGATCAGGCGGCGAGTCACACGCTGCGAGCGACAACCGATACGAGCGATGCACGCTGGTGGAGCATATACAGCCTGCCCGAATTGGCGTTCGACCACGAGCGCATCTTGGGATATGCTCTCCAACGATTACGCTGGAAGCTGGAGTGGACGGCTTTGGGTTTCTTGCTGTTGCCCAGCGAATTCACTCTTTCTGAGCTCCAGCGCGTCTACGAAACTGTCCTCCGCGAGCCGCTGGACAAACGCAACTTCCGACGCAAGATTCTTGACCTGGGGATCATCGAAGAAACAGGGAATATCGTCCGAGGAGAGCATCGACCGGCGAAGTTGTATCGCTTCACAGCAAAGGCCATCGAGCTTGAACAGGCCCGACGGCGATTTCCCTAACGTGATGTCACATTGTTAAGCGATGTGGGCTGGGGTGCAAAGTAGCTGAGCTGTAGGCGATTCGTGCAACAGTCGGCTCGTGTAATCTTCTGTAGATGATGTATACTCTTGAGATATTGTCTCTTTGTTCAGATGCCCTGGTTGTCAGGCTCGCACCGCAGTGCACGACATAGAGACTATGGATTTGTTTCAGGGGTGGGACATTGAACTATCGCTACAAACGTCGCCAACGGCGTTCCTACGGCGCCACACTCGTGTTGGTGCTTGTTGTGGCTGTCGTTATCGGTGTGGTCAATGTTGCGCCGCGCCTGCTCTCCTATTTCCGCCTGGTGCGAGTCACCGCAAATGCACCTGCGTCAGTGGTCCGCACCGAGACGCAAGTGCTCGCGTTCCAGAAGCCCCCCATCAGCCGCCGCGGTTTTTGCGAGTCGCGGTCTGCACTGATACCACGCACAAATGCCTGGCGGTGTTCCGTCTACACCGAGACGTATGATCCCTGCTTCGCAGCCGATGATGCACCAACGGTTGTGTGCGGAGCAGATCCGTTGGCCGGTATCCACGGCTTTCATCTGGATTTGACCAAGCCCTTGCCGGCCAGCGTCGTTACAGCAGCCAACTCACGCATCAAGCCCGCGGCGCTCCTGGGCTTGGAATATGAAATCGATCTCTTGAACAAACCAATACGGCTTGTGAATGGTCAATTCTATGCGCTTCCTGAAGGCGCCAAGGGAAATGCGGTTCTTGTGGCGTTGAGCCAAATGCAGGCCAATGGCGACCTGGATGGGGACAATGATGAAGATGTGGCCGCCCTATTGGTGGCCGATGCCGGCAAAGAAGGCATGTACATCTATCTGGCTGTGATCGCCAATGAGGGCGGTGAAGCACGATTTCTCACCTCCCTGTCTCTAGGCGACCGCATCCAGGTGGACAATCTGCAGATCGATCACGGCCAGGTCGTCGTCAATATGAAGGTTCATTCTCCGACTGACCCGATCTGCTGCCCGTCGCAAGATGCCACCCATTTCTACAATCTAGTTGGCAATCAACTGGTGCGCTGGAGCGACGGGTGGCGCTTGTTGTTGGCGGATGGAACCGCCTGCGCCGCCGTACTCCAAGAGGCGTCTAGCGGTTTGCAAGAGGCAGTCTATCGTTGCGGCGACGGGCGATGGCTGCGCAGCGGCTTGATTCCCGGCAACGTATGGCAGGCAAAATTGCTTGGACCGCCACATTCTGCGGATGAATATGTGACGATTGCACGCCTGTGGCAGTAGCCTTCTTCCTACACGGGGGGACGTTGATTTACAAAACACTGTGAAACCCGCGGCTTTGGCCGCGGGTTTTCATTGCCACTTGCGTGCGTCAGAGTTGGCGTAATGCGACGAAATCAGTAGAATGGATAGGGTTTGCACGGGGTCAGCCCGTATTTTCTCGAATGACGGTACGCGGTCCTGCATCCGTCGAATCCGTTCTCAATTTGGCTCTCATAGGAGGCGACCATGGCAACAACTTCTGATCTACGCCGCGGAATGCTAATTCGCTACAACGGCGCGCTGCAGCGCGTCGTGGATTATCAGCACATCAGCCCTGGCAACTGGCGAGCGTTCGTGCGCTTACGGCTCAAGAACTTCGACAACGGAAAAATCACTGAGGATCGAGTGCGCGCTGGCTCTGAAATCGAGATCATCACGGTCGAGACGCGAGACGCCCAGTATCTCTACAGCGACGGCTCATTGTATCACTTCATGGATACCCAGAATTATGACCAGATCGCGCTGCCAGCCGATGTGGTGGCTGAACAGATGAAATTCGTAAAAGAAAACGACAACGTTCAGCTCCTCGTGATGGAGGGCGGTCAAGTATTGGATGTGGAAGTGCCGACCTTCGTCACATTGCAAGTCGTGGCAGCCGACGCATCCGTGCGCGGCGACACAGCCACCAACGTGCTGAAGAAAGTCACCCTGGAAACAGGCGCAGAATTACAGGCGCCTGCCTTTATCAAAGAAGGCGACCTCCTGCGCATCGACACGCGCACTGGGGAATATGTGGAGCGCGCCAAAGAGTAGCGGGCTGACGGAAGAGTCTAAGACGTGATGAGTGATGCACAGAGAGGCAGTCCATGTCGCAGGCGTTGCTGAAAAAACTCCAGATAGAAGCCGTCAATCCAGGCGCTTGCACCGGCGCAGACGGGTGGATGAGCGATCCGCACGGTGAGCTTTTACTATCCAACAATCCCACAACCGGCGAGCCTATTGCCGCAGTGGTGGAGACGACCGACGCCATCTACAATCGGGTGGTCGAACAGGCGCAAGCGGCATTTCTCACCTGGCGCATGATTCCCGCGCCGAAACGCGGTCTTGTCGTGCGCGATTTGGGGCTTGCTCTCCGCGAACTGAGCGAACCTCTCGGCGAGCTGGTGACGCTGGAGATGGGGAAGATCCGCGTCGAGGGCCTCGGCGAAGTGCAGGAGATGGTCGACATCTGCGATTTTGCCGTTGGCCTGTCGCGCCAGCTCTATGGCCTGACCATGCACTCAGAGCGCCCAGGACACCGCATGTACGAACAGTGGCATCCCCTCGGGCCAATCGGCATCATCACCGCCTTCAATTTTCCAGTTGCTGTCTGGTCGTGGAACGCAGCGATTGCCGCGGTGTGCGGCGACGCCATGATTTGGAAGCCATCGCCCGCCACGCCGCTCACAGCAATCGCAGTGCAACATCTCTGCAACAATGTGATGGCCGACCACGGCCTCACTGCAATTTTCAACCTGGCAATCGGCGCCAATCAGGTGGTGGGCGAGCGCATGATCAACGATCCCCGGCTGCCACTTATCAGCTTCACAGGCTCGATTCGCGTTGGCAAACGGGTGGCGCAGCAGGTGGCTGGCCGCCTGGGGCGCGCCATCCTCGAACTTGGCGGCAATAATGGGATCATTGTGGGTGAAGACGCCAACCTCAATCTGGCTGTACGAGCAATCGTTTTTGGCGCAGTGGGCACAGCAGGTCAACGTTGTACGAGCACACGGCGCGTCATCGCTCATCAAGGGATCATCGACGAACTGTGCAGCCAACTTGTCAGCGCATATCGAAGCGTGCCCATCGGCGATCCCATGCAACAGGGTGTTCTCATGGGGCCGTTGGTCAACGAAGGCGCCGTCAAGGCGTTTCTTGACGCTGTGGAACAAGCCATTGCGGATGGCGGCTCGTTGATCACCGGCGGGCGGCGATTGCCGGATAGAGGACCTCACTTTGTCGAGCCGACGATCATACGCATGCCCCACCAATCGCCCCTGGTCTGTGAAGAAACCTTTGCCCCGATTCTTTATGTGATGGGGTATGAGACTATCGAAGAAGCAATTGCGCTGCACAACGGCGTGCCCCAAGGTCTATCCAGCGCAATCTTCACCCAGAATCTGTTAGCCGCCGAGCGTTTCCTCTCCCACGCTGGCTCCGATTGCGGTATCGCCAACGTCAATATCGGCACAAGCGGCGCCGAAATAGGCGGCGCGTTTGGCGGCGAGAAAGAAACGGGCGGAGGGCGCGAGTCTGGGTCGGATGCGTGGAAAGCATACATGCGCCGCCAGACCAACACAATCAACTGGTCGGCCGAACTACCCCTTGCTCAGGGAATACAGTTTGGCTAATACTTACTTCTCACTCTGGGTAAAGCGGTTGTAGAGACTGCGCAGGATCAACGGCGACCCGGCGACCACAAAAGCAATTACCAGACGGTTCCACAGACGTCCTGGCACGAGAAGGCGCGTTGCAGCCAATACGATTGCCGTCCCGAGCGAAACACTGGCCCACGTGTACTGCTCGGCAAAATCCTTCCCCACAGCTGTATTGAGATAGGCTGCATACAACGCCGAGGCGACCCCCAAGGATGCGTACACAGCCGCGTTATCTGCTTGCACCTCGGTATTCTGCACCATCGGTTCCGAAATCATCTTCCGTTTCTCCTTAAAGTCACATCCTGTCCTACTTTTGTCCGCTCAACATTGCATCTTCAATGACGTTGATACCGCACGCAGGTTACGCCAGATCACTAAGTACACGTAGGCCTAAATAACACTACAATTTGTCATGCTGTTTGGTACAGGCGCTCTGCGCCATCGGAATGGGCGCCCCCCTACGTTAGTGAAACATCTGGGTGGCATAACGAGATTCTTCGCTGGCGCTCAGAATGACGAGATCCTGGTCTCATTTAGGCCGCTCTGTACGAGAGCGGGTGAAGTGACGCGCGAGAATCGCTTATGCTGTGAAAATAGTGGTCTGTGACTCGTGACGAGTCATCCGCCACTTGCGCCATTTTCATCTGCGATTTGTGTCCGCAGGTCATATGGCCTGTTCAAATACTCTCTATCTTAGAAGTATTTCACAAAAAGTCATTAAAAAGCATATTTTTAGCAAAAATAAGTATTGACAAACAAAATAATTTCTGCTAAATTATTTCCATACTTCCGAGATATTGTGGAACACAAAAGTGCATTAAAAAGTTTGATAAACGTAACATGAGCACGATATAGTTCTGAATCTGCTGAGGAATATAGTTGCCAATCAACGAACATGAAGCAGCGACGAGATCAGCCATCGTCACCGAATACATCATCAAAGGCTGAATGCCAGAAAGGGAAATCAACAATGCAGTCTTCGTCGCATACATCAGAAGACCCCAAACGTCGCCCGGCTCAGATGAGTAGCGATGCCGAGTTGGACGATGTGGCTGGGGACAGATCAGCGAAGCGTAAGCAGGCGTTCCTCCAAGTTGGGGTGTTCTTGGGACTGCTTGGCTTTGGCGTCTTCTATGATCGGCTCGTGGGATATGTGAACCGCACCTACGGGCAGCATGGCTACACGTCACATCTGGTTGTCTTTGGCGTGAGTGTTACAATTGCCGCACTGAGTCCAGTCATTGGCGCCGCCAACACGCTGCGGGTAGTCGCCGGGTTCGCTGCTTCTGGCCTGCCGATGATTCTTGGAGATTCGTCTCGGCACCTGCACTATCGACAAGAGGTATCTGCTGCGCTTGAACGGGCGCGCTCACTCAGAAGAGAGGCTCCCAATGCCGGACAAACCCCAGCCAGGGAAGGACAAGGACCTTCGGTCAATCAGACACGCCATCGCCGACGCGGATAGCATTGTCACATTGCTCAGGTCGCTCTTGGACGGTGAGAAACCCCCTGGCGCAGTCGAGGTGATCTCTGAAGCAATGTTGCTATCTATCGAGCAGTATGACGAGCTGAACCAGATGTTGGATGACGCCGGCATTCCGCCAGCACGTGTCATCGAGCTGAATCGCACGTTGCGGGATTTGCTGCGCCTGCTGACACAGGAGCATCTGCCTGGGGCAGCGCGTGTGGCAGTGGCAGACATCATCCACATGCTGGGCAACCAACTGAGGCTCCTGATGGTCATCAAGGATATTCGTGGAATGAAGACGGTGAACGAAGGAATACCATCATGATTGCATCGCAAAAACACTCCGCCGCCGTTCCCGTTGGCGCACTCGCAGAACAGATCGCTCGTCTGGGTGCAAACCTGAAGCCGTTTCAATCGTTGGAATATGACCCGGAGACTGGGCAGATCGTCATCATCACAGAAAACCTCGTCCCCAGCCATTCGCCTGGGCAGATGGTGCGCATTGTGGCGAATTGCGAGGAGGGTGAAAAGGTGCTGATCAAGCGATTCCCAGACGCCTTCAAGGTCACCATTATCAGCACGTTGAGCGCCTGAGTACACTGGCAGGCGGGTCAACCTGAGCCACAACTGAATCATCCAGGCACGGAAAAGCCGGCCTTGCGCATTTGGCGCAGGCCGGCTTTTTTGCCTGGCGCAAGTTCCACTTCAAACATCACAGAACACACTACTGACAGAAGAGGGACATCTATGAATCCGCAAAAACAGACCATCTGGAATAGATACGGTCGATGGCTTCTCGCTCTATTCCTGGCCCTCCTATTCGGCATGAACCTGGGCGTTCTCATCGAATTTCTGCAGCCAGACGGCGAGAGTGCAAGCGCAGGGAATGCCCCAGCGACATCCGTTGCTGTCGTCCCGCCACAACAAAGCCTGCCCCCCGACGCCATATTGGCCGCCGGCGCTGCGCCGGCAATTGTTAGCAGCAGCCCGGCAGCCGACGCAAGCCTCGATGTACAGATAATGGTGCAGGCCAATGTCGAGTCATCCCAGCAAGGTCGAGTAAAAGCGATCGCCACTGGCCCACAGACAGTCCAGGCGGCGGCCAGCGTGAATGGCGCTGGAAATGCGGCAGCCCGCATTGGCGTGGATCAGAGTGTAGAAGTCCAGGCGCATGGTCAAGACGGGGGCGCAGTAGAGGCCAATGCAATCGGGCCTGGAACAGCTCGGGCGCGGGCTTTTGTCGATGGAACAGGAGTGCAGACCGGCCAATCGAATGATCAGTCGAGCACACTCCCTGCGGGCAGCTTACTCAACCCAGCCAACATAGGAGGCACAGTGCAAGCCAATTCTGTTTCACGAGTGGTGATCGCCGGCCCATTCGTCAATGTACGGGAAGGGCCAGGGCTGGCTTATTCGATTCTCACCCAGGTGACAAGCGGTCAACAGTTTCAGGTGCTTGGCCTCAGTTCAGACGGCGGATGGTGGCAGATCTGCTGCATCAACAATGCAGTCGGGTGGGTGACAGGTCAATACGCCCTGCCAGTCGACGCGGTTGGACAGTCGCTCGTAGGGGCGGCGCCAACAGCCAGCGCGCCGGTAAACCTGCCCCCAACGGCCACGCCTATCCCACCCACGGCAATCCTGTTGCCGCCGACGCCAACGTCAACGCCAACCCTGGAGTTCTCTGTCGTCAGGAGCGAACAGTTTCTGGAAACAGTGCATCCTCGGCTCTATGTCTTCATGGAAGACGTAACCCTCTATAACGGCGCTGGGAGCTATCGGGTGCGAGTGCGCAAAGATGGAGTAGAGTTGCCCAACAACATTGTCAGTTTCGCCGGTATTCCGCTGCTGACTTGGCCCTGGACCCATGACGACAGGCAGCGCCCCTACAATTTGAAGATCGAATTCGAGCAGACGCCGCCCGCTGGAGTATGGGAAGTCACTCCCCTTGACAGCGTCGGCAGAGAAGTGGGCCCGCCTGTTGTCTTTACTCTTCAACCAGATGATCGCTATCAGGAGATGTATGTACGATTCCAACGACGTGTGAACTAGCTGAGACCTTGAGCTTACTGGCGATAGGTTCCTCGGCTCCATTGATGATAAGAAAGCGACGAATCATGATGACATCGACCACCAACCGAGCCGCCAATGTAACCGACAGAATTGCCAAGATCTGCGTCAATCTGCAGCCCGCCCAAACTCTCGAATATGACCCGGAGACCGACATTGTGACAATCTCCAGCGAGAGTCTTGTACCGATTCAGGCCGTGAACCAGATCTTCAATATCGTCGCCAGCCGTCGCGCCAATACCCGTTTGCTGGTCACCCGTGAAGGGGAATCCTACAAGATCGTGACCAGGACCCAGGTTCAGTTATAGCGCCAGCAGCAACTGTCACTACCAGATCGGGTGATTGATAGTTGCCAGGAAGTCCTGAAAGGAGGTAAGAATCCCAGGATACGTGCACCTTTTCCAACTCAGGGGGCCGGCCAGCCCTCTACAACAGCAGATCGGAGGTGGTCGCCAGAACATACAATCATCGCAAAACCAAAAACACAACCGGACAAACAATGAAGGGGAGTGCGCGATCTGCTGCGCACTCCCCTTCATTTTCCTGTGAAACATGGAGACATGACGCCAGGTCAGTCAGCCGCCGATCAGCCCATCAAGACGTTATCGCGGCAGTCAGGATGACGCCCTGCTGATGACCATTTGTGGACGCAGTCATCTCCTCCTGACGCTTGAACTGGCTCATGTACAAATCATAGTAGACGCCCTTCTTCGCCAACAGTTCTTCGTGACGCCCCCTTTCGACGATCTCCCCCTTCACCAACACCAAAACTTGATCTGCATGTCGAATCGTGCTCAGGCGATGAGCGATGACGAAACTGGTGCGCCCGTTCAGCAACTCCTCCAACGCGGCCTGAATCTGCCGTTCGGTGCGCGTGTCCACGCTGCTGGTGGCTTCGTCCAATACCAGAATGGCCGGATGAATCAACGCAGCGCGCGCAATCGACAGGAGTTGACGTTGACCCTGGCTCAGCCCGCTCCCCCGTTCACCCAAGATGGTGTTGTAACCGTCGGAGAGCCGCACGATAAAGTCGTGGGCCCGCGCCAGCTTCGCCGCGGCGATCACCTCGTCGTCGCTGGCTTCCGGACGACCATAGCGTATGTTGTTCATGATCGTGTCGCCAAAGAGGAAAGAGTCCTGCAACACGATGCCTATCTGACAGCGCAGACTAGCCAGCGTCACATCCCGCACGTCCACGCCATCAATCGTCACCTGGCCCTGGGTGATATCATAAAAACGCGGCAGTAAGTTGACCAACGTGCTCTTGCCGGCGCCGGTCGGCCCAACGATGGCGATGATCTGTCCTGGTTCAGCAACCAAATCAATGCCTTGTAACACTGGCTCGTCTGTCTTGTATTCGGCGTAGACATTGTTGAAAACCACCCGCCCACGTATGGGAGGCATCTCCAGGGCATCGGGTTTCTGCTCCACGTCGGGTTTCACGTCCAGCAGATCGAAGATGCGTTCGGCGCCGGCGATGGCGCTCTGGATATTCGTCCACAATACCGCGATCTGGGCAATCGGCTGGTTGAAACGCTGTACATAGCCGATGAAGGTGACGATCAGGCCAACAGACAACACCGCACCGCCAATGGTCTGTCCGCGCAGCAGCAGCACGCCGCCCACGCCAGCCACCAATGCCAGCGCCACATAGCCAAGAGCTTCCAGCGTGGGCGCCAGCGCTGATGTGTAGGCCACCGCGGTAACGTTGGCGTCGCGGTTGGCCGCATTACTCTGGCGAAACGACGTGATGTTGGCTTCCTCACGGCTAAACGCCTGCACTTCGCGCACTCCCGAGATGCTTTCCGCTAACTCAGCGTTGACATTGCCGATTTCTTTTCGTGTACGCCGAAAAGCCTTGCGCGCCTGTCCGCTAAACCACAACGTGGCTACAACCATCACCGGCAGAATCGCCAGACTGAGCAAGGCGTATGCTGTATTGAGCGAGAGCATGTTATAGGCGATCCAGGTCAACAATAGCGCGCCGCTGAGTACCTGCACCAGAGCAAAACTCATGGCCTGCTGAATGGTGCTTGTGTCGTTGGTGATGCGGCTCATCAAATCGCCGCTCTCATTGCGACTGTAGTAGCCGAGCGAAAGCTCATGCAAATGGTTGAATACTTCGACCTGCAGGCGACGCAACACGTGCTGCCCTGTCCAGGACATCAGATAGAACATGAGTCCACCCGTCACTGCGCCCAGAATGAAGATACCCACCAATACCAACACAAGCTGCCCCAATCCGGCGATATAATCGCTGGTCGTGGAGCCCGGAGGAAGCGGATTGTACCAACAATTCTGCTGCGCTCCGGTTGGCGTGACGTCTGCTTCGGGATCGGCTACGTTCGCCTCGCCGACAACCGCCGGCGTGATGAAACAATCCACCGACTGACCGATCAATTCGGGCGTGATGACCTGCACCCAGGCATTGACGATCAGCAGGACCAGCACCCCCACCAGAATGAACCAAAAGGGTTTGAAATAGCGCATCAGGCGTCCTAACGTTGCGCTGACGCTGCGCGGCTTGAAGACTTCCTGCTCAAGCAATCCTCGTGGACCACCAATCATGACGTCACCTCCTCAACTTTGGTGACTTCTCCCATGGCCGGCGCTTCGGCTGCCGGCAAAGAAGCATCTTCGACAAGTTGACTCTGATAGATCTCGGCGTAGATAGGGCTGGTCTCCATCAGCTCGGCGTGACGCCCGCTAGCTGCGATGCGCCCCTTCTCCAAGACGAGAATCTGGTCTGCGTTCAAGACTGTACTGATGCGTTGGGCAATGACAAAGCTCGTGCGCCCCTTCATCAAGCGATCCAGTGCGTGTTGAATCGCCACTTCCGTGGCAACATCCACACTGCTGGTTGAATCATCCAGAATGAGGATGGCTGGGTTGAGAAGCAGCGCCCGCGCGATGGCGATGCGCTGCTTTTGGCCGCCGCTCAAGGTCGCGCCCCGCTCGCCCACATTTGTGGCGTAACCATCGGGAAATGAAGAAATGAAGTCGTGAGCTGCTGCGGCCTGCGCCGCAGCGATCACCTCGTCATCGCTGGCCTCGGGCTTGCCAAAAGCAATGTTCTCGCGGATAGTGCCTGTGAAGAGATTCGTTTCCTGGAGAACAATGCCGATCTGTCTCCGCAGGGACTCGAGCTGAACGTCACGCACATCGTAACCGTCGATGGCAATGCTGCCGTCAGTCACATCATAGAAGCGAGGGATCAGGTTGATGATGCTGCTCTTTCCGCTGCCAGTTGCGCCAAGAATCGCTATGGTCTGACCAGGCGTCGCCGTAAAAGAAAGCCCAGAGAGCACGGGGTCGGTGCTGCCAAAGTAGCGAAAGGAAACATTGTTGAAAGAAACCTCGCCCCGCACCGGGGGCATCACCACAGCGCCCGGTTTGTCCACCACATCGCTCTTTGCGTCAAGAATCTCGAAGACGCGTGTGGCGCTGGCGCTTGCCTGGCTCATCTGGGTGATGATGAAGCCCAACTGCCCAAGGGGAAAGAAGACATAGACAAGGTAGAGGCTGAACTTTTGCCACTCACCGATTGTGAGTGTATCTGCAATGATTTGCCGACCGCCAAAATAGACAATGGCGGCCTGACCCAACTGGGCGACAAGAAAGATGACAGGAAAGAGAAAACTGAAGATGCGCGCCACAGTGACCTGTTGCTTCATCAGATCTTCTGCAGCCGCGTCAAACCGCCTTCCCTCGCTCGGCTCACGAGCAAAAGCCTTCACAACTTTGATCCCCGCCAGGTTCTCCTGCAAGATCGTGTTCAACGCTGATAGTTTGACCTGCACCTTCTGGAATAAGGGCTGGCTGATGGTTCCAAACACGATAAAGAGGACCATGGCAATAGGTAGAACCGGCAAGATGACGAGCATGAGCCGCCAGTTGGTGAGCGTCAGCAGGATCAATGTGCCGCTCAATAAAAGGATTGCTTGCACGGCCAGAAGCAACCCCTGACCGATGAAGATGCGCACCTTCTCTACGTCATCTGTGGCGCGCACCATGAGTTGACCGGTGCGGTTGCGGTCATGGTAGCTGAAGGACAGGCGCTGAATCCTGGCGAAGAGGTCGTTGCGAAAATCAAAGGCCACTCCCTGGCTGGCATTCTCCGACATATAGGTTTGGGCAAAAGAAAAAAGCCCGCGCGCCACGGCAAAAATCACAATCAGTATTGCCGCCCAGATGACTACACCCTCCGGATTCGCTGACGCCCGCTCAAGCTGCCCCTGGGTCATTCCTGCATTGGCGAGCGCAGCATCTAGCTCTTCAGGCGAAAGTCCAACCATCTGCTGCACAGCCAGGCCATAGGTGACCGCATCGAGGATGTTCTGGATCATCTGCGGCACAAGCAATTGTGCGCCGATGCTGATCAGCATGGCAATATAGGCAAAAGTCGTAATGCGCCTGTAGTGACCGAGATAGCGGATGGCTCGCCCCAGGTCCTTTGTGCTCCCCCGGCGACCATCCATATTCCTTCCGCCGCGCATTCCTTGCATCATATGTTGAAGCCTCTGTTCTCATCTGCGATGGGGTGTCTCGAAAAGCAACGGCGCGCTGACCGCTCTCCCATTGCCAGCGGGGTGAATGGGGCCACGTTCATGTGCGGATGACTGATGAGGACTACCACCGCTCGCTGCGCAGGTTGGTGATCTCACCAAACTGAGGATCACGGGTTACCAAAGTCAGCCCATACTGCAAAGCAAGGGCCGCGATCCACACATCATTTTCTGGCAAAAACGCATTTTTTTGGCGCAGCAAATCCTTCAGGATGCCGTACCAACGCCCTGTCTCCGCATCACACGCCAGCACCGAGCTGGCGTGTGCAAACTCGGTGACGCGCGTCATATTCTCCCGGGGACGGCCAGATTTGAGCGCGCCGTAATAGAGCTCTCCAATGACGAGACTGGGCACGAAGACCTCATCGACGATTTCGATTCGGTCGATGACCGCCTCGTCTCCCTCGAAGAGCGCGAGGACGATATTTGTATCAATGACGTATCTACCACTCATTCACTGCCACCTGTGCGCAACCAGCCACGATGGCGTGTTGCATCTGGCGAAGATCGTCGCGCGGGATGACGTTGGCAAATTGCAGATAGTGGCGACCTGAGATTCCATGAGGCGTTGTCGAATGCAGGGTGCGGGCAAACTCCAAAACAAGTCGCTGCATGTCGCTGGGTAGTGTCTCCATCTGTTCCACAACCTTGGCAATAATCGAGTTATCCATGATCTGCTCCTGGCTTTTTGGAAGAGTCGGTTAGTTTGACCCACAATCGCTAGTATAGGGGAGTTTGCCTTCTTCGTCAACGACCAGAATTCACCGGGAGTATCCCAGATTCCACGTCGTTCAAATCACT
This sequence comes from uncultured Caldilineaceae bacterium, assembly GCA_964560495.1. Taxonomy (GTDB): domain Bacteria; phylum Chloroflexota; class Anaerolineae; order Caldilineales; family Caldilineaceae; genus UBA5069. The sequence goes on from CAZLMM010000010.1 coordinate 45,527, forward strand.
TCCAGATGGTCGCGCCCGGGCAACGACGGGAAAGGTTGCGTTGGCAAAGTCTGATACCAATACGCCACAGACGCAATGTCATCTTGCAGCGGCAGATAGCGCCCGCCGCTGCGCCAACCCAAAGCCTGAATCGTCACACGCAGATCCTGCTTGAAGCGAATTGGGTCGAGCAGATGCCAGCGATATAGGCCAAAGCGTGTCTGCGACTGATAGACGCCATCCGGCCGGAGCACCTGGGGCAGCCCGGCATAGGGCGTTGTAAACTCTTGATATTGGCGCGTCTGGCGATTCTCGAAATTATAGGACCCGCAGAAATAATCTTCTGTCCCCGTGCCGCAGATCGTTGGGTAGTCTACATCGCCATCCAGGTAGAACTTGATCTCGCCTTCGCCCCACCATCCCGAATTGTTGACCCCCCAGGCCATGTAGACGCCGACATAGTGCCCCTGACCCTTGACGCCATCCACAATGGTGTAGACTCCCTTGTAGGGAAGCGGGTTGACCCGACGAAATTGGGCGTGGAAATAGGCGGCGTTTTCGTCCACCGGGCGCAACTCGTAATCAATCTGATAATAGAGAACCATGCTTTCGTCTGCAATGTTCTCTAGCGTGATGCGACAACGCCGCGCAAATGGCATGGGCCAGTAGCAGTTGAACGCGCTGCCTGGATTGACGCAGACTGCCAGGGAGGAGACCTGGCTGAAACGCCCCCAGCCACACGCAAAGAAGTCTCCTATGGGACATTCGACGGAGGGCTGCTCCTGGTCGTCCCAATAGATGCGTAGAATGCTGTAGCGCCAATTGCCGGTGGGCGTCGTCCAAATGTGCTGAATCGCGCCTGGCCCCTCGATGTCGGCCAGCGTGAAGGTCTCGCCAGCAGAGATCGAAACAGACGGCGAGAGCTTCCACCCCACACCCAGTTCGCGGCCAGCATGCGCGCCCGTGCCGCTGGTCGCCATCCCGCCTCTCCCTTTTGCCCCACTGAAATTCTCTGGGCTGATCGAGCGGCTCTCACTATTTCGCAATTGATGAAGGTCTGCAATCATTTCTGTCTCTTCCTCTCTATCCTGGATCTCTGCAACTTTACATTCTGACAGGCTCTTCCACCTCACCCACAAGTGCTGTCGGACCTGCGCCATTGTGATGATGGATAATTTCATCACCATCCAGACGCAGGCTGATCACCTTGCTCACCCCATCTTGCCCCATAGTCACACCATAGATCGTGTTTGCGCCTTCCAATGTACGCCGATTGTGGGTGACAATAATGAACTGGGTGTCCTGACTGAGCGCCTCGACCGCCAGGCGAAAACGATCCACGTTGGCCTCGTCTAGCGCCGCATCCACTTCATCCAAAACGCAGAACGGCGTGGGGCTTACGCGCAGGATTGCAAAGATCAACGCGCAGGCCGTCAGCGCTCGCTCCCCGCCCGACAGGAGCGCCAGACTTTGCGGCCGCTTCCCCGGCGGTCGTACAAGGATTTCGATGCCGCTGTTGGCGATGTCGTTTTCATCTGATAGGACGAGTTCGGCGCTGCCGCCGTTGAACAGTCGCTGAAACTCTTCACGAAAATGGAGCGCAATGGCGTTGAATGTCTTGGTGAGCTCCCCCTTCATGGTCTCATCCAGTTCACGAATCACCTTGCGCAAGTCGGCAGCCGCCGCCTCCAGGTCATCTGATTGAATCAGCAGATACTCATATCGGCTGGCTGCATCCTCATATTCCTTTGGCGCATCCGGGTTGACATTACTCAATCTGCTCAAGCGGGCTCGCGTCTCACGCACTTCCCCTTCCAAACCTTCACCGACACTCTCCACTACAGGAAGCTGATCCACAAAGGCATCCAGGGGCAAAGGAGGTTGCGTCGCCACCTCATCGCTCTGTTCCATGTTGACCAGCCCCAGGTCGTGGAGGATCTCAGTGCGCAATTGATGGACGGCATCCTCGCTGCGCTGCAAGGCGAGCTGGGCATGGCTCCATGCTGATTCGTCCCAACGCAAGGCCTGCTGCATGGCGCGTTCGCGTTCCTCAATCTCCCGCTGCGCTGCGTCGAGGGCCGCCAACCTCTCTCCCTCTGGCTGAATCAGACGTTGGAGCGCCTGAATCGCTGCGCTGAGTTCTGCGTCTTGTTCAGCCAGGCGCCGTACTTCCTCAGCCAATCGCTCGCCTTCACCCAGCAAGGTTGCAACGCGAACTTCTTTGAGATGCACCTGCTCAAGAATCCCCCGCAGCGTTTTCTCCTGCTCTTGAACCAACTGCTCCTGACCCGTCAGACGACTCCTCGCCTCCACCTCGGCTGTGCGCCGCTCAGCCAGCTCACGCAACAAATCATCGCCGCCCATGGCCACCAGTTCCTCTTCGGTTCTGCCCAGCGCGGCCACAGCAACGCCGTGCTCCTCAATAAGCGCCTGCAACAGATCTGCCAGCTCCTGCGATCTGCGCTCCAACTCGCCAAGCTCGCGCCGCTGCCCTTCAGCGCGCTCCTCCTCCCAACGAGCTGACTGTTGGGCAAGGTCGGCGCTACGGCGCGCATCCTCCAGTTGCTGACGCTGTGCGCGCTCCCGACGCGCGCACTCGGCCAGTCGCTGGCGTCCCGCATCCATCTCAGCTTGGGCAGATGCTATGCGCAACGCGATCTCCTGGAACGCACTCCCAGCCTCTTGAACCCGTCTCAGCGCAGCCGCGATTTGCTCAGGTAGCTCGCGCAATTCACGTGCGCGAGCCAACACCGAATCATCGCGCCGCTCACCATCGCTGCCGCCAGTGACTGCGCCGCCAGGACGCACGATCTCCCCCTCCAGCGTCACCACTGTGGGTCGCACGCCATCACGCAGCGCGTCCAGAGCCGCCCTCGCTGCCGGAAGAGTCTCTACTACCCAGATGCGGTTGAGCAATTGGCGCATCGCCTCCCCCGCGCGTGGGTCAAAGCGCACCAGGTCGAAGGCATTGCCCAAGACGCCCGGCATGGCAGGCGCGGCGATGGGCGAAGGAATGTGCAACCGATCCAGCGGCAGAAATGTGGCGCGCCCGCGGTTGTTGCGCTTGAGGAACTCAATCGCCGCCTGGGCGTCTTCCCAGCGCTCGGTGACAAGGTTTTGCAGTGCGCCGCCCAAGGCCGTTTCGATTGCCTTGTCCAGGTGCGGCGGAACATGCAGCAGACCGGCCACAGGCCCCAAAACATTGGGCAAAGCGGCTTGCAACACAGCGCGCACGCCTGCGGCAAAGCCAGCTCCTTCATCACGCAGCCGCCTCAAGAGGTCAAAGCGCGTCTGCAAACGATCCGCGGCTCGCTCTGCCGCCCGGCGGTCCTCGTCTGCGCTGTTCAATTGCACCCGCAGACCAGAGTGCGCTGATTCGAGTTGGTCGATGGTTTTCTGAAGCTCAGCCGCCTCTTCCTCCAGCAGCCGATGTTGCGCTTCTGTCGCCTCCACCGCCTGCCGCGCAACCTGCGCCTGGAACTGCGCTCTCTCCTGCTTCTCAACCTGGGCCTCTATCTCCCGACCCAGAGTAATCTGGCGCTCCTGAGCCTGCGAAAGCCTGCCGCGAGCGTCTGCCTGACGCCGCGCCAGCTCCTCCACGTTGCGCCGCGCCTGATCGATCTCTGTCAGCAACCGCGCGCGCCCTTGCTGCAACGCGGTCACCGAGGTCTCCACGACACGCACTTCCGCCTGTCGAGTATGATGCAATCGCCGCAAGTCCGCAAGCGAACCGTTCAATTCTTGGGCGCGATCGGCAATCGTCTCTGCTTGCGTTCGCAGCAAGGCCAACTCGCGCGTTGCCTCTTCATGGCGCTCTTGCGTCTGGCGCAGGCGCTCTTGCGTGACAGCCAACTCACGGTCAATGCCTTCGGCGCGCTTGTGGAGTTCGCTGCCAGTGCGGTGCTGTTCGGCCAATGCGCTCCGCCGGGTCGCTTGCTCGCTGCGCACGGCTTCAATCTGTCTTGCCAGCTCGTGGAGGGCCTGCTGCCGTATGGCAACGCTCTCCTGCAATTGGGCTGCCGCCCCATGGGCGCGCTCCATTTCAGCCAGAGAGGTGTGCCAGCGGAAGCCATACCATTCACGCAACAGGTCGCGCAAATCCGCAGCGACCTGGGCGCGTTCCATTGCACGCTCCGCCTGGCGGCGCAGGTAGCTCAGGCGCGGGGCCAATTCCGTTGTGATATCTCGCACACGGGTGAGATTGTGCTCGGTGATGTCCAGCCGGCGCAAGGCCGTCTCTCGCTTCGCTTGATAACCGGTGATTCCGGCCGCCTCTTCAAAGAGAGAACGACGCTCCTCCGGCGCCAGGCTCAAGGCCCGGTCGATCAGCCCCTGTCCGATCACGGAATAGGTGCGTTTGCCTAGTCCGGTCTGCGCCAGCATTTCGGCAACATCTTGCAGTCGCACCTTTTGTCCATTCACCAGGTATTCGTTCTCACCATCACGATAGGCGCGACGAGTGATCTCCACCTCAATGTAATCAATGGGAATCTCGCCGCTGCTGTTGTCCAGCGTGAGGCTCACCGAGGCCATGCCCAATCGAGGTCGTTTATCGCTGCCCGAAAAGATGATGTCGCTCGTCTTCTTTGAGCGCAGCAGGCTGAAGGATTGCTCGCCCAGACACCAGCGCACGGCATCGACGATGTTGCTCTTGCCGCTGCCGTTGGGTCCGACCACAGCCGTAATGCCTGGGTCGAAAACAAACTCGGTGCGGCTGGCAAATGTCTTGAAGCCCTGGACAATCACTTTCTTGATGAGCATGGCAGACAACTCAATAGGGATCGATGAAGAACGAACGCCACAGACCGCCCAGGACAAACTCTGCCAGCACAGCAAGGATCAGGAGCAGCGCGCCGATCAACAGCGTCCGCCTGTTGCGTTGCAGCAACGCGCCGGGCGACCACGTGTTCGTCCAAAGCGCCTGCGCCAAGACGGCGACCAGCATGACGCCGCCAGCAATCTTTAGCATCGTCCACGGCGCCAGACCGATGAGCAAACCGGCGGGATCGCCTGGCAGAAGAAGAAATCCGGCAGCCGAAAAGGCAGTTTGATTGACGGTGCGCACCAAAATCCAGATTCCTGCCAGTCCGCCGGTCAAGTATGCACCGACGCTCATGGCAACAAAGCCGGCGAGATTTCCCAAGGGCCGAGATCTCCACCCTGTCGGCAACAATGCTCCTCCATAGGCCCATTCGGCCATGGCGGCGCGAAAACGAAAGCCATCGCTGATCGCGGTTTCCACGCGCTGGTCAGCAAGCAGCGTAAGCAGGAAGATGAGGGCAAACTGAATTGCCAAAAAGATCGCCATGACGACGATGGCATGTTTCACAGAGTTGTGCCTTGCTGCAACGGCGACAAATGCAGTCAGAGCAGCCGTCTGGCTCAAAGGGAGTAGCCATGACTGCCCGAGCAAGGCAGGCAGCCCGGTAGTCAGCAGAGCAAACACGACAAGCATGACATAGAAGATGGGGTCTTGAAGCAGGGTCGGCTCGCGCTTGATTGCCATTGTGAGTGAAGAACACAAAAAAGAACGCCCGCTGTGCGTGCAGCGGGCGCTTGCCAATGCAGAAATCCGGCTATTGCTCGCGGTCGGGATTCAGAATCCAGTCTGTCAGAAGCTGAATCTCCCGTTCGGACATACGCTCCTGGAAATTTTGCGGCATCAGCCCCCCGCTATATCCCGGCGAGAGATGAGCGTTTGGATTCACAATGCTGTTGTGAACGTAGGTTTGAGCGTCCTCACCGGGCACACGTGTTGCGGCCGTCTCATGGATGTTGCCCAGATTTGGGCCCACCGGTCCTCGATTTGTGTCAGTCTGCGGCTCGTTGATATTGTGACATCCCATGCAGCCCATTGAGACATACAGATCGGCCGGGGCGCGCTCACCGGTCTGCTCGCTCGTTGCGCCCGGCATCTCCACCGTGCCGGAAATAGTCGTCGTGGGTGCGTTTTGGAATGGCTGCCACGGGTCTTCCTCGGGTGTCTGTTGCAAGGCGTCCGCTTCCCAGTTCAACACAAAGCGGGTGACGGCATCCACCTGATCGTTACGCAACGGGCCGCCGTAATCCGTGCCCCAGGTGGGCATCTTGGCCGCCCACTGGCTGATGGCGTTGCTGGGTCGTCCGGCGGCGACCGTACCCGCCACATAGTCATGGAGAGAGCCGGCGTACCCAATATCTGAAAGGCGCTGGGTAAAGAAGTAGCGACTATTGAGCGCTGGCGCCACCCCTGGCAGGCCCTTGCCGTCGGCGCCGTGACAGCTGCTGCAGTTGTTTGCGAAAAGCGTTGCCCCCTGCTCAACGGCGCGGCCGTCCCAGTTAGCCGTTTGCGCAGCCATGCGCGGCTCCTCGATATAGAGCTGAAAGAACAAAAGGACTATCGTCACACCCAAAGCTATGATGCCCCAGAGTATCTTGGCAATGGGTGAGCGTACATAAAGAAAGCTATACCAGGGTCGTCGCATTCAAATCCTCACTTCTCACTGGCGTCAAAACGCGATTGCCTTCGCGCCTGAGAATTCATCCAGCTATTCCTGTGCGCCTTCTTCTTCAGCGCGCAAGAAGCTAAAATCTTTCAGGCCATACTGCTCCCAGTAGAGCGAGTCTTCATGCAAGAAGAAGACCCGTTTGTACGATTCTTCAATGCCTTCCGCGCTCAGCCAGAAGATCTCCCATGTGAGTCGCCGGAGTGATGGCTGCTCCTGGGTGATGGTCAGCAGCCCATAGGCATTGTTGAAATCCGGGTCAGTCTCTTCAAAATGGGCAACTCCGGCCTGGAATTCATGGAGAACCTCGGCAAATTCGGCGTCAGTTGTCTGCTCCTCTACAGGAATACGCGTATCATATACGCCGACAGGGACATGGGTGTAGCCGATCTCGCGCACGATTCCGGCGCCCTCTTCAGGCATGATCTCTTGAACGATCTCCACTGCCGGCGCGCCTTGCACCGCATATTGGGGCGTACCCATCCAACTCAGGACGATCATGACCGCGCCAGCCACGATCCCGGCAATGATGGCGACGCGGCGGTCACGACCGCGGCGGCTGGGATTGGGGTCAAGATAGGGGATCGCAATCAGCAAAACCAAAAGGATGCCGGGCAAAATGACGCCGGCAATCATTTTGTCTGCAATCTTGAGTAACCCTTGCAGCCAGTAGAAATACCATGGCGCCACTGTGTGGAGCGGCGTGGATTGGGGATTGGCGATTGACTCTAAGGGCGCCTGAAAATAGAAGACCGACACGACAACCATGATGGCTGTAAAGACGATGAGGAACATCGCCTCATCCAGCATCACATCGGGCAAGAAATAGACGCGTCGATCAGCAGGCACCTTGTTCGCAGTGTCCTGTCCTACTTCTTCCTCTTGCGCAGGCAGGCTGATGCCAAAATGCACTACTTTGTAATAGTGCACAAAGAAGAACAAAAAGAGCAGTAAAGGCAAAAAAAGCACATGGAGCAGGTAAAAACGCAGCAAACCATTCGCCCCAATGTCGGGCGCGCCGCGCGCCAACAAGTTCACCGTCTCTCCCACGATCGTGGGCGGAATCGCTTCGGCCATAGACGTGCCAATCGTCACAGCCCAGTAGGCAAGTTGATCCCACGGCAGCAAATAGCCGGAGAAACTCAGGAAGAGGGTCACGACAAAGAGGATCACCCCCGTAAACCAGGTGAACTGGCGCGGCGCTTTGTAGCTGCCCGTGAGGTAGGTGCGCACCATGTGCAACGTGACAATCGCCACCATCAACTCGGCGCCCAGGCGGTGCAGATCGCGCATGATCTGCCCAATCGGCACGTTGCTCAGGAGGCGAATCATGTCCACATAAGCCTGAGTGGGAGAGGGCGTGTACCAGATCATCAAGATAAGACCAGTGATCGTCTCAAACAGAAAGAGATAGGTGGAGAGGAGCCCCAAGCGAAACGTATGGGTGAAACGCGTCACGCTTTCGTGGTAGTAGGTGGGCTTAATATGGAGCAGGAATGTCTCTGAATGGGGTTTCAGGCGCGGGTTGGGGCGACCGGGAGGCTCGCCGCGCAACATGCGCCGGAACTCTCCAGGGCTGATGCCGGCGGTGACCCGCGTAAATACATCCGATGCTCCCTCCAATGCCGTTGTGACAACGCTTTTCTTCTGAATTTCGGGCTGTACTGCCATAGCCTGCTCTCCTCAGATCTTGTGACTCAAGGCATGTTGAATAATCGTCTCAGGCAGCTTTCGCTGGCGATTCTGCGGCCGGGGCGCCCGGTATCTTCTTTCCGGTGTCAACCACGACGATGGCTGTCTCGTCGCTTACCACGAACGTATCGAGCGAGCGCGGCGCAGGGCCTTCAATATAATAGCCCTCGCGGCTAAATTTCGAGCCGTGACAAGGGCACTCAAAACGCACTGTAGATGGCTCCCATTTATACAGACAGCCCAGATGGGTGCAAACCATATAGAGCGCCTTGATGCCCTCATCAGTCGTGTTCACCAACCAAAATTTGCCATCAGTGATGGGTAGCGGCGGAGCATCAGTGGAAGGCATGCTCGACATTGGGCCCAAGAAGAATTTCCCGCCAAATTCACCCGCTTTGAACCGAGGATACATGAAGTCAAAAATGGCGTAACCGGTCTCCAACAAGACTAAGCCCAATGCTGCGCCCCACGTATAGGTCAAGAACTCGCGTCGGTTCATCTCTCGACGCGCTCGCGCCGCCGGGTCTTCCACCGCTGCCGCCTCGGCAAGCGGTTCGACCGCAGACTGGGCAGCCGCGCCATTGCCAGAGATGACGCCCATCGGAGCGATTGACGCCGGGTCCGTCACGACGGCGGATTCCCCGCTTGCGGCTGGAACAACAACCGATGGCGCTGGCTCGGGTGTGGGACTCGGCGCTGGCGCTGCAACAGCTTTCACCGGCGCTGACCCCGCTTCAGTCGGCGTAGCAGCCGCGCCCGTTGCAGGTTTGTTGCGCTGAGCAGCTTCCTGCATCTTCCGCTTGAGTTCAGCCGTGCGCGCAGCGCGCTCCTCGCTACTCTTGTCAGCAAGTTGTTCGGCCACCGGACAATCTCCTTCTTGTGAGCTTCTTTCGTGGAAACCGCTCTGGGCTGAAGAAACTTCTTCGCTTTACGAACGCCCATCTCCAAAGGATGGCGTCTGACGCCAGACGGGGACGCTAGGTTATTTCATTGCCACTTAACACTGGCAGACTATAGCATAGCCCCCTATGCTTGTCAAAATTATCACAAATTCTGGGTAATCCATCCTGTCCCATCTTTTGAAATAGCGTGCGTTCAAAATCAGTCACAGGTTGTCATTCCATCGAACTTTGAATGCATCCTCTGAAGTATAACTCAAACTGGTCAGACTTTGCGTAGCGATTGTACCATTTTTCACAAATGTGTCAACTCTGTAACACTCCTTTTTCCCACACCCAAGACATCGCTGGATCAAGTCCTCGCCCCTCATGCCTGCGCCGCTCACTCATCGGCCTTGCGTATTCGCGCTTTCTGGTCGCGCTGTGTTCCCACACTACCTTTGCACTTTCTCAGGCGATGGTCACTTTGTGAAGTGACTGTCACCTCTGAAAAACACCCCCAATGATCCAAAAAAGAACAGAGGAGCGATTGCTCGCTCCTCTGTCATCCCATCACTCGTATGACATCCCGCCGTCTTTTGTGCAGAGACTGGCCCTGCGAAAGGCGACGCACCATCCTCCCTCAGATGCGATTCTCGTAGGGTGTGAGCTCGAACGACTGGCTTGCGCGCCATTGAACAACAATGCCGCCGATAGCCATGGCCAGGAAGATCAACCCCCAGAACCAGGAGACAGAGAAAAGGGCTTGAATCGGGTTTGCGAAAATTTGCGCAATATCCACCTGCCCCGGCCCCAAAAGCAACGTACCGATAGCCAGCGCCGCCCCACCCAAAGCCGTGGCGATGATGATGACATATTTCGCCAGATTGTAGCGCAGGGTGACGAACGCAAAGGCCACAGCCACAACAATCGCGATGAGCCAAGTCAGGAAGCCAAACTGAAGGCCAATCGCGCCCAGGATGGAGACAGTCAACCCGTAGCCCAGGGAGCCTGCGATGATTGCCACTGCGATGATGTAGAACAGGTAGGCAAGCACGGCGAACAGCAACGCCACGACGAAGCCCACCGCCCAACTGGTAACAGTGGCAAACGAGCCATCGCCGATCAAGGCCTGAATCGACTGCACCCCCAGGGCAAAGCCGAAGAAGAAGCCCCAGATGGGCAACAGGACCAGAAAGAAGCGATAACCAGCAAAGCAGACGAAGGTGGCGAACAACAATGCGATCATTGTCCCACAAATGATCTCAAAACCAGTCATAGAAGTTCTCCTTGATGATGTGTTGAATGTGTTGATGACCAAATTGCGCTAGAAGACAATACCGTTGACTCAAGCGGTCGTCGAGATCAACGCTCCTAATTATAGACCAGACGCGCGCACCCGTCAACCATTTCCAAAGAACCCATCCGCCTGCGCCGCTCGTAGGCGTCAAATGAACGCGTTCGTATAGTTACTGGTCTCCAGGTAGACAACTCATGCGTCACTCGTGACTCGTAATGACTTGTAAGGGGTAGCGACGTGACTAGCCAACTCAAGAATTGCTGTTTCTCACTCGTGTGACGCCGACGCCTCACATACAGAGGGGATGCGTTTCATGAAACGCATCCCCTCTGTACACCTGTTGTTCTCCTTCCGCCCCATCATCAACCCAACGTTGTTCGGGTAGTCAGCGCATCAGACACGCAACTCGTCAAGACGTCCTTGCAACTGCTGGCGTGTCTGCAGCAGTTCAACCAGCTTTGCGCGTTCGCGCTCGATCACTGCCGCCGGCGCCTTTTCCGTAAAACCCGGATTGCCCAACAACCCTTCGATGCGCTGCACCTGCCTGTCGATATTTTCCATCTCCTTACCCAGGCGTGCGCGCTCTGCGGCGAAATCCACCAAGCCTGCCAGCGGCAAGTAGACCGTGACGCTGCCCATTGCCAGCGTCACTGCCCTATCGGGAGCGGGCAGATCGCTGCGAATCACTGTATTGGCTGCGTCGATACGCGCCAGCAGCGCCAGGAGGGGCAGATTGTCGTTGAGCGTCTGTTCGTAAACTCCCGCGCTGATATGGGCTGGGATGCGTTTGCCTGGCTGCACATCATATTCGGTGCGGGCGTTGCGCACGCTGCGCACAATCTCCTGGATGCGGCCAAACGCGTCATCCGCCTGGGCGTCGTCCAGCCCGCTGGGCTGGGGCCAACGCGTCACCATGAGTGCGCGTTCGCCGTCGGTCATGCCAGGCAGATTCTGCCAGATCGCCTCCGTGACAAAGGGCATGAAGGGGTGGAGCAGGCGCAAACTCCGCTCCAGCACATAGGCCAACACTTGGCGAGTTGCGTGGGCCTGTGGGCTGGCGGCGTCGGTCAGCGCGACTTTGGCCGCCTCGATGTACCAATCGCAGTACTCATTCCACAAGAATTCATACAGCTCGCGGCCCCCTTCGCCCAACTGATACTCGTCGATGAGCCGCGTGGTCTCACCGACCAGGCGGTCGAAACGGCTGAGAATCCAGCGGTCTGCCAGTGGGAGCTGGGAAAGATCGGGCAGGGCGTAGCCATTGGCGCAGCGATCGTCCGTCGCCTCCAGCGCCGGCGCACGCCCGGCAAAATTCATCACCACAAAGCGCGCCGCATTCCAGATTTTGTTGGCGAAGTTGCGGCTCGCCTCCACGCGCTGCACAGAGAGCTTCATGTCGTTGCCAGGCGTGGAACCGGTGAGAAGAGTGAAACGCAAGGCATCGGCGCCATAATCAGCGATGAGATCGAGCGGATCGAGCGCGTTGTTGAGCGATTTGCTCATCTTCCGTCCCTTCTCGTCACGCACCAGGCCATGAAGATAGACCGTGTCGAACGGGACCTGATCGGTGAACTTCATGCCCAGCATGATCATTCGCGCCACCCAGAAGAAAAGGATGTCGTAACCGGTTTCCATCACGCTGGTGGGGTAATAGGTCGCCAGGTCGGGCGTCTGTTGGGGCCAGCCGAGAGTGCTAAAAGGCCACAACCCGCTGCTGAACCAGGTGTCGAGCACGTCCGGGTCTTGCTCCAGCGCAACCTCGCGGCCATAATGCGCCCGCGCTTGGGTCGCGGCGTCATCATGACTACGCGCAGCAAACGCCTGGCCGTCAGGACCGTACCAAATGGGGATGCGATGCCCCCACCATAACTGGCGGCTGATGCACCAATCGCGAATGTTCTCCATCCACTGGTAGTAGATTTTCTCGAAACGCTGGGGCACGATGCGGATCGCGCCGCTGCGCACCGCTTCGATGGCTGGCTCGGCCAGCGGCTTCATCCTGGCCCACCATTGCTCGCTGAGCAGCGGCTCCACCACGGTGTTGCAACGCTGGCAGTGCCCCACCTGATGGCTGCGCTCTTCCTCGCGCACAGTCAGACCTGCGGCCCCCATGTCTTCCCATAGTCGACGCCGCGCAGCGAAGCGATCCAGATTCGCGTAGGGGCCGGCGGCATCGTTCAGCGAGCCGTCTTTGTTCATGATGTTGACCATCGCGAGATCGTGGCGCAGGCCGATCTCATAGTCGTTAGGGTCATGTCCAGGAGTCACCTTGAGCGCCCCCGTGCCGAACTCTGGGTCCACATAGGCGTCGGCGATGACCGGTATCTCTCGATTCAGCATGGGCACAATCGCCGTCTTGCCCACCAAGTGCGTATAGCGAGCGTCATCAGGATGCACCGCCACGGCCGTGTCGCCCAAGATCGTCTCAGGCCGCGTGGTGCTCACCTCCAGCCAGCCCCCCTCTTTGAGGGGATAGCGGAAGGTGTAGAACGCGCCGATTACTTCCTCGTATTCCACCTCCAGGTCGCTGATGGCGGTCTCGCAGCGCGGGCACCAGTTCACCAGCCGCTGCCCCCGATAGATCAACCCTTCCTGGTAAAGACGGATGAAGGCTTCCAGCACTGCCGCGCTCAACCCCTCGTCCAGAGTGAAACGTTCGCGCTGCCAGTCGCACGAGATGCCCATGCGCTGCTGCTGCGCGGTGATGCGCCCATGATATTCGTCTTTCCACGACCAGACCTCTTCCACAAAACGCTCGCGCCCCAATTGTTGGCGAGTGACGCCCTGGCGCAGCAGCATACGCTCCACCACGTTCTGCGTGGCGATGCCAGCATGATCCGTGCCGGGCACCCAGAGCGTGGGCCGCCCAACCATGCGGTTGTAACGAATGAGCATATCTTCGACGCTGCTGGTGATGGCGTGCCCCAGGTGCAGCGCGCCCGTGACATTGGGCGGCGGCATACTGATGACAAAGGGTTTGGCGTTGGGATCGGCCAATCCACTGGCGATCTGCTGCTCTGGGTGAAAGTAGCCGCGCTCGTTCCACCAGGTGTAGAGCGATTCCTCCACGTGATGATGGGTGTAGGTCTTGGGCATTTCTGCGGTCGCCTGGCTCATCTCTGCACATCCTTTCAGACTGGAAACAAAAAAGTCGCTCCGTCTCAAGGACGAAGCGACTCTCCGCGGTGCCACCTTGCTTATGCAGACACGCTACCAGCCAGCAACGGGTCCGCATCTCTCTTGCGCGCTAACGGGCGCACCCGAACAGGACTACTCGCTTCATCCTGCCAACCTTCCCGGCGACCTTCTCCGCTGCTCGAACGAATGGGGCTTGCAGCCAACGACCCCATCTCTCTGACGCCAGCCTGCGGATACTCCTCCGGTGCATCGTTGTTGAGTTATTCTGCTCCCATTATACGAAAATGCCCTGGCTGCGTCAAAAAATGAATGCCTGCCTCACCGCTCACCGTTCATGACCCTTCGATTGTCTGCCGATTTCATCTGCCTTGCGCCGAAAGCCGGTCATTTCGATCACCGTGTGCTCTAATCGGGCTTCCTCGGCGGCGAAGGCCAGCAGGTGGCTCTCCAGGGAAGTGCGGGCGTCAGTGAGGGGCGCCTTCTCGCCCCGCAACACAGCAACGAAATCGGCCATGATCCCCTCATCGCCGCCGCCATGTCCTGCGCGCGCTTCATCCAGCGGGATGCGCTCCGTTATCCCGCTGGCGTGGTCGTGGAGGGTGATCTCTGAGCCGTAGCCAAAGCGGGCGCGCAACGTGGCGCGCGTGCCGTCGTAGCGCATGGAACGATGCTCTTCATTGGAATGGCCGTGCATGACCAACACGACCGACGCGCCATTCTCCAGCTCCATCGTCACAACCTGATGATCCACCACATCGTTGTCGCAGCGATAGACGCAGCGGCCATAGGGGCCGTCTCTCAGCGCGGCCAACCGATTCTCGTAGGTGGGGTCGGCGGCGAGAACCGTGAAGGGCCAGACGGCAGGCCGCGCCGGATCGACGCCGCCTGCCTGAGCGGTTTGATGCAGGTGGGCAAAGGGGCGATAGTCCAGGTAGATGCCAATGGCGGAAAAGGGACAATCCTGCTCCATGGGACAGCCATCGGTGCAACGAGCAGGGATCTCCGCGCCCACCCGGTCGCTACGATAGTGAAGGAGCGACCCCACCGAGCTGAGCCGACTGACCGGCGACGCCAAATTCCAGGTGAGGATGTCCAGGTCATGGCAACATTTTGCCAGGATCATGGGGCTGCTCAGCGTCTTGTTGCGCCAGTTGCCCCGCACGAAGGAATGGGCCATGTGCCAGTAGGCCACGTTCTCCCGATGCTCCACGGTGATGATGTCGCCCAGCCGCCCGTCAACCAACACATCATGCAGGGCGCGCCAGAAAGGCGAGTAGCGCAGCACGTGGCAGATCTGCAAGGTGCGTCCGGTCGCCTCGGCGGTCTGCACCAGCCGCACGCAGCCCTCCAGCGTGTGGGCCATGGGCTTCTCCAGGAGCACGTCATAGCCGGCTTGCATGGCTGCAACTGCCGGCGCCACGTGCATTTGGTCCTGCGTGGCGACGATAGCGCCGCGCCCAATCTGGCCTTTGTCAACCAGCTCCTCCCATGAGGCAAAGACATAGGCGTCGTCGATGTCGTGTTGGTCGGCGAAACGTCTGCGCCGTTCCGGGTCTGGTTCGGCGACGGCGACGAAGCGCACCTGCTCAGGATGAGCAAAGGCGTAGGACGCATAGGCGACGGCGCCGCGCTGTCCTGCGCCGATGAGAACGAGTTCGAGTGGTTGGGTCATAATTGGGTTGGGAACTACATCGGTTTGCTCTCACCTGCCACAAGTATAAGAATAGCTTACCCTCCACCATTGACAATGGGCAAATAGACTGTGAGCGGCGGGGACGGCGGCGTCATCGGGTGCATGTCGAACGCCTGCCCATCGAAGTAGGCGATCCGATTCGGTATCGTCTGCGTGATCTTGTCGTAATCCTCCTGTGAAATGCGGTCAGGCCGCATGCGGATTGCCAGATAGGGCAGGAAGCTCTCGGCGATGTCTTCCCTGGTCGGATTGTCCCGGGCATAGGTGGAGATGAAGTTCGGGTCCGCGGTTTGGGCAGCCAGCCAACCCGCTGCCGCAGCATGGGCTGCATCCAGCGAGGTGTGGGACGCCTCATGGACGAACGTCTCCTCCAGGATGCCGTCCGCCTCATACAGATCGCCCTGCCCCGTGTGAATCAGCAGGTTGTTGTTGCCTCCACCAAAAGGCTCCACACCCATATGAATCCAGACTGTCTGCACATCTGCGCGCAGCGCGGTCGGCAGCCTGCCAATCACCTCGGCGTATTTCTGCGCAGGAACAAGCGCGGCGTCGCTGCTGCCGAATTCGGGATTCACCTGAATTTCCGCGCTCAAACCGTCATCGAAGGCAGCGTTGAACAGATATGCATCAACGGTGATCCAGTCGTTGACGCGGCGGTCGAACATGGTGCGCACACCCTGACCGGCAGCGGTCACACTGACCACCGTGGTCGGGTCGTCTGCAGTAATGATGTCTGGGTCGATGAAGATGGTGCCGAAGTAGGGTGGCTCCGCCTGGACGCGACGCAGCGACGCTCCACCTGCCGCAACAGTCAGGTGGTCGATTTGCAGAAAGGTTGCTGCCAGGAAGATGATGATCCCAATGTGTGTCAGGCGGTATCGTCGAAACATGTCGTTGCCTGTTCGTCAATTCTATATTGCCTGTCAATCGCTGCGGGCGCTTATGATGATATAGGAAGGGTGAAAGCGTGTCAAAACTCTTTCATGAGGATGATCATTTTCACCAATCATCGTATCACGTAAGGAGTCCACAATTGCGGTATGATGGCGTTGGGCTGCGCATTCTGCACCCTGACGATTCGCTGTTATAATCAAACGGTTTGCTTGCGTCGGGTTATCGCCGCAGCAATGATTTACCAAATTGAGTCCGAATCCTATTGCCACCTACATGAACACACATATCAAACTCGTCACCCTGCGCATATTCCATCTGACAACACTGCTTATGGTGCTCGGTGCAATCATGTTGAAGGCGGCCACTCCAGCCCTCGCCCAAAGCTCTCTATCGCCTGATAAACCGCTCGGCGTGGTCATCGAACTAGACGCACCCTCCGCCGCAGAGGTTTATGCCAGCAGGCTGGCCGACTTGGCCACCACCGCCCAGGCTGCCGCAGTTGATGACACCGTGGCGGCTGAATTGGCTGCAGCCACCCAGGCGCAGGTCGCCGCAAATCAGGCGGCGCAGGAGGCCCTGCTCGCGCCCCTGGCCGAACTCGACGCCCAGGTGCTCTACCGGGTGCAGCGCGTCTACAACGGCGTCGCGGTGCGCATCGCGCCAGAGCGGATCGACCAGGTGCTCACCCTGCCAGGCGTAATCGCTGTCCATCCCCTCATCGCCAAACAGCCTACCAATGCAGCCAGCGTGCCCTTCATCGGCGCGCCGGCTCTCTGGCAGGGCAGCGGCGTTGGCGTCACCGGCGCCGGCATGCGCATGGCCGTCATCGACACGGGCGTAGACTATCTCCACACAGCCTTTGGTGGGCCAGGGACAGGCTATGAAGAGAACGACGTCACAAAGGTCGGCGACATTGCCTATTTCCCCAGCTTCAAGATCGTGGGCGGCTATGACTTTAGCGGCGACGACTACAATGCTGACCCGGAAGACTCCGATTATCAGCCCATCGGCAAACCAGACCCCGACCCCATGGACTGTTACGGTCACGGCACCCATGTGGCGGCGACTGCAGCCGGTTTCGGCGTCACTCTAGACGGCAAGACCTACTCCGGCCCCTTTACAACAAACCTGAATGCGAACCAGTTCATCATCGGGCCGGGCGTTGCACCTCAAGCAGACATCTACGCGCTCAAAGTCTTTGGCTGCACAGGTAGTTCGGAGATCGTCGATCTGGCTATCGAGTGGGCGGTGGACCCCAACGGCGACGGCGATTTTCGCGACCGCATGGACGTGATCAACATGTCCCTCGGCTCCACCTATGGCGGCGTCTACGACGCCACCAGCATTGCAGCCGACCGGGCAGCCCAGGTGGGGATCATCGTCGTCGCCTCGGCGGGCAATTCGGGCGATTCTTACTATGCAGTGGGCAGCCCGGGAACGGCGACCAATGTGATCAGCGTAGCTGCCACGCGCCTGGCAGGGGCCAGCGACGCAGAGATCCCAGACGCTTCGCTGGCGGACACCGCCGCCAGCTTCACATCGCGCGGACCGCGACGCATGGGGTCATTGGTCAAGCCCGATCTGGCGGCTCCGGGCTATCAGATCACTTCGGCCAGGGCCGGCTCGGGCAGCTCCGGCAGCACACTCAACGGAACCTCTATGGCCGCGCCCCATGTGGCCGGCGCCATGGCGCTGCTGTTGCAGCTACACCCTGCATGGCGCCCGGAAGAATTGAAGGCGTTGGTCATGAACACGGCTATGCCGGCGGTGCGCAGCGACGCAGCCTATACTGGCGCGCTCCTCGCCCCAGGCCGCATGGGCGCAGGTCGCATCGACTTGCTGGCGGCTGCGGCGGCGGAGACGATCTTCTACAACGCCGATGAGCCAGGGGCAACCAGCGTCTCCTTTGGCGCGCCAGAAGTAGTGGATAGCGCTGCTGGCACGCGCAATGTGCGCATGGTGAACAAGGCCAGCGCGCCTATGACCTATACACTCACCTACTCCCCGCGCACCGACATCCCCGGCGTCGAGTTCGCCTTGCCGACCAACAACATCGTCGCGCTGCCGGCCGGCGGCGTTACCACCTTCAGCGTGGAGATGAACGCGGTCGCCGGCCAGATGCAGCACACGCGCGACCCGGCCGTGCCCGATTCCCAGGGCTTCCCGCGCCACTGGATCAGCGAGGAATCGGGGCTGCTCATGCTCTGGCCGAATCCGGCAACTTTCACTGCACACCTGACAGGCGCAGGCGCAACGCCGCCCACCAGCAGCCAGGCAAGCGGCGATGTCAGCTTCACCTATGACCCGAACGCCAGAAAGCTCTCATACACCATCTCCGTGACAGGATTGGCGGCGGAAACGATCACCGGCGCGGCCATGTTGCGTGGATTGCCAGGGCTGCCGTCCAGCGCACTCGCCTACCCGCTCTATCAGGGGGGCGGAACGCTGACGCCCGGCGCGCCAGTGCAGGGTTCAGTCACCCTCACAGTGCATGACGAAACGCTGTTGGCCGCTGGCTATCTCCAGGCAACCATCTTCACGACCGCGTTTCCCCAGGGCGAGTTGCGCGGCCAGGTCACGCCGAACAAGCCTGTGCTCAAATTACCCATCTACGCCGCGCCGCGGCCCGCTTCGGTCATGGCTGCGGCCAATCCACCGCTGGATTTCGGCGCGACATCTCAGGCCACGCGCGATCTGGAATTGGCCGGCCTAGGGCTGTCGGGCGCAAGTTACCCGCTGGACTATCTTTCACTGGTGAGCGCATTGGAACTCCACGTGCGCAGCCCCAATAACCCGCCTCTAAGCGTGCTGAGGCCAGAACCAGATATTTTCGACCACGCGGACATCAAGTATGTGGGAATTGCCAATGATCTGCGCGCCACCGGTCTGGTCAACCAGGCCATGCTCTCTTTTGGTCTGGTCACACAAGGCGCCTGGGCCAGCCCGCGCGAAGTGGAATTGAGCATTTTTATGGACATCAACGAGGACGGCGTCTTCGATTACCGTCTGTTCAACTCAGACCAAAGCGGTTTCAACAACCGCTTCCGCACCAGCGATGCCTTCATCACTGCGGTGGAGAACCTGGAGACCAAACAGCGGTCGTCGCAGGAATTCCTTAACGGGCTGTCGGCCCAGAATTACGACACGGCTATCTTCAACAGCAACGTCATGCTGCTGCCTGTGCGCGCTGCGGTCGTGGGGCTGACCGGCGGCAACACCGATTTCGATTACTATGTGGAGACCAAAAGCAGCGAGACGATCGGCGTGGTG
Source organism: uncultured Caldilineaceae bacterium (assembly GCA_964560495.1). GTDB lineage: Bacteria > Chloroflexota > Anaerolineae > Caldilineales > Caldilineaceae > UBA5069. Next base: position 64,856 of record CAZLMM010000010.1, read on the forward strand.
GATCGCACGCCAACGCGACACTACGATCTGGTAAATGTGGGGCTGGACACGACAGGCGGGCGGCTGGGCGCGCCCATCTATGATGACCTGGATGGCGCGACTATTCCAGTGACACTCGATCTCGCAAAGCTGGAAGCGGCAAAGGTGGACATGCTACTGCTGCTGCATCATCACAACGCAGCCGGGCAACGAGCCGAAGTTGTACCCGTAAGCTACACGCCGCCCGGGTTGATCTATCTTCCCCTGATCTGGCGCTGAGGGCTTGTCAAGGCGCGATTTTCTGTGTCCAATCTTCCAGGAAGCTCGGAGCTTCCTGGAAGATGATCAACGCTCCATCTCACATCGGGCTGACCAAGATGCGCCCGCAGCTGGTGCAGTAGGTCACTTCGGCGCGTGAACGCACATTGTTGGCGACGCCTACAGGCAGGCGCACGCTGCACGCGCTGCAATTGCCGTTTTCGACCGTCGCCACGGCGACGCCGGCCTTACGCTTGCGCAGATCCTCATATAGCTCTACATCCGGCCCGGGCAGCCCGGCGACAAGCTGGGCGCGCTGGGCCTTGAGCTGCAAGGCATAGCGTTTGAGCTTGTTCTCCTCCTCGGTCAACTCAACGCGACGCTTGCTCCACTGTTCTTCCTGCTGCGTCAATGCAGCCGTCTGTTGTCCCTTTTGGGCGGTCAACGCTTCCACCTGCAAGAGAGCGTTGACCCCCTCTTCATCAACGCCCGAACGTTGGCGTTTGAGCGCCGCCACATTCGCCTGCAATTGATCCAGTTCCTTGGGGTTGCGCACCGTCCCGCTCATGAGCTTTTGCTCGGCCTGTGCGATGCGGTCGGCCAAGCCCTGGGCCGACAATTCGGCATCCTTCTGGCGGGAGTGCCACAAATGAAGTTCTTGCTCAGTGCTGCCAAGCTGTTCTCGTGCAGCGCGCAAGCTATCCGGTTCAGCCATAGCCTTCTGCAATTGGAGTAAACGGCGGCGTATTTTTTCCCAGTTGGAGTCGATCTTCTGCAAGTCATAGAGGCGAGCGGTGTCGGTCACGAGATCTCCTTCGCGCTTACGACCGGCAGACAGACGCCAGTCGGTGAATGAGGGAATATCTCATCCGATTATACACGAAAAACGCGAAAGAAATGAAAGACGCAAAGGTGTGCGCCCGGCTGAATCCAGTCTATCAAGACTTACGCATTCTCCTCTGGGAGCGCGGGCGTCTTGCCCGCTGCCACAGGGAGAAAAATCCATCACTTGCCATCATCCTGTCTATTCCAGCGTCACGCCTACTTTCTTGGCAGCGGCGCGCAACAGCGCCACACTCGACCGCGCCTCTTCGGGCGTCTGCACATGCTCCAGGATCGCCCAACTGTCGGGTGGGAGATGCGGCTCGACCAGACGCAGCATCTCCGCCCAGTCTGTCTGACCTTGACCCAGCAGCGCCAATCCAGCATGAATATGGAAGCCCTCGTTTAGCGCCACTTCCTTGATGTGTACGAGTCCGTAGTGACCGGCGAGAGTTCGGCAGACGTGTTCGACCTTCCCTTGGGGCATCCACAGGTCTTGATAGTCGTAGAGGCTGGTTGGGTCGATGTTGACGCAAAGTGCGTCCGAGCCAGCGAGTTCGTACAAGGCGAGGAAACGCTCCGGCGAATGAATCGCCGTCTTCAGGTACGCTTCGATGGATAGCCGTGCATGATGCGCCTCGGCGAGAGCAAGGAGCGGGCGCAACGCCGCGGCAATCTCCATCAAAGCTGCGGGGGTGAAGTTGCGCACGTCGCCTGCGCCAAAGGCAGATGGGTGATAGTTGCCGCCGTTGATGACGATATAGGGACAGCCGGTCGCAGCAGCGAGAGGGATTGCTTGCTCCAAAATGGCGCGCTGCTTTGCCTGATTTTCCCGGTCTGGGGAGAGGGGGTTGAATCCGAACGCGCCGATCTGACACACTGCCAAACCGCGCGCCGACAGGCTGTCCAACATCGCCTTGACGCCGTGGCTCACCAGTTGTTCAGCAGAGATCGGAACGCCGCGGATCCCCAGTTCGGCTGCCAGATCGTGCGTATGGGGGCCTGCATCCAGTCCAAGTCGCATAGATGACTCCTTTGATCGGGTGCACGCTTCTACAGCGTCACGTTGCGCCCGGTGCGGGCAGATTCGTAGACCGCGGCTGCCAGCGCCACGCTACGTACGCCCTCGCTGATGGTGGCGGACGGCGGCTGTCCGCCGCGAATGCAAGTGAAGAAATGTCGAAACGCATGGGTGTAGCGAGTATTGCCCAACGCCTCAGGCGAAATCGTCACAGTGCGCACCTCGTCGCTATTGCGCGGCGACCAGGTGAGCGATTCCCAGATGTGCTCACGCCCACGCAACTGCGCCTGACCATTGGCTGCGATCACCTCGATGCGGGGAAAGTCGCGATAGGCGCTGACGGCCACGCCGCCCACTGTCAACGCAGCCAGCGCGCCGTTGTCGAAACGAATCGTGATGGCCGCTGCGTTTTCCGAAGGGGCGGACCAATGCGTCTCGGCCGCCGCCATGACTGACCGCGGTTCGCCTAATAGACTACACACTGCGTCGAAAAGATGGCATGAATTTTCGTTGAAAAAACCACCACCGTTGTCGGGCGACCACAACCAGCTGGCTGCCTCCGGCCGCCAGCTGAAGGCATAATGACCATTGAGCAACCACGGCGGGCCCAACTCGCTGACTAGCAACTGCTGGAGTTTGACAAATACAGGATGAAAACGAAAGCTGAACCCAACCATGACAGTTGCGCCGGTGCGGCGGCATAGTTCGGCTAATTCTTGCGCCTGTTGTGGGTTGGCCGCCCACGGCTTTTCGATGAAGAGGGGAATGCCTTTTGTCGCCGCATGTTCGATGAGATCGGCGCGCGCCCCAGGCGCAGTACAGATGCTCAGGCCCTCCAATTCCTCGCTTTCGATGAGTTGGTGGGCGTCGCGGTAGGCGTTTGCGCCATAAGCAGCTGCGAATGCGTGCAGACCACCCGGCGCGTGGTCGTTGCGATCGGCCACTGCCGCCAGTTGCGCTTCTGGCAAATTGGCCAGGGTGCGCACATGATGCTGACCAAAACGTAGGCCGATGACGCCGATGCGGAGTCTTGACATGGGTTTTTCCTTATGAATGAAGATGGGCGCTCAAGATGCGTCCGACGCACTCGAAATCGGTTCGCGGGGCAGTGTTCGCGTTCACAAACCGTTGCGCACTCCTGTGCGCACCCCTGTCAGGGTGGTTGTCATTTCATAACGCCGACCGCTGCGTGACGACGCCAACGCCCCCACCATCATCTCCGTAATGTGCCGTCCCCACTCAACGTTGACTATCGGTTCTCGATCTTGCAGGATGCAATCGACCAGGTGGCGCGTCGATTGGTGGTAGTAATTGAACGAGCCCGGTGTGGGCTTGGGCCATTTCGCCTTGCTGACATCGCCCGTCGGGGCAACATGATACCATCCCGTCGCGTCGATGGTGGGCAGAAGATGACGCCGGGCGCTGATGATCGATGCAAAGTGACCGCCTACGCCCATGATCAGGTTGCCTTCCGACCCAAAGATGCGCAGCCCACCGCTGTCTTCTGCGCCCGGCGGCAAGGGATGAAACGCTCGTGCAATATGAAACGCGCCAATTGCTCCGTTGTCCATCTCATACAGGCTAAAGACATTGTCTTCGGCTTCCATTCGCACCACCTGCGTTTTGGGCAGATCAACCACCACATCCCAGTAGTTCGCATCGTCTGGGTTGGTTGCCCCGGACAAAAAAGCGTCATATTCGCTGTCGGGTACGATCATCCGCTCGGGCGCAGAGATAGTTCCCAATCCACTGACGCTCTTGCAATCGCCCAACAGTGTAGCAATCTGCGTGGGCGCATAGGGGAAATCCATCAACATGCCGCCCGAGTCTTTGGCATAGAATGCGCCCACGCCATAGGGGTTGCCCCCCAAAGACGGATGATAGCTCGTGGCGATGCCAGGCATCCAGGTGAACCAGAAGATGTCACCCAACACGCCGTCCATGATCAAGCGACGCAACGGCGGATACGCCGGGTCCAGGGGGGAGTTGGAGCTAGGCTCGATGAGCGCCTTGACGCGATGGCGACGCACAGCCTCGACGATGGCATTGGCGCCGTTCATCTCCAATGCCATGGGTTTTTGCAAGAGCACGTGTTTGCCTGCTTCGACCGCCTTGAGCGTGAAAGGGACATGGCTGCCTGGCCCAGTCAGGATCAAAACCATCTCGATGTCGGCGTGGTCGATCATCTCGTAATAGTCCTGATATTGCTCGCCTGCGCCAAACAGCAGGGCGCAGGCTGCGGTGCGCGCTGGGTTCAGGTCGCACACGGCGATGAGTTCGGCGTCATCCATGTGCATGATGTATGGCAGATAGTAGGCTGTCGCCACGACGCCGCAGCCGGCGACGCCGATCTTGACTTTTCGTTGGGTCATCTGGGTAAGCTCCTCGGAATGCGCTCGACGATTTGCTGAAACGATAGTGCTATCTCCTCCGGGGTCGTGCTCTCCACCAATGCAAAAGAAAAAAACAGCCGGCGTTTTACGCAAACGCGCATGGGGGCCGTTCAAGTCGTCGCGACCGAAGCCAAAAACAGTCATCCCGCCTTCACCGCCCATAGGCCAGTAGACATCCATGGTGCGCTCGTCTGAATGTGCGCAGAGAAGCAGAAAGCGGCCCCGAATGGGATCTACAACGGCTGCCCAGCGCGGCCCGGTCCCTTTGCGAAAATCTCTCTGGTTGCACGCCATTCGCCCGCCGTCAGAGAGCAACCACTAGTTGAGGTCAGGGCGAAAGAATCCGCCTGGCGTCCCTTCACAAAGCCACCAGTAAGGGCATGGCGTCGCTTCAATCGTCTGAATCGCACATTCTGGATAAATATCCCAGCGCGTCTGCCAGGCGCGGTCGGCGCTCTGGGACAAGATGCGCACATGAGCAGAATCGACGGTCTCCACGGCGCTGACAGCGCCCATCTGGTAGCCTGGGTGACCAAACGCATTCAGCCCCAAATTGGGGATGCCGCGGTAGTGTCCATACTCGCCGCCAACCAGGCGATAGGAAATCCAGTCGGCGCCGTCGCGATCCAGCAGGCCGGCAAACCCGCAGCCTTCGCAGTGGTAAAGAGCACTGCATGTCGTTGTTTCGATGCGCAGGCTCTCTTGTTCCTGATAGTGCTCAGTGGTGACTCGGATCATAAAAGGATGCACTCTGTATCGGGAGTGGTTCGCTGAAAAAGGGCTGCAATTCGAGTTGCCCGGCGAAATGACAGGCCGATAAGGTTTGCAGATCGTCCTGGAACGGACGCAATGTTGGGATTTCACTACGGCAACGGTCTTGTGCATATTTGCAGCGGGTGTGAAACACACAACCCGAAGGTGGATTGACCGGGCTGGGAAGGTCGCCCGTCAACACGATGCGACGACGATAGCCGCCCACGCTGCGTTTGGGAATGGCGTTGAGCAGCGCTTCGGTGTAAGGATGGGTCGGACGTGTGAAGATCTTCGAGGTGGGTGCGCTCTCGACGATCCGCCCCAAATACAAGACGAGAACGCGACTGCTGATGTATTCGACGACGCTCAGGTCGTGGGCGATGAAAATGTAGGTCAGCCCCAATTCCTTCTGTAAGTCTGCCAGGAGATTAAGCACTTGCGCCTGCACTGAAACATCCAGCGCGGACACCGGTTCATCACAAATGATAAGACGTGGGGCAATGCTCAAAGCGCGAGCAACGCCGATACGCTGACGTTGACCGCCCGAAAGCTGATGCGGATAGCGATTGATCGTCTCCACACTCAGACCGACCTGTTGTAAAAGTAATTCGACCCGTTCCTGACGGCTACGTCGGTTGCCAATCCCATGGATCTCCAGAGGTTCGGCAATGATGTCGCCTACGCGCATTCTGGCGTCAAGTGATGAATTGGGATCCTGGAAGAGCATCTGGATCTGGCGGCGTATGGGCCGTAGTTGCGCCTTACTCAAACCGCTCACTTCGACAGGGCCGGTATCGGCGCGAAACCAAATCCGCCCTGCGTGCGGTGTGTAGAGCCGCACAATGCAGCGCCCAACGGTCGTTTTGCCAGAGCCACTTTCACCTACCAGGCCGAGCGTCTCACCCTGGCGCAGGTGAAAAGAAACGTCGTCGACAGCCTTGACATGAGCGGCCACTCGATTGAACAGCCCTCTGCGGATGGGGAAATACTGACGCAACCCGTCCACTTCCAGGAGATTCTCATCGTCCATGTTGGGGTGTTCGTCAGTCATGCGCTTCCTCCGCATAGAGCCAACACGCGACAAGAGTGTTCTTAGCGATTTGCACTGTGGGCGGTTCGCGCTGACAGATTGGCATGACATGAGGACAGCGAGGGGCGAAAGCGCACCCCGGCAGTCGCTCGTGTGGGCCAGGCACATTGCCAGCTATCGACGTCAGACGAGCCTTGCGGCCGATTTGGGGGAGCGACGCCAGCAAACCCTGGGTATAAGGATGCCGAGGACGGTCGAAAAGATCGACGACGCTGGACTGCTCCACCACTTTGCCCAAATACATGACCAGGACATTGTCCGCAATCTCGCCGATGACGTTGAGATCATGGGTGATTATCATGAGCGCCATCTCTGTCTCGGCTTGAATCTGCATGATCAAGTCGAGAATCTGCGCCTCGATGGTGACGTCGAGCGCCGTGGTTGGCTCATCGGCGATCAAGATACGTGGATTGCAGCTGAGGGACATCGCGATCATTGCGCGCTGGCGCATCCCACCTGAATACTGATGCTGATATTGATCGATGCGTTGCTCAGCTTCGGGGATGCCCACGCGCTGCAGCATGGTGATGGCGCGCCGGCGCGCTTCGGCCTTGGTGACCGGTTCGTGCAACTGAATCGCCTCGATGATCTGCGCGCCCACTGTGTAGACCGGATTGAGGGAGGTCATTGGCTCTTGGAAGATCATGGCAATCTCGGCGCCACGAATGCTGCGCATCTCTGCCCCCAACGGGTCGAGCTGCGCCAGGTCTGTGCGGTCGCCGAGCGAGGTCGTATAGACGATCGCTCCGTCCACAATGCGGCCCACCGGCTCACTGATCAGGCGTAGAATCGCGCGCGCGGTCACGCTCTTGCCACAGCCGCTCTCCCCGACGATCCCCAGTGTCTCGCCTCGGTGGAGTGTAAAACTGACGCCATCCACTGCGCGCAAGACGCCCTGATCGAGAAAGAAGTGGGCTTTGAGGTTTTTCACTTCCAGCACTAGTTCAGCGCCGACCACAGGAAACCTCCACGTCAATGTGAGAATGGATCGACCATGTCTCGCAATCCATCACCCAAAAAATTATATGTGACGACGGTGAAAATAATGAACAGGGCGGGAAAGAGCAGCCACGGCGCCAGGGCGATGAACTGGATTTTGATTGCATCATTGAGTAACAAGCCCCAACTGACCATGGGTGGGCGAACGCCAATGCCGAGGAAGCTCAGTGCGCTCTCGCCAAGAATCGTGATCGGGATTGCCAGGGTCGCGGTCACGATGATGTGCGATGACATATTGGGGATGAGATGACGGCGCATGATGCGGGTCGTCGAACCGCCCGACGCTTCCACAGCCAGCACAAAGTCGCGCGCTTTGAGGGACAGAACCAGTCCACGCACTTCGCGGGCGAGCCCCGTCCAATTGACGAACGCCAGCACGATCACGATTCCCAGATACACCCATTCGGGCGGCCAGGTAGGCGGGATGGCCGCCGAAAGCGCCATCCACAATGGGAGTTCTGGGAAGGTGCGCATGGTTTCGATGACGCGCTGTATGGCATTGTCAATGGCGCCGCCATAATAGCCGGAAATAGCGCCGATCATAGCGCCCAGGGCCACCGTAATTGCAACCCCAATGACGCCCACCGAGAGCGAAACCTGGCCGCCGAACATGATACGCGAAAAGAGATCTCGTCCTCGTTGGTCGGCTCCCAGGATATAGATGCGGTCTTGGGGATCCTCTGCGCCAAAAAGATGGGTCGTCCCTTGCCACAGCCACAATACACGATAGGGATCGCCCTGAACAAAGAAGTAGACATAGACCTGGCGACTGCGATCCTCCACATACTCGATCTGGAAGGTGCGGGGGTTGCGCTCGCCAACAAGGGGAAAGACAAAGGGACGCAACGAAACAGCGCCAGTCTCTGAATTATAGAATCGTATTCGCATCGGCGGCGCCACGGAAAGGGATGCGTCGCCATTCTGGACGCCGTAGGGCGCGACAAAACCGGCAAAAATCGTCACAATGTAGAGCACGATGAGCAGAATGCCTGACGCCACCGCCATGCGGTTGCGAGCAAACTTGCGCCACATGAGTTGGCGCACACTCAGCAGGCGATATTCATCCTGGCGCCCGGCTGTTGCACCTCGTCGCCAAGACAGTCTTGCTTTTCCTCCGTTCGTCGTTGGCGCGCTACTCATCGAGTCGAATCCGTGGGTCGCTCCACATCAGGAGCAGATCGGCAATGAAGTTGCCTATCAATAAAGTCACAGCCAAAATCATGAGGATCGTTCCGGCCAAAAACATATCCTGACGCAGTAGCGCCCGATAAAATGGCGGACCCAGAGTCGGCAGGTCGAGCACAATCGACAAAATAATCGTGCCGCCCATCAGCACTGGCAATTGCATTCCCAGCCGACTGATCAACGGATTGATGGCGATGCGCGCTGCGTGTTTGTAGACGACGAGTCGCTCCGATAACCCCTTGGCTCGCGCAGTCTCGATGAATTGCTGCCCCATGACATCCATCAGGTTGGCGCGCATAATGCGAAAGGTGCCGGCCATGCTGCCAAAGCCCAGAATCAGGAGCGGTGCGATGAGATGAACTCCTAAGTCAACCACCCGTCCCAAGGACCAGGGTTGATCCTTGTAGGCGCTGGAAAAAAGCCCGCCCGAATAGTTCGTCTGAAAGATGAAGATGGCAATGAAGAGGTAGAGCACGGCCAACAAGAAATTGGGCACTGAGATGCCAATGAAAGCAGTTGAAGAAAGCAGATAATCCGCCAGGGTGTTGCGATGGGTTGCGGCGTAGATGCCAGCAGGAATGGCGATCCCCCAGGAAATGATGAGTGTGGCGATCACGATCAGATAGGTCATGCCGATGCGCGGCAGCACGATGGCGGACACCGGTGCATCGCCATAGAGAATCGTGAAGCCAAAATCACCCCGAGGAAAGCCAGCCACCCATTTCAGGTATTGGACGAGCAGCGGTTGCCCATATCCGAATCGAGCGCGTAGGCCGTCGACCGTCTCTTGAGGTAGCCGTGTACCGGACAGAGCCTCTTGGTCACGCACCCAGTTCGTCACCATGTCGCCCGGCGGCAATTGAATCACCATGAAGCTGATGATAGTGATGAGCCAGAAGGTGATGAACATCGACACAAATCGTCGGATGATGTACGCCATCGCATACCCTCGATTGTCTGACGCCGAAGGGATGACATGACTCGTGGCGCATGGAGCGCCACGAGTCATCACGTCAACTATGGCCTCTGGCCTGGCGGGTACTTCTCGAAGAGCAACATGGCTTGCCAGGGCGGCTGATCGTTGACCTGGCTGTTGCGGGTGATCTTATCAGGCGTGTTGCCAAGCCGCTCGCTCTTGACAAAGGGGCGCTCGAAATAACCTGTCAGGATGATCCATACGTTATCGGCGTGCAAGTGCGAGGCCTCAGTCAGGGCGGTGACGCGTTCGTCGAAATCGAGCGCCGTGGCGCTTTCCATCAGTTCAGCCATGCGCAAGAAGTCATCACTCACAGGGTCAGCTTGCCAGTTGGGATGCCAAAGAGGCGTGTTCGGTCCGCGCGGCGAGATGCCACCCAGGGCATCTGCCTCGGGGTAGTCTGCGCCATCCAGGTCCCATGTGTGGATGTCATAACTGCCGGCAATGTATTGATCACGGATCGTCGTCTGGTCTTTGACATTCATGATCGCTTTGAGGCCAATTGCAGGAAGATACTGGGAGACAATCAACTCGACAATGGGCGTGTACAAGTCGTGCTGCCCTACGTCGATGATCAATTCGATGGGCGACCCATCGGGCGCTTCGCGGAAGCCATCGCCATCCACATCATTGTAGCCCGCCTCGTCCAGGAGCGTATTTGCTCCTGCAGGATCATACCCCGACCAAAGCTGCCCATCTTCCCCCTGATAATAGGGGCTGGAGGGAGAGAAGACCATTCCCATCGGTTGCAACAGGCCGCTATAATAGAGGTCGCCGATTTCCTGTCGGTTGATTGCCATGGAGTACGCGCGGCGAAAGGCAAGATCGCGGAACATGGCGCGTTTGACAGGATCCGTATGGTCGAGGTTGAAAAACTGGGCCACACCAGCAAAATCAGCCGTCGTCAGGCTAATATCGCGGCCATCTTGTATCGCCTCCATGAAGAGCGGCAGATGCTGCACGCCCACCCACATGGCGTCCAGGTCGAAATCACCTGTGACATTGCCCAAGGCCACCGATTGGCGATCTTCCACAATGTCCACTGTAGCGTAGTCGAAATAGGGTAGTTGTTTGCCCTCTGGATCCACCTTCCAGTAGTAGGGGTTGCGCTTGAGCTTGTACATGTCACCCTCCATCCATTCATCGAGCATCCACGCCTGGAGTGTGACACGCCCACGCCCGGTTTCCAATTCGGCGTTGGCATTGAGATCATCGTATGTGGCGCTGCTGTTGTATTTGGGATGAAATTGCTGCATGTAATGCTTGGGCCAGGCAATCTCCCAGACAGTGGCGTTGGCTTCGGCAAAAAAGCGGTAGGGCCGGGGATAGATAAACTTGATGGTGTAGTCGTCGATTACTTCCAGACCTGGGGCCTGACCATCAACGTTCAAGATCGGCGGCATGGATTCGTTGACATTTTCATCGAGAAGAATGTCATTCCAATAGAACTCGATATCTGCGGACGTGAATGGCTCGCCATCAGACCACTTGATCCCTTGACGCAGGTGCACAGTCACTTCGGTGGCGTCTTCGTTGTACTCCCAACTCTCAGCCAGATTGGGGACAGGAGGCCCAGCGCTGGTCAATGGCAGTTGCCACATCGTCAGAGGTTCACGGGTGAAATTCTCTGTCAAGTAGGGGTTGAGAACAGCGCTCCCTCGCCGCAGCGTCCCGCCATAGGAACCGATTTCCTCCAAAGGCTGCAATACAAGAGGATTGTCAGGCAGACGTTCCTCCAACGGCGGCAGTTCGCCAGCGGCCACCGCTGGCCAGAGCATCGGCGACTCCATCGAGTTGCCATCGCCGGCAGGCGCAGCCGCTGTTGGGGATGGCGTGTCCGTCTCGCCGCCGGGCGCTGTCAACCCCGGTCCTGCCAGGGGAGCTCTGCCACAGGCAGAGAAAATCAGGGCCAATATGATCAGGGGCAACATCGAGCGATACTTCTTCGATTGTCTCATCTGTCTCATCATCATCTCCCTCCTGATACTATCAAAAATACATCCAGAAAGTTCGCAAACATTCAAGCGGTATTGGCAATAGAATGGCGATGGATCAAACGCGATCCAATTGGGAAGCTCAATCGGGCCTTGAGCGGTACACAGTCGAGAATAGACAACGACAGTCGGCGCCGATGTTTGCCGTTCACAAGAACAGCAGGACAAATCTTCTATTTCGACGAACAGGCTAAGTGACTAGATGCGATTATACTTGTATAGACAACTTTTGTCAATACCCAATTTCCTGTCGGGTCTTTACCACGAATGGGACGCGTGGTGAGCGAGCGTCCTGTGTTGGTCAAGATGATGAAAAAAACGTAGGTGCAATTCGCAACCGCACATTTCGGAAGGTAGTTTGGCTACGAACGGCGCCTACAGACTCCGCAGAATTCTGGTCGAGAAGATCGTTCGCAACTCTTGCGATTCCTGCGCTAGCGCACTATCAGCGGCAGATACATTGACTCAGCCTCGGCGGATTGGGGCTTGTCAACGGTCACAATCATGGGCAGGAAGTGATCGACCCGGCCCACCGCAACCGGAATCTCGGTGATGCGACGCACAGGCCCATTGCGCCCGGTGATGCGCACGAGATACGTTCCATCTTCCACAGAAGGGCCAGTTTCCACGACCAGCGCCGCCGTTGGGTGAGCTGCGCTGAGCGTCGTGACGCCTTCAGCGTCGCTGGCAAAGCTGGCGTCCATGCCCAACGCAGCCTGCGTCAGGTCGATGGATAGGCTCACTTCGGGGTGGAGAAGCGGCTGGACAAGGGACAGGCGCAGCGGAATCTCCAATGACTGGCCGGCCTGCGTCAGGTAGACCCCGGCGTCGGCGTAGATGCGAAAATCGCCGGTTGGAACAGTGTAGACCAGAGCGCCAGATTGCGCGTTGCGCCCACCTTCTACATCTTCGGCAACGACGGTGAAGGTGTAGCTGCGACCCGGCTCCACATCAGCGAAGGATGCAAAGCCCACGGGGTCGCCGACGGGAACGCCGTTCCCATCGTAGACCGCCGCTGCGCCGCCGGCAGAAATCACCTGCCTTGACTGACCCTGCGTGTCGATGACAAGTAAATAGCTGTCCACGTCGGGATGGTCAAGCGCGTCCCATTCCACATAGAGCGCGCTGGCCGTCAGGCTGAGCGTTGGCCGGATGGCCGCGTCCCAGACAGCAGGGAAGTCCCCGCTGTGATCCACATGGATCATCGCAGCGTTTGCCAGTTGCGCAAGAGGATCGTATCCTGCCTGGGCGATGCGCACCGCCTGCCGTCCGTAGATGGACTCTGCGCTGGCCGCAATGGCGGCAGGCAACGCGGCGTAGCCGTTCACCGGCGGATTGACGCCGTCGTCGGCCTGCACCCACAGATGATAATCGCCCGATTCCAGCTGCGACAGGTCTATGGTTCTGGTTGCCGGCGCGCCGCCCAACTGTGCGGGATCGGAGATCAGCATCCCTGCCACAGCAAAGCCCTCGAAGGCGGGAACGATGGCAACCTCCTGGCTGCCTGCGCCAGTGATGACGAGTGTGCGCGTGATGGGGTCGGACGTGACAAAAAACTTGAGATTGACCGGCGTATTGTCGGCGGTCAACTGCCAACCTACCACCGTAGCAGCCAGGTTGTTGGCATCCACAGTCAGGCTGCCCAGGACAGGGGGACTGGAAGGGCCGAGCACCGCCAGGATGTAGGGGATGTTCGCCGTGTCACCAGTCAACTTCACCTGCCAGTCGCCGGGATCGGCCTGATCTACAGCAAATTCGCTGCGCATCTGACGGCGAAAGGCGCGATCCAAACGCTGCAAGCGTCGCACCGTATGGCCGCTCACCAGGTTATCGGCGGTGAAGAGGGTGTAGAGATCGCCCTCGTCAAAGCGAAGCGTCTGCGCCGCGCCTACCACATTGCCGCCGCTGCGCAATTCCACATCATGGTCGCCCGCAGCGATCTGAGCGTAACCAGCAACGCCGCGATAAGCCACCCCATCGAAGAGCGGCGCGCCGTCGAGCATCAACGTCAGCGGCAGGATGCTGCCATTGATCAGCCGCAGACGGGCTACGCCGGCTGCATCAGGCGGAGCGCCGTCATCTGTTGTGACTAACAGGGCCGGGGCCGCTCCTGTTGCGCTGTCGCCCACCAAGACGATGCTGTACGCCGCGTCTGCGGCGAAATCGACCGGCAGCGGCGCAACGCCGCCCACCGGCTCAACCTCGATAGTATGGCTGCCGGGCGCAACGGGCAGGCTGACGGATAGCTCGGGTGTTGTGAAATTGACGCCAGCAAAGAACACCTGACCGTCGATCTTGACATCGACCCGGCCCAGAGCCGCATCGGGCGCGGCGTGGGTGAAGCGCACGGTCGCCCAGCCTGGCGCATCGCTGGTTGCGCTTTCTGGCTCGTAAAACTCGCTCTGCTCGTATCCGATCGTGTAACGTGGATGGCTCTGATAACTGGCTGGTGTGATCTCGAAACCCTCCGGGTCGATGACGCTAAAGCCCAGGGGCGCGCTGGCTTCCAGAATGAACGCGACATCGCTGTGGCGCACCAGGTTGACCTGGCTGATCACGTCTGCGGCGCGCACCGACAAGGAGTCATTCAAGGGCTGGGCGCTGCGCTTGTCGATCGGCGCGGGAATCAGCACGCCGGCTGGCCGCCCTCGCTCATCGGTCAAGGGCATCGCCGCGCCAAACGCCAGGCTCATTTTGCCCTGGGCAGCCGCTGGCCAGCCGCATGCGGCCAAAGCCGGCCCCTGGGCAAGCTGATAGCTCGACACGTCGCCAAAAGCGACCTCTCCTTGTTCGTCGATGAAGAAGCCGAAGGTCTTGTTGAGCAACTCGAAATATCCCTTGATCCCGTAGCGCCCGTTGCTGAACTCGCCAAATTGCGCGCCGCCCGTACCCAGTGGGCCGACATCTTTGGGCGGCAGCCCCACGCAGTCCCGACATGACTCCCAGGCGCAGGGGTATTTCTGACCCAGAGTGAACCAGTCGCCGTTGCACCACTTTTTGACGCACACCATGTCGTAACAAATCTCGCCGAGCTGGCGAGCCTTGGCGTAAAGGCTCGCCGCCATACTCCCTGTGAAGTGCCAGCGCCGGTTGTTGTCGGTGGACCAGGCCGAGATGGAAGCCGAACCTTTGACAAATGCAGCATCGATGCGCAGTGTTGTGCTGAAACTCCTCTCCGTCACAATGGCATTGGCCTGCACCAAACCCACAGCCACCAGTTGTAGACTCACGCCCAGATCGAGGCGAAAGCTGGGCTTGATGTCCACACTCATGGTTCCATCCATCACTGCGACTGGCTTGCCGCCCGCCTTCTGGTTCGTGACGATGGTGACCTCCACATCCACCGACTCTTCGTTCGGGCGCAGTGTGACCGTGCCCTTGACCGCAGTCAAGAAGAGACCGGTGCTGGCGATGGGGATGCCTGTAGTGCAGTGGAAGCCCAGACTGATGCGCCGCAACTGCATCGCGTCGGCTGTCGTCTCTGTGATGGACTCGCCTCCGGCTGCGATCACCATGACCGTCTCGCCCTGGGGACCATAGAAGATGGTGACGCCGGCGCTCAATCCACATGATTGCCCTTGACTGCCCTGGGTCTTGCCGATGTTGGGGATAGTCAGTTCGCCGTCCGCGGCAATCTCATAACCGCTGTCCACCGCCACAAGCGAGCCGCTGAGGCTCAGCCCGTAGCCGCCCTGGGTCTTGATGGATGGCAACTTGAACGCGCCGCCAGTGATATGGACGCCGCCGCTGTCGATGAGCACTGTGTTGGGCACATCGACCTTCAGCCCGCCCCACTCTTTCGGCGTTTGGAGGGTCAATTTGCCGATGGCGATCTGGGGTCGCCCGGCGTATTGTCGGAGCGTCGCCCCGCGCATCTCAAAGGTCAGCCCGGCGATGGCGAGGGTAAAGTCTTGAATCGAGCCGCCCGTGAACTCATTGCGTGCGTTGACCTGCGCGCTCACGGTGAGGGTGACGGCGTTGCTGTTGGTCAGAAGCGCCATGGTTCCGCTGAATGAACAGCCGTTGGCGCCTGCATTCGCGATGGTAAGATTGGTGAGGAGCACCTGCACCCGTTTGGTTGGCTGGCTCGCCTTGTTGTCGATGAGGATGATGGGGCCGCCGCGACAGTAGAGCGGCGGTTCTTCCGTGACAACGTCGGGCGGGCTGGGCTGGTCACCCACGGCAATGAGGAACGCCTGCTCGAAACGGGCGCCCGTCGAGTCATTGCTGGCGATGCGCACGGCGCGTTGATGACGTTCCTCGTAGTCCAGAGGCGCGGCAGTGCGCAAAGATGCGCCATCCACAACAAAGAGCGCGTTGTCGTCGCTGCCCGCGCCTGCAACCAATGCATAGACGTGTGTGTCGCCCGCGTCAGGGTCGTTGGAGGAGAGCGCCCCGACGAGCGCGCCTGCCGCTTCGTTCTCCATCACCCGGTTGTTGCTCAACGTGATGGCAGTGGGCGCATCGTTGGCGTCGAGCACCCGCACGGCCACATCTTTCTCGAACGCAGCGCCGGCGCCGTCCACGACCCGCACCCGCGCCGCATAGCTGCTCTTGCGCTCGAAGTCGAAAACTGCACGCGTCAGCAACTGGCTGTCATTGAGGAAAAATGCGCTGCTATCCGCCCCATCGAGGAGATAGAAAGCGTAACTGTCACCGGCGTCGGGATCAACCGCAGCCAGATTGCCCACCGATGCGCCCACCGGCCGATTCTCCACAACGCCAGCGCTGCCCAGCGCAATATCAACGGGCGGGTCGTTGACAGGAGCGACCTGGATGCGCACGGCGCTCTGCACCACGCCGTGGTCAGGGTCGCCGTCGCTCACGCCGTAGAGGAGGATAACCACGCCGTGGTAATTGGCGGTCGGCGCAAAGACCACTTGATTGTTCTCCAGGTGGGCTACGCCGTTGGGCGAACCGGAGATGCTGACAACCGTGAGTGGGCTGCCGTCCAGATCATGGTCATTGGCCAGCACGTCCACGATCACGGACGTATCTTCGGGCGTGCTTACCTGATCAGGCTGAGGCAGAGGAAGACCAGCCAGCGACGGCGGCGCAGCCTCCACCCGCCGGCACCGGGAAAACTCCGAGGTGTTGCCCTGGGCGTCTGTGGCCGTGGCGGTGAAAACCCACCCTTCAGGCGCGGTTGTCGCCAGGACGGTGGTGAAGTTAGCCATGCCGGCGCCGTCGGTGGTCACGTCGAGGTCGCCCAGGTAGCGCTCGCCTTCGCCGTGTTCAGATGGGTCGCAGGCGGCGCTGGCGAAAAACTCTACGCGATAGTCGGCGTTGGCGTGACTGTCCAGGCGCCCCTGCACCAGGAGCGCAGCGTCGCCCACCTGAAAGACCTGGTCGAGCACGGGGAAATTCTGGTAGTCGTTGAAGCCCGTGTCCGTATCGCCTGGGTCGTTGGGCGTCACCACGCCGGTGGGTGAAAGAAAGCCCAGGTCGATGCCCAATAAGCCATTGCTAAAGATGCGGTTGCCAGAAATCCGGTTATGTCCAGGCGATTCACCGACCAAGATGCCGTTGCTGCCGTTGAAGGCGATGATATTGCCCTCGCCGCTGTTTTCTCCACCGAAAAGGCCATCGGAGCAGCCCAGAGCATAGATGCCGTGGTCGCTGTTGCCCAGCGCCTGGCTGCCGCTGGCGTCTGCGCCGACAATGTTGCCCTGGACCATGGGGCGCGGGGACGAGCCAGCGATCATCAGGCCGATGCCGCTGTTGCCGGAGATTAGGTTGCCCCGCACGACAGTATCGGGCGTGAGATAGCTCAGGTAGATGCCGTGGTGCGCGTTGGGGAGCGCTGCCGCGCCGGCGGCATCCACGCCGATGAAGTTGCCAATGATCCGAGTCTCAGCCGCTTCTTCCACGTAGACGCCGGGGGTGTTCCCGCTGATGACGTTGCGCATCTGGGTTAGCGCGCCGCCGATCTGGGTGCGGTCAGGGCCATAGCGCAGACGCACGCCATCCATCACGTTGTTCAATACTGTGCTGCCGCTTTTGTCCACGCCGATGAAGTTGCCGGCGATCAGGTTGTCGTCGGCGAACTGACCGGAGACGCCGATTCCGCTGACGCCATTGCCTGAAATCAGGTTGCCGACGCCTTGGCCGCTGGCGTTGACGCCGATGACGTTATGGTCGCCCTGCCCGCTGGCCGGCCCCCAAATCCAGACGCCGTCGTTGCCATTGCCCATGTCCAGGCTGCCGGTGGGGTCGGTTCCGATAAAATTGCAGCGCACTGTAACCCGGCTGGCGATGATGTCGATCCCGCTGAAGCCAAAGCGACTGATGACCAACCCCTCGATGACGCTGTCATTAGCATAGATTTGAAGGCCATTCCCAGACGCCGGGAGATTCTCACCGTCGAGCTGGATCATGAGTGTGGGCGGCCACTGGCTGCAATCGGCGCCCGGTTGGGTGGCGCCGCGGATGTACAACGTGTCTGTGATCTTCGGCAGCGCGCTGTGGATCACGATGCGGTGCGGGCCGGCGCCGGGGATGGCGAAGTCGATCTTGTCCGGCCCGGGGTGTTCGTTGGCCCAGAGGATGGCCTGGCGCAGCGAGCCGACGCCGCTATCAGCAGTGTTGGTGACGACGAAGGGATCGGCGTCATGGGCAACAGCGGGCAGTGTGAACGATGTCAGACCGGGTGCGAGAACGAGAACGAGAACGAGAACGAAGAGAGATGCTGGCAGGCGAGGCGCGAAGGACGAGGGGCAAAGGACGGATGACGATGTGACAGCGATGCACGTCGGTGTGCGACCGTCGGTCGGGGCCTGACGCCAGCCACTTGGAGCGAAGTGCAACACGACACGCCTCCAATTCTGTGGACAACGCAGGCGATTCAATTCTGATTACATTGTAGCACAAATGGAGAATGTTCTCAAGACGCGTTTTCGTCAAAACAGGGCGGTTGAGCGAGGAAACGCGCGGAATTCTCTCGCAATTCAACGTCTGACGGCAGCGCAACCAGCGGCGCTGGCGGATGGGCAGGCGAAGGCAGTGCACCAGAATGGAGTGAATGGGACTCCGCTGCACCGGCGGGGCCGGCGCAATGAACCATGCCTCAAACGCATATTCATCCGTTACGACCGATCTGATGGCGGAGAAGCGGCGCGAAGCGCTTCGACTTGCTCGGTTGGTAGGTTGCTGAAGAACTGGACCGTATTTCGTTCGTGCGCTTGTACGGTCTGATAGCGCGGGAAGTAGCCTGTCGGCCAGAGTGCAAAGGGGTGAAAGGCGCCAAGAATGGCGGCAGATCGCCGCTGGAGATAGCTGACCAGGAGTGGTTGATCGAGCCGATAGCAACTGAGTATCCGGATCGCTGCAAACAACTGCGACAAGGACACGTTGTAGAACGGCGGGTCGCAGAGAATAATCCCGAACTCGCTCCCAAGCCATTCAGGGCGATAGATGTCATAGCGGCGAAAGCCCGAAACCGTTGCGAAGCGTTCGTCGATGTCGAGAATTGTCACCGCGACGCCCTGATCGGCGAGACGCTTGCCAAGCAACGGCGCGCACAGGCAACAAGGAGACGGCCATGCTGTCAGGAAGCGGGTCAGATGCTCAATTGTCGCCTGATCGAAGAAGTATTGCTCGTTCTCGTGCATCTCGTACATGGAGATACTCCCTCTGCAGGGAACAGTCGGACTGGCACACCAGTTTAGGCCAGCGTCAACAATATGTCAGCCAATTCATCAGGTTGCTCAACCTCTGGCTCATGGCCGGATGCGATCTCGTGATAGCCCCAGCCGTTCTGCAAACGCAGCAATCGTGGCTGCGATGCCGTCGGCGAGGGGTGTTGCGTAGACCGTGGCGGCATGGGCGCGCAGCGCGCCGCCGTCGCAGCCAGCGGGGAAAGGCAGCGCTTGCTCAGCATGGGTGATGCGCACGCCGGGGCGCACCGCCATGATCAACCTGGCGACCTCAGCCACGCTGACTATCGCCCCGCCCAAATTGAACGCCAGCGCCCCGCTCGCTGGCTGTTCCGCCGCCAGAATGAACTGTTGGGCGACGTCCGAAGCGAAGTGAAATTGCATGGCGCCGCCAAAGCCGATGTGAAAATCTTCACCGCGCGCGGCGGCCGCCATCGCCTGGGTCGGCGCGCTGGTCACGCCCTGGTCGCGCCCCAATCCATAGACAGTGTAGGGCCGCAGCACAGTGCTGCTGATGGCGTGGTCGTGCCAGTAAACTTGCGCGGTCAGTTCGTTGGCGACCTTGTAGACGCCGTACAAGGTGCGCGGCGCCACCGGCGCATCCGCTGGCAGCAGCCCCGCTCCGTACAGTTCCGGCGGCCCGTAGACCGCCACCGATGACGCCATTGCGATGTGGTTCACGCCAGTGGCGCGCGCCGCCTCGAAGACGTTGACCGTGCCCGTCACGTTGACTTGCGCGCCTAGCGGTGGGTTGGCGCGGCAGAAGGGCACCTGCAGCGCAGCCAGGTGGATCACATGGGTGATGGTGTGCTGCTCGAAAAGTGTGCGCACCTGCTCTGTGTCGGTCAGGTCGCCGCGCACAAAGGTGATTGCCGCCTGTTCCTCCCGCGTCAGCAACAAGTCGAGACGGCGCCGGTCGTCGCTCAGGTCGAAGCAGACCGCGCGCTTTCCCTGGCGATACAGATGGTGGAGCGTCCAGGCGCCCAGGCAGCCCATGCCGCCGGTGACAAGATAGATATTGGTCATGATGTTTTGACTGCCATGAGCGCTTTGGCGAGCGCGACCGCCTGGCTGGCGTCCGGAGCGTAGCCGTCGGCGTGGATATGCTCGGCGTATTCGTCGTTGACAGGCGCGCCACCGACGATCACTTTGACCTGCTGGCGCAACCCGGCGGCGGCGAGTGCGTCGAGCGTCGTCTGCATAGCGGGCATCGTCGTGGTCAGCAGCGCTGAGAGTGCGACGATGTCGGGTTGATGCTCCTGAACAGCCGCAACAAAGCACGACGGATGGACATCCGGTCCGAGGTCCACAACCCGGAAGCCCGCACCTTCGAGCATCATCGTCACGAGATTTTTGCCGATATCGTGCATGTCGCCCTTAACCGTACCGATCACGACCGTACCGGCGGCCTGCACATCAGACTGCAGCAGATGCGGGCGCAGCACGCCGAGCGCGGCCTGCAGCGCCTTGGCGGAGGTGAACATTTCAGCGACGTAGTAGTCGCCGCACTCGTAGAGTTCACCGACGCGACCCATCGCCGCGATCATGCCTTCGTTCAACACCTTTTCCGGGCTGAGGCCGGCGTCAAGCGCAGCCTGCACGGCGCCTGGCGCCGCCGGGATGTCGCCATCCAGAATTGCGGCAAAAATTTCGTCAAGCAGTTCTTCTTCCATGATCTCCCTCGCTGAAATAAGCTCAATTGCTGATGACTTGTCTCACGCGTTACCGCCTCACGCGCGCCGTTTCTCCGCGCCTAGTACAGGTGGCCTTCAACAGGGCCAGGGTATTGCCATGCTTCGCTAGCGCTCAGCATGGCAACCATTGGGTTACTTCCGCCCATGTGCACTAACGGTATTCGTCGATGGCCTCGAACATCGCCAGGATGTTGGCGGACGGCACGTCGGGCAAGATGTTGTGCACGGTGTTGAAGACAAAGCCGCCGCCCGGCGCCAACGCCTCAATGTTGGCGCGCACGTTCGCTTTGACCTGTTCTGGCGTGCCGCGGTTGAGCGTGAAGCGCGTGTCGACGCCGCCGCCCCAGAAAGTGAGATCCTTGCCAAACTCCTGCTTGAGGCGCGCTGGCTCCATGTCGCGGGCGATGGTCTGCACCGGGTTGATGATCTCAAAGCCCGCTTCGATCAGGTCAGGCAACAGCTTGTAGATCGATCCGCACGAATGCAGGAAGGTGTGCATGTTGCTGTGCTGCTTCACGTAATCGGTGAGCAGCTTGTGGCGCGGCTTGAAGAGTCGCCGGTAGGTCTTGGGCGACATGAAGGGCCCCTGATCGGCGCCCAGGTCATCGCCAAAGCGCGCAATATCGACGATGTCGCCGACTGCAGCGCAGACATTCTCCAGTGTCTTGAGATGTATCTCCACCAGCGCGTCGAGCAGCCGCTCGACATTCGCTTGATCCATCACCAGATCGACCAGGAAGTTGTCCAGCCGGCGCAGGAAAGTGCCCCACTCGAAGAGATTGCAGCCGATCACGACCATGATTGCGCGATCGGTGCGAGCGCGCAAAGCCAACGCCCGCGCCCGCAGTTGCTGCCAGAAATCCGCTTCACCTGCGTGATCCCAGGGACTGTGCGCCAGGCCAGCCCAGTGCACCAGCGGCATGACTTTGGGCAGATCGGCCAGGCTGTCGGGATAGCCGTCCACATAGGGGAAGCAGGTCTGATCGAAGAAGGTGGCGCCGAGCGGCATGATGGCGACGCGCACGCCCTGCGGGTTGAAGACCTCCCAATCACCGTTGGGCTGCGGGCTCGGCTTGAACCACCAGGGAAACTGCACTGGCGTCCCGTCAGGCAGAGCGATGTTGTACCAATCCTCGAGGCGGTCGTCGAAGGTGCGACCGACGTCGACGACATCAATGCGGAAAAGGTCAAGCATCTCGTCGCCCGGCTGCGCAATCTGCTGCACCACATCATAGACCTGGGTGGGCCAGTGCGCCTTGCCGAGCGCGTGCTTGAGGTTGTAGTGAGCAATGGCCGAAATACCCGAACTAGGCGTCGAGCCGAGATCGACGGGGACGCCGTCCGGCTCCTTGTGATTGATAGCGGCGAGCACACGTTGCCGTGCGTTCATGGCGGCTCCTTTTTCTGTTGGTGTGGCTCAGGCCAGATACTGCCCGATCTCCTGGCTGATCTCCTCGTAACCGCGCACGGGGGCGCCATCTTCGCCGTTGTTACGCACCTCACCCACGATCTTGAAATCCTTGAAGACGAGGATACGCCGCGCCACGTTGATGATCTCGGGCATGTCGGACGATATCAAGATGATTGATTTGCCTTCGCGTCTGGCAAGTTCCCAGATAAGCTGATGAATGTATTCTTTGGCGCCAATGTCGACGCCGATGGTAGGCTCGTCGATGATCAATATGTCGCACTGCGCAGCGAGCCACTTGGCGATGCTCACCTTTTGCTGGTTGCCGCCGCTCAAACTGCCGACCGGTTGACCAGGGCCGGTGGCGCGCACCTCCAGTTTTTGCATGAGCGCACGCGCGACTGCGGTCTCCTGCGCCAGTTGCAGCGTGCCGAAACGGTCGCAGAGCCGGTTCCAAACAGTGATGGCAATGTTGGTTTTGATCGGCGCCGAGAGGATCAGCCCCTTTTCCTTGCGATTCTCCGAAACATAGCCCATGCGATACTTGAAGAGGCTGTCGGCCATGCTGCGAATGTGCGCCGGCTTGCCGTCGATCAGCACCTCGCCGCCGTCGCGGCGCGTCTCCCCGATCAGAATCTGGGCAAGTTCGGTGCGCCCAGAGCCGACCAGACCGTAGAAACCGAGGATCTCGCCGCGCTGCAGGGTGAAGCTGACATCGTGAAAGCGGCCTGCCTGGCTGATCTTGCGGGCTTCGAGCGCCGCGCGGCCAGCGTCTACAGGCAGCGCGCCCAGATCGAGAATGCGCGCTTCACGCCCGATCATCATCTGTACAATTTGATCCTTCGTCAGCCCGGCGATCGGCTGCGTCCCGATCAGGCTGCCGTCGCGCAAGACCGAGACCTTGTCCGCTACACTGAGCACTTCTTCGAGCTTGTGCGAAACGAAAAGCACGGTGACGCCCTCGGACTTGATGCGGCGCAGCAGGTCAAGCAGATTATTCGTCTCGTGGCGGGTCAGCGCCGAAGTCGGTTCGTCCATGATCAGGATACGGGCATCGGAGGAGAGCGCCCGGGCGATCATGATGAGCTGCTTCTGCGCTGCGCTCAAGCCAGCCACCGGCTGCGTGACGGGCACGGCAAGATCGACCATGGCGGCAAAGCGCGCTGCATCCGCGTTGATCCGCTGCCAATCGATGCGGCCACGCGCCATGTAGCGGTCGAGCTTGTCGAGCATGATGTTTTCGGCGACGGTGCTCTTCGGGATCACCTGAATCTCCTGGCTGACCAGGTTGATCTTGCGGTCGAGCGCATCCTTGTAGGCGTGCAGATGGATTGTCTCGCCGTCGAGCCGCACCTCGCCGTCATCGGGCGTGTAGATGCCGCAGATGATCTTGATCAGCGTGCTCTTGCCCGCGCCGTTTTCGCCAACGATGGCATGAACCTCGCCCGGCAGAAAGTCGATGGAAACGTCGTTGAGCGCACACACGCCTGGGAACGCTTTGGTGACATGGCGAATCTGCAGCATCGCACACTCCACAGCCAGTGCAACGACTCCGCCTTCCAGGAAGCCTGAAACTTCCTGGCGGGCGGGGTCGAAAGGGATGGCTACTTCTCCAGGTACTTGTCGAGCAGTTCTGCCTTGATCTGCGCGGTGACGGCCAGGATGTCCTCCGAGTAGGTCTCCAGATTGTCCTGGGTGGCGAAGGCGAAGCCGGCGTCGACGAAGTAAGCGTCGGCCTTTGGCTTGTAGCCTTCAGAGAGATACTGGAGCAGCAACATGCTCAGGTAGCCGTGGCCGTAGGGGTTCTGGACGATGGTGCCGTCCATGACGCCATCCTTGATCGCCTGCATGACGACCTCATCGGTGTCAATGCCGACAGCATGGATGGCGCGCTCGCCGCCCTTCTCCTTGTACTCGCCGAGCACCTGGGCGATGGCGACGCTGGGTGTGTAGCCGGTGGCGATGATGCCATCCACCTTGTCGATGTTGGCGGAGAGCGCGTCGCCCACCTTCTGCACGGCTTCCTCGACGCTCTTGATGCCTGCCACTTCTTGGATGATCGTCACGTCAGGATACCTGGCGACCACTTCCTCGATGCCCTGTTTGCGCAGCGCCGTGTTGGGGTCTTCCAACACTTCCAGGACGTTGATGATGTTGCCCTTGCCGCCCATGGCCGCGATCAGCTCTTCGGCGGCGCGTATCGCGGCGGCCTTCACATCGGTCGCCACGGCAAAGGAAGCGGTCGTCGGCTGCGCCGTAGAGGTGCCGAAGTTGATGATGTGGATGCCGTTGGGCGTCAACTGCTCGTAGAGGCCGTTGGTGCCGACCGCGTCTGCGGGATAGACGGAGAAAGCGTTGAAGCCCTGCGCTGCCAGCGCTTCCATGCGCTGATTCTGGCTGTCCTGGTTCCAGTCCGGGCCGATCTGCTTCTCGATGGCGATGCCGGTTTCGGACTCGAAGGCTTCGATGCCCTTGCGTACATCCTCGAAATAGGGATGGGGCGCCGGCGCATACCAGACGGGCTTAAAGTTGCTGTCGACTGCTGGCGCGGCCGCTTCCGGGGCAGCGGTTTCTGTTGCGGCAGCTTCACCGCCGGTGGGGGCGGCCGGCGCAGCCGTCGGCGCGGCGCAGGCGGCCAGCACCAGCGTCATGGCCATAGCCACCATCATAACGAGCGAGAATAGCTTGACCTGTTGTCGTTTCATCTTTCTTCTCCCTTTTGAGTTCTGAACAATTGACGATGAGTAGCACACACTGTGAACATATTCCGCCGCGGCTGTCATCTTGAGCGCAGCGAAGGATCTTGCATCAACCCGAGACCAGATTCTTCGCTCTGCTCAGAATGACAGATACGGTTGACACACTACGCCGTACTCTTCTTCTGGGTGCGCTTTGACCGGCCGCTTACCGACATGCGAATACTTTCCACGGAAACGGCCAGCAGCACGATAATGCCGAGAAAAGTTTGCTCGAAATAGACGTTGACATTCAACATGATCAGCCCGTTCTTGATCAGCGTCAGCATGATGGCGCTGGCCAGGATGCCCAGCGCCGAGAACTCACCGCCGTTGAGCGCCGTGCCGCCGATGATGGCGACGGCAAAGGAGACGATCAACCAGTCTGTGCCGGTGGATGGCTGCGCCGACCCCATGCGTGAGACCCACAGCAGCCCCGCCGTCGCCGCAAAGACGCCCGACAGTGTGTGCGCCAGGATGACGATGTTGTCGGTGCGGATGCCGGAGAGACGAGCTGCTTCCAGGTTGCCGCCTGTCGCCAGCAGGCGCCGACCGACGATGCGGTATTTGAAGACATAGCCCAGCACGATCAACACAATCACGACGAAGATAAACAGCAAGGGTACGCCGAAGAGATCATTGCGCCCCATCATGGTGAAATCTTTGGGGATATTGGAGTAGGGGAAGCCTTGTGAGATGCCCTGCACCAGCCCGGTAAAAATGAAAAGGCTGGCCAGCGTGACGATGAACGAGTTCAGACGCGACTTGACGATGATGAAGCCGTTGAAGAGGCCGCACAACGTGCCCGTCAACAGCGCCAGCGGCACCGCCACCCAGGGCGACCAGCCCATCGTGTCCATGCACCAGCCGGCAACCACCACCGTCAACCCGCCGATGGCGCCCAACGAAAGGTTCATGTGACCGATCACGATGACGATGGCCTGCCCCAACGCCACCATCACATAGAGCGACGCGGTGCGTGACATGTTGAAGAGGTTGAAGGGCGTCAGGAAACTGGAATTGCTGAACGAAAAGAGGACAAACAGGATCAGCGTGGCGATCACAACGCTGGTGTCACTGCGCCGAAAGATACTACGCAGTAGACTGCCGACGCCGCCTGTCTGGTCGATCTGGCGTGCACTCTCCGCCACCTTGCTCTGCGCCATCGTCACACTCCAATTCGTTCAAGAAAGCCGTTGCCGCGCCCCTCGCCTCTCAGTCCAGCAAATCCGAACTGCTCCCCGGCTCCTGCGGTGGGCGATAGACGCCGCCCGCCACCACCGCCGGAAAGCGGAAGTAGTCGCGCAGATGCGGGATGTACTCCAGGAAGATCATTTCGTGTCCCAGCGTCACGCGGTTGAAGAGCACGAGATGTTGGTGAATCTGCCCCATGTCGCCCACGTGTGGCACGACCGGCAGGTTGAATTGCCGCGCCAGGAGGCTGACTGTAATAAACTCGCTGATCCCACCGACGCGCGTGCAGTCCACCTGGATGAAGTGGGCGGCGTTGGCCTGCATGTAGTTCTTGAAGAGCACGCGATGCGGGACATGTTCGCCGGCGGCCACCTTGACGGGGGCGATGGCGCGCGCCAACGTCTGGTGCGCCAGCACGTCGTCGGGATGAGTCGGCTCCTCGATCCAGTAAGGCTGCATTGGCATCAGGTCGAGGCAGGTGCGCAGCGCCACCGGCAATGTCCACTGTTGATTGGCGTCGAGCATGATCTGCACATCCGGGCCAACGACTTCACGCACCAGCAGGGCGCGGCGGATGTCGCGCGCCGTATCAGGCGACCCCACCTTGAGCTTCATCGCGGAAAAACCGGCGTCGACGGCGCGGCGGGCGTTCTCGCGCACCTGATCGTCGCTGTAGTGAAACCAGCCGATCGACGTGTCGTAGCCCGGATAGCCCTGCGTCAGCACCGTCTCTCGCTCGTCACGGTGGATGGCTTCCCGCTGGAGCAGCCGCATCACGTCTTCGGGGCGCAGCACATCTTCCACATAGCTGAGATCAAGCAGCGCCAGGATCGCCTCCGGCGTCAGGTCGATCAGCAGCTTCCAGAGGGGAACGCCGCGCGCTTTGGCCCACAGGTCGAAGCAGGCATTGGTGAGCGAGGCCAGCGCCAGATGTACGACGCCCTTGTGGGGGCCGAGCCAGCGCAATTGGGGGTGGTCGGCGATCTGGCGAAAGACCTGCCCGAAGGCCGCCATCAATTCCTCGATTTCGCGCCCGACCAGCGGCTGCGCCAGCGCCTGGATTGCCTCACAGACCATCTCGGTGCCAGCGCCCAACGTCAGCGCCAACCCCACGCCGCTCAGCCCCGCGTCGGTGTGCAGAAGCGTGACGGCGTAGGCGTACTGCGGGTTCGTGTGAATGGCGTCCACGCCCTCACCTGGCTTCAACTGAAATCGCGCATCCTGTGTACTGACAGCCGTAATCACAACCGATTTCACATGACCTCCCAGATCGCTGCCCAATCCCCCATCTCCTTGTGGAGACCGAGATTGGAGATTCATTTCGTCCCCGACCGCCGATACCCCAATTCCGCGCCGCCGCTCACCGGCAACGTCACGCCTGTGATGAAGCGCGCCCGCTCGGAAAGCAGAAAAACAGCGGCATCCGCCACAACGTCGCCCTCTGGGCAGAAGCCGAGCACGTGAATGTGATTCAGGAAATCTTCCGTAGCGCTGGGATTCGGCTGATCCTGCACCCACTGGCGCAACAGCGGCGTCCACACAGCCGCCGGACTGAGCGCATTCACCCGAATGCCAAACGGCGCATAGTCGAGCGCCATCGCCTTGGTCAGCGCGATCAGGGCGCCCTTGGTGGCGACGTAAGCGGCATGGTTCTCCTGACCAAGCACGCCCACCATGCTGGCCGTGCTCAAGATGCAGCCGCGACTGGCTTTGAGCGCGTCGATGCCGTGCAGCGTGGTGTGATAGATGCTCTTCAGGTTGATGGCGAAAAGCTGATCCCACTGTTCGCTGGTCGTCTCGTGCAGCGGTTTGGAGGGGCCGCTGATCGCCGCGTTGTTGTGAATGGCGTCGATGCGCCCGTAGCGGGCAAGCGTCGCCTGGATGGCAGCCTGCACGGAGGCGGACGACGCCACGTCACAGTGCAGCGCCAGCCCCTCATTGTGCAAGTCCTGCGCTACGGTGGTCTGCGCTCTCTCCAGATTGATGTCTGCAATGACGACCGTCGCCCCGGCGCGCACGTAAGCCAGCGCGCACTCGCGACCGATGCCCTGGCCGCCGCCAGTCAGGAAGATGACTTTGCCGGAAAGCTCACCGTTCATGTTCACCCGCCACAATCTCAGAAATCTGAACCGTCAGCCGATGGAGCGCCTCATCGATGCCCAGCGCGCCGGTCATCGCCGCCTGCACTGTGCGCCACAACACCTCCTCGACAAGGGGGTAGCGCCCGAACTTGGGCGGAATCAAGACGCCTTCGATGGCGGCAGCCAGCGTCTGCCAGCGTCTGCTCTCCTCTGGCGTCGCATTCTGCTGCACGCGCTGCATCACCGAGATGCGCACCGGCACGGCGCCCTGCCCCGCCTCGACAAGCTGTTGTTCCGGCGCGGTGAGAAAGCGCAGCAACGCCAGCGCCTCGGCGCGCTCTGCGCCTTGCTGCGTGAGCGCAAAGGTGTGGCTGCCGCCGTAGACCAGCGACTTGCCCGACGGTCCCACTGGATAGCGGGCCAGGGCGAAACGGTCGCGCACGGGCGAATCGGCGGCGCAGTAGTCGGCATAGTAGCCGGGCCAGTCCCCCACTATGGCAGCATGACCCGCGCGGAAAGC
This sequence comes from uncultured Caldilineaceae bacterium, assembly GCA_964560495.1. GTDB lineage: Bacteria > Chloroflexota > Anaerolineae > Caldilineales > Caldilineaceae > UBA5069. Next base: position 93,613 of record CAZLMM010000010.1, read on the forward strand.
AGCGTGCACCTTGTCGTAATGCCAGCCCACAATCTCTGGAGCAACCAACCCTTCGGCGTAACAGGTGCGCAGAAATTGCAACGCCCACCGCCCACCGTCATTCTCGATCTGCGGCGTCAGATCGGGCGGGAAAAGCTCAGCGCCGGCCATCTCCACCAATTCGTAGAAGGTGCCAAACAGACCGGACTCCATGCCGGGAAAGACGAAGGCATAGCACGCCGGCGGTCGGTTGATGCGCCGCATCAGGTCGAGCAGTTCGTCCCACGTTGCAGGTATCTGGGTCACCAGGTCGGTGCGGTAATGCAGCAGACGCACGTCGACATTGCGCGGGAGGCTGTAGAGCCTGCCCTCGATGCTCGCCAGCGCCAGCAGCGACGGCGTAAAGTCGGCCAGTTCGGCAGGCGCCAGCAGATCGTCCAGCGGCGCCAGCAAGGCTTGCTGCGAGGGCGCGTATTTGGTGTGGGTGGAGACCAGGTCGCAGCCGCGGGCCGCAGGCGTGGCGAAAAACTCGTTGAGCGCGGGGTGGTCGCCCTGAAACGCAACCTCGACATCAATATCGGTGACGCGCGTGAACTCAGGCAGGCGGGCGTACAAGGCGTCATACATGGGGCCGCTGATCAGTGCTACCCGAAGCGTCATCGTAACCTCCTACTGAACTGCACCGTTCGTGCTGTGTGGGTGCGGATATTTGTCGATCAACCGGAAGATACGTTCTTCGGTGGCGTGCAGGTGAAACTCCACAGCCTCCGCCGCCGCTTCCGGGTTGTGTGCGCGCAAGGCGCGGAAAATGGCGTCATGTTCCACGCATGTCTGCTCCTGATCCATCTCGCGGAAGACGTGGTAGAAGCGGCCCAGCTCGATGTGGACGTTGAGCGCGCGGTAGGCGTCGAGCAGAAACTGGTTGCCGGCGGCGCCCACAATCGTTTCGTGGAACTGTTTGTCCAGTTGGTTGAACTGCCGATAGCCGTGCGACCAGGAACCCACTTCCACGCGTGCGCTCTCCTCCAGAATCTGCTGCAGCAGCTTTTCCACCACAATCAAGTCGGGCACGCGAATCCGCTGCGCGGCTAAACGGGCGGCGTCCACCTCAATCAATCGGCGCACGTGCATCAAGTCGGCCACCTGGGTCGGCGTCAGCAGCGGGCTGACGCGATAGCCCTTGAAGGGCTCGAAAGTGACGAGGCGCTCGGCAGCAAGCCGCGCCAGCGCCTCGCGCACCGGCGTCGGGCTGACTGTCAGATCGGCGGCCAGCGCGTCGATGTTGAGCCGCTCGCGCGGTAGATACGCCTGATCCATGATGCGCGCCTGCAAGCGCTCGTAGACCGCGTCGGCAAGCACTGTCTTCTGTTCAGCCATCGGTTGCAATGAGAAACTGGTGTATTCTGGGCGGCAAAAATCCTATAGGATAGTCTAACATACTATAGCATTTTTGTCAAGAGCCAATTTCTGGTGATTACCCATTGGTTGCTGTTGGCCTTCACACCAATAGCCTACCACGGTAACGAATCGATTTCATCCCCTTTTACATTTGTGGGTAATCACCAGCGCTCGTTGTCTTGACTCTACTCTTGGGATGGCGCAGCGCCAAGCCCGTCATCGCTCAAGACGATTCATCCGCACCCGACGCCATGGGGACGGAAGCCGTAATCCGTGCGGCCTACGACGCGCTGAATGCCGGCGATGTCGACGGCAACATGGCCTACTATCCCAGGAATGCCGTGTCGGTCTCTCTGCCGCCGCCGCCCGGCACGACCGGCGTCGTTGTCGGGTATGACGAACTGCTGCAGGTCACGAAGGATCTCGTCTCCCGCAACATCCATATGGAGATCACCGATTTACATGCGCACGGCGAGTCGGCGACGATGACGGCGCTCTTGACCGAGGATATCTTTACCGACCTCGGCGTGGCGCCGATGGAGGCCACGGGCACCGCCACCGTCCAGGATGGCCTGATTGTGATGGAGTCCTGGGTGATGCGTGAGGAATCGTTTGCGCGTTTCATGGCTGCCATCGCGGCAGCAGAGAACAAGGGGCTGGTGCAGCGCCTCTACGATGAAGTCTACAGCGGCCAATCCCCGGATGGCTTGGGCGAACTGGTTACGCCGGACGCCCTTGACGCCTATCAGGCGGCGGTGACGGACTTGCAGGCAGCCTTCCCCGATTTGACGGTGACGGTCGACAACCTGCTCACCGAGGGCGACCGCGTGGCTGCCGTGTTGACCTTCACGGGTACGCCGGCCAGCGGCGAAGAAGTCACCTGGTCGCAGGTGGACATTCATCGCATCGCCGACGGCTTGCTGGCGGAGGCGTGGCGCATCGGCGGTCCGTCGGTTGCCGGCGAGTGAGAGCTTGATTGGGTTTGCGTTCGTCTCTTGCGGGCAAGGACCTCCGCAGAATCGTTCCCTCGATGGAGCAAGTCACCGCCTACCGTGACTTGCTCCACTTTTTACACCGGACGGTGTTGCGTAGCATTCAACGGAGGCATAACGTCCCCGGCACGGCGCAACTGGCTTGCGCCGTGCCGGGGATGTGGGCATTCGCCCTCCGTGTGAAGTAGACCCCATTCAACGCTGCGTACTGATTGGCTCCAGCACCTCATGCAGCGCGTAGGCCACCACCTCCTCTTCCGCCATCGCCTGGCCGCGCGCCCAGGCCGCGTCGGCGTCGGCGGGGTCGAGTTGGCAGCGCGCAGCATCGATCAGAGTACCCAGCTTCTGGCGAAGCAGCGGAGAATCGATCTTGCCGATCCGTTGCAGGCGCGCAGCGTGGGCGCCAAGCAGACAGAGAACGTGAGCGGGCCGGCGCCACTGCACTGCCACGTCAGCCGCGCAGAGGATGTCGTCTTCGATGCCGTCGACATAGCTGATCTGTGCGTGGAGTTCCAGAGCCTTTGCCTGCATCAGCGCGGCGCGGCGGCAATCCCCTTGTTCAAGCGCAAGCAGGCCACGCACAGAGTAAAGCTTAGCCAGCCGATCCGGCAGATCGATATCCTGCAGCAGCGGGGCGCATTCGGCAAGCAGCGCCGTCGCTGCGTCAAGTTCGCCGCAGATGAAATGCAATTCGGCGCGGTCGGCGAGCGCCTTCGCCAGACCCCAACGCTGTCCAACCTGCCGGTGCAGCCTGAGCGCTGCGTCGAGCATGACGGCGGCGCGGTCGATGTCGCCCAGGAGCCATTCGAGCCTGCCCCAATTCACGAGGTTCATGGCGATCCGCCAATCATCTCCCGCTTCGTCGGCGAGTTCTCCTTCGCGGGCGAAGTAGGCGCGTGCGGTGGCGTAGTCGCCGCGATCGAACGAACGCCAGGCCAGCATCCCGCGCATGACGCCAATATAGCCGGGGTGCGCCTGGTGGCCGGAAGCTTCGTCCATCTCTATGGCGCGCAACATGTAGCCCTCGGCGATATCGAGTTTCCCTAACATCCATGCGCAGTAGCCGGCGGCCATGAGGACTTCGGTCAGTTTAGGCGACGGTGGGCTGTCTGCGGCAAGTTCCAGCGTGGCCAATGCCATCTGTTCGCCATCGCGCGGGTTGTGGTCCGAGAAAATAAAGAGCGCCGTGCAAAGACGCAGTGCCAGGTCGGCCTGGCGGTGTACATGAATCCACGTCCAGGCTGCGCGCATGTTGGGATAGTCGATGATGATCAAACGATGATAATACGCTGATTCGGCGCCGGTCAGATAGTTCGCCGCGTGTTCGGCCAGTGTCGTGTAATAGTCAGCCATCCGGCGCTGGGTTTGTATCAACTCGCCGGTGCGGCGCAGCTCCTCCAGCCCAAACTCGCGCAGCGTCTCCAGCATCATGAAGCGCGTTGACTCGGCGCCGGTCTCATCACGATGGATCAACTGCTTGTCGAGCAGCGACCAGAGCGTCTCCTCGAAATCCGGCGTCAATCCTTCACTGCACACTGCTTGCGCCGCCGCGACCGTCCAGCCGCCGACAAGAACCGCCAGTTGGCGGAAAATCGCCTGTTCTGTGGCGTCCAGCAACTCATAGCTCCAGGCGATCGCGGCCCAGAGCGAACGATGGCGATCGGGGATATTGCGCAGGCTGGTCTTGAGGAGGGTCAGGGTGGCGGGCGCCTCGCCGTTGCCGGCGTAGCGGGCGCCAAAACGGCGCAGCAACTCCTGCGCCGAAAAGTGACGCATGCGCGCCGCCGCCAGCTCGATGGCGAGCGGCAGCCCATCTAGCCGCCGGCAGATTTGCACGACGGGCGGCAGGGTCGCGGCATCCAGTGCAAACTCGCTGCGCACCGCCTGCGCGCGCTGGACAAAGAGCTGCACAGCACTGGACGCGGCGATCGTCTCCGCAGTGAACAGTGTTGCAGTTTCGGGAACAAGTAAGCGCGGCACCCCATATTCGTATTCACCGTAGAGCTGGAGCGGCTCGCGGCTCGTCGCCAGGATTTTGAGGTGTGGGCAGGCATTGAGGAGTTCGGTGACGATAACTGCGGCGGGCAGGACATGCTCGAAGTTGTCGAGCAGCAGCAGCAAGCGTCTGTCGCGCAGGGCATGATGAAGTGCGGCGAGGAGTGAGGGCTGCGGCGTCACGCGTGCATCGAGCACGTGCGCAATCGCGTCGGGGATGAGATCGGGGTCACGGATCGGCGCCAGCGACACAAAGAAAACGCCGTCGACAAAATCAGGCAGCAGGTCGGCAGCGGCGCGGATGGCGAGGCTCGTCTTGCCCACACCGCCCGGCCCGGTGAGGGTGAGCAGCCGCACCTCGTCGCGGCGAAGAAGATCGACCACCGCCTGGCGTTCGGCGTCGCGGCCGATCAGCGCCGTGAGGGCGGCGGGCAGGTTGGTGACGGTCGCTTTGACGGTTGTCGCTTTGGCGGCTGGCGGGAGAATGGCCGGCGGTTCACTCTGGGGCAGGATGGCGCCCTCGCGTATCGCCTGAACGAGACGCTGGGTTTCCTCATCCGGCGGCGCATCCAGTTCGTCGCGCAGGATACGAGTGCATTCCTCATACTGACGCAGCGCCAGCGTGCGCCGGCCAGCCCAGCAGTAGAGCAGCATGAGCTTGCGATGCGCGGCTTCGTCCAACGGATCGAGCGCCAGCCAGCGCCGTGCACAGTCGAGGGCGGCGTCCCATTCGTGTTCAGCAGCGTGGGTATCGGCAAGCGCGGCCAGCAGCGCCGCCGCTTCCAGGCGCAGATGCTCGCGCTGCGTCACCAGCCACGTGTCGAACTCCGGACAGTCGCGCAGCGTCAGGTCGGCCAGAAAGTCGCCGCAGTGCAGAGCAACTGCCTCTTCCGCAGCGCGGCGGCAGTCTGGGCAAAGTCCGCCGGGTGCATGGTTGTGGCGTCGTATCTGCGCGGTGCGTGTTGTGAATTCGCCCACGTCTACACAGATACCTTCGCCGCTGCGCAGTGCGATCTTGTCGCCGTCATGCGTCAGCCAGCGCGCACTTTCGTCGCCGAATGCCCGGCGCAACTGGAACAAGCTGCCGCGCAGATTGGTGCGGGCATTGGCGTTCTCCGGCCAGAGCAGCAGCGCCAGCGAACCGCGTGCGTGCGTTGTTCCGGTTGTCGCCAGGTAGGCAAGCAGTGCGATGTCTTTGGCGTGACCAAGCTTAATCGGCGCGTCGTTCAGTTCAGCCGACGGTGCACCGAAAAGCCTGAGGGTCAGTCTGGGCATCATTCTTGAATCCTCTGTCCGCATGGCATTTTATGGCGCCATTGTAGCGAAAAACTGGTGGAAAAGCCAACGCTGAAGAAACGCCTCAGCTAACGCTCAGCACACGCTGGCGTGCTATCTTCGTAGTTCGTAGGAAGAAACCGAGTTTCTCGGAGAAACCCGGTTTCTATGTCAACATTTCCGGATGAGCACCTCGTGACGATTCAATCAAAGCAAGGAGGAAACAGATGTCTGGAAGAGCCTTGAACCGTTTGTCTTTGGTCGTGATCCTGGCGCTGCTTTTGCTGGTCGGCCCGACCCTCGAGCCTGCCTTTGCCCAGGAAGAAACAGATGCGCCGGACGCCATGGGCGTGGAAGCAGTCTTCCGCGCGGCCTACGACGCATTCAATGCGGGCGATGTCGAAGGCAACATGGCCTACTTTGCCCAGGACGCCGTGTCTGTTGGCTTGCCGCCGCCACCTGGTACGACCGGCGTCACCGTTGGGTATGACGACATCCTGCAGGCAACAAAGGATCTCGTCTCGCGCAACATGCAGGTCGACATCACCGATTTTCATGCGCACGGCGATTCGGCGACTGCGACTGTGCTCTTGACCGAGGATATCTTTACCGACCTCGGCGTAGCGCCGATAGAGTTCACCGTCACCACCACCGTCCAGGATGGCCTGATTGTGATGGAGTCCTGGGTGATGCGCAAGGAGTCGTTTGCGCGTTTCATGGCTGCCATCGCGGCAGCAGAGAACAAGGGGCTGGTGCAGCGCCTCTACGATGAAGTCTACAGCGGCCAATCCCCGGATGGCTTGGGCGAACTGGTTGCACCGGACGCCCTTGACGCCTATCAGACGGCGGCGACGGACTTGCAGACAGCCTTCCCCGATCTGACGGTGACGGTCGACAACCTGCTTGCCGAGGGCGACCGCGTGGCTGCCGTGTTGACCTTCACCGGTACGCCGGCCAGCGGCGAAGAAGTCACCTGGTCGCAGGTGGATATTCACCGCATCGCAGACGGCTTGCTGGCGGAAGCGTGGCGCATCGGCGGCCCGCCGGTTGCCGGCGAGTGAGAGCTTGATTGGGGTTGCGTTCGCCTCCTGGTGGAGAACGCCAGGCGCCGGGCACAGTTTTTCGCAACACCGTTCCCTCGATGGAGCAGGCTACTACCTGTAGCCTGCTCCACTTGTGGTCTGCAGGACGTTTGAGAAGATTCCTGCTTCGCCGCAGAGAAACGGAATATACGCAGAAAAAGTAGGGCTAGAAACTGCCTTTCTTCTCTAGTCGCAGCTCCCTTGATTCGAGCGCGTCCTGAACCCTACAATTTCGCCTGATGACAAAAACCGTTCCATCCGCTACAATGAGAGCGAGTGTGCGTGCTGCTCGATCACTTTTTTCCCGGATGCAGCGCAACAGTGCGAAAGGTCCCCACAAATGCCCACCTTGCATATTTGTCTTTTGGGTGAATTCACGCTCAGGAACGGCGCCGAATCTGCCATCAGGATGGACACACCACGCCTTCAGTCGCTGTTGGCCTATCTGGTGTTGCTGCACCGCAACGTCCCCATCTCGCGCCAACGATTGGCGTTTCTCATGTGGCCCGACACGCAAGAGGCGCAGGCGCGCACCAATCTGCGCAATTTGCTGCATCAACTGCGTAAGAAGCTGCCTGATGAAGGCAGCAGCTTTCTTGATTTTGGCGACATGAAGGCAGTGCAGTGGCGGCGGAACGCCCCATTCTCGCTGGATGTGATTGACTTTGAGCAGCTGGCCGCCAGTGCAAACCGGCATCTTCAGGAAGATGACAGGGAGGCAGCATGCAAGGCGCTGGAAGAAGCGATTTCTTTGTACCGTGGCGATTTGCTGCCAGGTTGCTACGATGAGTGGATCGAGCCGGAACGCGAACGGTTGCGGGTCGAATACATCAGGACTCTGGACCACCTTATCACGCTACTGGAGGATCAGCGCGACGTTGTCTCGGCGATTCGCTATGCCCGGCGCCTGCTGCAAAGCAATCCGCTTGACGAAGGCGCCTGCCTGCGCCTGATGCGCCTCTACGTGCGAAACAACGAGTTAGCCAGTGCGGTGAGTGTCTACCGGGACTGTGAAAAACGACTAAAGCGCGAGCTGAACCTGACGCCGAGTCCGGAGCTCGAGTTACTCTACCAGAATCTGCTACAGAGGCATGTGTCCGATGCGCCTTCCACAGTGTCGTCGACTGGCTTGATGGCCAGGTGGCCGCTGGTAGACCGCCAGATAGAGTGGAAGGCGTTGATGGTGGCCTGGGATGTTGCGCTGCATCGGCGGGCGCATCTGGTTTTGCTCAGCGGGGAAGCGGGCATTGGCAAGACGCGGTTGGCCGAAGAACTCCTGTCCTGGGCAAGCCAGAAAGGCATTGCGTTTGCCCGGGCGCAGTCTCATGCGATTGGCAGGGTTGCCTACGACCCTGTGAGCGACTGGCTGCGTGCACCACCCTTTGGGATCGCGTTGCGTAGGCTTGAGCCGATATGGCTCACTGAGGTTGCACGGATCCTGCCAGAACTGCTTGCACAGCATCCGAAATTGCACCCACCTGCGCCGTTGACCGACAGTTGGCAGCGCAAACGCTTCTTCGACGCCCTGGTCAAGGCAGTGCTATTCGGAAACAGGCCGCTCCTGCTGCTGCTCGACGATCTGCAATGGTGCGATCAAGAAACGCTCGAATGGCTCCACTACTTGCTGAGATCGGGTTCGACCGCACAGCTTCTGCTGGTTGGCGCCCTGCGAAAAGAGATCAAGGCTGAGCCGATGATCCAGCCCTTTTTGCAGACCTTGCGTCGCAGCCAAATGGTGACCGAGATTGAACTCACGCC
>CAZLMM010000010.1:102191-119109 GCA_964560495.1 uncultured Caldilineaceae bacterium
CCTTTTTGCAGACCTTGCGTCGCAGCCAAATGGTGACCGAGATTGAACTCACGCCATTGACTGAAGTTGAGACGGCCAGACTGATCGCCCATGTAACGGGAAGGAAGATTGAACCGAGCGCCGCTGCACATCTATATCGAGAAACCGAGGGCAACCCACTGTTTGTCGTGGAAGCTGCCCGTGCCGAGCTATGGATTGATCACAGGGTGCAAGACGCCGGCGCGCCCGAACACAGTACTTCGCTGCCGCCGCTCATCCGCACCGTGATCGACTCCCGCTTGGGCCAGCTCTCACCAGCCGCACGCGAGGTCGCCAACCTCGCCGCAACGATTGGCCGGGAGTTTGCGCTCGACGTCCTGGTCTATGCCAACAACGGCGATCTCGATAGCGTGGCGCAGGGATTGGATGAGCTTGGGCAACGACAGATCATTCGAGAACAGGAGCAGGGCCATGACTTCAGCCACGACAAGATTCGAGAGGTGCTCTACGCTGGACTGAGTTCGGCGCGCCGGCGCTTGCTTCACCAGCGAATCGCACAGGCATTGGAGGTTGTCCACGCATCGAACCTGGATGCTGTCAGCGGGCAGGTGGCGGTTCACTACGCGCGGGCAGCCATGCCCGACAAGGCTGTCACATTCTATCAGCGGGCCGCCGACGTGGCCCAGCGCGTCTACGCCCACGAGGAAGCCAGCCAACTGCTCACCATGGGCCTCGAGGTGCTCAGAACAGCGCCAAAATCTGCAACGCATGATCAGCAAGAATTGGATTTGCTGACCAGCCTCGGCCTGACCCTAATGGTCATCAGGGGATATGCATCTCCTGCCGTGGAAGAATGCTACTCCCGCATCGCAGCGTTGTGCAAGCGCTTGAGCAGGCGAGACCAGCTCTTCGACGCCCAGCTGGGACTTTGGGTCGGCTTTTTGGTGCGCGGCAGGTTGCGCGATACGCTGGACCTGGCACAGCAATTGCACGATCAGGCGTCGCACATGGAAGACCCATACCGGCTGCTTATCGGTCACACGATGCTGGGCATGTCCTATTTCCATCTCGGACAACCTGTGGATGCCCGCCACCATCTGGATACGGCAATTGCGCTCGTGCGCAACTCTCCCCAGCGTCTGCCTGTGAACCAACTCTACAGCTTTCTCGGCGTTCATTTTGAGGTAAATCTGCTTGCCTACAATCAATTGGTTGCGTGGCTGCTTGGCGACGTCGATCAGGCGTTGCAGATGAGCGAAGCCTCGCTCACGCTGGCGCGGCAGGCCCAGCACCCCTACAGCCAGGATTATGCGCTGGCGTTTGCAATCATATTTCGTCTCTTGCGTCGGGAAGCCACCGCTGCCAGCGAGCAGGTGGCGCAGGCCATCGAACTCTCGACGGTGTACGGATTTCTCCAGTGGGGCGCGCACGAAACGATTCTGCAGGGCAGAACATTGGTCGAAGCAGGCAGGGTGAACGAAGGCATTGCACAGATGCACAAAGGTTTGGAACGCTGGCAGGCGACGGGCGCCAGGTTGGCGAAATCCTACTATCTCGGTCTGCTGGCCGAAGCGCATGCCACAGCCGGACAGGTGGACACAGGACTTGCCGTGCTGGCCGAAGCGATGGCGTACGTGGAAGCCAATCACGAGGGTTGGTGGATGGCGGAACTGCATCGAGTCAAGGGCGAACTGCTGCTCCAACAGGACAGCCTGGATGCTGCGGAAGCAGAGTACGCCGAAGCCGTCGCCATTGCCGCGGCACAGCGCGCCAAATCGCTGGAACTGCGCGCCGTTGCGCGGCTGGCGCGTCTTTGGCAACGCCAGGGCGAGTCGGCCAAAGCCAGGCGCAAACTCGCCGAGTGCCTGGCAGGATTCACCGAGGGGTTCGACACCGGCGATCTGCAGGATGCCAACGCACTGCTGGTGCAATGATGGGAAGAACGGTGACTTTCCCTGCACTTTTTCCAAATTGGCTCACCACGAAACGCTCCACGAAACGGTATATAAACGCCTGCTAGTTTATGCTCTCTGTATCACCTGGCAATCATCGTCGCTACTGACTGTTGCCTGCCCAGAGGTCATATTCCACCAAACCAAGACAAGCGCCCCTTTGCTCAGGGAGACCACCATGCTCATCAACCGCCGCACCTTTTCGACGAGACTTGGACGTTGGCAGGATGCTGTTGCCGTCCTAAAGAGTGGCGCCAGCCACCTTGATTGGGTTCCGCCAGCTCGCGTGCTGACCTCGCACTTTGGCACATTCGACCGCGTGGAACTCGAACTGGAATTTGAGTCACTTGCCGAGTATGAGAAATTCTGGGCGGCATTCGACGCTGCGCCGGAGACCGCAACCGTGATGGCGCAGTGGATAGAGACAATCGAGCCAGGCGGGACCAATGAAATCTGGGAGATTCAGTGAAGCTGGACAAGAAATTCGAAGACGTGGGCGCGGATGCATCGCGCCCTGCCCAAGTTGATGGGCGAACGAGAGGGTGCAGATCTCGGGCGTCGAGGTGTTCCCAAAATTCGAGGCGGCGCAGGTACTGAATCAATATCACGCCGAGATTGGCTGGTTGTAGTGCGCCAACAGCACATCGGTGCTGGGCGCGGAGTCTCAACGACCCAATTAAGCAAGGAGAATTCCCATGTACGCAAGCATATCCGAAGCACAAGTCAAGCCAGGGCAGCTTAAGGACTGTCTGGGCGCAGGAAGGAACAGAATATGAAGCAGTTCATTTCTCCCCACCCTGACATTGGCGCGCTCTACAACCTGGAACCAGCTTACTACAAGGACTGCAGGATTTACAGAGCCTTTTTCAGGACAGACCCGCAGAAACTCCTGAGTCTTCTGCCGGCCGGCGTGGAGCCGCTGGAACCGGGCGAGCTGTTCGTCTATGGCGCATCCTTGCCACTGCAAGGATCAGCCGGCATCTACGGTGAAACGCTGGAAGCACACGCATACACGGAGTTTGGGCTCGTCGCACCCTGCCGCGTCCACAAGCCGGATGGGGCAACTGCCGACGGAATGTACGCCCTCGCGCTTTACTTCGATCCCTTTGTGTACGCCACTCCTGGTCGGGAGCGATGGGGGTGGCCCAAAAAAGACGGCAATGGAACAATCGAACTTCTCAATACAGGCGCAGGGGCGCAGCTTGTCCTCAACCGCAATAGTCACCTTCTCATCCGAACGAAGTTGGAGTTTTCTCAGCCGGTAGCGGCAAGCGGACTGTCGGCGCCCATAACGCTTGACGAAGTGTGGTTCAACTGGAAAACGATTCCATCCGTGACAGGGATGGAGTTCGACGTCAGCCAATTGACAGCAGCCATTTTGCCGGTGACCCTGCATGGCTACAGCGAAGGCGTCGTGAAATCTTTGGAGCTATGCAATGGCCCCGCTGATTTTCTTGCCGACGCCCTGCCGATCCTATCGGTTGGCAAGGCGGTCTATCTGCAGGCAGATTTCACGCTGCCAAACGGGGTCGTCGTGTTCGACTATCTGCAATCACGCTAGGGGACGATGCACATTCACATCACGGTTTTGACCCCGCGCGACCAGATCGACGCAGCGAGCCGGTTGGCGACGACTTATCGGTCGGCGGGGCAGTAGTCAGCGCGAAGGTTTGGTATCAATAGTGAGCGATTGTACGATTTCGATTACAAGTGAGGAGAACACGATGATCATTTACCAGCGAACTTTTTCAATCTGCAATGGCAAGGCACAGGAGGCGCACGCGTATCTCGTCGAGCTTGTCAACTGGGTGAACGTGCACTACCCAGGGCATGACGCCCACGTCCTCGTCAATTTCATGGGGCCGGCGCATCAACTCCATTTCATCGGAAACTATGAATCGCTTGCCGAGATGGAGGCGGTCTTCCAACGAGCGGATGCCGACCCTGATTGGCTGGCGCTTGCCGCACGCGGCCAAGGCTTGCTTGAGAACGATGATGTTACGATCTATCGGCGCATCTCGTAAACGCGCCTCACGCGCAGCCGCGAAGACAAGAGTTGTTGTTTGCTGTCTCGCCGATAGCCGCATGGATCTGCTGGAAAGGGATCGAGATGGACTCTAGCGCATATACGCAACCCGTTTCTGTGAATGGCAGTGCGCAGCGAGCCGCGCTCCTGCAGACCGTCGCCGAGATCGGCCCGATCCTGGCGGCGAGCGCCGATGAGTCCGAGCGGCTGGCTACGTTGGCGCCAGCCGCAGTCGAGGCGCTCAAGGCGTCGGGCCTCATGCCGCTCAAGTTGCCTGCCGTGCTCGGCGGGCTTGAAGCCGACCCGGTCACGCAGATCGAGGTGATCGAGGCCATGGCGCTGATCGACACGGCTAGCGCCTGGTGCGCCACGATCGGCTACACAAGCATGGCGTGGATCGGTGCGTTTCTGCCCGACGCTGGCGCGCATCAGGTGTTCAGCAATGGGGACGCTCCACTTGCAGCCAGCTCGGTCATGCCGGCGGGCGCTGCGATGCCAGTGGAAGGCGGCTACCGCGTCACGGGCCGGTGGCGCTTCTGCAGCGGCGTGCGCCACTCGGCGTGGATCACCCTTGGCGCGGTGGTTCAGAAACCGGATCAGGCTGCTGCGGAGCCGCCCGGCCCGCCTGAATTGATCTTTGTCGTGCTGCCGGCCTCTGCCTTGACCATCTACGACAACTGGCAGGCGATGGGGTTGAAGGGAACCGGCAGCTGCGATGTGTCTGTGACGGACGCGTTTGTCGCCAGCGATTTCACCTACCCGTTCGAGATGAACAATCCCATTCCACAACGCGGCGGGGCGCTCTATCGGCTTCCCCTCATTGCGTTTGTGGCGAACGAGCACGCTGGCTTTGCGCTGGGCGTGGCGCGCCGGGCCTTGAACGAACTGATCCAGCTGACGACACGCACGCGCGGCGCCTTTCGTTCCTCGCCGCTGCAGGACCGCCACGTCGTCCACCGCCTGGTGGGCAAGTTCGACCTGGAGTTGGCGGCGGCGCGGGCGCTGCTGCTCGAACGTTACGGCGCCGCATGGGTGCGAGTCGAAGCCGGGCAGGCGATCGATGCCGCCTGCGTGGCGGAGCTGCAGGCCATCGCCGCGTACATCACCGACCTTGCCGTGAGCATCGCCACGGCCGCCTTTCGTTACGGCGGCGGCGCGCTCTACCAGCCGAACATCCTCGAACGACTGCTGCGCGACATCCTGGCCGCCGGGCAGCACATTGCCGTCGGCGACCAGAGCTATGAAGTGCATGGCAGGCATCTGCTGGGGCTTGACGGCGCATGAGGTTGGACAGTCTCTTGAGCCGTGCTCTAGCAATCTTGATCACGTGTTAAGCAACATTCACAGGAAAGGAGCAATCACATGGCAAAAATCTACGGGGTTCACACGATTTCGCTACGATTGGGGGCAAGCGCAGAGGAATTCGAACGCTTTGTGAACGAAGAAGTCAACGGTATGTCCATGTACGATGGGTGGAAATTGATGGTGCTGAAAGGCGACCGCGGCGACCGTGTTGGGCGATTCTTGGTGCTCTTCGAGATCGATGATGTTGCGTCCCGTGATCGCTATGCACCGGCCGATGGTTCGACAACACCAGAAACCGAACGCTTCCTCCAGAATCATCCCGAACTGCAAACGATTGCTGAGCGGTGGTCACAATTTGCGACGCCATTCTGGGAGGGCATCGACGCTGCCACTGACTACGCAGTGATCGCTGAATCGCGTTGAGCCCACTCGGAAGGGACCACCCTAAGTTAGGGCGCCAGCATTCCGGGAAGTCGGTCAACGCCGCATCGGTGGCAACCAAGAGTTCTGACACCTTCCCGAAATCCTGGCGACGTTTATGTTCATTCACCATGAAGGGAGAAACCCATGCTGTACACAGTCCGTTTTCGACTCAAGGAATCGCTCATGCCCAAGGACACGGTCGAGGTCAACCGCCTGATCGATACGAAGATCATCCCGGCGGCGACTGCCGTCGAAGGTGTGCGGTCGATGGCCGGTTATCAGAGTATCAATGGCGAGATGGTCTTTATCCTCGACATCGCTGATCTGGCGACGGTCGACCGCATTCTGGCCGACCCAGGTTGCCGGACAGTCTTTGGCGAGATCTACGCATTGACGATGCGCACCGGGGGTGAAATCCTCTTCGACCGGCCGGCGTGGCAGGCGTTGTACGGGAAGTCATGATATCGATTAGCGCGCCAGCAGCGGTAAGAACATGCGATACGGCGTCGCGCCGTCATGCGCATACACGACGAAGCTCTGCGTCACCGATTGCGCGGCGTTGTACGCCTGGTTGCCAGCCTGGCTCGCCATGATGGTGCACACGCCAGCTGCGACCAGCGTGACCGTGCTGCCGCTCACGGTGCAGACGCCCGCGCACAACGAGGCGAAGCCGAGTTGTCCCTCGTTTAGCGTGTGATGAGGGGCAAATAAGCGCCGTTGGTCGTCGTTGCGCAGGAGACGTCCGCCTGCGGCTGCCCCTCGTTGAACTGGAAGCCGTCCAGCGTGGGCGACTGCCCCTCGGCGACGGCGGCCAGCGCATCGAAGCGCATCTCGACCAGCACGCCATCGCTGGCCAGCGCCTGGCTGCCATAGCCACCCACGCGCAGCAGTCCGGCCTCCTCGTCATTGACCGCCAGCGACCAGGCCGCGGTCAGCGTGCTCTCGGTGATCACCCGCTCGAAGCGCAGGCGCGCCGGGTCGTAGACCACCTGGAGCTGATAGGCGAGAAGCTCCTGTCCTGTTGCACCGCTCACCCGTAGCGGCAGGTCGAGCGTGTCGCCCGCCGCAGCGACTTGTCCCGCCAGACAGATCGTCGCACCATCCTGCGCGGCGCCCACGCCACCGCCCGCCCAGTTGCCGGTCACGTCGCCTTTCAGAAATGCGGCGTAGTTCTGCCCGCTCTGGCCGACAGTGAGCGGCGAGTAGCTGAGGCTGGCTGGGCTGAAGCTCCATTGGCCGGCCGAAGAGGAAGGATTGCTCAGCAGCCCCACCGCGTGGCGGGCGATGAGCGCGGCGTCATACGCGCCAACATCGCCGTTGTCGCTCACATCGCTGGAGGCCAGCGGACAATCCGCCGCGGGGCGCGTGCCCAAGACGCACTGGGCGATGCGCGCCGAGTCGTATGTGGAGATGGCGCCGCCGCTGTAGCGCGCCTTGGCGGGCGTCACGGTGTAGTTGCCGATGCTGGCAACCGGCAGGCGATACGCGCCGGCGGCGTCGCTGGTCGTTGCCCCGCTGCCCGCGCCGGAGAGCGTCATCGTCACGCCTGCCACGGGCGAGATGGTCGCGGCATAGTTCACTGTGCCGGCGATCTCCAACCCCTGCACAGTGAACTGGCCGTTGTGCGTCACATCGCCAGGATTGCCGTCATTGAAGCGAAAATCGGCGAAGGTGAGCGGGCTGATGGAGCCGCCCGCACCGACGACGGTGAAGGTCAGGTCGAGCAGCTTGCCGCTGCCTGCCAACGGGTTGACGCCATAGCCGACCACGCTGATCTCGCCGGCGCTGACGTGGGTTTCGCTCACGGGCCAGCCAGCGCTCAGAGAGCCGGCGGTGTTCACACCGGTGGGGTGCAGCACCGTCGAGTTGAAGGTGATCGTAAACTGGTAGGAGTGGATCAGCTTGCCGGTGAGGTCCACTGGTGTGGTGATGGGGATGCTCACCGCCGCGCCCACGCTACCGGTAGTTGTGGGGAGATAAACATCCACATTTGGCCCCAACACGGTGAAGCCGTTGACCTTGCTCACCACCTCGCCGCCAGTCGTGACTGTGACCGTGCGCAGCCCCGGCGCCGCGCCGCCGGCAATGCTGATGTTGGCGCTGAGTTGGGTCGCGCTGCTCACCGTCACGCTGTTGACCGTGATGCCCGCGCCAAAGCTGACCGTGCTGCTTCCCTGGGCGAAGTGGGTATTGGCGCCAGTGATCGCCACATTGAGCGTTGCTCCCACGCTGCCCGCAGCCGGGCTGACGGTGGTGAGGGACGGCGTGGCGGCAGGTACGGTCAGGTCAAGCTGCTGGTTCGATCCGCTGTGCCAAACGCCAGCCTGGGGCACAATGACGCCGCCGACCTTGAAAACGATGGGGTCGCCTTCCTTTCCGCCTTCGATCACGCCGGGCGTCGCATCGTCATCGCCCGGCACATCGAAGGAGTAAACCGACGCCCCTGCGTCAGTGAAGGTGGGCGTCGATGCATATTGCACACCGCTGATCCAGGCCGAGACGATTGTGCCATCAGGCACGTTGGCGCCGCTGCTGGTCACGTAGCCATAGTAGCCGGCTGGTGGTGGCGGTGCGGCCGCGACAGGTGTGGTGGTTGCGCCGACCAGCAACAGAATCAGCATGACGACCAGACTCGGTTTGACTTTCCACGTTTTGCTGTGTGGGGATTTCATCGTTTGCTCCTTTGAGCATGAATGACACGTTGGTTTCGGTTTACATTACGCACTGCCAGTGGTAGACTGTGGCAGGTTCACAATTTGTCTTTTTGACTCGCCCGTTGATTGAAATCAGCGTCTGATATCCAAGTAAGGGGTCTGCCATGAGCACAGCAACAGCCGAAAGATTGATTGGTCGAGTGGCCTCTGACTTGACCATTTTTCCAGAAGAAGACCTGACGTTGGTGGTCGAGCTTGTCGATTATTTGAAGCGCCAACGCCCTGCTATGCCACGTGTCCGCCTCTCCGCGGCCGAGATACGCATGGAAGCCAGGCGCAGGGCGCTACTCCTGCGAGACGTCCCACGCTCTGAGATCGTTGCCCGCTTCCAACAGGTCGCTGAGGAAATCCGCCAGGAAGCCATCGCCCGCGACACCGCCATCGATGGAGACCTCTTGAGTGACTGAGCATCTGCGCGTCGTCCTCGACACCAATGTCATTGTGTCTGCCTTCTTGAGTCGCAACCCCACCAGTCCAACACAAGAAATCATCCGACGCTGGCAAGCCGACGAATTTACTCTGCTGGTATCCGATGCAATCGTTGATGAACTGGCAGAGAAACTGATCGACAAAGGCATTGGCCAAGAACGCGTGATCGAGTTCCTGATGCTTCTCGTCGATCTGGCCGAATGGGTTCCTGTTCCCGATGAGGATGTGACCCGTCGAGTACTCGCTGATCCGGATGATGACCACTTGGTGGCCTGTGCACTGGTTGGCCAGGCTGACTATCTGGTTACATATGATCCTCATTTCGACTCGCTACTTGGAACCCATCAAGGTCTACAGATTACCAAGGCCTTACCATTCTTGTGGGCTGTGCGCGGGGATGTCCCACCTGCCTCCAATTCTCAAGAAGTGACGATCTGATCCATGACTGGTACACCACCTCCCCAAGCCCTCACCACCCCACAACCTCATCCCACTTCTACGGCCCACTCACCGTCCACGTACACGCCTGCGTCGCCTTGATCCACAGCCCCATACCCGGCTCCACCTGCTTCAGATCATTGGAGAAGGCCGGCGCGGCCGGATCGTATTTCTTCCAAACATCGGCGACGTCGGTTGCCTTGTAGGCAAAGACAATCGAATAGCAGCCGGCGATGATCGACGAAAAGAGCGTGACCGGAGGCGTGGTCTGCAGCGACGGAGCACCTGCCAGGTTCCAGCCCTCGCACAGCGGGATGCTGCCTCCCGCCGGCGGCGGGCCGACCACCGTCAGCGTGGCAACCTGCGTCATCTTGATCCACAGCCCCAGCGTGTTGTCGACCGTCTTCAGATCGTTGGAGAAGGACGGCGCCGCCGGGTCGTACTTCTTCCACGGGTCGGCCGCATCGCAGCCCCGGTAAGCGAAGACGATATTGAACTTGCCGGCAATCGGCGCAAAGACGCTCTCCACCGGCGTGTTGGCCGCCACGTTGGGCAGTGAGATCAGGTTCCAGCCCACAGCCAGCGGGATGCTGACGCTCACCTGCGCCGGGCTGACGGTGATGCCCACGCTGTGACTGTCCACTCCACCTGGCCCAGTCACCGTGAGCGTGGCTGTATAGTTGCCACTGGCAACGTAGGTGTGCGATGGGCTGACTTCGGTGGAGGTTGCGCCGTCGCCAAAGCTCCACAGGCGGCTGGTGATCAGACCGTCGGACTGGTCCATAAACTGCACGCTGAGCGGCGCGCTGCCCGCGGTGGCGCTGGCGCTGAAGTTGGCAACCGGCGGGGGCGGAACGCTCACCGCAATCGCGTTGGCGCGCACGGCCGTGTCGCTGGCGAGCGGGCCGACCACCGTGAGTGTGACGGTGTAGAGACCGGCTGCTGTGTAGGTGTGCGTGGGATGACGCGCAGTGCTGGTTGCGCCATCACCAAAGTCCCACTGCCAAGAATCGATCTCGCCCTCCGAGGTGTCTGTGAAGACGACCGTCAGCGGGAATGGGCCGGCATTGGGCGACCAGAGGAAACTGGCGACTGGCGGCAAGGGCGGCGGCTCGATGTAGACCGACGTCGTCTTGACGTTGTCGCCGGAATCGCTCTCCACCACCCGACCATACGGGTTGACCACCACCTTGACCGGCGTCGTGCCGCTGAAACCGGTGGTGTCCCAGAGGATTTCGGCCTGAACACTGCCGCCGGCCGGGATATTGGCGAAGAAGTCGCTGCCAATGTACCAGTCGCCCCAGCCCTCCGCTGTGGCGAAGAAGGCGGCGGTGACCGGGCCGCTGTCGCGATTGCCGGTGTTGCCCAACGTGGCTGCCACCGGCGCGATGTCGCCGGCCCGGTAGGAGGATAGGGCGGACGCGTTCGCAGCCCATATCTCGTTGGCGGCGCTTGTCAGGCTAGAAGCCTGACCTACGGGAAGCACATTGATCGCATTGGCGGTCAGATCCGTCGCCACGGCGACAGACGTAGCGAAATCGTTCAAGGTGATCGGCGCGTCCGGCGAAACGTGGATGCGCAGCGGCACGTCATACCCCCCTCCAACTCCCCCCAACGGCGGGGGGAGAGTCGCCAGGTAGGTATTGACCGCAGCGGCCAGGTTGCCCGTCTTGAGCGCAACCGGCAGGCTCTCGGCGCTGCCGCTCCATTCGATGGAGCCGTCGCCGCCCACATCCAGCGCCACGGTCAGCGGATTGGCGCCGCTGCCGCCCACGGCGAAGTCCAGGTTGACCGTGCTGTAGTTCTGCGCCGGTAGACGCACTGCCCGCAGCTTGCTGCCTGCAGTAGAGATTTGGAGATTGGAGAGTAGAACCTGGCCGGCCTGGCTGAGCGTGACCTTGACCGGCACGTCGAGCGTGCCCGTGGTGGGTGCGCCGTGGCTCTGCCAGTAGGCGTTGAAGGCCGCGGCCAGGTTGGGGCTGGCGTTGGCGCTGTTGTTGGCGACCGTCGCCGTCCATTCGTTTGAGCCATCGTTGCCGATGTCCAGGCTGAAGCTGGCGTTGGCTGGCAGTTGGCTGACCAGCGCGTCGAGGGTGGCGGTGGTCAACATGCCGGCGGGGATGCGCAGGTTGGGCGTCTGCACTCCGCTAGCGTTGAAAGTTAGACGACGTGCATATTGGATAACAAAAACCTTCGTGGTAGGGATAGAAACGGGAACGAGCAATTTCGCCGAATTGAACGGTGTCAGCTCGATCTGCTCAACAATCGACTCCTGTTCTTCAATCCCAATAGACGCTCCTGGCACCATATTGTCCCATAGTCGTTGGTAGTAGGACGCAGGCACAATTTGATTGGAAAATCCTGGTCCCTCCATGGCTAACTTGTACGGCCCGCAGTTAACCCACATGTTGCCTGCCTCAACTCGATTCCATCCAGCGGTCAAATAGATAGAACCAATAACAGACCACGTCGGACCGTTATAGCCACTATACGAACCGATTGTTATGTCATTGATTCGGAGATAGTAGCCGTCGTTTGTATACACCCGAAAGGTCCATACCCCTGTTGATGGGATAAATATCCTTCCTCGGAACTTATCAGATTCATCGAATGTTGAGCCGACCCGATCTCGGTGGTTAAGTGACCCACCACACACGTCGTCGAAATTGATTGGTTCATTGTGTGTCCATGTGCCAGCATATTCACTCCACCACTTATCTCGATACATGTCTACCCACCAACCCTGCGTGACGCTGAAAGTGGAAGGACTGCCGGCACTTGTGTTGCCGTAATAGAGGTAGTACTCGGAAGTCGGGCCAGGCACATACGGCGATGGAAGAATGAACTCTGTGTGCCAGGGCGTATAAACGTTACGCGACAAGTTCTGCCATGTTGTAGAATCTACTTTCCTGACGACCCTCAGGTCTCCCTTATCTGCCCTTATCTTTCCGGAGTCAATCGTGGTATCCAAGTTGATTCCAGTAATACCAATATACGAACCAGACGGTCTAGTGGAGGACCCTGGAATGACGATGGCTCGGCGATATCTGAAATTAGAGTCCCACCATCCTGGGGTCTGAGTACCGCCTGGCTCGCTTCCGCGAAAGTCTGCAGCATATTTCCCCAATCCAACAAATGAACCTATTGCATCGAATACCTTCACCGGGTGCAGGCTCTGCGGCTCGGGCCCAAGTGTATGTACGAACTCTACCCAATCACCTGGGTTCTTCGGTCCCTGCACCGTCACCGGCACGTCCAGCGGGCGCGACGAGCCGCCAGTTGTGTCGCCGCTCGCCGCGGTCACCTGGCCCAGCACGCGCACGGCCAGTGTCGGGCTGAGTGGGTCGCTGGTGTGGATGGTCACGGTCTGGTCATACGCGCCCACGTCGACCTCGGCGGTGTGCAGGGTCAGCTCGAAGTCGTTCTGGTCGGCTGCACCAACGCTGGCGTTCACGGCGCGGCTCAGGTGCAGGCCGGGCGCCGGCTGCATGTAGGCGTAGAGCGCGCCGTGCCCAACATTGGCCAAGGCCAGTGGGTGCTTGAGCAGGCTGCCCTGAGCTGCGCTGCCGAAATCCCAGGTCAGCGCCGCCGGGTCGGCTGCCACTTTGGGCAATGGGTCTTCCTGGAAGCTGGAAAGCGGTCGCCCGGCCGTGTCCAGGATGTTGCCCTGGTAGTCGGTCAGGAAGGTCATCACGATGTAATCCTGGTCGGGGTCGAAGGCCGGGTCGAAATCGGCGCTGCTCCACGTTACCGGCGTGTAGGTCGGGCCGGGCGGCAGCGTCACCTGTGTGGGCACTTCGCTCACCACCGTGCCGGAGATATTGATGAACTCCAGGAAGAGGTGGGCGTCGACCAGCGTCTTGTCCGACGGGTTGTTGACCAGCAGCTTGAGCATATTGCTGCCCGGTGCGAAGGGCTGATCGGTCACGATCTCCACGCCCACGTCGTCGAGCATCTGCCCGCCGAAGAGTTGCAGGTTGTCGGTCGGCGCGGTTAAGCTCATCGCCTGGCTGGGCACGACAAAGCGGTGGTTGCCCTGCGGGTCATTGTAGGAGACGATCACCAACGGCTCGGTGTGTGGTGTGCGGTTGATCGTGTACTGGAAGGTGTCGCGCGGCGTGTTGGCCGCCACGGCGAAACCTTCACCGTTTTGCACGTTGCCGGTGTAGAGCGCCAGCGCCACGCCGAACGCGCCCACAGGCAAGAAGGTGGGCGAGGCGTAGCCGGCGCCAAAGTTTAGGCTGCCGGTTGCGCCTTTGCCGTCGCTCCAGTTCAGTGTCCAGGTTCCGCTGCCCACCGTGCAGCCACCCACCGGGCAGTTCGCCACGCTGAAGGTGTAGGTGCGGTCAACTGGGCCGGTGTAGTAGCCGCCGACCGCGGGCACGGCGTGGTTGGCCTGCGTCCACGGCGCAGGCAGCGGGCTTTGCATCACAATGCGGCTGCCAACGATGACCTGCTTCTGCGCCCGCACGCGTCCCGACCCGCCCACGGTGTTGTTGGTGATGCTGATCGAGTCGTCCGGCGCCACCATCACCGCTTCCACGCCATAGGCGTCGTAGAAACCGGTGTTGAGCAGGGAGAGTGTGCTGGTCACGCGGGATCCCACCTTGATGTTGTGGACGCCGGCCAGCACTTCCGGCTGCGGGAAGGAGGATGCGTCGTTAGGGTCCGTGCCCAGGCGTTGCTCGGAGCGGTCGCTGAAGCCGTCCAGGTCGCTGTCCTGGTTGAAGCGGAAGAGGGCAACCGCGCCAGGCGCGGCCGGCGTGTCCTGAAAGCCCTCGCCGCCGTCGCCCAGCCCGTCGGTGTAGACGTTCCACCACTCGGCGGTGGAAAGTTCGTGCTTGCACCAAAGGACTTTGGCAGGGTAGTCGCTGGGTCGCCAGCCCGCCTGACACCAGGCGGGATTGTCGCTACGGTATTCGGGCGTCCAGATGGCGGTCATCATGCCGTTGGCGTCGGTGGTGTGGGGGAAGTAGCGCGCCAGTACGTTGAGCACGGTTTCGCCGGGCGTCCAGGTGGGGATCAGGTACGCGTCGATCAACTCGTCGCCATCGTCGGTTCCGTCTTCCATCGAAAACGTCATATCGTGAAGCACTGCATCATCCGCGTAGTAATCATCCTGTCCCAACGACATATCCTCTGCGGTGATATGCACGGGTTCACCGAGGTCAATCGCTTTCACTTGATCGATGGTTAAGGCAATTCGGCTTTGGGTCGGGAATGTGTACTTGTGAGCCTCGCCAGGCCGGAAATTACTCAGACAACCATTGCCCCCAAAATCGGCAGCCGGGAAGTAGGTGACTGCTGGGACATCAAGACTGCCGATGAAGATGTTGAAAGCAACATTGCAGATAGACCGAGCGTAGTCAGTACCGCCATTTCGGACCTGATAGGAAAACCAGAGATCGGCTGTGTGAACAGTATTCTCAGCTGTCGCCGTGCCCCAAGATCTACCAAACTGCTTAGTGTTACCTTCGGTGACTGAGTGTTCTTCATACTGGGTGTGAGTGGTCGTTCGGGCGCCGCCGCGGGAAGACCCGCTCGTGTTAGTCACGGTCGGAACGAAACTCGGCATTGGATAGCTGATCGGATAGATCTTCTGTGAATCCAACATACCACTGCCCGCTGTATAATCGGTGCCAGCTACTTGCCCGTGAGCTTCCTGCTCAGCTTTGGTGGCTTCATCCAGCTTCTGTTCCCAAGTCATTTTGACAGCACTGGCAGTAGCGGACCACGCGCACTTCAGAGTGCCAAGCAGCCCTTGTTCACATTGATTGCTCTTGACGTTCTTCTGATACTGATCCCATGCAGCTACAGGTGCACGAATAGCGGTCCGAATTGCTGCGCCTGCGTAGCGCTTGCAATGAATCTCAGCACATACCTCGCCTAATGCAAAGTCAGCAGCTTCGGTAGCCTTGCCTGCAAGATAGACATGCGGAATAGACTTGGCGGTCTTGGACAAGTTCACTGTCATCTGGGTGAGATTCTGCATGACGTTTGTCGTATTGATATTGGTCGACTCAATGATGTTGACGGTCGAATTACTCGTTCCCTCGACAGATGCTACCTGCACTGATGCAGCATCTGTCCTTGAAACCTCTTGCCAGTCCTCCCACGTCTCTGTTTCCGCATTAGAAGTGCTTGTGCCTTCAGTTTTTGTTGTACTATAGGACTTCGTCTCTCCTTCTTCGTGCCGTTCATCGGTGGTCAGGACTGTGGCAAGCCGCATTTGGAATGTCTTGCCTGTCATAACATCAGGTATCACTTCAATCTCGACCTTTGGAAACGCGGCCGCAAGTGGATGGTTGCCCGGTGCGGTTACCCATGATGGTAATTGAGGGAACAGTAAGATGCCATCGTGATTTGCCGATGGGAGTTGACCATAACCGCACGCATTGCCACTTCCTGGACAGTAAGTTGTGCCGTATACCTCTTGTCCATCGTCATATCGATCTCGGTCGGTGCTTTCAATGTTCATGTTGAGACCGAGTTCCCAGCGTTCGGCGAGATTTGGCACAGAATCCCGATCGTTGTCAATGCAACTGATATTGTCAAACGGCCACCCGTTGAAGGGTTGAGCGGTATCAATTGGCGGTAGTGCCAATTGGTGACTCATCCATGCCTTCAATTTGGCGACTTCGGCGCCGTCACTTGTCCCGTCAGAATCGGAGTCGTAGTTATCGGCATTGGTGCACCACCAAGCTTCCTGCGTATCGGTTAATCCATCGTGATCCCTATCCGACTCATCAGCGGCGACCAACCTGGCCTGCACCGCCGCCGGCAGGCTGTGCATGGCCGCGCGCAGGTCGGCGCGCGCCGCATCGAGGCTGGCGGCGTCGACGTTGGTCTCGGCCGCGACAAGCTGTTGCACGGCGGCGGCTTGCGCCAGCAACGCATCCAGGCTGGCGTCGCTCAGGCCGTTGGCCGCGGCTAGCCCGCCCAGGTCGGCAGTGCGATCCGGGTTGAAGCGCCACGCGGCCAGCGATTCGAGCTGGTCGTCGTCCACCAGCAGCAGTGCCCAGTCGTCGCCCTGCTGCAAGATCGTGACGCCCAGCCGCGCCAGGTCGCGCCACTGCGCGGACGTTTTGACCGTCACCTGCGTGCGAAAGAGCAGGCTGGTCGACGGGTTGAGCGGCTGCCTGGCGCTGGCGATCAGCGGCAGATAGGTCGCGCCGCCCTCCTGCGCCTGGGCGATGGGCGCGGCGGGGCTGAGCGACAGGCTGACGATAACGAGCAAGGCGACGATGCGCTGGAGTGTGCGATGGCTTGACACGGGAGCCTCCTCATGGGAAAGAACGTAACCGCAAACACAAACAGATTTTGACAGGATTGCAGGATGAACAGGATGATGTTTGTCCCCTGTCAATCCTGTTGTCCTGTCTGAAAAGCCGGTAGTGGAATCTATTATCCCGCAGTCTGGATCGCTTGTATTGTTCCTTATTGTCCCAAAATTGTGGATCCAAACCTTAAATTTTCGCACCCAAGACCAATTCACGGAACATTTTCGGGACATTTCGGCGCTTGGCCGCCGGACAGAGAATCCGCCCATTCTCTCGATCCGTGCTCTCCACCATCCCGTCGCCAGGATCGGCGCCGCCTGCAATGCGCGTCCATGCCACAGCCTATCACGCCGCAGCTATCATGGGACTATC
>CAZLMM010000011.1:0-116029 GCA_964560495.1 uncultured Caldilineaceae bacterium
AACGCGATTTTTGCCGATTGACGCAGCGATCAAAATCTGCTATCCTGAGCGCGTTCTCATGCAGTGACACAATCTCCCTAAATGGCGTTGTCTTTCGTCAACGGTGTTTGCCCAGTGCTCGCTCCAATAGCGACATCTGTGTTTGTGTCCCTTGTTCAATCTATTCAGAATCACCACAGGAGGAAATGTATATGGCTCAGGCAACACTATCCCGTCGCACCTTTTTAAAATTCGCCGGCGCCACCGTGGGCGTCGGCTTGTTGGCGGCCTGCGCGCCCGTAGGCACTACAGCGCCGGCCGGCGAAAGCAGTGCGGCTCAACCGGCCGCAGAGCCCAGCCGACTCTGGGTGCTGCAAACGGCTGACTTCCATCCAGAGTACAATGAGTTCGTCAGCAAACACATGCAGGATTACGCTGCAGCGAAGGGGTGGGAACTGGAACTCACCGACGTGGCCGGCTTCGTGGCCGGCGGCGCTGAATTGCAAAAGATCGCCGCCCAGGTGGCCGCCGACGACTCTCCCGACATGATCCAGCGCAATCTCAGCGTGCCGCTGTACAACCAGCTTGGGTTGATTGTGCCTGTCACCGAACTGGTGAACGAGGTCGTCTCCAGGTATGGCGACACGGCGGCCCGCCAGAAGAAGGACCTGATGATCGGCGACGACTGGTATGCTGTGCCCTATCACACCCGTAGCGACGGCGGCTGGGCGCGCAAGGATGTGTGGGACGCTGCGGGCATCGATGTGACGGCTATCGAGACATACGATGACCTGCGCGATGCATGTATGGAGGTTTCGGATCCGGCTGCGGAGATGTGGGGTTTTGGCATCACCGTAAATCGCGGCGGCGACGGTAGTTGGATGGTGCATCGTATTCTCCACTCGTTCGGCGCTACCTGGGTGGATGAAACGGGACAATTTGTGACGCTCGATTCCCCGGAGGCTGTGCAGGCTGTGGAGTGGATGGTCGACACCTACACCAATCCCGCCTGGGAGAAGATGCTACCGCCAGGCGTCCTGAGCTGGACTGACCCGACGAACAACGAAGCCTTCTTGGGCAGCAAGATCGCCTACACACAGAATGGCGGTACAGTCTATGCCAAAGCGGTGGTCGACCAGGTGCCCTTCGTGGGTGACATCATCTGGGATTACCCCAAAGGCGGTCCAGGGCTGCTCAAGTTCTTTGGCCTCAGCGCCATGAACTTTGCCAAGATCACAGGCGGAAAGAACCCAGATGCAGCGAGCGAAATGATCCTCAGTTTCTTCGAAGATGAACCGATGAAGCAGACTTACAAGGTGGCGACCACCTATGCCCTGCCGGCCTACGCCAACATGTGGGACTGGGAGGAGATCACCAGCGTGCCCAACAGCATCGCCCAGAAAGACGGCGCGCTCGACCCGGCCGGCTGGAACGGCATTGCCTATCCTGGCCCCGCCACTGCGCAGATCGCCTCGGTGGATTCGCAAAACCTGGGCACCGACATGGTCGCCGCAGTGATCACCGGCCAGGCGACTGCTGCGGAGGCGGTCAAGCAGACTTCGGAAGCGGCCATCAAGATCTTCCAGGAAATGGGCGCGCCTGGCGTGCAGTAAGGATTACAATTTCAGGTTTACGATTTGCGTTTTTGCATCTACCATGGTAGGGCACAAGGTGGACGGCGAAAGTACTCTGTTGGAGAAGACGCTGAGTTCGCCCCGCCCATCTCATGCCCGTACAGGGATCGGCCCCTGACCTGGGATACACCAATGCGCCGCAAACGTCAGCAGGCGTAAATCGTGAACCTGAAACCTGAATCGGTGTAGGAGGAACCTCATGAGCCAGACGACCCTTGCAGAGGTGCGTGCAGCGCCCACTACGACAGGCCGACCTATGAAGATGATATTACGCGATTGGCTGGGGCGCGACTGGGCAGCGGCCTACATCTTCGTCCTTCCGGCCGTCTTACTGATGGGCGGGTTGATTGCCTATCCGCTGCTGCGCGCCGTCTATATCAGCTTCACCAACACCGTGTCGCTCAAGACCGGCCCTTTCGTGGGCTTGGATAACTATGTGACAGTGTGGACGGATCCGAACTTTCGCTCAGCGGTGAAGAACACGGTTGTTTACACCTTCTGGTCGGTCTTCTTCAAGTTCTGGCTGGGGCTGACCGTCGCGATCCTGTTGCACCGGCTGAAGCGATGGGGTGGCGTCCTCACCGCGGCCATCCTGTTGCCGTGGATTGTGCCTTCGGTGGTGGCGGCGATTGCCTGGAAAGGACTGCTCGATCCGGTCTACGGCGGCGTCAACCAGTTCCTGGTGCAGACAGGGCTTGTGGAAAAAGGCTTCTCCTGGCTCGGCTCCGTCAACACCGCCATGGCGTCTCTGGTCATGATCAACGTTTGGGCGGGCATTCCCTTCTTCACCATCACGCTCCTGGCCGGTCTCAAAGCAATCGACAAAGAATACTACGAGGCGGCCACCATCGATGGCGCCAGCGCGTGGCGCTGTTTCTTGCACATCACCCTGCCAGGTTTACAGTATGTAATCATCGTGGCGACGCTGCTGTCCACCATCTGGACCTTCAATAGCTTCGACATGATCTTCCTGCTCACTGGCGGCGGACCAGTCAACATGACGCGCGTCTTCTCCATCCTGGCTTTCGAGGCTTTTGGCGCAGCGCGCTATGGCGTTGCCATCGCCATCGCCATCACCATGGCGCCCATCCTACTCATCTTCATCTTCGCGCTTGGCCGCCACATGTCCGCTGGCAGCCATCATGAAGAACGCAGCAGCCAGGAGCGCCAGGGAGTCCTGGCGCAGGTGTGGAACGTGATTGTCTTGCCCGTGCGGATGTTCTTGAAGGCGTTGACCGGTCTGTTCTTCATCATCAACAACGCGGCGGAAACCGCCTTCGAGCGGATCGGTTGGGCGCTCCAGTCAATCTTCGTTGGCAAATCGCAGGCGCGCCAGAGTCAGGCGCGGCGCGTGCGCCACGTGGTGGTCGAGGTCGCCGCGGCCGTGCTTCTGGCGGCCTTCCTCATCTTCGAGCTGCTGCCCTTCTATTGGACCCTGATCACGGCCTTCAAGAGCACCAGCCAGGTCGTCGCCTTCGACTCGGTCTTCTGGCCCGCCCCGTGGACAATGGAGCAGTTCGTAACGCTCTTCGGCCCCACTCGCAGATTCGTCCTCTGGTATCAGAATACCGTCTTTGTAGCAGTCGTTGCCACGCTTCTCTCTGTGCTCGTCGCAGCGTTGGCTGGCTATGGCCTGACGCGCCTGAAGTGGCGCGGCTCCAACATCTTGGGCAGCGCTGTGCTCATCGCTTACCTGATGCCGGCCATCATGATGTTCATCCCCATGTACCAGATCTTCACCGCTCTGCGGTTGACCAACAGCCTAGCGGGCCTGATGGTGGCCTATCCCACCTTTGCCCTACCCTTCGCCATCTGGTTGATGATGGGATACTATGCCTCAATCCCCAAAGAGATGGAAGAAGCCGCGCTGATCGACGGCTGCAATCACTTCCAGGCGTTCTGGAAAGTGGTGCTGCCGTTGGTGATGCCTGCCCTGATGGCAGCCGCTATGTTTGCGGTCACGCTCGTGTGGAAGGAATTTATCTTCGCCTACATCTTCCTGTCCAAAGACAAGCTCTACACGCTCACCATCGGCATGGCGCAGATGATCATCGGCGACGTTCTGCCTTGGGGTGAGCTATCCGCCGCTGCCCTGCTCATGTCCATCCCGGTGGCGGTGCTCTATCTGGTCGGTCAGCGTTTTATGGTCTCCGGGCTGACCGCCGGCGCGGTGAAGGGGTAAACGCGAAAAAAAGCGAAAGTCACTGAGGGCAGCTGCCCTCAGTGACTTTCGCTTTTTCCCATACGTCCCATTTTCCAGAAACTCGCCGCTGTCGTGAAGTCGCTCCCAGCCTCCTCTTGAACACCTGATCTCAGCCCTGCAATACCCGTTCAATTTCCACAGCAATTGCCTCGATGAGCAATTCTAAACAGCCCGCGGCCAGGATCGACGGCTCTTCCTGATACAACCCTTGGCCATAGCGTTCTCTGGGCAAGAGATAGGCCACCGGCATATCGCCGGCCAGCGGCGAAACCAGCAATGTAACCTGGGGAAAACGCCGGCGCAGCTCTGTTTGCAGCAAGCTGTACGGTTCGCCGCCGGTCGTGATCCACAGAGCGTCGCCCAGCCGATGAATCGAAAAATGAAAGGTGTAGGTTGGCGTGTTGGGCAGGCGCGCCACGCGGCTCTGCCAGCGCCGCACTCGTTCAGCGCGCGCACCGAAATTGCGGGCAGCAATCGCGTCGCCAGCCTGATCGGCCGCGCGCTGGGCAGCTAGCCACTTCTCGAGTTCAGTTTCCAGCGCCTCTGGCTGGGGGCGCGGCTTTTGTGGCAGCTCAACCGTTAAATTGCCGCCATGAAATACCTTCGTCTGCGCTCTACGCTCTGGAGGAAAGGGTGTTGCCGCCCACGTGCCAAGCGTGGCGCCTGAGATCACCGGTCCCGCGTAGGCAAAATCCGTGGCTGGCGGCGACATAGCTTCAAGGATCGCCAGTGCAGCGTAGCCGAGCTGGCGTCCGTTGGCATCGGCTACTGCCGGGTCACCCTGGTGACAGCGCACCGAACCGAGATCGCCGCAAGCGCCGAGCGCGAAAACGCAGAGCGCACCCGTTGCCTTCTCGATCACCTCGCGCATGGCGCCCACGTAATCTGGGCTGATGAGCGTGTTCTCCCAAGCCAGGTTGGTGGGATGACAGCCATAGTTGACAAGCACTGCGGTCGTCTGACCGTTGTGGTCGCTCATACGGGCTGCAATGACAGTGTCATCTGCTACGCCATCCGGGTTATAGCCGCAGGCGAAAAGAGCGTTGGCATCATCCCAATAGTCGCGGTTGGCAGCCATATTGCAGCGTCCTTGTCCATAGGTGATGACCGTCTCCTGCATCTCGGCGACGGCAGTGGTCGCGGCCGCGGCCATGCGGTGATAGACCTGCTGCAAATACGGTTCGATCAGTTCGCCGCCTGGAAAGTGTTCTCGGTCCGGCGAGGTGTTGCCCGCGGCGTGGCTGTGGGAATAGGTGACGATCACCCGGTCGGGGGCGACGCCGCTGGCGCGACTGACGGCGTCGATAAGCGCCTGCTGCTGAGATCCCTCCATACCGATATGATCGAGCTGAAGGCGCAGCAACGGCTCGCCGCCGCCAATGGGAGCAAAAGCCAACGCCTCGCCGGTCAACGGCCGATGGATTCCAGTGGCGCGATGATGACGCGCCGCGCCCCACATGGGATGATACATGCCAACCGGCGGCGTGATGTCGGCGCGGGCTATGCCAAAGCGCACATGTGAAGTGGGTGTGTGAACTAATGTGGTGCTCATCGTGTGAATAACTCCTCGACATCAGTCAGAATATCATCGAGTTCGCGCACATCCTCGTCATCCAGCGCAGCGCCCGGCGCTCGCGAAACATTCGTGGCGATCACACCGCGACGGCGCAGCACTTCCTTGTAGACGGCAACACCATAGAGCCGCTCGTAGTTGATCAAGGGCAGGAGCCGGTTGAACAATTGGCGCGCGCCTGACTCATCGCTCGCCTCCAACTTGCTCCAGATCGCGACGTGAATGTCCGCTGCCTGACAGGCGGGCATGTTGCCGCACGCGCCGCGTCGCCATTCGTCGATCATGTAGATCCCACCCTGCCCGCCAAAGACACCGCGACAGGCATCGCCAGCTATCTTGATGGTTTCGCTGAGCTTGCGCGGCTCTGGCGAGGTCTCCTCTTTGATGTACTGAACCTGCTCTAGCGCGCGGCACATACGGGCGAGCAGCGCTGCGCTCATGGGTGTGCCCAGGGGTGGTTCATAGTTCTGAATGCAGATGGGAATCTCCAGGGCATGGGACAGCGCCTGATAATACGCGTAGCAGCCTTCGGCGTTGGGATGCAGCACATGGGGGGGCATCGCCATGACGCCATCTGCACCGACGGCTTGAGCGAAGAGGCTCAGTTCCACGGCTGGCAGTATATGCCCCGCCGTTGTCGTCGCCACGATTGGAATCTGCCCCTTTGCCTCGGAACAGACAATCTCGATCCAACGCTTGCGCTCATCGTCGGAAAGCGTGGAGAATTCGCTGGCGTTGGCCGGACCGACCAGACCGTGTGCGCCCGCCTCGATGCAAAAACGCACCTGTCTGCGTAAGCTCGCCTCGTCCAACTCGTAACCTTCGGTGAATGGAGTGATGACGATCACAAAAATCCCGCGCCACGGGTGACTCATGGCTCTTTTCCTTTCAACTTGGGTTCGGATATAATGAAGTGCATCTCCAATTCTACCAACATTCCACACAAAGTCGAGATTGCCATGTCATTCAAACTTGCCTGTAGTACATTACGTTGGAAAAACCCTGATCTGGAACCCGCTCTGGAAGAACTGAAGCAAGCTGGCTGGGAAGGATGGGAGGGGCGATTGCCCCTGGATTGGCTCGGCACGCCCCAGCGCGTGCGACGCATCTGCGCCAATGTGGGCTTGCCGTTGGCTGTTTACACGGCAGGCGGCTCGCCTGACCAGCGCGACTACAACAACGTCGAGCTAAACAAGCGACGCATGGAATTCGCCGCCGAGGTGGGCGCGGATTGCTTGATGTTCATGAATGGCGACAAACCCACAGATCGAGCCGTCAATCAGGATGATTTGCGCCACGCGGCCGAAGGAGCGGAGATGTGGGCCGAGTATGCTGCATCGCTTGGATTGGAGTTGAGTTATCACATCCACACCAATCTGCTTGTGGATTCCATTGAGGATTGGCGCTTCTACATGAGCCTGCTCAAGGCCGCCAGGCTCTGTATCGATGTCTCCCACGCCCAGCTCTGGGGCTACGATGCGGCCCAATCGCTGCGGGATTTCCGCAGTCAGCTTAACTATGTCCACTTACAGGACTACGCTTCGTGCGCCCGACGCGAGGACGGTTTCTATCTGCCCGAATGGGTGGACGTAGGTCAGGCGAACAATGTCGATTTCGCCGCAGTGCGCCGGGCGTTGGAAGAGATCGGCTACCAACGCTGGGTGACTGCCGTGCCGGGCGCCTCGATCCCTGGTCAGGAAGACGCCATCAGCGAAGCGCGGCGCAGCCGCAGAATGGCAGAGTACTTACGGGGGATTGGGTATTGAGTCGGATCAATACCCTTTACGCTTGTCGATGACGTTGAGCGGCCTCTCGCCGGCCAGATAGCGCTCCAGGTTCTGCATGAACAACTCGTAGATCATGCGGGGACGGTGCTGCGACATGCCTGCACGATGGGGCGTGAGGATGAGGTTCGGCGTATCCCATAGGGGACTCTCCGGCGGCAGCGGCTCCTTCTCTGTCACATCTAAACCGGCGCCAGCGATGACGCCAGCCTGCAACGCATCGCTCAACGCCGGCTCGTCGACGATGCCGCCGCGGGTCACGTTGATCAGGTAGGCGGTCGGCTTCATCAGCGCCAGCTCCTGCGCACCGATGAGGTGATAGGTCTCCGTCGTGAGGGGGCAGGCTGCCATCACCACGTCGGAGCGCTGAAGCAGGCTGTGCAAGTTCTCACGGGTGAATGGCTTCAATTCGGCTACGTAATTCGGCTTGTCAGTGCGTTTGGGGTCAATGGCAAGGATGGTCATGTTGTAGCCAAGTGAGCGCTGGGCCATTTGGACGCCGAAACCGCCAAGACCAATCAAACCCAGCGTTCCGCCTGCCAGCTCGATGCTGGCGCCGCCGCCCCAGTGCTTGCGCTTCTGGTTATCCCACGACGTGATGATGCCGCGCGTCAGCGCCAGAAGCAACGCCCATGCATGCTCTGCGCCCTGGCTGGCGTACAGCCCGGCCACGTTGCTGATCATTACTTCGTCGCGCTCGATGATTTCAGGGAAAAGAAACTTGTCCATGCCAGTGCTGAAGGATTGGATCCAGCGTAACCTGGGCGCAGCGGCGCAGACAGGCGGCTTGAACCAGCCAAGGATGACCTCGACCTCTGGCGCGGCGCGCTCCGCCTCAGCATCGTCAGCGACGTACACGGCCTCGTGTCCATAGCGGGCCGCCAAATCTTGCAGCGCGCTGATCTGATCGGGTGTAAAAGGATAATGGATCAAGATTTTCATAGGGAATAACTCGCAGATAGTTGGTTGACTGACGTTGTTGATGGATTATTGTTGATGGGCTGTTGCCGATGGCTATTTCAGGATTGTAGCCGAATGTCTCACAATCAGCACAACGGCGACAACGTCGGGTGCTGCTGCTGTGAAGATTAACAAATCCTCATTTGAGAAAGGCAAATCATGTCCGAGATCATATTCTGGGAAGACTTTGTGGTCGGGGCGACTTTTGACTTGGGTGAACGAGCCATCTCCAGAGACGAAATCATCAACTTCGCCCGCCAATTCGACCCGCAACCATTTCATGTTGACGAAGCCGCGGCGCAAGAATCCATGTTTGGCGGGTTGATCGCCAGCGGCTGGCATACGTGCAGCCTGCTCATGCGCCTGATGTGCGACGGCTATCTGTTGCGCTCGGCCAGCCTCGGCTCGCCCGGTGTGGAACAGATCCGCTGGTTGCGACCGGTGCGCCCCGGAGATCTCTTGCGGGGGCGGATGACCGTGCTGGAAACGCGGTCATCTCAAAGCAAGCCAGATCGGGGCGTCGTGCGCTCGCGTTTCGAGCTGTTCAGCCAGCGCGATGAATTGGTGATGAGCATGGAAGGGCTGGGGATGTTTCGCAAGCGCGACGTCGCATGATCAACACAAGAGCCCGGCTCGAAAACCACTTTTCCACAGAAAGCGCACAGGAGCATACAGAAATTCGCTAAGTAACCGCCCAGAAATAACTTCCTGTTTCGCACCTTCCAGGAAGCTCGGAGCTTCCTGGAAGGTGCGAAGTAATATTTTGACAATCACTAAGCTAACGCGGCGACATGCTCTGCCGCCAGAGCGGCAATGGCACTGTCTGCCGCAGCGGCAATGTCGTCTCTACTCTTGGCGGCAGCGGCATTCTTCACCAAATGCGCAGTCTGTTTTGTGGCGGAGGCCACTTCTGGGCCGCACGCCGCCAGCACCGTCAACCAATGCTCCACGGCCTTTGGATCCGCATCTTCACCGGCGTTTAGTTTGCGGACTTCACCTTGCAACTGCACGATGGCGGTGATGACCTGCGACGCGTTGGGCAGGTCCGGCATGTCAATGACCTCGCGCAGAATCGGCATGAACTCTGGGTCAATGCCGGGGATGTCGCTGCGCCTGACGCCAACAAACGCTTTTGACCAAAAGCGGCCATCATCGAAGGCCGGCTCATATGTCCCCACGATGCCTGGGGTCCAGTCGCCATAGCGGCCTTTGGCGCCCGGCGGCGTTTTGCTGGATGATGGAATCATTTCTTGCCTTCTCCTAAACTGCGGTTGCTTTGAAATCAGGGGTTTTCGCAGTTCAAAAACTCCTGATTTCAAACAGAGCGGAGTATCATTGAGCTGTCCGAACTTGCGTCGCCGCCTCTATGGGTGGGCGGCTAACCAAACTGCCGCTTCGCGCGCCTCGGGACTCTGCAACGCTGCGTCACAGTCGATGATCGACTGATACATTTGCCGCGCCCCGTTTTCATCACCGCGCGCTAAGTGTAGCCTGGCGATATTGTACCGCACCTGAAGGTTCTTGTCATCCCTCGTTAATGCGCTGGCAAGGTCTTGGGCAGCCTGCTCATAATAATCGGATCCCAGATTGAAGTATGCGCTGCTTCGGCCTAGATAAGCGTTGACCATTCCCGGCGCTATGGAGATAACTCTTGAGAATTCACCTTCGGCTTCACTATAGCGCGCCAAACCCATGAATGCGCTGGCAATGCCAAGCCGCACACGCGCCTCGTCATAGCCCGTCAGGTAAGCGCGCTCGAAATCTTCGAGCGCGTCTTCATGGCGATTTGACGCATTGCGCAACAACCCACGATTATAATAGGCCTCTGCCAACCGATCGCCGAGACGTAGCGCTTCATTGAAATCGCGCTCCGCCTTGTCATAGCGCGCTAAATGTAAATAGGCCAGACCGCGGTTTGTGAATGCCTGGGCAAAGCCTGGGTCGATGTCGATAGCCCGATTACAGTCGTCGATGGCCTGTTGGTAATCGCGCTGCGCAACATGGCACAAACCGAGGCTGAAGTGACCGGCAGCGCTGTTCCTATCCAATTCAACTGCCAACTGCAAAACAACCAAGGCCTGTTGTAAATTGGCCTCGCTTGTGGCTGGTTCATCCGACCGAATGCTGCGCTCGTAGTAGGCCTCGCCGAGGGCGATGAGCAGATCAGGGTCTTTGCTCTTCATGATGGCGTCGCGCAATTTGTCGCCGATCGAAAGCGACTCAACAAGACCAGTCTTGATGGCTTTGATCAGCCCCACAAGTTCATCGCGCAGGGCTTCAGTCGCTTGCCGAACGACTAGCAGGCCGACATGGTCATAATAGAAGGCGATATGTTGACTGTTAGGGTAATTGGACTCATCGCTCAGGCGCAACAACGCGGCCTCATCCTCCACACCCACGGCCTTCGCCAATAGCAAGAGTGCATTGGTTGACGGCGGTTCACCAGTCGCAGGCGGTTGGCCTGCTCCTTGGGCAGTTGCGCCCGACGCTGGTCGTGGCTGCGCTGTGAGTCGCTGCAGCTCGCTTTGCAGCTCATAAAACGTCCTGATCTTGGCCTTGCGAAAATTCGTCAGGTTGTCGCCCACTTTGGCGTAGAGAATGGCCTGGTCCACCCAGTTGATGATGATCTTGGGATCGAAAGGGGTTGTGAGTAACAGGCGACGAAAATCGCTGTGCGCCAGGTTCTGCGCATCATCGATGCCCATCTGCTGCAAACGCGAGGCGTGCCAGGTGCTCATCCCTTCGATATTCTGAATCGGCATTTCGGCGCTACTCTGGCCAGATGGCCCCATGGCTCGTTCCGCCAGGTCGGAGAACCAACGCAGTCCTCGGCTAGGGAAGACGCCAATGATGAAGGCGATGATGCCCGGCGCCCAGATGGAGGCGTAGCCGGCGGTCGGCTCCGGCGCGTCTTCACCGACCGCCGGGCCGAACGCCACAATGGCCGATGAGCCGACAAAAACCAGCACAACAGCCACTATCATGCGCACAAAAATCGAACTATAGACTTGCGGCTGAAGATCGAAGGTATTATAGCGGCGCACCAATTCCTGCACCGAATAGACATAGGCGCCCAGGTACGCGATCAAGACAAGGGTGATGGTAGTGCTTTGGGTCGAAGCTGAATCACTATCTTGCGCACTGGCTGAACCCGCAGCAGCTGACCGATTCGTTGTAGTCACGGCGATGCTGGCGGTGGTCGTCTGCGTCGATGTCACTTGGTTGGCGCTGCCGACCGACTCATCGCTGGCGATCAGGCTTGTGTTTGCCGGGGCATTCTGACCATTTTCCTCGGGGGCTTCCCGTTGGGTGAATTGGATCGGCAGTCCCATGGTTGGCTCCACGGTGGGGCCGGCAGCGATGAGCACAAAGAGTGACACGATGATGATGAGCGCAATGAAGAGGGAATACTGCCACGGGTTGTAGACCGTGTTGTAGAGATCCGAAACGCTGACCTGGTCCGCCTGATTGAAGCGCGAACCCTCGTTGTAGCCGAGCAGCTTGAACTCAACCTCCAGCCGCTTGATGATGATGTCGCTGCGCAGCCGCTGATATGCAGCGTAGGAAATTGGGAAGACCGCAACAATGGTAAGCACGGCCAAGAAACGCACCCAGGCGTCGATGGGATGCAGCTTCAAACTCTCGATCACAAAGACGCTCACCCCGATGAAGGCAACAATGACGACGGCGACCCACAGGACGAACTCTGCGCGCCAACGCCACCGCTCTCGAGAGAACTCAGATACTGGATCGATGTTGGTCTGTGTGGTCATGGCGACCTCGTTCTCGAAATCAAAAAATCAAAGGGGTGTATTCAACATTGATTCGCGGTAGGGACAGACCACGCCTAACAGATTGTGAACACACCCAAATCAAGAGGACGTATTCAAACGCATCCAGACTCAACGACTCGCTGAACTTGAACTTGACGAGCAGCGTTGCGGCCAGCACGTCGCAGAGCAGCGGCAGTTGCGCCTCGGTTCAGCAGCCCCCCGCTGCGTCGCACCAGCAGGATGTCCGCCTTGGGCGGCTTGCTCATGACGGGCAGCTCCGTCTGCACCGTGACGCCCAAGGGTGTGAGCAGCAGTTCCAGGAGTTTTCCCAGGATGCGACGCCGCTGGGTGCGCGTCGCCGGGCTTGGCGCACTCGTCTCTTGGCGAGAATCTGGTCTATCCACTTGATGCATGAACTTAGTATATGTGAGCCGGACGCCGGCGTCAATCACATGATGCTTCAATCCCAGCCCTCTGCAATCAGGCTGCGCGTCTCTGCCACCGCTGCCTGCCACAGAGCCAGCATCTCCTTGTCACTGCGTTGATAGCGGCCGTTGAAATTGCCGTCGCCCAGGAATGCTCGCAGTTCGTCGCCAACTTGGCGCGCCATCCCCTGACGTGAAGGCAATGTCTTGATCGTTTCCGGCATCGTCACGCCGGCCAGCCGCGTCCATGGGAAGTTCTCCATCCACGATGCATGGCTGGCGTGCGCGTCGATCTCCATGACTTTTGCCCAAGTCTTTGGTGCGTTCCACCAATTATGAAATTTCACCTGTGCGCCAGGATGATCCGCCGCCCATTCAGTCGCCAACGCGTCCGCCGGCATGTTGCCGCCGTGCCCGTTGACCAACAATATGCGGCGGAAACCGCTGTGAAACAGGCTATCCAGGATGTCGCGCACCAGGCGTAGATAGGTCTCCACGCGCAAGTTGATGGTACCCGGATAGGACATGAAGTAGGGGGTGATTCCATAGGCAACGACCGGAAAGACGAGCACGTCCAGCGGCTCTGCGGCTTCCACCGCCACACGCTCAGCCAGAATGCTGTCCACGCTCAGGCTGAGGTAGGCGTGTTGCTCCGTGCTGCCCAGCGGGACGATAGCGCGGTCATCGTGTTGGAGATACGCTTCCACCTGCATCCAGTTCATATCAGCGATGCGCATGGAATCCTCCTGAAGAAGAGAGATGCAGAAAGGGATGAATTGCGCCAATTGTCTACTGTCCGCCCTCAAATGTCAACTGGCGCAGCGATCGCGCTATACTTCTTTGCATGGAGACCTTGTGGCCCATCGACGAACTCGACGACCCGTATGCGCCCAACCTGGTAATTGAAGCCTACAAAGCTGGCATTGACCAGACGCTCATCGCCGAGAATCTGAAGCTCAGCCATGAAGAACGCCTGCTCAAGTTGATGCAGTTACAGCGCTTCGCCGACGAACTGGGACGAATTGCACAGGAAAGACTCCGCGAGGCGCGATGATCGACTTCGCCAGGCTGCTGCAACGGCTCACCACCCATCAGGTAGCCTTCATCATCGTCGGCGGCGGCGCTGCAGTCATTCATGGCAGCAGCCGCCTGACGCAAGACCTGGATGTCATCTATCAACGCACCCCAGAGAATCTGACGCGGGTCGTCCAGGCCTGGCCGATCACTCACCCTGCCTGCGCGGCGCGCCGCCGGGGCTGCCCTTTCGTTAGTCGCCACTGACCTTGCGCATGGGGTTGAACTTCACACTCGAAACCGGTCTAACCTGCGGTTGCTTTGAAACCAGGAGTTTTCACAGTTCAAAAACTCCTGGTTTCAAACAGAGCGAAGTATAGGACCAATCAACCTGCTCGGCGAGATTCCTGGCGGCGGCGGTTACAACGATCTCCTGGCTCACAGCTTCGAGACGAAGATTTTCGGCCTTCCCTGCCGTTGGCTTGATCTGTCCGCGTTGATTCGCGCCAAACGCGCCGCCGGCCGCCCCAAAGATCTGGAGGCAATCGTAGAGCTGGAGGCGATCTGGCAGCATAGCGGGCAAGCCACCAGCTGATCTGGCCGGAACTTTGACTAATGCTCACCCGTCAGGGTTGTTATGGCTGCATTGTTTGCTCGTCGCCGTTTGGCGGTGATTCTTCTTGTCCTTAGCCTGGCCCTCTTCCTGACTGGCGTTGCCGTCTACACTTTGTTCCTGGCAGACCTACCGCCTGTCAGTGCAGTGGAGGAGCGCGTGGTGCGCCCCACCACGCGCATCCTCGACCGCAACGGCCGTCTCCTCTATGAGGTGCTGGACCCCAACGCCGGTAAACAGATTGATCTCTCCCTGGACGATGTTCCGCCTGCGTGCATTCAGGCGACGTTGGCTACCGAGGACAGCCGCTTCTACTCTCATCCGGGCGTGGACCCCATCGCCATAGCACGCGCCGCCTGGCAGAACTATCGGGCTGAAAGCGCCATTGTCAGCGGCGGGAGCACTCTCACCCAGCAGGTGGCGCGCAATCTGCTTCTCGATGCCAGCGAACGCTATTCCCAGAGCTACCGCCGCAAACTGCGGGAGGCGTGGCTGGCGCTGCTGTTGGAAGCCCGCTACAGCAAGGATGAGATTCTTGCGCTCTACCTCAAT
This sequence comes from uncultured Caldilineaceae bacterium, assembly GCA_964560495.1. Taxonomy (GTDB): domain Bacteria; phylum Chloroflexota; class Anaerolineae; order Caldilineales; family Caldilineaceae; genus UBA5069. The sequence goes on from CAZLMM010000011.1 coordinate 14,511, forward strand.
CAAACCTATTACGGCCACTTCGCCTTTGGTCTCGAAGCTGCCGCCCAGGTTTTTTTCGCCAAACCGGCGCGTCAACTCAGTCGCGGCGAATGCAGCCTGCTGGCCGGCCTGGTCCAATTCCCAACAGGCTACAACCCACTTGCCGACGCCGATGCAGCCAAAGCGCGTCAGCTGACGGTGTTGCGGCTGATGAACGAAGCAGGCTTCATCAGCCGCGAAGAACGTCAATCCATTGCCGCCGAACCGCTGCGCTACAAGTCCCACCTCTTTGACATTGCCGCGCCTCATTTTGTCATGTATGTACAGGATTTGCTCGTTCAGCGACTCGGTGCAGATCGTCTGCGCGACGGCGGGTTGACGGTGATCACCACACTAGATATTGACTTGCAGGCAGAAGCGCAAGCGTCTGTACGTCATCGCCTTGACCTGCTGAATTGTCGCCGTCCCGGCGTCTGCGACCCGACGACGAATCCCAATCGTCGCGTGGACAATGCAGCCATTGTGGCGCTGGACAGCCGACGCGGCGACATCCTGGCCATGGTGGGCAGCCCTGACTTTTTCGATGTGCGCATCCAGGGCAATGTCAATGCCGCGCTCAGCCTGCGTCAGCCAGGCAGCGCCATCAAGCCCTTCACCTATGCTGCTGCCCTCGACCCTGTTTGGAACCGACGTCTTGGCCTGACGCCGCTTACACCTGCATCCATCATCGCCGATCTTCCCGTCACCTTTCATGTCAAGGACGCTCATGGAGGCAACGTTCCTTATACTCCGGTCAACTATGATCGCCAGGCCCACGGGCCAGTGAGCCTTCGTGAAGCTCTGGCGAACTCGTATAACATTCCTGCGGTCAAGACGCTCGACCGGATAGGCGTCGCCAGCCTCAAGGAGATTGCGGCTCAGGCTGGCGTCAGCACCTTCACAAGAGACTTTGGTTTGGCCTTGACCCTGGGCGGCGGCGAAGTGCGGTTGCTGGAACTGACCGCAGCCTACGGCATCCTGGACGACGGCTTTCGTCTCGATCCTCGGGCGATTCTGGAAATTCGGTCCGATAGGGCGCTGACTGAAGAGGTGGCGATAGTGGTTGCCCCGGTCAATGTCGATCAACCGCAGGTGATCACGCCCCAGTCCGCCTATCTCATCACCGACATTCTCTCCGACCACGCAGCGCGCCTGCCGGCCTTTGGCGGAGATTCGGTTCTCAACCTGCCTTTTCCCGCGGCGGTCAAGACAGGCACCACAACTGACTGGCGCGACAACTGGACAATCGGCTACACGACGGAACGCATCGTGGGCGTATGGGTGGGCAACGCAGACAACACCCCCATGCTCGACGTCAGTGGTGTGGATGGCGCCGGGCCGATCTGGCGGGACGTGATGTTGGCCAGCCACCGCACGCCGCCGGCGGTGTTCGAGCGACCGCAGGGCATTGTTGAAGTGTTGATTTGCGCACCCAGTGGTCTGTTGCCGACGCGTCACTGTCCACGGACGCGTCTGGAACGTTTCATCTCTGGCACGCAGCCAACTGTCGAGGATGATCAGTTTCAACCTGTGGCTATTGATCGCACCACCGGTCTGCACGCCGACGAGAGCACACCCCAAGAACGACGCGCCGAACGCGTCTTTTGGATGCTGCCGCCGGAATATCGAGATTGGATGCTGAGCAACGGCATTGCCCTGGCGCCGCCAGCTCGTCGGCAAGGCCAGGCGACCATAACCGATGCAAGCGCCCTGCATGACGGCCTGTCACCCATTGCAGAGAGGGAATCGTTGATCTTGACAGCGCCAACCTCCAACACGGCTTTTCAAATCCATCCGTCCTTGCCCCTCGCCAGCCAGCGCATCACCGTGAACGGTTACGCCGCGGCAGGAGGCGTTTGGGCTGAGCTGCGCCTGGTCAAGGATGGAGAGACTCTTGCGTCGGCTCATGACGCAGACCGGCTCAATCAATGGTGGGTGCTCGAGCCAGGTGAGCATCACTTCTGGCTGGAGGGCCGGCGCACCGATGGCGCCGCCCTAGAACAGTCAGCTCAGGCACTGGTCATTGTGAACGACTTTCAACCCCAGCCCAGCGACTGAATCATCGCACACCCATACTCAACCTGGCCGATCTGGACTCGTCAGCTTTTCGTCCGGCGCTCAACCAAATGTGAACCAGACAACAGCGAACATCTGCTATACTCTTTGTGAGAGACGGTCTTTTGCATTGCAGCCTCCGGCGCGCCCCGCCCGTCCATCTGAAAAACGAATGGAGTTGTCCTATGTCTCACACCCGATTTCTGAACTTATTTTTCACCCTTGTTCTCATCGGCGCCATGATCCTTCCAACGACGCCCGGCTTCGCTCAGGAGAATGCACCCGCAGCGTTGGCGGCCTCGGCGCCCGCCAACGGCGCAAGTTGGAGCGGCGAGAAGGTCATCTGGACATTCGACCAGTCAGTCGCAGTGACGGATTTCGCTGTACAGCCGCCCATTCTGGGCGATTTTAGCGTCGAAGGGGCAACAGTCGTTTTCTCAGCCATCGAACCGCCCCAGCCAGAAGTGCGCTATCGCTTCAGCTTTGTAGCCAATGGGGAAGGCGCGCCGCCGGCCAATGTCAACCTGACCCTGGTGGGCGCTTCTCCACTGCTCGTGACTGCCACCCAGCCCAGCAATGGCGCAACGGAGGTTGCCACAGATAGCCAGATTGTAGTCGCTTTCAACCGCCCCGTCGTCCCACTTATGGGCATTGAAGAACAGGCCGACCTGCCGCAGCTGCTCACATTCACCCCACCCGTGGATGGACAAGGCGAGTGGCTCAACACCAGTATGTACGCTTTCCGACCAACGTTAGGATTGGCTGGCGCCACCGCCTATGAAGTGACCGTTGCGCCTGTCACCGCGGTGGGCGGCGAGAAACTGGACGCGCCTGTTATCTTTGGCTTCACCACTGCTGCGCCCATCGTGGTGGATTCCCAGCCCCAGGGCAACCAGGCAGCGCCTGACGCTGCCGTCAGAATCGCCTTCAGCCAACCCATGGACCGCGCCAGCAGTGAAGCCGCATTCAGCCTGACGCGCAAAGGCGGCGAAGCAGAGGATGGCGTCTTCGCCTGGGATGAACGTAGCATGACCCTGACCTTCACGCCCACTCAACCCCTTGCGTTTGGCGAAGAATACGTCGTGCGAGTCGACCAATCCGCCCAGCCGGCCAGCAAGCAGGGCAATCTGCGCATGGGCTACGAACGTGAATTCCGCATCGTCCCGTTGCCTCGAGTCCTCAGCACAAACCCCTCGAATGGCGCGGTGAACACAACGCCTGACGCCACGGTTGTCGTGCGCTTTAATGCGCCCCTCAGCCGCACCCTTGTCATGAACAACATTGCCATCAGTCCTCTGCTCACCAACACCACCGTCTATTCGTACTACAACGAATACGACAACGAGTTGCGGATGGACTGGGTGAAGGAGCCGCAGACCACCTACACCATCACCCTCGGCGCGGCCATTGGCGACAACTATGGCAACACCTTCGGCGAGGACTACACCTTCAGCTTCACCACAGGCGATTACAGCCCTTTTGTGCGCATCGACCTGGATCGCTACACGCACTTCAGCGCCATCACCACAACCCTCGTCAGCGTTCTCTATCGCAACATGGAAGAGTTGCAGGTCGAATTGTTACGTCTACCGCTGAGCGAATTCTACAAGCTCAACGGCGAAAACCAGTGGGAGTTGTGGGACAACTACCAGGCGCCTGATTATCACTCGAACCTGGTCTGGTCGCGCACCTACACCACTGCACAGGAAGCGAATCTGACAAGCCGACGCATCATTCGCATCGAAGACGCCGATGGCCAGGTGCTTTCCCCTGGCCTTTATCTTCTCCAGGTGAAAAGGCCGCCCGGACTCCCGCCCCAGCAGGTCGGTTACGAGCAGGCCGTGCTGATCCTGAGCAATCACAACCTGGTAATAAAGAAAAGCCTGCAAGGGGACAGCCTGGCGTGGCTGACCGACCTGATCAGCGGAGAGCCGGTGAGCGATCAACCAGTTTCCTTCGTCGTCAATCGCGCCGAACTGGGAGGCGACGTGACCGACGCCGATGGCGTAGTGCGCCAACAGGTCTCCGTTCCCCAGGATGCGTTCTATCTCGCCATGATCGCGGTGGCTGGCGAACCGGGCGACGAGGAGTTCGCCATTGCTTCCAGCGACTGGAACAACGGCGTCGCCATCTGGGATTTCGGATTGAACGGCGGCTATGTCCTCGACCCCTACCAGAGCTTCTATTACACCGACCGCCCCATCTACCGTCCGGGCCAGACAGTCTACTGGAAGGGCATCGTGCGCCAGCTTGTCGGCGACAACTATCAGTTGCCGCCGGCTAATCTCCCTGTCTCCATCACCATCCGCAACGACCGGGGAGAGACCGTCTCTGAGCAACAGATGGAGTTCAGCGACTTTGGAACTGTGAACGACCAGATCGAACTTGCGCCCGACGCAATGACCGGCTATTACTACATCGAGGCGCGCATCCCCATCGCCGAAGATCGCCAGGTATATGGCGGCGTCGGATTCCAGGTCGCCAGTTATCGCAAGCCGGAATTCGAAATAACGCTGACGCCTGCGCAGCCTGAGTACACACAGGGCGACGCCATTCGCGTCACTGTACAGGCTAACTACTTCAGCGGCGGCCCCCTTGCCAATGCGCCCCTCACCTGGCGGCTCATCGCCGACCCCTACTATTTCAATTGGGAGGATGCGCCGGCCAATCGCTATTACAGCTTCACGCCTTACGACCCAGAGCAATATCGCTACGATCCCTATGCCGGCCGCAGCTATATTGGCCTGGTGCACGAGGGTGTTGGGATGACTGGCGCAGACGGCAGTTTCGTCATCAGCCTGCCGGCCGATCTGGGCGACGCCATCCAGAGCCAGCGTTGGACCATCGACGCCACGGTGCAAAGCCCTACAAACCAATTCGTCACAGGCATGACATCCTTCCCGGTGCACCGAGGCGACTTCTACGTCGGTCTCAGCCCACAATCCTATGTGAGCGCGGCGAGCAACGAGAGCATGATCGATGTGGCGACTGTGTCGCCGCAGGGAGAGGCGGTAGGCGGCGTGGATTTGACCATGCAAGTCTACGAATTCAAGTGGAGCAGCGTCTATGAGCAAGGGGCAGATGGCCGCTTTGTCTGGAAGAGCAGCGTGGAGCGCACACCCGTGGTCACCTCCACCCTACGCACCGACAGCCAGGGCGCAGAGATTTTCACCTGGACGCCGCCCCGTGGTGGGCAATATCAGGTGATAGCCGCCGGCCAGGATGCCCAGGGTAACGCTATTAGCAGCGCCCTCTTCGTCTACGCCAGCGACGCCGACGCCGAGGCTTTCATCGCCTGGCCGCGCGAGAATAACGACCGCATGGAGCTGGTGGCAGACAAGCGCCTCTATGCGCCCGGCGATACGGCCCGAATCCTCACACCCAATCCCTTCCAGGGTGCAGTCAACGCGCTCATTTCCATCGAGCGCGCCGGCGTGATCGAACACGAGGTGCGCCCGATCGTGGGTAGCAGCGCTGTGCTGGAGATACCGATCACCGAAGCCCAGATTCCCAACATCTTCGTCAGCGTGATCCTCGTCAAAGGCATCGACGAAACCAACCCCACTGCGGCCATGCGGGTCGGCTATGCCCAATTGAACGTTGACACAGCAGCGAAGGAGCTGAACATCGACGTGCAAACCTCTGTCCCGCAAGCCGAGCCAGGCGAAACTGTCCACTACACTCTCACTGTCACCGACCAGCAGGGCGAACCAGTCGCGGCGGAGGTCAGCGTGGCCGTCATCGACAAGGCGCTCCTGGTGTTAGCTCAGAGCGACGCCCGTTCGCTGGTAGAAGTTTTCTATTTCCAGCGTCCCCTGGGCGTCGCCACCGGCGCATCGTTGATCATCAATCGCGACCGCCTCAGCCAACAGCTGAGCGAAGGAGGGAAGGGCGGCGGCGGCGGTGGCGGCGGCGGTCTGGAAGTGCGCGAGGACTTTCCCGACACGGCCTTCTGGCGGGCAGACTTTGCTGCCAATGCCAGCGGAGTGATCACGTTCAGCCTGCCCTTGCCCGATAATCTGACCACCTGGCGCCTCAATGCACGCGGCGTCACCGAAGCAACGCTGGTGGGCGACGCCACGCACGATCTGATTGCGACCAAAGCCTTGCAAGTGCGCCCGTTGCTGCCACGCTTCTTCACCCAGGGCGATCGCGCCCAGATCGGCGCAGCCATCATCAACACCACAGGCGCGCCGGCTGAGGAAGGCGAGCTGACCATCGCCGTCTCCGGCGCGACAGTGGACACGCAAGAGACGATTGTCCCCTTCACGTTGCAACCGGGCGAAACGACCCGCTTCGATTTCCCGATCAGCGTGGATCAGGCAGCGTCCAGCGTAGTTGTGACCTTCACCGCTCAGGCGACAGGCGAAGACGGCGCGCTCACCGATGCAGTGCGCATGACCCTACCCATCATGCGCTATGAAACGCCCGAAGTCGTCGCCACTGCTGGCAGCGTGCCCGCTGGCAGCGTCACCGAGGCCATCCTCATCCCCCAAGAAGCCACCGATCAGGGCGAGATGTTGGTAACGTTGGAGCCAAGCCTGGCCGCCGGTATGATTGACGGGCTGGATTACCTGAAGCACTACGAGTTCGAGTGTAACGAACAGACCGTCAGCCGTTTCCTACCCAACCTCTTCACCGTGCGGGCGCTGCGCCTGCTGGAAATCAACAACTCCGACCTGGAGGCCGATCTTGCCTATCAGTTGGGCGTCGGCGTCCAGCGTTTGGTCAGCCGCCAGAATGCTGACGGCGGCTGGGGCTACTGGCCGCGCGAGGAGAGCAACCCCTTCATCACCTCCTATGTGCTGTGGGGATTGTGGAACGCCGCCGAGCTGGGCTACACCGTGCCAGAATCGGCCATTGACCGCGGGGTCGCCTATCTTGACCGCTCCTTTGTTGCGCCGGCAGATGTGCAGGATGATTGGCGACTCAACGAATTGGCCTTTACCCACTTCGTGCTTTCGGAAATCGGCGACGCTGACCCAGGCCGCATGAGCACCCTCTTCGATGTCCGTGAACGCTTGCAACACTATGGTCGGGCCTATCTCGCCCTGGCGCTGCACAACGTCGACCCCGACGACGCCCGCTTGCAGACGCTGTTGGATGATCTGCTGGGCGCGGCGACGCTCAGCGCAACGGGCGCAGCGTGGCAAGAAACAGCCGTCGATTGGCGCACGCTCAACACCGACGCCCGCACCACCGCCATCGTCCTGGACGCCTTCGCCCGCATCAACCCAGATGAGCCGCTGCTGCCGGCGGTGGTGCGCTGGCTCATGTTCAACCGGACCGCTGGCGTCTGGTCCAACACACAGGAGAATGCCTGGTCGATCATCGGCCTCACGGACTGGATGGTCGCCAGCGGTGAACTGGACGCCGCTTACGACTGGCAGGTCGATCTCAACGGGGAAGAACTGGGCAGCGGCGCATTCGACCAGGAGCAGATCGACCAGCGCGTGCAGTTGCGCGTCGCCATTGCCGACCTGCTGCGCGATGAGGCGAATCTCTTGCGCATTGCGCGCAGCGACGACCCTGGTCAACTCTACTACACGACCCATCTGCGCTACTATCTGGATGCGCTGGCCATCGAGCCGAGGGACAGGGGCATCGTTGTGGAGCGCCGCTTTGACGCAGGAGGCGAGGCGGTGAACAGGGCAGCCGTGGGTGACATCATCAGTGTGACGACAACGATCATCGCGCCCACCAACCTCTATCACGTTCGCGTCGATACACCCATTCCCGCTGGCGTTGAACCAATCGACCCCAGCCTGGGCGGGCAAGAGCAGCAATATGACGAAAGCGGCAACCCCATCTACATCGACAACCCGTGGGGTGTGTGGTCGCCCACCTATCGTGACTTCCGCGACGAGAAGGTTTCCGTCTTCTTCACCTACCTGCCGGCCGGCGCCCATCAGGTCACCTTCCAGATACGGGCCAGCACACCGGGCGAATACCGGGTGCTGCCTGTCTATGGCGAACTGATGTACTTCACCGAGGTTTGGGGGAGAAGCGGCGGCAGCCTCTTCACTGTGACGGAGTAGGAATTTGGCCAGGGTGTGCAGGACAAAGCCCCATCCTGTACATCCTGGCATCCTGTCTGAAAGTGATCTTGCCTCACCATGAATAGAGTACGCATGTCACGCCGCCGCTTCTTGTTCGGCCTGGCCGGTCTGGCAGGAGCGGCGGCGCTCACCGCCGGCTACGGCCGATACGTTGAACCTTCGTGGGTGCAGGTGGATAGAGTCGCCCTGCCCATCCCACATCTGCCCCCACATCTTGCTGGCAAACGATTTGCCCAGATCTCCGATCTCCACATTGGCGCCTTCTTCACCATCGAACAGCTTGCCGACGTCTTTGCGCGCATCGACACGTTGGGCGTCGATTTCGTCATGCTCACGGGTGACTTCGTGACCGCGCGCGTCCGTGAGCGCGCCGCCCAGACCAGAGCACGATTGGCCGCCGCGGATTCGCTCATCGAGCCGTTGCGCCAGGCGCCTGCGCCCGCCTTCGCCGTGATCGGCAACCACGACCTGTGGGGCGGCGTCGCGCCCATCGAGAAGATGTTGGCCGAGGCGCAGGTCACCCTGCTGCGCAACCGCGGCGTGGAGGTGGACGCTGGCTTGTGGCTGGCGGGCGTCGACGACATCTGGAGCGGACGCCCCGACCTGAGAGGCGCGCTGTCCGCCAGCCCGACCGACGCAATCAATATGCTCATGGCCCATGAACCCGATTACTTCGACACCGTGCTCGCCCAGGATGCGCCCGTTGCGGCTCAGTTCAGCGGCCACAGCCATGGTGGGCAAGTACGGCTGCCTTCCTTGCATGCAGGTCCGGGTGGGCTATATAGTTTTGCGCCCATCGTACCGCTCTACAGCGAGCGTTATCCCATCGGCCTGCACCAGACCGCCGGGCGATGGGTCTACACCAACCGCGGCCTGGGCTGCTGGCCCGTGCCCTATCGCATCAACTGCCCGCCCGAAGTCACCGTCTTCGAGTTACAGCCCCTTTGATGACCTCCACGCTTTTTCACCGATTTCCAGCCGTCGCTTCCCTCCTGCCCAGAGGTGCGTTGTATATGCAAATTGATAGTTTGTACGCCATGTCATGTAGAATGACCAGATAGAGGATAATGCCCAGCTGCACAAGATGCTGTCGTTGCCAAACAAGTAGTAGTGCAGGCGCACGTCCGCGTTCCCTCATCAGTCTCCAGCCGCCGCTTCACGTATCCTTAAACAAGTGATGATGTACTCTCTTCATTGCGAACCATCAGTGACTCGTGACGTGATGCTATTTGGCGTGCAGTTGCGCCAGACCAGCGTCATGAACCAATAAACCAAACCTATAGGAGAAAATCCTGTGAAACGAGCCTTGTTCTTGCTACCTGTCCTGCTCTTCTTGCTTGCCGCGTGCCAACCCATCCGGCCGGCGACCGGGGTCGCCGACGGCGCGCCCACCAGCGATGCCAATCTCGCTCGTCCACTGCCCTTTGACCCCTCCGTGCGCATGGGCAAGTTGGATAACGGCCTGACCTACTACATCCGGCAGAACGCCGAACCCGAAGAACGAGCGGAACTGTGGTTGGCCGTCAACGCCGGTTCCGTCATGGAAGATGACGACCAGAAAGGCTTGGCGCATTTCGTCGAGCATATGCTCTTCAATGGTACGCGCAATTTCGAGGGCCGGGCGCTGGTCGATTACTTCGAGCGCATCGGCATGGAATTTGGCCCCGACGTCAACGCCTACACCTCATGGGATGAGACCGTTTACACCCTGCAAGTTCCCACCGATGATCCAGAAATTCTGGCAACGGGTCTTCAAATTCTCGAAGAGTGGGCCGCTCACGCCACCATCTCGCCCGAAGAGGTCGACGCCGAACGCGGCGTCATCGTCGAGGAGTGGCGACTGCGCGACTTGAATGCGCAAGGGCGCACCAGTGATGAGCTGGTCAAGACCCTGTTGGCAAATTCGCGCTACGCAAAACGGCTGCCCATCGGCGACATGGAAATCGTCCAAAATGCGCCAGCGGAGACGCTCAAACGCTTCTATTCTAACTGGTATCGCCCCGAAAATCAGGCTGTCATCGCCGTGGGCGATTTCGACGACCTCGATGCAGTAGAAGCCATGATCATCGAACGCTTCTCCACCTTGCCCCAAGCAGAGACGCCCCTGGAGCGCCCCGCCTTCCCCGTGGAGGATTACGGCGCCACCAACTATCGGGTGGTCGTGGACCCCGAGTTCCCCAGTACAGTCATCTACGTCGTCTATAAGCAGGATGTGGAGAGGCCAACAACCGTCAGCGACTTCCGTAAAGGGCTGGTGGGCGCGCTGACAAGCGAGATGCTCAACCTGCGCCTGGACGACCTCACGCGCCAGGCTGACGCGCCCTTCCTCTTCGCCGTGACCGGCGACACGAACCTGGTGCGACCGACCGACGTGAGCTTCGCCATCGCCCAGGCAGAGGAAGGCGGCGCGGCCGCCGCGCTCGAAGCAGTGATGACCGAGATCGAACGAGTGCGACAACACGGCTTCGCCCCGGTGGAGCTAGAGCAGGCAGCGGCGGATATGCTGCGCAATTTCAAGAGCGCCTATGACGAGCGCAACAACATCGAAAACGCCGCCCACGCTGACGCCTATCTGAGCCATTTCTTGCAAGGGATCACCCCGCTGAGTGAGGAAGATAACTACACTCTGGCGCAAGAGCTGCTGTCGGGCATCACCCTGGATGAAGTCAACCGGCAGGCGTTGAAGATGTTTCCCCAAGGGAATCGCGCCGTCATCGTGATCGCTCCGAAAAAGGAAGGCGTCGCACCCCCCAATGAAGACCAACTGGCCGAAGTGATGGCGCGCGCAGAAAGCGCGAAGATTGAGCCATACGCGGCGGTCGAGGTCGCCGACGCCTTGATGCAGTCAATCCCGGAGCCAGCCGGGAGCAGCGCAGAGACAACGTTCCCCGAACTTGGCCTGACAGTCATCACGCTGACCAATGGCGTGCGGGTCTACATGAAGCCCACGGACTTCAAAGATGATGAAGTGCTGCTCACCCTGCATAGCCCCGGCGGGTCGTCGCTGGTGGAGGATGGGGATTTTCTGGAAGCCGATCTGGCGACAAATCTTGTGACACAAAGTGGCGTGGGCGATTTCAGCCAGACCGAGCTGCAACGCGCATTGGCCGGCAAGAGCGTCTCCGTCAACCCCTTCATCGACGACGTCAGCGAGGGCGTCAGCGCCAGCGGCTCGCCGCAAGACCTTGAAACGCTCCTCCAACTGCTCCACCTCTATCTCACTGACCCGGCCAGCGACCCTGACGCCTTTGTTGCGCTTCGGCGCCAGATCAGCGATTTCCTCAAGAACCGCTCCCTCACGCCCGAGTCTGCTCTGGAAGACGCCTACCTTGCCATCTTTTGCGGCGACAACATTCGCTGCAATTATGTGGAGAATTTGCAGGACATCGACGAGTTCGATCTGGAGCGGGCAATCGAACTTTACCGAGACCGGTTTGCCGACCTGAGCGATGCCACAGTGCTCATCGTGGGCAGCTTCGACCCGGCTCAGGCGACAACGCTGGCCCAAAGCTACATCGGCTCACTGCCCGGCGGCAGCCGCCAGGAGACCTGGATCGACCGCAGCCCGGAATTGCCCCAAGGCGTCATCAGCGAGACGGTCAATCGAGGCAAAGAGGCGCGCAGTGTGGTGCAGATCGTCTTCAGTGGGCCCTTCACCCCCACAGTGGAAAACCGGGTGGCGGCGCGGTTAGTGGAGAGCGTCTTGGACATCCAGGTGCGCGAAGACCTGCGTGAAGCGCGTGGGGGCATCTACGGCGCTGGCGTCAGCGTCTCTATCGACAACCTGCCCCGCCCGACCTACAGCTTTGAGATCCAATTCACCGCCGAACCGACGCGTGTCGCCGAACTTGTGGAGGCTGTTTACATGCAAATCGCTGACCTGCGCACAAACGGCCCATCCGCCGACAACTTCGCCAAAGCCCACGAGCAGGCGCGGCGCAATCACGAGGAGAACTTGAAGGACAACGGCGCCTGGATGTCGTGGCTGGGGCGCTATCTACTCGACCAGGAAGACGAGGTCAGCGCAGTATTGCGCATCGACGACGCCATCGCCAGCGCAACACCCGCCGAGGTGCAGGCCATGGCGCAGCAGCTTTTCCCAACCGACCGCCACGTGACGCTCATTTTGCACCCAGAGGGGTTCACAGAGTAGCAACCGCAACCTTCCTGGAAGCTGGGAGCTTCCAGGAAGGTATCATATCCCGCCTCTCCTTGGCAGTTCCATTCCAATTCCATTCCGCCCTCATGCGCTAGCCACGGGCAGCGCGAACCCGGTCTGGCGTGAACGGTATCTGGCGCAGGCGCGCGCCTTTGAGCGCGTAGAAGGCGTTGCCAATCGCCGCGGCGACCGGACCGATGGGCGGCTCCCCCACGCCGCGGGGAAGACCGTCACCAGCCTCCAGGAGCGCCACCTCCACGTGGGGCGCTTCCTTCATGGTCAGGAGGGGGTAGGCGTCGAAGTTGCCCGCAACGATGCGCCCATCTTGCACAGTTGCCTCTTCCAACAGCGCCGAGCCGCAGCCCCACATGATGTTGCCCTCGACCTGGGCACGCGCGCCATCAGGGTTGATCACCAGCCCGCAATCCATGGCTGCATAGAAGTCATGGACGCGCACTTTGCCTGTGGCGTCGTCGTAGGAGACCTCGGCCACCTGGGCCACCGCCGTCCCGGCATCGAAACAGCAGGCGACGCCCCGCTCTCGCCCGGCAGGGAGTGGAGAACCCCAGTTGGAGAGTTCGCCCACTTTCTCGAGCACTGCCCGCATGCGGCGGCCAGTCTCGTTCGCTCCTTCGTGCATGAGCCGATATTGGAGCGGATCGACGCCAGCGAGCACGGCCAGTTCATCCATGAAGGACTCGATGGCAAAAGTGTTGGCCAGCAGCCCCAGCCCGCGCCACCATCCCGTCGTCACCGGCAGTTGGCGGCGATAGGCCACAGTGGAACGGTTGGGGATCGCATAGTGGATGCGCGCTCCGCGCGTTGCGCCGAAATCCGCACCCATGACGGTCTGCATGAAGCCGGGTAGAAAGCCGAAAGCGACGTCGCCGCTGGCTTGGCGATGCTCCAGCGCCTCGATGCGCCCATCATCGCCCAGGCGAGCGAACAATTGATGGTGCGTCGGTGGGCGCAGATAGCCGTGGCGCAGCTCCTCGGTGCGATTCCACCCTACGTGGACGGGAACGCCGGCAGCTTTGGCAAGCCGCGCCGCCTCCACTGCCACATCAAAGCCGCTCTTGCGCCCAAAGCCGCCGCCGATGTAGGTCGGAATCACCTCAACATCCTCCGGCTTCATGCTCAGCGCGTCCGCCAGGATAGCCTGCACCCTGCCCTGCATCTGCGTAGAGACCCAGACGCGCGCCTTGCCATCCTTCACATCTGCCAGGGCGGCCTGGGCCTCCAGGGGCGTCTGGATCGCCAGCGGCGAGCGATATTCGGCGCTGTGGGTAGTCTGCTCTTGGAGGAGGCGCGGCGCATTGCCCTCGCGTTGAATCATGACGCCGTCGCGCCCGGCAGCAATCACCATCTCGTCGATCTCTGCCTGCTGCCAGAGCCTGCCCTCGTCCCACGTCACATCCATTTGGGTCGCCGCAGCATAGGCCGCAGCGCGACTGTCGGCCACGACGCCGGCAAAATCGCTTTCCGCCACTACTGTGACGACGCCCGGCGCATCCTGCGCTGCACCGGCGTTCACCGCTTTCAGCTTCCCTTCAATGGTGGGCGGGCGCAAGACGACCCCATACTTCATGCCAGCGACGCGCATATCGTAGCCGTAGATCGCCTCGCCAGTCACTTTGGCAGGAATGTCCACGCGCGGCAAGGGCTGCCCGATCACCTCGAACAAGCGAAAGTCCTTGAGAGGAACTTCCTCTTCTGGGACTTCCCATTCGCTCTGATTAGCTGCCAGCGTAACAAAGTCGACGCGCCGGGACGAATCGCCCTGGACGACAAAGGCCGGCCCTTCTTGCACCAACTGGCTGACGGAGACACCCAGCACCGTCGCGGCCTCGGCAGCCAACATCGTGCGCAGGGTCGCTGCAGCCTGACGCAAGGGCGTGTAGGTGGACGAAACCGATATGCTGCCGGACGTGCCGAAGTCATCCTGGGGGCCAATGCTGGTGGTGGCCTGCACCACCTCCAGATCGACCAGGGAGACGCCCAGCTCCTCGGCGGCGATCTGCGCCAGGGAAGTGTGAATCCCCTGTCCCATTTCGATTTTGGCCACGCTCAGACGTACACGATTGTCTGGCAACACCTCAAACCAGACCGAGGGATCGGTTGTCACGGTTGCTGGCGCGCCGCTGCCGCTGTCCAACATTTCGGCCACCTCCAGATGCAGATAGGGCAGCCCCAATGTGTAACCCAAGGCCAGACCGCCGCCCACGATGCCCAGGCCGATGAGAAAGCCACGGCGCGACAGGCGCCAGCGTCGTTTGGCCGACGGAGCTGACGTCGCTTGCTCTGGGACTGGCTGGTCTTCACTGGCCGCGATCATTCGTTCGCTCATGAAGCCATCTCCTTTGCTGCGCGAGCCACCGCCCGGTGGATGCGCACATAGCAGCCGCAGCGACAGTAGTTCTCGCCCAGGGCTGCGGTGATCTCATCGTCGCTGGGCGCGGGTGTTGCTTCGAGGAAAGCCGCCGCGGTCATGATCTGCCCGCTCATGCACCAACCGCATTGGGGAACTTGCTCCTCAATGAAAGCCTGTTGCAGGGGGTGTAGTGTCAGCGTCCCATCGCTACTGCGTCCAGCAAGTCCCTCGATGGTGCGGATGGTTTTCCCTTCAACCGCTGCCAGCGGCGTGATGCACGCCCTGGTTGCAACGCCATCCACATGCACTGTACATGCGCCGCAGATGCCCGCGCCGCAGCCATACTTGGAGCCGGTCATCCCCAACTCATCGCGCAGCGCCCACAACAAGAGCGTTCCCGGTCCGCTACCGACTACCCGTTCCTCGCCATTGATATTCAATTGCATCGGTCTTCCTCGGATTTCATGCAAATCATCTACAAAATATGGACATATCATAGAATCTTCTGATCGGACACACTGTAACGAGTGCTCCAGGGTGCATGAAGTTCACATATTTGGAAGCGTCTGAGCCGTACTGATCTGGCGCCGAACTCGCATCGTGAGAAAAATTTGTGGGGGCGGCGCCGTGGTGAGTCAATCAGACGAGCCAGCAAAATGACGGACATCTGGTAAAATGTTTCAAGCGTAGCATCGTTGAAGAATTCCAGGAGAACTCTCGTTGATCATCTCGTGCAGCTACAAAACCGACATCCCCACCTTCTACGGCGAGTGGTTCATGAACCGGCTGGCCGCCGGCTATTGCAAGATGGTCAACCCCTATGGCCGCCAGGTCTATCGCGTCGATCTGCGCCGCGCGGCCGTGGATGGCATCGTCTTTTGGACAAAGAACATCGGCCCGTTTCTCCAGCGTCTGGTTGAGGTGGCCGAGGCTGGCTATCCCTTCGTGGTGCAGCACGGGATCAACGGCTATCCCCGCGCGCTTGAATTCTCTGTGGTGGACGCCGACCGTTCGGTGAGCCATGTAAAACATCTGGCCGACCGTTACGGTCCGCGCGTGGCGGTCTGGCGCTATGACCCCATCATCTTTTCATCCTTGACCCCGCTGGATTTTCACCGGCGCAATTTTGCCCGTCTGGCCGCCGGGCTGGAAGGCGCGACGGACGAGGTTGTCATCTCCTTTGCCCAAATCTACAAGAAGACCCGGCGCAATATGGAGTGGACGGGCCGGGAATTTGGCTTCACCTGGGAAGACCCGCCGGACGAGGTCAAATGTGAGCTGGCCGGGGAACTGGCCGAGGTCGCCCGCCAGCATGGGATGCAACTGGCTGTCTGTTCACAAAGAGCCTATCTCTCCCCCGGCGCGGTGGACGCCCGCTGTGTGGATGTGCAACGCCTCTCGGATGTGGCCGGGCGTCCTGTCGCGGCCAAGCTCAAGGGCAATCGACCCGAGTGCGGCTGCTTCGCCTCGCGCGATATCGGCGAATACGACACCTGTCCCCACGGCTGCGTCTACTGCTATGCCGTCATGCAGCGGGAGCTGTCTCTGCGCCGCCACCGCGCCCATGACCCGATGGGTGAGTTTCTATTTCCGCCGGATGGGATCATGGCAGGCAACGCAGACGACGAAGAGAACGAGCTCTTCCAGAGTCAGTTGCCCTGATTGGGTGGTGATCCCTGAGATGTTCTTGGCAAACAAGCCACATGTAGATTATGATAATCTACATGTGGCTTGTTTTTGAGAGGGAAAGAAGATCATAATGAATCGTTTCGTTGACCGCGTCACTGAGCTTGCTTTTCTGGATGAGCTGCTTGGGCGCCGCAGCCCCGGCCCGGCGCAGTTGGCTCTTCTTTACGGAAGGCGACGCGTCGGCAAGACAGTGCTCTTGCGCCATTGGGTGGAGCAGCAGCAAAGCGAGCCGGGGGCCATTTCTTTCACCTATTGGACGGCAGAAAAGGAGCAAGCAGCCCTTCAGCGACGCAAACTCTACGCTCGCTTGCTCGACATTCCGCCAAGTCGCGTGCCTTACTTCGATAGCTGGCAAGAGTTATGGGCTGCGGCTGCGCAATTGCTTGGCAACCGCCGCCACATCCTCATCCTTGATGAACTACCCTACGCCGCCGACAATGATCCGGCCATGCTCTCGGCCTTGCAACACGCCTGGGATCAGTTTTTCAAAGATTCCAGGTTGATAATCGTGCTGTGCGGTTCCCATGTGCGCACCATGGAAATGTTGATGACACGCCAGTCGCCACTCTTTGGCCGTATGACCGGACAGTGGCACCTCGAACCTTTGGCGTTTCATACCTTAAAGGAATTCTTCCCTGAGTGGTCGGCTGAAGAGCGAGTGGCTGCCTTTGCCATCGTTGGCGGCATCCCTGCCTACCTCGAGTGGTTCGACCCGCAACGGAGTCTGGTGGAAAACATCCGCGATGTCATCTTATCGCCCGGCAGCATGTTCATTGCTGAGCCGCACTTTCTCCTCTACGATGAGGTGCGTCAGCCCCAATCCTACCTGGCGGCGCTAAAAGCAATTGGCGCAGGTTTTCACACCTTGAGGGAAATCAGCAATGAGAGCCTGATCGGTTCAGCCCATTTACCTTCTTACCTTGCTACATTGCAAGAACTGCGCCTCGTCGAACGGCGTATTCCAGTGACTGTGGCGCCTGCCCTACGTCGTAAATCGCGCCAGGGCCGTTACCATCTCAGCGATCCCTACTTCCGCTTCTATTTTCGCTTCCTCGACCCTTACTCTGATCTGCTGCCGTTGGACTCGCCGCGCGTTTTGCATGTCATCCGCGAGAATCTGCGCGCGTTTGTGGGGCAGACAGCCTTTGAGGAATTAGCGCGGGAGTGGGTGCGTCGTCAGGGTCGGGCAGAAAGCCTGCCATTGACCCCGGACGAGGTTGGCAGCCATTGGAGCCGTCGGGTACAGGTGGATGTCGTTGGCGTCAACTGGAAGACGCGCGAGATACTTCTTGGTGAATGCAAATGGGGTGGCGTAGCGGTGGATGAGCACGTCGTGCGCCAGCTTGTCATGGAAAAGACGCCAAAGGTCTTGCTCGACCTGGACGCAAGCACAAGGGAGTGGAGAATTCACTACGCCTTTTTTGCCCGCGCTGGTTTCACTGCGCGGGCCATCGCCGAAGCGCAACGAGTCGGTGCTATGCTCGTCGATTTGCAGACCCTCGATCGTGGGCTAGAGTGATGGGCCCACCAGTCTGCTTTACAACCCCTCAACCCATTTCGCCCACCTGCTGCTTGAGCCAGGCAGTAATGAACATGTCTAGATCGCCGTCGAGCACGGCTGTGGTGTTGCCCGTCTCTACATCGGTGCGCAGATCCTTGACCATCTGGTAGGGGTGCAGGACATAGGAGCGAATCTGGCTGCCGAAGTTGGCGTCCACATTCTGGCCCTTGATTTTGGCCTTTTCTTCGGCCAGTTTCTCCTGCTCGATCTCATAGAGGCGACCGCGCAGCACGCGCATTGCCATCTCGCGATTCTGCGTCTGGCTGCGCTCATTCTGCGAGGTGACGATCATCCCGGTGGGTAGGTGGCGGATGCGCACTGCGGTTTGGTTCTTTTGCACGTTCTGACCGCCGGCGCCGCTGCTCAGAAAGACCTCGATCTCGATATCCTTGGGGTCGATGGCGATCTCGATGTCCTCGTCCAACACGGGCATGACTTCCAGCTTGGCGAAGCTGGTGTGGCGACGGTTGTTGGCGTCGAAGGGGCTGAGGCGCACCAGGCGATGGGTGCCTCGTTCCGCCTTGAGATAGCCATAGGCGGTCGGGCCATCTACTTCCACCGTGACGCTCTTGACGCCGGCCTCTTCGCCTTCGGTCATGTCGGTGATGACGGTCTTGTAGCCCTTACGTTCAGCCCAGCGCAGATACATGCGCAGGAGCATCTGCGCCCAATCCTGGGCTTCTGTGCCGCCTGCGCCGGCGTGGATGCTGAAGATGGCGGAACCTGCGTCGTGGGGGCCGCTTAACGCCAGCGACATTTCGCGCTCTTCCAGTTCAGCGGCAAGGGACTCAGCTTCCCGTTCCAGTTCGGCCAGCATGGCCTCGTCATCTTCAGCCATCTCAGCCAATTCGAGCGCGTCGCTCACCCGGCGGTGAATATCATTCCACAGCTCCACCTGGTTGCGCAGGGCGGTGATCTCCTGCATCTTCTTTTGCGCGCCCTGTTGGTCGCCCCAAAAGCCCGGGGCCATGGATTCGGCTTCCAACGCGCCGATGCGTTCTTCTTTGCCAGCGATGTCAAAGACGCCCCCGAATGGCGTCGACGCGTTCGAGGAGTGTATTGAGGTGAGTGTGTAGGTCGGACATTGAAATAGTCATGGATAAATCGTAAATCGTAAACCGCAAATCACCAAATCACTCTACCAGCAGCAACTCCCAAAAGGTCAAGTCCAGTCAGCGGTCGAATTTGAACCCCACCTGTTGAAAATGGCCGACCTTGACAAATCCAAAGGAGTGATGCAAAGGCTCTGCACTGCGGCCGCGTTGCCCAGGTCGGCGGCAGCAATCAGTTCCATATCGATCTCCGTCTGGCCAAGAGTAACGGCTGCAGCTTGCGGGGTCTGCACGGACACAACATTGGCCGGCCCGGCATAGGTGCACACGATGTGACGGCGAGCGTCAGCAGAACGATTGCGTAGATGGACAAGAGTTGTCTGCACATAGAGGGCCATCATACACAAGAGGAGGGCGACATGTCCATTTCTTACACAAAGAGTTGTATGTCATGTGATCCAACCACGCGCTGTTTTCACCACGAAACTATTCTTGCTATGGAGCGCAGGCGGCGCGCTCACTGATCGCCTGGCAAGCCAATTTGATGATGGCCCCGTGACCAGCGCCCGTAAATGCGCCGCCGACCGCAATGAACAGATCACCCGTGGGCGAAAACAGCATCGCCGTTGGATAGTTCAGGTGGTCGAGCAGAACGGTTTGCGCGCCATCAGGAGCGATGCGCAAGAGGCGGCCGCTCCACGCCGCATATGGCTTCTCCATGTTCCGCCCATCGCTGAACTCGATTGCAAACAGCGACCCCGCCTTGTCGAAGGCAACATCGATCGGCATGGTCAACCCAGCGACAGCAGGGGTAAGCCCGCCGGTTGAGTCGGCCGCCCAGATAGCGCCGCTGCCTGGTGTGTGCGGCCAATGGCTGAAGACGGCCACGTAGAGCCTGCCATCGGGGCCAAAGCTCATTCCAGCCAGGGGCGGCATCCCGGGCGTTTCAGCAAAAACGCGCACGTCTCCGTCGAGTTCAACGTGCAAGATGCGCCCAGAGGCGCCATCGCTGACATAAAACGCTGCGCCGTCAGGCGCGGCAATCATGGCGAAAGGGTTGGCCTTGATGCGGCCGACGTCCATATCTTGCGCTGTTGTGGTCTGTGTCACGATGTCGAGCAGGTTGGCGACCCGTCTGGCCCTGCCTGTGGACGACGCTTGCAGCAACCGCCGCGACAGATTGTCATCCAAACCTTCGCCGATGAGAACATACAGGTCGCCATCGAGAACGGCTACATCGGTGACGCCCGTATCTCCATTGATCTTCTGTTGGGTGAAAGGGAGCGCCTCCATCACTGGTGTGATGCGTCTGTCTGAGTCGATGCGCAACACGCGACCACTGTGATTCGATCCTGGCGGCCCGTCATGAACTTCGTCTGCTGTATATGCGCCAGTTTCAGCGACGAAGAGATGACCATCAGAGTCGAAAGCCATGCCGCGTGGCTGGTTCAACCCTCTCGCCACGAGGCTGGCAACTGGTTGGGGAGCGCAACCCGCCAGGAACTCAAGCATGAAAGCGAACGCCAAAAAATGCCAGAATGCTGAGAAAGTGTTCATCGGACATATAAAAAGGGGCTTGACCTTGCGACAACACTGTGCTATACTATTGGCACATCAGGTGGTCTGACCACCTGATGATTCCCAATTTACCAGCATCCACATCATTTGTCCAGTTGCCACAACTCACCGTAGCGCACGATAGCAACCCGTGAGCACGGAGTCATGTCATGGCAGAGTATGCGCCTGACGATCATGTGCGCTCACTTTGTCCATTGCAAAGGTGACAGGTCATGACATTCTTCAACGAGATTCAAAAATCGACCGTTTCTGAACAGATCATCGAGCAGATGAGAGAACTCATCCTGCAAGGCCGGTTGAAACCTGGGGAGAGACTACCTTCCGAGCGAGATCTGGCCGAGCAGCTGTCGGTTGGTCGGTCATCCGTCAGAGAGGCAACCCGGGCGATGGTCGCGCTGGGGATCGTCGAGATTCGGCCTGGCGAAGGCGCGTTCATTCGCGCCGATTTTCCCCGTTCCACTGTGCAAAGCATCGAATGGTCATCCTTGATGTTGAACGGTCATTCCGATGACTTGGTGGAGGCGCGCATAGCTGTCGAACGTTGCACCGCCAGGCTGGCCGCTGCTCGCGCCACACCCACCGACCGCGAGCGGCTGCGCTCTCTGGCAGAAAAGATGACCAAGTGCGATGAGCTCGATGCCTTCATTGCACTGGATATCGCTTTCCACCTGACCATGGCCGATGCCTCCCAAAACATCGTGCTGCGTGAAATCATCTACGGCATTCAACAATTGATGCGCAGTACGATGTCGCGCGTTTTACGTTCTGACGAACTACGCCGCATATCAGCGCAACATCACCTACAACTGTGCGACGCTATCAACCGGGGCGACGGTGTCGAAGCCGAACAGCTCCTGACCATACATTTGATGAAAGATAGAATTACACTTCAGTCGGTTTCGTCGACAGCATAAACAGGCGGCGGACCCAGTCATACAGGAAGAGAGGTCGCCTATCGATTGTACACATCTATCATTTCATGAATTTACAGCACGGACTCAATCGCCCCTTGTCCGTCAGAATCTTCGCAACTCAGCGATGATCTGTACGCAACATTTTAGGCTCCCATGAATCTGCCATAGATTCGTAGTTTCGTTCATATCTACAAAGGAGTAAGGAGAACTTCGTATGTTCACACACAATCGACTGAGCCGTCGGCAGTTTCTACAATTGACGGCAATGACTGGAGCTGGGTTTGCCCTGACGGCTTGTGTAGCCGCTGCGCCGACTGGACAGCCCAGCGAACCTGCCGCCCAAGCCACCGAAATCGAGGTTTGGCACGTTAATGAAAACGAGCTCGACCCGATCATCAAGACCTTCGAAGCAGCCAATCCTGGCGTCAAGGTCAAGTTCCAGTATTACCCGTGGGGAGATTTCTTCGACAAGCTCGATACAGCCTATGCGGCAGGCACACCGCCCGACGTCCATCGCCAGGATGACGACGCCATTCCCTTCTTTGCCCAACGCAACGTCTTGCTTCCGCTGGACGAATATCTCTTGAACACGCTGAACAAGGATGACCTTTATTGGTCGGCAGTGGAATCCACGATGATCAACGGCAAGCTCTGGGTGGCAATTTCCGCCATGCGTGTGGACAACTTCATCTATAACAAGAGCATGTTCGACGCCGCCGGCGTTGCATTTCCGCCCACAACCTATCCATCTGAAGCCTGGACGTTCGACAAGTTCCGCGAAACAGCCGCCGCGCTCTCCAAACCAGATGAGCTGATCTTTGGCGCGGCCGGCGTGGACAACGCAGATTTCATGACCACCATCGGGCGTTCATCTGGCGGGCGCATCCTCGATGAAGAGTGCCTGGAGTTCCTGATGCACGAATCAGCCATGGTCAACGCCATTCAGGCTGCCGCCGACATGATGCAGGTGGAGAAGAGTGCGGCTGATCCAGAGACCATGAGCGCCATGGGAGGCGGCATGGAGATGTTCAATCTGGGGCAGGCAGCCATGGTCTACGGACAGACTCGCGACGTTCCCGCAGCAGATGTAGAGTTCGAATGGGATGTGGCGCCCATGCCCATCATCCCTGGCAACGACCCGGTGGTCTTCAGCGCGATTGAGTGCTGGGGCGTACCCCAGGTTTCGGAGCAACGAGAGCAGGCGGTGGCCTTCGCCGCGCACCTCATGAGTCAGGAGTCTCAGTTGCTCTTTGCCCAGACTAAAAACATTATCCCCATCAATAAGAAGGCCGCGACCGAGATTTGGGCCGCCCCAGACAAGGTTCCTCCCAGTCGCAAACTACTGGTAGAGCAGTTGGCCTATGGGCAGACCCTGCCCTTTGCCGTGGCCTTTGGCGAGGTGCAGGATATCGCCTGGCCGGCCATCCAAGAAGTCGCGCTGGGTCAAAAGACAGCGCAGACAGCCATGGATGAGGTCAAGCCGCTGTGCGACCAGGTATTGCAGACGGCTGGCGGCTGTTTGGGCGCACCTGCGTAATCGAACCTATTCATGAGGCAGGGGCGGCGTACGGCTCGTTCCTGCCTCACATTGTGCCAGGGGAATGTCGATGCAACGGGCCATCGCTCGCCTCAAGAAGCCTTCCTATCGCTATCAGTTAGCCGGTTTGCTGTTCGTGCTGCCGGTCTTTCTGGGTACGTTGGTTCTCAATGTATTGCCCACTGTCGCGTCTCTCGGGCTGAGCCTCACCAGTTGGGATTTGATCACGCCGCCTGAATACGTAGGGTTTCAGAATTACGCCAGGCTGGCGCAAGATCCTTTCGCCCGTGCAGCCATGTTCAACACGGTCAAGTATGTCATAGGCGCCGTCTCGCTGGGGATGCTCGGTTCATTGGGCCTGGCCTTGCTCGTCAACCAATCACTGCGCGGCGTGCGCTTTTTCCGCCTCGCCTACTTCATTCCGGTCGTCACCTCTGTCGTGGCGACTGCGCTTGTCTGGCAGTGGATACTCAATGGCAAGCTTGGTCTGGTCAACTCCATGCTGCGTATGATTGGAATCGATGGGCCGTCCTGGCTGACTGATCCCAGATGGGCCATGTTTTCGATCATCATCATCAGCGTGTGGGCGGGTGTAGGGTACAACATGATGATCTTTCTGGCAGGTTTGCAAAACATTCCCCAAAGCCTGTATGAGGCTGCCACTATCGACGGCGCGGGCGGTTGGGCGCGCTTTCGCAATGTGACCCTGCCGCTGCTTTCGCCGACAACCTTCTTCGTGCTGATCATTTCGCTGATCAACTCCTTTCAGGTTTTTGACATCGTCTACATCATCACCACAACGGGCGGGGCCGGCGGTCGTCTGCGCTCGACGGATGTATGGGTCTATTACCTGTGGCAAAACGCGTTTTCGTTTTTTCGCATGGGATACGCCTCAGCCATGGCGTGGGTGCTATTTCTGGTGATTGGCGCGATTACCATTTTTCAGTGGAAATTTTCCAAGCGTTGGGTCTTTTACGATTGAGTGGGGGAAAGTGGTGTCATGACAACTGTCAGCAAAGCCCAACCAGCGCCGGCAGCTGTGGCGTCATCAGCCACCAGCGTGCATCTGTGGCGCGCTCCCATCTTGCGCGCTCTACTGTATTTTCTCCTGGCTACCCTTGCCCTGTTCATGATGCTGCCGTTGTTCTGGATGGTGTCAAGTTCGCTCAAGCTCAAGAGCCAGATCTTCGCCTTTCCACCGCAATGGATTCCAGACCCGATAGTCTGGCAAAACTACATCAACGCCTGGCAAGCCTATCCCTTTGACCGTTTCATGTTCAACAGTTTCAAAGTAGCGATCATCTCGGTTCTCGGTCAATTGCTCGTCTGCTCCATGGGCGGTTATGGTTTCGCTCGCTTCGACTTTCCGCTGAAGAATGCAATGTTCGCCATTTTGATTGCTGTCATGTTGGTGCCGGGCATCGTCAACGTCGTACCGATCTTCATTCTCTACAAAAATCTGGGCTTGATCGACACTCACTGGGCCTTGATTGCACCCGTTGCGCTTGCCAGCACTTTTGGCACCTTTCTGTTCCGCCAGTTCATGATGACCATTCCCAAGGATCTGGAAGACGCGGCCCGGATCGACGGCGCGGGGCCGTGGGCCATATATTGGCGCGTCATGCTGCCATTGTGCAAGCCAGCCGCTGCTGTTCTGGCGACCTTCACCTTCATCGCCAGTTGGAACAATTTTTTTGCCGCGTTGATCTATCTACGCTCTCAGGAGCAATTCACCATGCCTATCGGTCTTTCATACTTTCGCAACGAGGTGGGCACCGAGTGGCACTTGCTCATGGCGGGTTCGGCGATTTCTATGATCCCCACGATTATCGTCTTTCTGTTCACCCAAAAATACTTCGTGCGCGGCATCACCATGTCGGGGCTGAAATTCTGACACGTGTTACACAGTTGTCCTGGGAATGCTGGTATCTTGCCAGCAGTTGCCAAGATGGTGGCGCTCCCAGATGCGCAACTTCTCATTCTAAGGAGAGTTTGCAATGCCAAAGAGCCTGGCTCTGATCCACACAAGTTTTGTTTTCATCAATGTCGAGACCATGATGCGCGATCTCTTTGCCGAGATCATGCCCGATGTACGCCTGATCAACATTGTTGATGATTCGCTCCTGGCTGATGTGATGCGCGTTGGGGAGATTCGTCCGGAAGTCCAACAGCGCATGAATCATTACGTCGAAGCTGCGGCGCGCACTGGCGCGGACGCCGTGCTTTCGCTCTGCTCCTCGCTGGGCCCCACGATCGACGAGGCTCGCACGCTTGTCTCGATTCCGGTGATCAAGATCGACGACGCCATGACCGCAAAGGCTGCGGCTGAAGCTGATCGCCTCGGCGTGATGGCGACCGTCAAGACCACCCTCGCCCCAACTGTCAGCCTGATCCGCAGCAAGGCGACAGCCATGAGCCGGCAAGTAGAGATCCACCCCTGTCTGGTTGCCGGTGCCTTTGAGATTCTGATGAGCGGGCAACGGGAGCATCACGACGAGCTGGTCGTTGCAGCAGCGCGCGAGCTGGCGTCTCGCGTCGATCTGATCGTGTTGGCCCAGGCTTCGATGACCCGTCTGGCGCCGCGGCTGCAAACCGAGACCGGCCTAACAGTGTTGTCCAGCCCACGCCTCGCCATCGAATACACAAAAAGTGTGTTGGATGGGCTTGGCCGCAACTCTGACGCGCCAACCGAGCAAACCAGACAAAACACGCCGGCGGTCTGTTAATCGACCAGTTGCTTGCTTTTCAATGGAATGTAAAGGAATGTGTGATGACGAGATTTGTTGATTTTCCCGCTGCCCGACTCCCTGTCATAGATGAGGCCGATGTCTGCGTTATTGGCGGCGGCACTGCCGGTTTTTGTGCAGCCGTGGCCGCGGCTCGCGCCGGCGCCAGGACGATTCTCATCGAGCGTTTTGGCTATCTTGGCGGCTGCCTCACCACGACCTACAATACCACACCCGGCTGGTTTGGCGATTCCGATGGCAACCAGATCATCGGCGGCATTCCCTGGGAGTTCATCGAGCGGATGCAACGCGAGGGTGAGGTCTTCATCCCAATCAAGTGGAAGCCGCAGATCTGGCCGCCGACCACCAAGAAGATCGCCTTGGACATGGTGACCGATGCCGGCGTTGAACTCTACTTCTACACATGGGCCTCGGACGTGGTCATGGATGGCGACATGGCGACAGGGGTGGTGGTGCAGAGCAAGGCGGGGCGTAGCGTCATCTTGGCGAAGACTTTCGTCGATGCCAGCGCCGACGCTGATATCGCCGCCAGCGCCGGCGCGCCCTTTGACATGGTCGATGTGAACGAGCTCCAGCAAGTCTCCATGGACCTGACAGGTTGCGGCGTCGATGTCCCGCGCGTCATCGAGTGGGTGCGCGCTAATCAAGACAGGCTTACAAGTGTACGTGGCCTGGATGTCGAACACAAAGATGGCGGCGCTCAACCCATGTTGACTTTCGTAATTCCCAATCAGGATACGAGTGTCGGCTCGGATGGCAAAACCTATCATGTGGGCGTCATGCCAACGGTGAAACTATGCGTATATCGCGATGCAGTTCGCCTGCAAGGCAACGTGGAGATCAATCCACTCGACCCAAAGGCCCTCACCTACGCTGAGGTGGAAGGCTTACAGGGCGCGTTACGTCATCTCAAATATCTCAAAGAAACCGTGCCGGGCATGGAAAACGTCTACGTCGTTGCACAAAATCACCTGGGCGTGCGCGAATCGCGACGCATCATCGGCGACTACATCATCACGCTGGACGATCTCCTACACCAGGCGCGTTTCGATGATGTGGTCGCGCTCAATTGTCGTGCGCTTGACTATCACCTCAAGGGCACAGTTTTCAAGATCGAGTTTCTCAAAGGCAACCACGATGTGCCTCTGCGTGCGCTCACGCCGCAAGGAGTGGGCAACATTGTCGTGGCCGGGCGCTGCATCTCTTGCGACCATCTCTCTCATGCCTCTATTCGCGGCTCGGCCACGTGTATGGCGACAGGTCACGCCGCGGGTGTGGCCGCGGCGCTGGCAGCGCAGGGCAACGGTCGGATACGCAACGTACCGATTCGCAAGCTCCAGCGCATGCTGCTGGCGCAAGGCGCAGTCCTCAGCACCCAAGAGCGCTCATTCGACGACAACGCCTCCCCTTCATCCAGTAACGATATCGCCGGGCGCTATGCAATTTTCGTATAGACGGGTAACAAAATTGGACGAACAAATTTGAATTCCAAGATTGCGGAGATTCCAATGGCAAGATATCCAAAGACCTTCATCGTTCCGGCGCAAGAATTGCCGGTTTTGACAGAAGCCGATGTCTGCATCATCGGCGGTGGCACAGCTGGCTTCTGTGCTGCAGTTGGCGCAGCCAGGGCAGGCGCCAGGACTGTTCTCGTCGAGCGTAGCGGCTTTCTGGGCGGCAGCGTCACCGGCACCTATAACACCAACCCTGGCTGGACAAACGACTCTCATGCAAACCACATCGTTGGCGGCGTCGGCTGGGAGTTTCTGGAGCGCATGGAGCAGAAGGGATACGCCGTCGTGGATCGCCAACGCTGGCGCGCCCAGATTTTTCCAGAAGGCACCAAGTTCGTCGCTCTGGAAATGGTGGCCGAGGCTGGTGTCGAGCTCTACCTTCACACCTGGTTTAGCGAGACGTTGATGGAAGGCGAAACCATTCACGGCGCCGTCGTCCAAAACAAGTCGGGGCGTCAGGTCATCGACGCTGCCTGCTTTGTAGATGCCAGCGGCGATGCTGACGTGGCCTATCACGCTGGCGCGCCCTACGAAAAACTCGACGCCGACAACCTGTGGCAGACGTCGGTTGACCTGACTGTTTGCAACATCGACGCAGTCAAGGTGATCGACTGGGCGCGCGCCAACCGGGAAAAATTGGACTGGGCCTGGATTCCCGACGTCAGCGAAGTGCACGGCGTTCAGAATATGTTTACATTCTTACTCAAAGGTGGTTACACTGTGCGCCTGGATGGCGAATCCAACCGCGCAGGTGAGATCAGTATCGCCCATAAGGGGCCGGTACCCACAGTCAAGCTCATGATTCGACGCAGCACGGCGCGTGTACAAGGGTCTGTTGAGATTGACGGCACCGATGTTCGCCAATTGACCTGGGCCGAGATCGAGGGCCGGCGGCGCGCCCTGGGGCATCTACGCTTCCTTCAAGAGAACATCCCTGGTTTCGAGGAGGCGTTCGTCATCGGCCAATCGCCATTGGGTGTGCGCGAGACACGACGCATCATCGGCGAGTACGTGATCACGCTGGATGATCTGCTCCATAATTCCCGTTTCGACGACGTGGTGGCGCTCAACGCACGGGCGCTGGACAAGCATCTCAAGGATGAACACTTTTCATATCAAATCCTGGAGGGCAATCACGACATACCATTGCGGGCGCTCACGCCTCAAGGGGTGCAAAATCTGCTGGTCGCCGGGCGCTGCATTTCCAGCGACCATGAGTCCAACGCCTCCCTACGCGGCGCTGCCACCTGTTTCGCCACCGGGCATGCCGCCGGCGTTGCTGCGGCCCTGTCTGCTCAACATGATGGAAAGGTGCGCTCGCTGGATATTGGGCTGCTCCAACGCACGCTCGTCGGACAGAAAGCGATCTTGAGCACCGACCCGCATCGTCATCCCGGGAGCATGGTTTCGGGATGAGGGCTTCTTGCTTCATCACTCGACGTTTCAGCATACTTGCGCTTGCTGAAACATCGAGCAACAGACATGCGTGCTCCTCCACAAACTGGAGGAGCGCATTACGTGGTCGAATTGGGATGACTGCTGACCTGATCAGCGTTCCGGATGCAGCGGACGCAGACCTTCGACCACTTTCGACAACGTGTCATCATCTCCTACATTGCCTGGGAAAACGATATAGGGCATCCCAGGAAAACGGCTCTCAGCGCCCGCCTGCCATACGGGCACGCCGGGTAGGATTTGCCCTAACACGTTGGCCCGTCGCATCCGCAGCCCAAGCGTCGCTACATCGCTGGCAGTGACGCCTCCTTTGGCGACGATGTAAGCCGGCCGCACCCGGAGCGCGCTCAAGACGCTAACCAACGCATCGGACACACGGCGTCCGATGGCAAGGTTGGTTGTGTCATCGGCGCCGGTCACGAGATCGCGACTGGTGAAGACGACTGTATCCTCATCCTGGGCGAGCGCATCGTTGACCTTCGTTGCGGCGGAAGCAATCTCATCGCCACGTGTTGTCGCGTCCAGAAGACGCGATACCTGGAGTGGGATTGCTCGTAGCCCATGGGCGAGGAGGCGTTGCAACTGAGCCGTCGTCTTGGGCACATATGAGCCGACGATTGTCAACCCGGCGCCATGTTGCGACAGGCCAAGTTCAGCGCGCGTCAACAGACCGCGGCGCTCGATGCCAGCGCGCACGCGCACGAAAGACGCGGCTGTGCGATAAAGATAATGTCGTCCAGTCGCTTCGGCAGAGAGCAGCGCACACACCAGCACCTCCAGATCTCGATCGTCGGTTGCATTGACGATACAGACGCTGCCGGATGGCAGATCGAGCAGGCGGCGTTGGACACATTCTACACCGCCCGTGCGCAGGTCGGCGATGGAGATTGTTGCGACTGCTTCTGCCGGGATACGCCCCTGCGTCTTTTCCGCCACCCACTCCCGCAGGTTCGAGGAGCAATAGCCAAAGACTGCATCGCGGGCAAAAGGTGTTTGCGCGGCCGGCGTGAGTCGCTCGCCTTCCTGTACATAGTGAACATCGTCAATGGTGAAGCGTCCGCCCTCTGCAAAGTACGGTGCGATCACGGTGGCGTCGAAACGTACACCCAGCCCTTCTGCCAGCGCGTCCACTTCGGACGGGAAATGGCCGCGCAAGGTGGAGTCGCTGCGGCTGACGACGACGAAATCAACGCCTGTCTGCGCAGCAGCTGCGGCCAGATTGGCGCCAATGGCGCGGTTGAGCACCTGCGCGGCGGCGGCGGTCATGCTGCGCGAGTTAGTCAATACATAGAAAGCAGGCCAGTCGCCGGTCAGGCCAGCGCATAACTCTTCCACGCCCCAGGTCATGAACACGGGGACAGCATGAACAGTCTGCGTTCCGGTGGGATCGTCATCGAGCACGACGATTTGGCGTCGGCTGGCCACGACAGCGCGTTGCAACTCAAACCATGGAGACGCGGGAAGTGGGGGTAGCGCGGCAAAGAGATCTGTTTTGTCCATCGACTGTTGATCCTTCTGTGTCATGATGCCATTGCTCCTGTATCACCATCCATCTTGCCTGCGCCAAGTATGCTACAATCGGTGGGCGTTTTGCTAATCACAGCCATTATCCTGATACAATTTTGTCATCGTCTGTCGCCTGTTCAACCCAATCACAATCTTGGAGGCAAATATGAAAAACAAACTGCTCACAATCTTGGCGTTGTTGGCTGTGATGGCGCTGTTGCTGGCAGCCTGCGCCGCGCCGGCAACACAGCAACCCGCTGCGGGCGATGCTGCCAGCCCGGAGGCCTTGCGCGTATGGATTCAATGGGGCGACAATCCCCAGCAAGTGCAAGAGTTGTTCGATCAATACACCGCCGAGACAGGCGTCAAGGTGGAAGTCACCGCGCCCATCGACGATGACAAAATCCTGCCGGCCCTGACCGGCTCGAACCCGCCTGACATCCTTGTCTTGAGCGGAGGCGACGCCGCCAAGTCGTACTACAAAGAGGGCTTGACTCTGGATCTCACGGACATCGTCAACGCTGGCGACATCGACATGGAGGATATGTTCGATGCGCCGCTGACCCAGTGCCGCCAGGAGAACCTCTTGGTCTGCCTGCCCTGGGGCACAGACGCCTATGCCCTGTTCTGGAACAAGGATCTCTTCGAGGCCGCAGGTCTTGACCCAGAGACTCCACCGACCACCATGGAGGAACTGGTGGAGTTCGCCGACAAGCTGACCATCGTTGGCGCGGATGGCAGCCTGGAGCAGGTCGGCTTCATCCCCGACCACTCATGGAGCCACACGGATCTCTATGCCCGCAACTTTGGCGGTTTCTGGTACAGCGACGACGGAACCGAGTTGACCGCCAACAGCCAGCCCATGGTGGATGCCATGACCTGGCAACAACAGTTCTACAACAAATATGGCGTTGAGAATCTCCAGGCGTTTCAGTCTGGCTTTGGTGAGTATGGCTCACCGGATGCGCCATTCTACGCCGGCAAAGTCGCCATGATGGTGGAAGGCGAATGGCAGGTGGGGCCGAATTTCATCCCCAAGCTCAAGCCCGAGCTGAATTACGGCGTAACCGCTTTCCCGCCGCCCGCCGCCAATCCCGAACGCGCTGGCACCATCGTCAACCAGGGGACTGTGGTGGTGATTCCCTCTGGCGCGGCTGATGTGGACGCCTCGGCGAAGCTGTTGGCCTGGATGATGACGCCCGAGATTGTGGCGGAAGAGTTCTGCTACAACGCCAACCTGCCTACGAGCAAGAAGGCCGCCGAAAACCCCTGCTTCCAGGAGCTTGGGCCAAAATTCCAGGTTTTTGTCGATTTGATGAACAGCCCGAACGCCTACGCGGTCATCACGACGCCGCTCTCCTTCGAGCTGAACGACGCGCTTGCCGCAGCCGAGGAAGCGATCCTCTACACCGGCGCAGACCCGCAAGCCACCCTGGACGCGGTGCAGGCTGAGTTCGAGCCGAAGTTCAATGAGATGATGGGGAAATAAGAGAATGTGGTCTTGGGGTAGTGGGATTTTTGGGGAAGGCGCGGCACTCCCCATCCTCAAAACCTCAAGACCTCACTACCCAACAATCCCCTGGCAGCATGGAAAAGGAGCACGACAATGAAGAACGAGGCGACGACCGTCCCACGCAAATTCCCCGGCGGCAGATGGCGACCCAAAGTAGTGTGGACCAAGCGCACCCGCGCGCAGTTGCGCACGGCTCTGCTATTCCTCTCGCCGTGGCTGATCGGCTTCTTCGCTTTCACGCTTTACCCAATGGTCGTCTCGCTCTATTACAGCTTCACCATCTATCACTCCAAACGTGCGCCGGAATGGATCGGGTTGGAGAACTACGCCAATCTGCTCAACGATGACAGATTCTTCATTTCGTTGGGCAACACCCTCTATATGGTGGTCATTGCTGTCCCGCTGGGGCTTTTCACTGCCTTTCTCTGTGCGCTGCTCCTCAATCTGAAGGTGCGGGGGCAGGCATTCTATCGAGTAGTCTATTTCCTTCCCTCCATCGTGCCGACCGTGGCCGGGACGATTCTCTTTCTGTGGCTGTTGAATCCACAAGTGGGGCTGGTCAATACGTTGTTGGGTAAAATTGGCATCGACGGCCCCAATTGGATGGCGGATCCCCAATGGTCCAAGCCGGGGTTGATCTTACTCGGGTTGTGGGGAATCGGCGGCTCTATCGTGATCTACCTTTCAGGCTTGCAGGATGTGCCCCTCAGCCTCATCGAAGCCGCAGAGCTTGACGGGGCAAATTGGTTTCATCGCCTATGGCACATCACCATCCCCATGGTTTCGCCCATCACGCTCTTCATTCTGATCACCGGCATGATCGCCATGTTCCAGTATTTTGCCCAGGCGTATGTAGTGGGCGGCAGCGGCAATCTGGGGCGACCGCTCAATTCAACGCTCTTCTACAGCATCTACCTCTACCAGAACGCTTTCCTCTATCTGAAAATGGGGTACGCATCGGCCATGGCCTGGATTCTGTTCGTCATCATCCTGGTGTTGACCGTCATCCTGCTCAAGCTGAGCGACCGCTTCACCTATTATTCAGGATGACGCCATGACAGACGCCACCCTTCCTTCCAGCAATGCGAGCCTGGCGCGCTCCAGCCAGCAAGACGCGCGCACTCGACGACGAACGCGCCAGGCGCGCGACCTGTTGACCTCGACGCTCGGTCACGGACTGCTCATCTTCGTGGGGCTCTTCTTCGCTGTGCCCTTTATGTGGATGGTGTTGACTGCGTTCAAGTCCGACCAGGATGTCTTTCGCTCGCCGCCGCGCTGGCTGCCCTATGACAACGTGCGGGTGGAAGTGAAAGGTGAGCGGCTGCCCATCTACAACGTCAAGGATGAAAATGGGGTGATCCGTCAGTTGGCCGCTGTCAAAATCGTCGAGGGAGTAGGGACATTTGTCGATCCCGCCCTTCCCGATGAACTCTTGACATACAAGCTACAGCAGGGCAAAGAGCGGATCGCTGAAGCTGTGATGGAGATCTCTTTCCGCTGGCGGAACTTCCCCGACGCCATGAGCCGCGGCAGTCGTCCCGGCGTGGGCGCCAGTTTCTGGGTCTATTTCAAAAACAGCCTCATCATCGCGGTCTTCACCATCATCGGCACGCTGGTCTCCAACGCGCCCGTCGCCTATGCCTTCTCCCGCCTAAAGTTTCCCGGGCGTGATGCGCTCTTTATCCTGGTGCTTGCCACCATGATGCTCCCTTTCCAGGTCACCATGATTCCCATCTATCTGCTCTTCAATGACCGGTTGGGGTGGGGCGACACCTTCCTGCCGCTCATCGTGCCGGCGTTTTTCGCCAACGCCTGGGATGTTTTTCTCTTGCGTCAGTTCTTCAGGACCATTCCCGAAGAGATGTGCGACGCCGCGCGCGTGGATGGCGCCTCCGAATGGCAAATTTTCACGCGCATTGTGCTGCCGCTCTCCACGGCGGTGTTGGCCACCGTCACCGTCTTCACTTTTCTCTACGTCTGGAATGACTTCACGGCCCCCTTGCTCTTCTTGAGCAGCCCGCGCAATTTCACCATGGCCCTGGGTCTACAGGATTTCCAGAGCCAGAGAACCATCATCTGGAATCAACTCATGGCCGCGGCGACGGTGTTCACCCTGCCCATCATCATCGCCTTCTTCTTCGCCCAGAAGACCTTCATTCAGGGGATCAAGTTGACGGGATCGAAGGAGTAATCGAAGGCGTAATGGTACACCTGGGGTCGAGCAGCCGAATCAGCAGGAATCACTAAGAACAAGTAGGAAACAAGGAGTCGAATGATGAACCCACCTCGTTGGGATGTCTCGAATATCTACCCAAGTCTGGAATCGCAGGAATTTTCCGCTGCTTTTGCCAGCCTACAAAAGCAGCTGGATGATCTGCAAGCATTTGCCGACGCGGAGTTCACCATTGGCATAGATGACAACGATGAAGCGCGGCTTAGCGCGGTCGTCAGCACAGCCATCGACCGCATCAACGCGCTTTCCAGGTTGAGCCGCACCCTATACGCCTACATCACAGCTTTCGTCGCCGTCGATTCGCACAATATGGCTGCTCGCCGCAAAGAGTCCGAGTATGAACAGGTTGCCGTGCGCGTTCAGCAACTCGGTGCACGCTTCAAGAGATGGATCGGCCAGTTGGGGCCGGCGTTAGAGGCAGTCATCGCGCAGGCGCCCACTGCCCAGGCTCATGCCTTCATCCTACGCGAAACCGCAGACCAGGCGCGCTATCTCATGGGCCCAGGGGAAGAAGAATTGGCCGCAGTATTGACCTTGAGCGGCGGCAGCGCCTGGGGCAAGCTGCAAGGAACCGTCACTTCCCAGCTCACTGTGGACTTTGAGCTGGATGGTCGTATGCAAAAACTGCCCATGCCTGCCCTGATCAACCTGCAAACCCACGAGAACGAAGAGGTGCGCCGCCGCGCTCACGAAGCGGAAATTCAGGCGTGGGTCAGTGTGCGCGAGACCCTGGCGGCTTGTCTCAACGGCGTCAAGGGCGAAACGCTGACCCTGGAGCGTCGCCGCGGTCGTCGCGATGCGCTCCACAGCGCGCTCGACCGCAGTCGCATCGACCAGCCCACGCTAGAGGCCATGCTCGACGCCATGCAGGGGTCATTCCCCATAT
This sequence comes from uncultured Caldilineaceae bacterium, assembly GCA_964560495.1. Classification (GTDB taxonomy): domain Bacteria; phylum Chloroflexota; class Anaerolineae; order Caldilineales; family Caldilineaceae; genus UBA5069. The sequence continues at coordinate 49,358 of CAZLMM010000011.1, forward strand.
TTCGGCGCTATTTCAGAGCCAAAGCCCAACGTCTGGGCAAGCGGCAGCTTGCCTGGTGGGATCTCTTTGCGCCAGCCGGGCGCAGCGACCGGCGCTACTCCTTCGAGGAAGCACGCCAGTTGATCATTGCCAACTTTGAGAAGTTCACGCCCGATCTGGCCGCCCTGGCCGTGCGCGCCTTCGACAACCACTGGATCGACGCCGAGCAGCGACCCGGCAAGCGGGGCGGCGGATTCTGCATGAGCCTGCCGACGGTCAAGGAGAGCCGCATCCTTTGCAACTTCGATGGCTCACCCGACCAGGTCTTCACGATTGCTCACGAGCTGGGTCACGCGTTCCACAACGAGTGCATCTTCGCCGCCGACAAGACCGACCTCCAATCCATTACGCCTATGACGCTGGCCGAAACAGCCTCGATCATGTGCGAGACGATTGTCACAGAGGCCGCCCTGGCCCAGACAAGCGACGCCCAGGAGGAGCTGGCGATCATCGAAACTTCTCTCATCAGCGCGGCGCAGGTGATCGTGGACATCTATTCTCGCTTCCTGTTCGAGTGCGAGGTGTTCGAGCGGCGCAGCCAGGCCGAGCTCTCCGCAGACGAATTGTGCGAGATCATGGCGCGGGCGCAGACGTCAGCATATGGCGATGGGCTGGACAAGGAGCATCTGCATCCCTACATGTGGACCTGGAAGCCTCATTATTACTCGCCGCAACTGACTTTCTACAATTTCCCCTATGCCTTTGGCCTGCTCTTTGCCACCGGGTTGTACGCCATCTATCAGGAGCGTGGGTCGGCTTTCACACCGGCCTTCACTGAGTTGTTGGCCAACACGGGCGAAGCCAGCGCCGCAGATCTGGCCGCGACCTTTGGCATCGACATTCGCAGCCGCGCCTTTTGGGACGACAGTCTGGCTGTCATCGGGCGGCGCATCGACCGCTATTGCGAGATACCGTGATCGAAAGACAACAACGGATAGCTTCCATGGGTTATGTTTGCAGCGTGACGATCATGGAGAGCATGGAGAGAGAACCATGAGCATGTATCGCATCCTGCGTATTCTGCTGATCATTCTGAACGCTTTCTTGGGCGTGACCGCAGTGTTGGGCGGGATCGGCCTGCTGACGGGCGTCGTCGCCCCGCCGCTGGAAATGTTGGAAGGTTCGATCTTTAGCAGCTACGTCATCCCGGGACTGGCCCTGCTCGTGATCGTGGGCGGCAGCGCGCTTGTTGCCATGAGGATGGTGTTGCGCAACGATCCTCGGGGCGCGTTGGCTTCTGCCGGCGCCGGCGCAGCCATCATGGCCTTCGAGGTCGTCGAGGTGATGGTGATCGGCTCGGATACCGGCGTCGCGCGTGATCTTCAGCTCTTCTATTTCGGCCTCGGTATGCTGATCGTCGTGGTCGCCATGTTCTTGCGGATCAGCGAGTTCAGGGTCAAGCCAGGTAATAGATCAAAATAGAGGGGGGACGACCATAAAACAAGTCGCCATTACCGCTCCACGACAAGCCACACTGGTCGATCGGCCCGACTTGCAGCCTTTCGACAATTGGGTTGTCGTCAAGGTGCACGCTGCGCCCATGTGCACTGAGTACAAACGCTTTCTCAGCGGCGAACCGACCGATGTGTTGGGTCATGAGGCCGCCGGCGAGGTGACGGCTGTGGCCCAGCCGGGTCGCGTCAAAGTGGGCGACCGCGTTGTTGTCATGCCGGGCTTTCCCTGCGGGGTCTGTCGGCTCTGCGTTGCGGGCGACTACATTCATTGCGAGAATATGCAGCCTGTCGGCGAGAAGGCGACCGCCGGCCGCGCCACCTACGCTCAGTATCTACTCAAGCCCGACTGGTTGCTGCCCAAGATTCCCGACGGCGTCTCCTATGACCGCGCGTCGCTGGCCTGCTGCGGGCTGGGTCCATCCTTCGGCGCGATGCAACAGATGAACGTGGACGCCTTCACCACGGTACTGATCACAGGAGCAGGGCCGGTGGGGTTAGGCGCGGTGGTCAACGCGGCCTATCGGGGCGCACGGGTGATTGTCGTCGAATCTGTGCCCTACCGCGCTGAACGCGCCCGCCAAATGGGAGCGGAAGCCGTGCTCGACCCGCGCGACCCGGTCGTGTTGGAGAAGATTCGCCAGTTGACCCATGGCCGCGGCGTTGATTGCTCGCTGGACTGTGCGGGCGTCCCCCAGGCCCAACGGCTGTGCATCGACGCCACGCGACGCAAGGGTAAGGTGGCTTTTGTGGGCGAGTGCATGGACGAGCTGGCGATCCGCGTCAGCCCAGACATGATCCGCAAGGGTTTGACGCTCATCGGCTCGTGGCACTACAATTTGAACGAATTCCCCAAGATCATAGAGGTCATCCAGCGTTCGCCGCTGCTCGACCTGCTGGTCAGCCATACCTTTCCAATGAGTGCGATCCAGGACGCGTTTGCGTGCTCGGTCGCGCGTGAATCGGCCAAAATCATCCTCAATCCGTGGGCATAGGAGCCACAACATGTTCAAAAATCTCAATGCAGGCGCCATCGGCATTCGCGACAAATCGTTGGCCGAGGTGATCGAGCTTGCCCGCAAGGGCGGCTTTGCCGGAATCGACTTCAATATCCGTGAGGCCGCCGCCCTGGCCGATGAACATGGGGTCGAATACGTGCGCGACCTCTTCGCTGCAAGCAATGTGTTGCCCGGTCAGTGGGGGCTGCCGGTCGCGTGGAATCAGGATCAATGGCGCGACGACCTGGCCGAACTGCCCGGGCTGGCCGACCTGGCTGTGCAATTGGGTTGCCGGCGCACCGCCACCTGGTGTCCCTCATGGTCAGATAGCCGCGACTACGACGAGAATTATCAGTGGCATCTGGAGCGGTTTCGCCCCATCGCTCAGGCGTTGCGTGAATACGGGTGCAGCCTCGGCATTGAGTTCCTGGGTCCCAAGTCTCTGCGCGCCCACCACAAGTTTGAGTTCATGTACACCCTGGGCGAGATGATGCAGTTGGCGACGGACATGGGAACGGGCAATGTGGGACTGTTGCTGGACGCCTGGCATCTCTACACGTCGGGCGGAACGCTGGACGACCTGGATACAATTACGGCGGCGGACATCGTGGCGGTGCACATCAACGATGCGCCGGCCGGCATTCCCATCGACGACCTGGCCGACAATGTGCGTTGCCTGCCCATGGAGACCGGCGTGATCGACCTGGTGGGTTTCATGGGCAAGCTGGCTGCCCTGGGCTATGACGGCCCGGTGACGACCGAGCCGTTCAACCAGCGCATCAACGCCATCGCCGCCGCAGACCCCTTTGCAGCGGTGCAGGAGGTGTCCCAGGCCATGGATCGGTTGTGGCAGGCCAGTGGGCTTGGTTAGCTCATCCTTTGACAGCCCCGGCAGTCAACCCGGAAATGAATGTACGCATGGTGATGAAAAAGAGCGCGACCATGGGCAGTGCGGCCAGAACGCCGGCTGCCATCCCTGCGCCAGGTTCTGGGCGGGCAAAGTCATTGAAGATGATGAGCGCCAGGGCAGCGGTGCGCGCCTGCGTAGCGTTCGCCACCAACGATGGCCAGGCGTAGTCATTCCAGATCAGCCAGACCTGAAAGATGGCCATGGCTGCAATGACCGGCATGGAGAGCGGCGCCGCCACATGCCAGAACTGGCGCAACACCGATGCTCCATCCACAGTCGCCGCGTCGAACATCTCTTGCGGCAGCTCCAGAAAAAAGGTGCGCAGCACCACAATCGCCAGCGCCTGTTGGGCGCAGTAAGGCAGGATCAGCGCCCAGAGCGTGTTGTGGAGATTCTGGCTGATGATGATCTGGTAGGTGGGCACCAGCAGCACTGTGTTGGGGATAAAGAGCAGCATGAGGATCAGGAAAAAGAGGATGTCGCGACCTGGGAAACGGAAGCGTGCAAAGACGAAGGCCGAGAGCGTAGCCATCGTCAGGCTTGCACTCGTCGCTGCCAGAGCAACGATCATATTGTGCAACAGTGGGTCGCGCATGAACTTCCAGGCCAGCGCGTAATTCTGGAAGTTCATGGGGAAAGTCAACCCCATGGGGGCAACGTTGAATTGATAGACATCCTTGACCGACAACGACAGTAAAGTGATGAGTGGCACAAAGGTGAGCGCTGCCAGCAATATCAGCAACGCATGAATGAAGAATTGTCCTCCGTGCAGACTAAGCCGGCGCATCAACGTTCCTCCTGTCGGCGACGCAAGGTAAAACTCGCCAACGACACGACCAACAGCACGGTGAAAAGGAGCGTGCCAATGGCCGAGCCATAGCCCAGGTCCAAGTCGTTGCGGATGGCGCGATACATTTGTAAACCAGGTACAAGCGTACCGCTGGTGCCGGGACCGCCGTTGGTCATGATGAGCGGCGCATCGAAGGAACGGACAAAGTAGATGACCGTCAGTGTTACCAACAAGAGGGTTTGCGGACGGATGAGCGGCAGCTCGATGCGAAAGAAACGCCGCAGCGCACCGCAGCCATCCACCCTGGCCGCGTCGATGATCTCGATCGGGATCGATTGGAGCGCGGCCAGGTAGATGAGGAAGTTGATGCCTGCCACCCAAGGGAATCCCACAAAGATGATCGACCAGAGCGCGGTAGCTGGATCGCCCAGCCAGGCGCGGGCAAGCTCGCCCAGGCCGAACAGCCGCAGCATATAGTTGAACCCCCCATCCATCCCATAGAACCAACGCCAGACAAAGACGACAACCGTTGTCGGGACGACAATGGGCAGCACGAAGGCCACGCGCCACCAATACTGACCGCGCATGACTCTGTTGACCAGCGCGGCCCCTATGAGCGGCAGCGTCAGCGTGATCGCTACCTGGGAGAGGACGATCAGCGCCATGTTTCGCCACGAGGTCAGCGTGGCCGGATCGCTAAAGAAGCGCGCGTAGTTGCTCCAGCCAACCCACACCGTGCGCTTGATATCCCAATAGGTGAACGAGTGGTAGATGCCGGAGAAAAGCGGGTAGTAGTAGAAGGTGATAGCAAAGAGGAAAGTAGGCAGCAGCAGAACATAGAGGAGGGCGCTGCGGCGGACCCCGCGCAGTGCGATCTTCATGCGGCCGGGCCGGGAAACGCGTTTGGTTTCCGCCCCGGCCGCAATCGAAGCAGTGAGTGATTTACCGCTCGCCATTAGCCCCTCAGATGTCGCCTCACCACGATTCGGCGCCCCATTCTGGGTGCTGAAGGATGGCGTTATCCGCCTGCTGGTCGAGGAAGGCCTGGTACTTTTCCAGCGTTTGCTCCAGATCGGCGTTGCCCGTCAGGTAGTCCTGCAAGATCTGCGTTTCCTGCACAACAATGGCAGGGCCAAAGACCTCATTGGCATTGAGTCCGCTGACCATATTGTTCACCGTCGGCGGCTCAAGGAAGCCGCGGTAACGCTGGAGCTTCACTGCATCGCCAGGGATAACCTCTTCCAGCGGCGTACCTGGCTCGAAGCACGGGATCGACTGCTTGCTGCACCAATACTCCATGGCCTGGGGGCTGGTGATATACTGGAGCAGGTCGCGCGCCAGCTCGAGCTTCCCGTTATCCACGGTGGTCGTGGGGATGAAAAGATATTGAGACCCCTGCCCGGCCCCTGAATTGCCCAGGCGGCGCGGCGTCTCACCATCTTTCATGGCCGGCAGATAGAAAGTGCCCCAATCGAAAGTCATGTTTGGATCAGACTCATAGATGCCCATGAGCAGACGCACTGTGGGGAAGAAAGCAATCTTGCCCTGGGCAAAAAGATTGCCCGGCGGCGACGGCGCCAGATAACCTTCATGGAAGTACGCTGACCACTTTTTCAGTTCCTCGAAGGTTTGGGCAACGCCTGAGTGTTGCGCCGACCAGTGACCCTGCTTGATGCACCATACGGCCTCCTTTTGCGAGATATGGCCGTCTTGGGGTTCATCCACCTGACCGTCGCACTGCTCCACCACATCCGCCATCAACTGGTCGCTCAATAGGACGACATACCAAGTGAAGATGTAACCGTCCGTCCCCGTCGTTGGCATGTAGAATGGCTGAATGCCCGCATCTTTGAGCTTCCCCATCACCTCGTAGAATTCACTCCAAGTTTGGGGCAACTCCTCGACGCCGGCCTGTTCGAGCAGGTCTTTGTTGTAGAGCACGGCTGTGTCGCCCAGATCGCCGGAGTAGGTGGTGGCCACCATGAGCACCTTATCTCCCACCGTCACATTGCGCAACGCGACCTGGTCGAGCGGAAAGTCGTCGCGCCAGGTTGGGTTGTCGCTGTAGGGATTCGGCGCAGCCAAGTCGGCAGTGAAGTCATATTGTAGTTCGGGGTCAAGCTGCGCCGCTGAAGGGAAGTACTGCATGACCACATCCGCCAAAGTTTGCGAACGCAAATTGGTGGAGATGTAGCCGAAACGCTCCGGCACAGTGCCCAACATGGGCTGGTAGGTGACTGTCACTTTGGGATGAAGCGCTGCCCACTGCTGAATTAGCTCGTGGAGAGCATACGAGGGGTGGTTTGGGTCGGCGGTGATGTCGCCCCAGGTGTTGATAACCAACTCGCCGCTCAGATCCGATACCGGCTCGACCGCTTCTTCTGCAGCCGGAGCTGCGGTTGCGCTGGCTTCCGCAGCTGGCGCTGCATCTGGCGGCGGCGTCACCACGCCGCAGGCAGCAAGAACGACGAGTGAGAAAACGAGTCCGAGCGCCCAAAAGACGCCGCGCACAGAGAGTTGTCTATTCATTTTTCCTTCTCCTTGTGGAAACCTGCAAATCGCTTTCGCATTATAACACCAGGCCTGACAAATGTCAATATAAGAAAAAAAATTGAAAGACAATTGACAGAAAAACGAAAGTCAACTACAATCGACATATGGCAGCCATTCTAGCGAATATGCGAAAAGATAAGATTCTTGCCCACCTCCGCGACAATAGCGCGGCCACGGTCTCCGAGTTAAGTGAACTGTGCGACGTCTCTGAAGTGACGATTCGCCAGGACTTGAATGCGCTGGCTGTTGAGGGGATGCTGGTGCGCACGCGAGGCGGCGCAATGCTTTCGGGTCGAGCCGCCACCGATTTCAGTTACGCCACCCGTATGGCGATCAACGCCGAGGCCAAACAGCGCATTGGCGACGCGGCCGCCGGCCTGATTCAGTCGGGCGATTCGGTGCTCGCGGACGCCAGCACAACCGCTCTCTATGTCATGCGCTCCCTGGCTCTGCGCCACGACCTGGAAGACATCACGGTCATCACCAATGGCGTGAATGTCCTTTCAGAACTGGCGAGTCGCCTGGACATCAACGCCTTCCTGACAGGCGGGCACTTTCGCAGCAGCAGCGCTTCGTTGACCGGCTCTTTTGCCAATGACATGTTGAACAAGATCAATGCGACCGTCGGCTTTTTTGGCGCGCGTGGCATCACGCTGACCCACGGGTTGATGGATGTGAGCGTTCAGGACGCCGATGTAAAACAGAAAATGGTCGAACGATGCCAGGAAGTCGTCATCGTTGCCGATAGCTCCAAGTTCGGCCAGGTTTCGGTGGCGACCTTTGCGCCCATCGAGCGCGTTCACCGCTTGATCACTGATGAAGGAATTCCCGCCGATATGCTCGATAGTCTGCGCCTGCGGGGGCTGGATGTCATGGTGGTCTGAGGGGCTATTATGTCGCACAAGATGATGGTTCGTTCGGGATCGGTGGAGCTTGTGGCGGAGTCTTTCGGGGCCGGCCCCGCGCTTGTGTTTGCCCACGGTCTGACGGGAAACCGTCAGGGGGTCAAGCGTCAGTTTGCATTGCTGGCAGCCCAGTATCGCATTGTCGTCTTCGACCAACGCGGCCACGGTGAATCGACGCCTGTGTTGAGTCCGAGCGGGTATGTTGTCGAAGAAATGGCTGCGGACATGGCTGCGGTGATGGATGCCCTGGGCATCGAGCGGGCGATTGTGGGCGGCGAGTCCATGGGAGCAGCAATCACGCTGACCTTCGCTCTGCGCCATCCCCAGCGTGTTCACAGTTTGCTCTTGACTGCGCCTGCTTTCGGCGATGCGCCCAACAGTGAAATCGCGCGCTTTCTGGCGATAGCAGATGGCATCGAAGCCTTTGGCATGGAGCGTTTTTTGGACGCCGCGCGTCAGGTATGGAAGAACGACCTGGGCTGGCCGCCCGACGTGATCGAGTACGTGGGCGGTCTGTTCAGTTCGCACAATGCAGCAAGCCTGGCGGCGGCCATCCGCGGCGTGATGCCCTGGACGCCGCTTGTCGACATGAGTGTGCTGCGCTCACTCATGTGCCCCACCTGTATCATCAGTTGGGACGAAGATCCACTTCATCCAGCCGCGTTGGCCGAAAGAATCGCTGACATGCTCCCTCAAGGACAGATCGTCAAGCTGCCTCCCTTGCCAGCGATCTTCCGCACTCCCCAACTGGTGGGCGATATCTACGACCGCTTCCTGACAGAGTTGAAGGCCGGCATCGGCATCGGTTGAAACCGACGTCTGGAACGACGAAACCCACAAAGCGAGTTGGATCAAGCGCAGCGGTGCAGGCGTATACTATCGGGCATGAACCGTTTAGCGCACCTCGAGCCTGTTCTCAGTCGCCGGGCCGTTGCAGGTTTCGCTTGGGGGGTGACCGTCACCATGTTCCCACATCCGCCCAAAGAACCAGACGCGACTATCACCAAGAACAAACTCAGCCGGAGTGAAACTCATCTTGGAATATGGAGGCGGCGTAGGGTCTGAGGGGATATATTCTCCATCCCATCCTAGAAAACAGCCGGACCACGGCTCGCCTTTCTTGTGGAGTGCGTCCGAAAATGCTCGAACCTGGGCGAGATCTGGGAGCGCCACACAGATAGTCAAATCCTCGTATTTGAATGGGGCGATTCTAACAGTCGCACGTTTCATAGCTTGTGGGCCTCTTCTTTCCACCTATCGACAATGGTTTTCTGATATAATCGGAGAATCTCCTCGATCCTGCTGAGCTCGTGTCGCGCAAATGAACCACGCACTTGATGGCGTATTCAATCTCCGGTTCAATCCAATACTTCACTTCATTGCGCTGTTGTCTGACATGAACGTGCATCCGTTCACGCAAATCAGCGGAATAGAAAAAGATTACGACACTGCCAATTCTGAGAACTTCCGCCACTGATTCCCCCCATATTGCCGTGAACGTACTTAGAGCCTGTTTGATAGTTACGGGCTTTCAAGCAAGCACGGCGCCATTCCATTGGCTTCGGCGATTCTTGGCATCTATCTCCCAGGTTGTATGATATGTATGAGTTCGAGCATAGTCAAGTTTATCGTCACGGTTGCAAAGTGTGTTGGTGACTTTTTACACGATCACAGCCTACATGTAGGTGCCATTTGCGCGCATTATTTTGCTCCAACACACTTTGGAACCGAGTCAGTTTATCAGTTTTTCAGAGATGGGAGGATTCCACCAAGCCTCCTCGTTCCTTTCTGCCAGACGGAGAATCGCGATGTACATGAAAACGCATATCCTGGCGGCGTTGCGCGAGGAGTTCGAGCAATGGGAAGCGCTTTTGGCGCGCTTGAGCGAGGCGCAGATCACGGCTCTCCTGCGCCCAGGCGAACTCTCCATCAAGGACGAGATTGCCCATTTGTGGGCGTGGCAACAGCGCACGATCTCCCGTATGGAAGGCGGTCTGCTCGACCGGGCGCCAGACCTGCCCCAGTGGTTGCCCGGCGTTGACCCCGAAGACGAAGAGAGCACGGATCGCATCAACGCATGGATCTACAAAATTCACCGCGACCTGCCCTGGGCCGAAGTGCACCGCAACTGGCGTGCGGGCTTTCAACGGCTTCTGGAGCTGGCCGCGGCGATTTCTGAACGAGAGTTGCTGGACGCAGACCGCCATCCGTGGCTGGGTGGCTACTCTCTCGCCTTCATCCTGGTGGCGTCATACGACCATCACCAGGAGCATCTGGAAAAGCTCTTGACGCGCCTGGAGGTCGATCAGTAGCTCATCTCCGTTCGCTTTTCGATTTTCGCCTCATCCAGTTCCATGCCGATCCCGGGCAAGGTAGAGAGCGTCACGCTGCCTCCCACGGGCTTGACCGGGTGCTTGAGGAAGAACTGATGAATCTCATTCCACTTGACCAGATACTCCAGCAGCGGGCAGGTGGTTTGCGGCCAGGCAGCGATGAGATGCACTGTGGCAGGCACAGAGTGGCCGTGGGGAATGACAGGCAGGTCATAAGCCGACGCCAATGCACAGATCTTCATCGTCTCGGAGATGCCGCCGCACCAGTAGATGTCGGGTTGGAGCACATCGCACGCGCCGGCGTCCATGAGCGCCTTGAGACCCCAACGCGTGTATTCATGCTCGCCGCCGGCGATGGGGATGCGCACGTTGCATCGAATCTGGGCGTATTGTTCGATCTTGTCGGGCAGCACCGGCTCCTCGATCCAGCGCGGGTGATACTCCTCCAGCCGCGCCGCCATCTGGATGGTGTAGGAGACATCCCAGCTCATCCAGGCGTCGAGCATGATGTCCACGTCGGGGCCGACGGTCTCACGCAAGGTGCGCACCAGGCGCAGGTTGCGGGCAATGCCAGCGACGCCGTCGGTAGGTCCGTCGCGAAAGAACCACTTGGTGGCGGTGTAGCCCTGCCTGACGATCTCCTCGGCGCGTTCCTGCACCAGCTCCGGGTCGAGCGAGTAGCCCAGCGCGCTGGCGTAGGCCGGGATGCGCTCCCGGGTCGGGCCGCCCAACAGCACATAGACTGGCGCATCGAACCACTTGCCTTTGAGATCCCACAACGCGCAATCCACCACGCTCATGGCCATCATCACCACGCCTTTGCGCCCATGCACCATGAAGCGATACATGCGATCCCACAGCCGCTCGATAGCCAGGGGGTCGTGGCCCATGAGCAGCGGCTTGAGCTGAGTCCCGATGACATACGCCTGTTCAGCGGGCATGGGGCCGCCGATGCCTGAGACGCCGGCGTCGGTCTCGATCTCCACAAAGTAGGCAGTGATGCGGTATTTGTCATTGGCCACCTGTTCCAGCCAGTTGGGGCCTTCCACTTTGTGTTCGGGATAGATGTCCACTGGACGGATGAGCCGCTCCTCCCAGAATTCGCCGCGATGCTCCATAATGCCTTCCACTTGCAAAAGTCGTACATTGGTGATTTTCATTGTCTACTCCGGTTTCTTGGTTGCAGATAAATGGTCGCTCTCATCTCAGCGAAGATGAGGCAACACAGCCTCGATGAACAATTGGGTGCTTTCCAGCCGTGGCGTGTCGGCGAAAGAGACGTTGATGCGCCGAGCGCCTTGGTCGATAGCAGCGAGCAGCCGTTCCGTTACTTGAGCTGGAGTTCCGGCAAAGCCGTTTTCGCGAGTGGAGCGAACGTGCGGTTGCTCCTGCATTCGTCCCACCTCCGCCTCGCTTTCGCCCAGCAAAATGTGCGACGCAACTACCTGGACGATGGCGTCGTAATCACGGCCAACAGCCAGGCAATGCTCTTTGAGCACAGCTTGTTTGCCAGCATAGGCGGCGCGGTCTTGATAGATATAGTTCCACCAGTCGGCGTGTTCAGCCACGATCCGCAACACATACTTCTCTCCGCTGCCACCTACCATGATGGGCGGCAGCGGCGTGGGGTGCGGATGGCAATAGGCGTCCTCGATCTGATAGTGCTTGCCGATGAACGTCGCCGGGCTGTGCGTCCACATGAGGCGGCAGATCTGAATCGCTTCGGCCAGTTGTTCAGCCCGCACCGATGTCTTGGGGAAGGGCCAGCCATAGGCGTGGTATTCCTCTTCGTTCCAGCCGGCGCCGATGCCCAACACCACACGCCCGCCCGAAAGAATCTGGCAGGTGGCCGTCGCTTTCGCCAGGTGGGCGGGATTGCGAAAACTGTTGCACAAGACCTGGTGTCCTTGCAACTTGTCGGGATAGCGAGCCAGGGCGAAAGCCAATAGACTCCACCCTTCGGCCACATTCTTGTTGGCATATTGAACATGGTCGGGAAACCAGATTGACTCGAAAGGCGCAACCACCAGATCGAGGTAAGGCATGGTATGCTGCACTAAACCTGACCAGATATTCAGACCGACGGGAACAGACATTGTGTCCTCCTGGATGGGTGTTTGCGGAATGCGCTGCGTGATGGAAACATAGTATAAAATGTATTCCCCATTGTAGCCATTTTCGAGCGGGCCCTATATGATCGACCAAACGGAGTCAATAATGACCGAAGCATTGGCGCAAATTACGCCGGAGATGTACGACTTTATCGTCGCCATGCCCAAAGCAGAAATTCACATCCACCTGGAAGGCTCGATCCAGCCTCAAACGTTGCTGGCGCTCGCCCAACGGCATGGGCGTATGGACCTCCTACCGGGCGACAATCTGGAGGCGCTCAACCGATGGTTCACCTTCACGGACTTTCGCCATTTTATCCAGGTCTATCTGGCAATCTCGACGCTGTTGCAAGAGCCAGAGGACTTTGCCGCCGTTGTCCATGCGTGCGGTCAAGACATGGCAGAGCAGAACATTCGCTATCGCGAAATCACCTTCACGCCCTTCAGCCATACCCATCTGCTACGAAAGTCGCTGACTATCGCCGACCTGTTGGAAGGGCTGGAGGCAGGACGGCAGCAGGCGCAGGCCGACTTCGGCGTTGAAATGCGCTGGGTCTTCGATATCCCGCGCAACGCCAGTTTTGCCGGCGCCTACACCATGAACTCCAGCGCGCATTATGACCCAACTCCAGCGCAGATCACCCTCGAATACGCGTTGGCTGGCAGGGAACAGGGCGTGGTCGGATTTGGACTTGGCGGCTTCGAGGTGGACGCGCCGCCGCAGCCTTTTGCCCATGCCTTTGCCGCGGCCAAAGAGGCCGGACTGCTCTCTGTGCCCCATGCTGGCGAAACACTTGGCCCAGAAAGTGTATGGGGTGCAGTGGAAGAGCTTCAGGCAGACCGCATCGGTCACGGCGTGCGCGCCATCGAAGACCCGGCGCTGTTGCTCCTGCTCAAGGAGCGTCGCATCCCCTTGGAGATCAACCTCACCAGCAACATCTGCCTTCATGTCTTTCGCCGGCTGGCCGAGCACCCCGTTGCCCATCTCGACCGCATGGGGCTGCTCGTAACGGTCAATAGCGATGACCCGCCGCTCTTCAACACCACGTTGATCAACGAATATGTTCTTCTAGTTCGAAGATTCGGCTATGACCGGGTCGGTCTGGCGCGTCTGGCGCGCAATGCCTTTGACTCTGCGGGTGCGCCGAGTGCGATCAAGGTTGGGCTATTGCAAGAATTCGATACGTGGATTCATGAGCAACAAGCGCCCGGCTGCTAGCCACGTGACCAGGCGCATGACTGCTCCGTGGTATGAATGGCGTCCCATCCAGCGTGTGATGTGGTTCAGTAGACGACAAGCTATGCTGGGGCGCAGAACAATGAGAAATTGGATAGGGTAGCTGGACGATACCGCTCGTCAGGCAAACAATTCCTACGTAACAAGTCGCTCCTTGCTCGCGATGATCGGCGATATGAGCACCCAATCACGAGATCAGTAATTGCATGGATGCCAGGTTGACAAGAACTCACGAGTCTGCGATGATGCGCGTGCTGTTAGCTGATGACAAAGTCGATCTGCGTTCGGCGTTGCGCCTCCTGCTAGAGCAAGAACCTGGCGTCGAATTAATCGACGAGGTGAGCGACATCGATGGCCTTCTGGCCCAGGTGAACAGACTCCACCCGGACCTGCTCTTGCTCGACTGGGAACTCACCGATATTGATACAACGGGCGCAGGACAACGCCTGTTGCACGTGCTGCATGGTCAATACCCGCATCTGTCCGTCATCGTTTTGAGCGGGCGACCGGAGAGCAATCGCAGCGTGCTTGCGGCGGGCACCCATTTGTCAGCAAGAGCGAGCCGCCAGACCGTCTGTTATCCGCACTACACCGTGTTCAAAGTGCGATTTCTCAGCGAACAAATTCACAAGCACACCAAAGATCGGCGCAAAAACCATGAATTCCTTTGATCTCGTCATTGTAGGCGGTGGGCCAGCGGGATTGGCTGCCGCCGCCTATGCGCTTCATGCGCAGCTCAACATGGCGCTCGTCACCCCCGATCTTGGCGGCAAGGTGCATTACCCTTTCGCCCTGCGCGATATCCCGCGACGAGACACTGTGTGGGGCGCGTCGACGGTGCATGAATTCGAGGAATTGGTGAGCGCGCTCCTTATACACCACCTGGCCGTCGATGTGTCGCGCGTTCAGCGCAGGGAGGATGGCCGCTTTGATGTATTGTTGAGCGACGCCCGTACACTGACGACGCGCGCGGTGATCATTGCCACCGGCGCGCGGCCCCAGCGTCTCTATATTCCCGGTGAAATCGAGTATTGGGGGCGCGGCGTCAGTTTCTCCGCCATCAGTCATGCGCCTTATTTCAAAAATCGCGTTGTGGCAGTGGTGGGAGCTGGCCCGCGCGCAGTCAATGCTGTGCTGGCGCTGGCATCCATTGCCAAAACCATCTATCTTATCGTTTCGAGCAGCCAGCAACTCGACAATTCGCTCGCCTCGGGTCAGGCAATGAAGTTGCCAAATGTCCATGTCTTTCGAGAATGGGAAGTGCAACAGGTTGTGGCTGATGATTTTGTCAACGGTCTGGATCTGGTGGGGGCGAACGGTGAGATTCGCACGCTGGATGTGGAGGGGGTATTTATTCAGCTCAGTCTGCTCCCCAACAACGCCATGGTGCGTGATCTTGTGGAGATGGATCACGAAGGTCACATTATCGTTGATCACCTCTGCGCCACCAATGTGCCTGGATTGTTTGCCGCGGGCGATGTTACCATCGTCCACGCCGAACAGGTGCCTGTCTCCCTCGGCGAAGGGTCCAAAGCAGCCTTGTCCGCCTGGCAATATCTGGCAACTCACGACGCTGCTTGATCTTTCTCTGTAGCACCCCTTCTATCACAAACAGGAAATGAGTTCGCAGCTATTCAGCCCGTTATCGCGGAGTCATTTTGACTGCACCCCAAAAAAGTGCGGTCACAATCGCAAAGTGATTGTGACCGCCTGCTGCTGACAGTTCAATTGCCAATCTCAGTTGTTGGAACTGAGTGAGTCCACATATCAACCGTCATGCCATCAGGCTGTGACGACGCAATTTTCCGTACCGTGCTCGCTCAATTCGTATCCATCGGCCGCTTCATCATTGAACCAGGCCCCATCTTCTCGCACGTAGCGAAAACGAATCGACTGCCCAGGATCCAGCGTAACCGATGCACTGGCCGTCCCATTGCTGCGCTTCACCAGCTTGTTTGCCTTTGGATCCCAATTGTTGAAGTCACCCACCAGCGAAATCTGCGCATCGGACGCCTCAAACGGCTGAATGAAGGTCAACTTGACCTTGTTTTCCTTTTTCAAAGTTTCTCGCTTAATCATCTCTTTTGCTTCTCCCAATAACCCTACACCCATCATCGATCGAACTCAAGCGACGCATTGCTTGATGTGAACTGTCAGCCATGTCGCTGGACAAAGCGCCCGTCCAGACTAAACGTAGAGTCTAGCAGAAGCCTGGAAATGGGAGAAATCCGCCAGTCAAGGAATTTCACTTGGGGAGCATCCAAAATTGATTGATCTCCAGGTGGAGCATTCATGCCAGACATCTCCCAAGAATCTGGGGAGCTTCCTGGAAGAGTATGGGCGAGCATGAGTCTGGAATCCAGAAACCAATAGTTGGCTGTGGGGAATGCTCGCCAATAGCTGGTCTTGTACACACCCTTTTACTCAGCGTCGATCACACTGGCGCTGGTCATGCCCAATAGGTGTATACAGCCGGACTGTTGGCCCCGCCGGGCGCGCTCCACTGGAAAATCCACCAGGCGTCATATGGGCTAAAGTTGACGCAGCCGTGACTGCGGGGCCGACCAAAGGCATCGTGCCAATAGGCCGTGTGGAGCGCATAGCCCCCGTGGAAGTAGCACGTCCACGTCACTTCCTCGATGTAGTAGCCAGGCCCCGACATCTTGCGCGAGGGGACACGCCACCAGGTGCGGAACACACCCTGCACCGTGGGCGTGCCGGGCAGCCCCGTGGCGACCAACGCAGCAAAGACCGGCTTGTCGCCTTCGTAGGCGATGGCTGTCTGTTCCTTCAGACTCACGCCCACCCAGCGTTCATTGGCGCGAATGCTGGCCGGCCGCGGCTTTTGACGCGCAACGCCGATCCAGGTTGCGCTCACCCAGCGGTCATCGCCAATGCGATACCAGGTCGCGCCGGCCGCAGTGTGGCTGTCCAGGATCGACACGCGCTCATAGTGAACGAGTTGACCGACTATCGACGCGGTTGCTTCGGGGCGGTTGCGCACGGTGAGGTTCGTCGCCACCGACCAGCCCAACGGCAAACTGGCGCTCGCAGCCAGAGCAGAATCCCCTGCTGGCGCGCTCTGCGGCAGCAGGCGCACATAGCCGCTGTGCACCCAGCGGTTTTCACCGATGCGATACCAGGCTGCGCCCGCAACGACCCTTTCCTCGTAGATGGTCACCTCTGCACCCGCGCGCAGCGTGCCAACCACCGGGTTGCCGGTTCCGGGATTGGCTCGCACATTGAGGACGCTGGCCGTGACCACGCCTTTGCGGTCGCCGGGCGGCGGTGGGGGAGGCGGCGGCGCGCCTGTCAACTCCACACCGCGCAGATCCGAGGGCGTTATGTGCGCGACGGACGATGCCGGGATCCAGTCGCGTTCGCCAGTGTAATACCATAGCTGACCGCCCACGGCTGTCTCCTGACGGATCGCCAGATAGGTTCCTGCGCCAAGGGTGCGGGAGACCGCTCCACCAGGCGAACGATAGGTGCGCGTACTGGCCCAAAGGGGTCGGCAATAGCGGAAGGGAAGCCAGGGTTCAGGCGGCGCAGCCAGAGGCGTAGGCTCGGCGTCGGTCGCCTCCTGACCCACCACAGTGAGCGACTCAGCAGGCGCGACCAACTCCACGGACATTGCCTGTTCCCGCGCCATGTCGCCAATCTCAACAGGCTGCTCGCTCAACACCGCGAGTTGAGCGCCAGCCCCATCTACAACATCGACGACGACAACATAGGGGCCGGCTTTGTGGTAGACTGCGACGAATGTCTGATTGCCGTCTTGCTCCATCCCAAAGACGACGCCCGCGCCGCAGTCGATACGCACGCGCTCGCCGGCTACGAGACCCTGCACGGCGCAACGAACCTCAAGGGCGTACTCTTGTTCTGAGAGCGGCTTCAACTCGAAAAGGGTCAGCTCAACCTGGGATTGCATCTTTGTCTCTGCTGTCATAACAGCCTCCTTCGTAATTTTGGCGTTTCTCCTGGTGAAACCGGAAACGGATCACACCTGGGTCGTCCGTATCGGGGTATCCTATGCCCGGCGCAGCTTGCGATAGGTGATGCGGTGGGGGCGGTCCGCCGCCGCGCCTAACCGGCGGTGACGGTCTTCCTCGTATTCCGAGTAGTTGCCGGGAAACCAGTAGACCTGGCTGTTGCCCTCGAAGGCCAGGATGTGGGTGGCGATGCGGTCCAAAAACCAGCGGTCATGGGAGATGACCAACACGCAACCAGCGAAGCCTTCCAGCGCGTCTTCCAGCGCGCGCAAGGTGTTCACATCCAGATCGTTGCTCGGCTCATCCAACAAGATGACGTTGGCGCCAGATTTGAGCATCTTGGCGATATGCAAGCGGTTGCGTTCGCCGCCCGAGAGCATCCCCACCTTCTTCTGTTGATCCTGCCCGGCAAAGTTGAAGCGGGAGGCGTAAGCGCGCGAACTGACCAGCTTATCGCCCAACTGGAGTTGCTCGTTTCCGCCGGAAATCTCTTCCCACACGCTTTTGCTATCGTCGAGCGTCTCGCGCGATTGGTCTACGTATGCCAGTTTGACGGTGCTTCCCACGGTGATTTTGCCGCCGTCGGGCGCCTCTTGACCGACGATCATGCGAAAGAGGGTGGTCTTGCCCGCGCCATTTGGCCCGATGATGCCCACGATAGCGCCCGGCGGCACATCGAAGGTCATATTGTCGTAGAGCAAGGTGTCGCCATAGGCCTTGCTTACGTTTTCGGTGCGAATGACAATATCGCCCAAGCGGGGGCCAGGTGGAATGTAGATTTCGCGCTCCTCGCTGGCTCGCTCACGATTTTCGGCCAGCAGGTCGTTGTAGGCGTTGATGCGCGCCTTGCGCTTGGTCTCACGAGCGCGGGGCGACATGTGCAGCCACTCCAATTCGCGTTGCAGCGTCTTCTGGCGTAGCGCCTCTTGCCGTTCCTCTTGGGCCAGCCGCTGCTGCTTCTGTTCCAGCCACGACGAATAATTCCCCTTCCAGGGAATGCCATAGCCGCGATCAAGTTCAAGAATCCAGCCGGCCACGTTGTCCAGGAAGTAGCGGTCATGGGTCACGGCGATCACGGTGCCAGCATATTGCTGAAG
This sequence comes from uncultured Caldilineaceae bacterium, assembly GCA_964560495.1. Taxonomy (GTDB): domain Bacteria; phylum Chloroflexota; class Anaerolineae; order Caldilineales; family Caldilineaceae; genus UBA5069. The sequence continues at coordinate 67,774 of CAZLMM010000011.1, forward strand.
ATGCTGTTCCAGCCAGGCCACCGATTCCGCATCGAGATGATTGGTCGGTTCGTCGAGCAGCAGGATGTCCGGCTCTTGCAGCAGCAGGCGGCAAAGCGCCACGCGCCGCCGCTCCCCGCCCGAGAGCACACGCACCGGCGTCTCGCCTGGCGGACAGCGCAGCGCGTCCATGGCCAGTTCGAGACGGCTGTCCAGGTCCCAAGCGTTGAGCGCGTCGAGTCTGTCCTGCACCTGGCCCTGGCGGATCATCAACGCGTCCATCTCGAACGACGACAGATCTTCGCCGAAGCGCATATTGATGGCGTCGAATTCGGCGAGTGTGTCTATCACCTCCTGCACGCCTTCTTCCACGACCTCGCGCACGGTTTTGTGGTTGTCCAGGAGCGGCTCCTGTTCCAGATAGCCGATGGAATAGCCATCAGCAATGACGCGCTCACCGTTGAACTCCTTCTCAATCCCGGCGATGATACGTAGCAGCGTGCTCTTGCCCGCGCCGTTGAGACCCAAGACGCCGATCTTTGCGCCATAGTAGAACGAAAGGCTGATATCGCGGATGACTTGTTTGTTGGGTGGGTAAATCTTGTTGACGCCGACCAGAGAAAAGATGATTTTTGTGCTCATTGAGGCTCGCGTTTGGATGGTAGGGTGAAATGTTCGACCAGCATGCAGCTATTCTACCCCATCCTCCGGCGGTTTGTCAGCTTGACGCAGTTCGGATTGACATAGCAACCTCCAGACGTTTGATCATTTCCTCAAGAACTGTCAACAAAGACTCCCAGATCGGCAGCAGTATGATCACGTCGGTGCGATCTCCGGCTGGGTTCGTAATATATTGGACATCTGCAACTGTTTCGGCAATGAGCATTGCGTGGCTCTCCCCACTGATTGTAACTACAGGTCGCCCCTAATTTTCTCTGATCTGGCCTGGGCTATGTGGCAAACTCGGCGCAGGCGATGTAGCCGCCATCCACCACCAGCGACGCGCCGGTGACGCCGACGGAATCATCGCTGCACAGGAAGAGCGCGGCGCGCCCCATATCTGCGGGGAAGAGCATTTGGCCGCTGGGCACGCGCTGCAAACGTTGACGCAGATGCGCCTCGGGGTCGGCGGCGTGGCTGGCGTGAGAACGCAGCATGGGCGTGTCGGTGACGCCGGGGCAGATGCAGTTGACGCGGATGCCCTCTCGCGCATAGTCGAGCGCCAATGCCTTGGTCAGCATGAGCACTGCGCCTTTGCTGGCGCAATAGGCCGGCGTGCCCTGTTGCGCCACGAAGCTGGAGACCGAAGCCACGTTGAGAATCGCACCGCCGCCGGCCACGCGCATATGAGGCAACGCGTATTTCGTGGTCAAAAAGATCGAGCGCACATTGACCGCCATCACCCGATCCCAATCCTCCACGTTGCTCTCCTCCACCGTCTGCACCGCGACGATGCCGGCGTTGTTGACCACGATGTCCAGCCGTCCAAAGTGGGCGACCGAGGCAGCGATGAGCGCGGCGACATCGTCCTCTCGGCTCACGTCGGCGTGGATGAAAAGTCCGCGCCCACCCGCTGCGATGATCTCCGCCGCCGTGGCTGCACCAGCCGCGTCATTGACATCGGCCACGGTTACGACCGCGCCCGCGCCGGCAAGCGCCAGGGCGATCCCCTTGCCAATGCCCTGGGCCGCGCCCGTGACGATGGCGGCTTTGCCAGTCAGATTTGCCACAGACTACCTCGCCCAATCCATTACAGGCGCCATGATCTGGCGGACACTGCTATACTTCGCTCTGTTTGAGACCAGGAGTTCTCGCATGCCAAAAACTCCTGGTCTCAAAGCAACCGCAGCCACGCCTGTCACGCTGCAAGTGTGACCTACGGAGGCCATCCGTTGTTGTTTTCATCACAGATGACGCGCTGCTGCCTGCACCGCTGCGATGACATCGCCTTCGGCCTGGCTCATGGGGTGGGCGAGGGCTTGCGCGCGCAGCGCCTCCAGCCGGCCCGAGCCGCCGGCCTGCTCGTTGCTCCACTCCTCGACAAAGCTGCCATTGCGGATGCCGGCCATGATCTCACGCGCTCGCCCGCGGATCGCATCGTTGAGCAAGGTGTGGCCGCGCGAGAGCGTGCCGTATTGACTGGTCGTCGAATGGTGGGTCATCTGGCGGAAGAAGCCATTCTTCGCCATCTTGGTGAAAATCTCGGCGGTCTCGCCCGAGGCGTACAGCTCCATGACCATCAGCTCGGGCGAGAAACCGTTCTCGACGCCGATTTCAAAGCACTCCAGGAACCATGCCTCCAGGCCGGCCCACACCACCTGCTCGGCAAAGAGATCAAGTTCGGCTTCCTCGCGCATGGAAGACTCGAAGACGCCGCCGCGGGTCAGGCCGATGCCTTTGGCCAGCGCCATCATCGTCTCCCAGGCGCGGCCGCTGGCATCCTGGTGGACAGCCACCTGGGCCAGCGCGCCCGACCCACGCGTGTAGAGGTCGCGCACGTTGACGCCGATCATGCGCGGCGCGACCATCACCACATCCACGTCGGGCGGCGGCGCGATCAGCCCGAAGCCGACATTGTAACCGCTTGCCCAGCAGAGCGTCTTGCCCGGCCTGACGCCCGGCAAAATTTGCTCGCGCCAGATCAGCGGTTGCGATTCGTCGGTGGTCAACACCAGCAGGATGTCGCCAGCGTGGGCTGCCTCACGGATCGACACAGGCGCAAAGCCCTCAGCCAGCGCCCGCTCGCGGTAGAGGTCGTCGCGGTTGCCGACGATCACCTGCACGCCGCTGTCGCGCAAATTGAGCGCCTGCGCCTGCCCCTGGTTGCCATAGCTCAGCACCGCGACGGTCTTGCCTTGCAGGGGCGCAAGGGATGCGTCGTCATCTTTGTAGAGCTTCATGGATGCATTCCCTATCATTCACGCAAACGGAGACGGACGACTGTCGACCAAGGCGTATAGAACTCAGGTTGACGCATCGCTGCATCAGTATAGCCTGGTCCATACGCCGCAGTCGTGGCTGTAGAACCGTGTGATGAGTGCGAATTGTCAACCGCAAATCAGCCGATCACCTCACACTGCTGTCTTCTCGCCGGCAATGGCAAAGCGACCCGTCAGCGGCAGGTGCTGCGAAGAATTGCCCACCATCACCTCGATTGTTGCCGACTCGACCACGCCCGCCATGGCGCGGTCATGGTAGCTCAACTGGGTGATCGGCGTGACGAAGCTGACGCGCTTGCTCTCGCCCGGCGCCAGGTGAATGCGCTTGAAGCCGGCCAGTTCCTTCACCGGGCGGGTGACGCTGGCGCCGAGCGTGCGCGTGTAGAGCTGAACTACTTCGTCGCCGGCCACATCGCCCACGTTGGTCACGTCCACGGCGATGGCCACGCTGCCATCGGCGGTCGCCTGGGCCGGCGAGATGGTCAGGTTGGCGAAGTCGAAGCGGGTGTAGCTGAGGCCAAAGCCAAAGGGGAACTGCATCTCTTCGCTGGCGTAGCGATAGGTGCGCCCGGCCATGGCATACTCCTCGAAGGGCGGCAACTGGTCGAGCGAGCGCGGGAAGCTGACCGGCAGCTTTCCCGACGGCGAGACCGCGCCAAAGAGAACGTCCGCCACGGCGCGCCCACCCTCCTGGCCTGGATACCAGACGAAAACGATCGCCTCGGCCAGGTCGGCGATGTCGCCCAAGGCAATGGCGCTGCCGCCGGTGAGCACGAGCACGAGGCGGGCGCCGTTGGCCTTGAGCAGGCGCAGATAGTCGGCCTGCACCGCCGGCAAGTCAATCTCGATCCGGTCGCCATTGACCGGCGACTCAATCGCGTCACCCTCCTCGCCCTCCATCTGCGGCGAAAGTCCCATGCAGGCGATCACCACATCCGAGCGCGATGCATCCATGGTCGTCCACGGGCTGGGACTGGCAGGGACGTGCAGCAACAGCGTGCCGGGGCGGTATTCCAGCCGCACCCCTTCGGGCGTGGCCGCCACGATGCCCTCGATCAGCGTTGTCAGCGACTCTGAAACCCCGTAGTAGTTGCCCATCAACACTTCGGCGTTGGCCGCGGTTGGGCCGATCACATACAGGCTGCGCAGGTCGCGCAGCGGCAGAATCGCGTTGTCGTTCTTGAGCAGCACCACAGATTTGATCGCCGCCTCATAGGCAAGCTGGCGGTGCGCGGCGCTGTTGATCACGCTTTCGGGGATCGACGCGAAAGGCACTTGCTCCTGCGGGTCGAACATGCCCAGTTTAAAACGAGTCGTGTAAATGCGTGCAACGGCGCGGTCGATGTCGCTCTCATCGATCAACCCGCGCTGCAAGGCCTCCCCCAGGTGCTGGAAGGTGTGACCGCATTCCAGGTCGCAGCCGCGCTGAATCGCCAACGCCGCGCTCTCCGCGGCGTCGGCCGTGACGCCGTGGGTGGTGTGCAGGTCGTTGAGCGCCCAGCAGTCCGACACCACATGGCCCTGGAATCCCCACTCGCCGCGCAGGATGTCGACCAGCAACATCTGGCTGGCGCAGCACGCCTCGCCGTTGGTGCGGTTGTAAGCGCCCATCACCGCTTCGACATTGGCTTCGGTGACCAGTTTCTTGAAGGCTGGCAGATAGGTCATGGAGAGATCGTCGTGGGACACTTGCGCGTCGAATTCATGGCGCTTGCTCTCTGGCCCGCTGTGAACCGCGTAGTGTTTGGCGCAGGCCGCAGCCTTGAGATAGCGCGCGTGATCGCCTTGCAGCCCGCGTACAAACGCAGCGCCCATCTCGCCGGTCAGGTAGGGGTCTTCGCCCCACGTCTCCTGGCCGCGACCCCAGCGCGGGTCGCGGAAGATGTTGACATTCGGCGACCAGAAGGTCAGCCCCTGGTAGTGGCCGGTCTCGCCGTAACGGCGCAGCGTAGCGTGATACTTGGCGCGACCCTCATCGCCGATGGCCGAAGCCACACGTTGGATGAGATCGGGATCCCAGGTGGCCGCCATGCCGATGGCCTGCGGGAAGACCGTGGCGCGACCGTTGCGAGCGATGCCGTGCAACGCCTCGCCCCACCAATTGTAGGCTGGGATGCCCAGTCGCGAAATCGCTGGTGCGTTGAAGACCAGTTGGCCGAGCTTCTCGGCGAGTGTCATGCGACCGACCAGGTCGGCGACGCGTGCCCCAATGGGCTGCTGCGGATCAAGGTAGATAGGTGTGTCAGTCGTGGCTGTGGACATATTCTCTTCACTGCCTTTGGTTTGAGTGTATCGAATTTTTGTGGATGCGGCCCGTAGCCGCAAAATGGTGGCAGATACAAAAGGTGCGGCTGCACGCCGCACCAACGGTCACTCAGACTGACTCGCCTCCGTGCCATATTTGTGGCACTTGACGAGCACATTCTCGACGTAAATGTCGGGCGGAGCGACGCTTCGGCAAACATCCATCACCAGCGGGCAGCGCCCAGCAAAGCGGCAACCCTGTTTCAGGTACTCGTCCTGCTCGGTGTCGGAAAGCTGGATCTCGCCGACCCAGCGCCGTTTGGGGTCGGCCTCGGGGATCGACTCGCGCAGCAGCCTGGTGTACGGGTGTTTGGGCGCCATCAGCACCTGCTCCACTGCGCCCATCTCGACGATGTCGCCGCGGAACATGATCGCGATGCGGTCGCTCATGTAGTAGGCCGTCGCCAGGTCGTGGGTGATGTAGAGCACGCTCACACCCAGATCGTCCCGCAGCTTCTTGAAGAGGTTGACGATCGACATGCGCAGCGATGCATCCACCATCGACACCGGTTCATCGGCGATCAGCAGCTTGGGGTCAGTGAGCAGCGCGCGGGCGATGGAGATGCGCTGCAGTTGCCCGCCGGAGAACTCGCTGGGGTATTTGCCGGCGAATTCCTCGTAGGAAAGGCCCACCAACTTCAGCTTGCGGTCGATCAGGTCGATGGCGTCGTTCTTGTTCTTGGCCAGCTTGTAATTCTGCACTGTCTCGAAGAAATAGCGGTCAACCGTGCGCAGTGGGTTGAAGGTGCCGAAGGGGTCTTGAAAGATCGCCTGGATGCCGTCGCTGAACCAGACCTTCTCGTTCTTGGCTTCTTTCTTGCCGCTGTGGATGATCACACCGGAGGTGGCGTGCTCGAAGCCCATGATGATGCGGGCGGTGGTGGTCTTGCCGCAGCCGCTTTCGCCTGCCAGTGCGAAAATCTCGGCTGGGGCGATGTGGAATGAGATATTATCGACCGCAGTGATTTTGACGCGTGAGAGGATGCTCCCAATCGAGAAGACTTTGGTCAGATTCTCGACCTCAAGCAGCTTTTCCATGGCCTTCACTCTACTCCTTCTCCGGCCAACCAGCAGGCCACTCTGTGATCTGCGCTCAGTTTGGTGAAGCCGGGCATCTGCTCTTTGCAGACCTCCTTGACGTGGGGGCAGCGCGGGTGAAAGGGGCAGCCGCTGGGCAGATTCGCCAGCGAAGGGGGACTGCCAGGCACACTTTCGCGGGTCGTCTTGTCGCCAAACTTGGGCAACGAGTTGATCAGATAGCGTGTGTAGGGATGGGCCGGCTCGCCAAAAATCTTGTCGGTTGGCGCCTCTTCCACGATCTTGCCGGCATACATAATGCCGATCCGGTCGGCGACGTTGGCGTGTACGCCCATATCATGCGTCACCAGGATGATGGTGTTTTGCAGATTGCGCTGCACCTCCTTGAGCAACTGCACCACGCCGCGCTGCACCACCACGTCGAGCGCGGTCGTTGGCTCGTCGCCGATGATGATGCGCGGGCTGAGCAACGTCGCCAGCGCAATGGTCACACGTTGGCGCATGCCGCCCGAAAGCTGGTGGGGATAGGCGTCGAGGATTTTGGGCGGCAAGCCGAGGTCGATGAGGTGCGTTCGGGCTAGTTCGTAGGCTTCCACCTTCTCGTTTGCGCTGACATGGCTCTCGATGAAGTCCCGATAGGTGTCCTTAATCCTGGCAACGGGATTGAGCACGCTCATGGACCCCTGGGGAACATAGGAGATATACGTCAGCCGCAACCGGCGCTTCTCCTCTGCGCTGAGAGTCGCCACATCGACGTCGGCGCCCACGATGCGATAGATGACCTTGCCGCCCACCACACGTAGCGGCGGCTCGGTGGCCGCGGCCAGCGTTTTTAGCAGCGTCGTCTTGCCGCAACCGCTCTCGCCGGCGATGCCGTAGATCTCGTTCTCCTGGATATCGAGATCGACTTCGTTGACTGCTTTGACCACTTTGGACTTGCCGTAGACATTGAGCAGGTAGAAGGCCTGCAGCGCCTCAGTTTTGAGGATCGTGTTGCTCATCGCGCTCATGCTGCCCCCACGCGCTGGATGCGTTTGCGCGGATCCAGATATTCGCTGATGCTGACCGAGAGCCAGTACAAGGAGATGAAGATCAAGACCGACAACACAATCGGCGTCAACACCCACCACCAGCGGCCCAAGAGCACCGCCTGGTAGTTGATCGCCCAGTAGAGCATCGTGCCCAGCGTGGGGATGGAAAGATCGAGCAGCCCCAGTACGGCCAACGTGATCTCCAGACCAATCGCCCAGGCCATGTTGTTGATCAGTGTGGAAAAAATGAGCGGCGTCGAGTAGGGCATGTATTCATTGATCACCAGCTTCATCGTGCCCACACCAGAGAGCACAGCCGTTTTTGTGAACTCCCGTTCCCGTAGGCTCAGAATCTGCGATCGGATCAACCGGGCGTCCCAAGCCCAGCCAAAGATGGCAAGCAACAACCCCAAGCTGAGCACGCTCATGCTGTCCCGAATCAACATGGCCAGCATGACGATCATCAAGAACAGCGGGATGACCAGCAGGCTGTCGCTGACGAACATGAGCGCCCGGTCCGATTTGCCGCCGAGATAGCCGGCGACCATCCCGACCGTGACTGCGATCGCACGTGAGACGAGGCCGGCGATGAGCGCGATGGTCAGCGAATTGCGCACAGCGAAGGTGGCCATCCAGAAGATATCCTGGCCGTTGGAATCGGTGCCCAGCCAGTACTCCCACGACGGCCGCATATCGCGCGGCACCTCTCCCCAGAGCGTTGGGTCATAGGGCGCAAAGAAAGAGAGGCTGGCAAAGATGACCATCATCACAAAGATCCAGAAGCCCCAAAAAAACCTGTAGTCTCTGAGCAAGTCTCTGAATAAGTTCACGTTGTCCGCACTCCTTGTCGAGCGAATGTGCCTATGTCGGACTGGTGCAAAGAACCCTGTTTTGCGCCGGTTGAGCTTGTCGACGTCGGCCTCGGCAAGTTCAACCAGCGGAAATGGTTCTACGAATACCTGATCCGCGGATCAAACAGTGGGTAGAGCAGATCTACGATCAACACGATGGTTGTAATGGCAAAAATCGAAAAGATCGTGATACCCATGATCAGGTTGTAGTCGCCGTTGACGATAGCCCGGTAGAGCAGCGACCCCAATCCTGGATAGGAAAAGACGATCTCGGTAATTAAGGCGCCGCTGAAAATCAAGCCCAGAGAGAGAGCCAGTCCCGTAATCTGTGGCAACAGGGCATTCCGAAAGACGTAGCGCGTGACGATTTTGCTTTCGGTGACGCCGCCCAACTTTGCGTACTGGACATAGCTTTCGCCGACGACGCTCTGCACAACCAGCTTCATGGTTTGAAACCAGACAGCCATGCCGAGGATCACGATGGAGAGCGCGGGCAAGAACGAGTGCCAGAGCACGTTCTGAATATAGGGCAGGGTGAACGCAGGCTGGCGGCCAAAAGACGCGCCGCCGGAAACGGGAAACCATCTGACGGCATAGGCAAAGATCAACAACAAGGCAAAGGCAAAAATGTAATAGGGCATGGGGCGCACAACCATGGCAACGGTGTCCAGGCCTTGCAGCCAGCGGTTGTTCGAGAAGTAGCCTGCAAACGCGCCGAGGACATTGCCGATGACCCAGGCCAGGAGGGTCGTCGTAAACAGCAGGCCAACAGTCCACGGCAAGGCGGTGACGATCAAGCTAAGAACCGGCGTAGGAAACTGGAAGAAGGAGACGCCCAGATCCCCCTGCGCCAGACGCACCCAAAAAGCCCCGTATTGGTCAAGCCAGGATCCTCCCAAACCATACATCTGTGTTAGGTCGGCAATGATCTTGTCCATGGCGCCAGGTTCCAGGGACGCGCCACGCGCACGCATCGCCTCGATTGTTCGCAGGACAGGATCGTTGGGCAGCAGGCGAGGAATGATGAAGACCGCCGTGATCCCGAAGAAGATGACCAGGACATATTGGATCAATCGTGGGATGAGATAGCTTCGTATAAACATGCAGGCTGATCCTTCACGGTGTTACGTGTTACGTGTTGCGTGACGGAACAGGCCACGCAACACGTAACGACTCACATTGTCTTAGTTCCCAGTCGGCTCCAGGAACGGCGTCATGTACTTGAATGGGCCCCAGTGGGTGTAGGGCTGTGTGTAGGCGTTCTCCGCGCCCGGCCAGTTCGTCCAGTACTGCTCGTCCCAGGTCACGAAACCGACATAGCCGTAGGTCGGAATGCCAGGCAGCTCGGTGATGGCGATTTTAAGACCCTCGATGCCGACGTCCACTGTAGCCTGGTAGTCCGTCGGATCGGTGTTGCGCAGCTTCTCGATCACGGCGTCCATTTCCGGCGACGACCAGCGCGACGGGTGACCCTTCGTAGTGGTGCCGATCGGCTCAATGTATGCGGAATTATAGAAATCCAGCACGCGGTAGAGATCAGGTCCGGCGCCCCAGGGTTCCTGAGCCGGCCAGGCGCCAGATACGTCGAACTCACCTGTTGGGCCAAGACTGCCTGAGGCCTCGGAGGTATAGTTGCTGGCATCGATGCCGAAGCGCTTCCATGCCTGCACCGCAGCTGTGCAGTTGCGGAAGTCATGGTTCACGGCAACTGTGCCGCTCAGACAGGCGATCTTCCACGGCGTGCCGTCTGGGAGCAACCACTTGCCGTCGGCGTCCTTACTGAAGCCGTTCTTGACCAGCAGTTTTTCGGCCACATCCGGCGCGTACTTGTACCAGCCGTAGCCGAACAGATTACCCAGTTCAGCAGGATCTTCAGACACGTCGTGACCGCGGCCCTTGGCATACTCGACGATGCGCTGCGAGGCGTTGCTATCGAAGGGCTTGAAGGTCTCGCCGTTGCCAATGTCGAGTGTGAACTCCTCCAACCAGGGGATCATGGGCTTGATGAAGTCTTCCGGATAGTTGGCGAGCGATGGAATGTGCACCGGGCTGAGCGCACCGGTGCCATCCACGGCGATGCCCATGTAGTCGGCAATGTCGATGGCCAGCAGCAGCGCCCAGCGCACGTCCTTGTTGTCGTATGGCGCCTTGGCCGTGTTGAAGGTGATGCCGGTCTCTGCCGGGTCGTTGTTTACGACATACGGCCAATCCCGCCGGTACGCGCGGCAGGAATCGCACTGCTGCAGCACGGCCTGGAGGCCGTCCGAGGAGACGCCGAGGACGTCAGCCTGGTGGGTCAACTGCGCCAGAATCTTGGCGCCCTCGTCAGCGAAGTACTGGAAGACGATATACTTGGGCTTCGGCTCCCCGAACATCATGCCAGTCGGGCTCTTGTCCCAGTCTGCGCGTTTCTCCCAGATTGTCCAAAAGCCGGATGGGTCAAAGCTGTGCAGCTTGTAAGGTCCCGTGCCGACGAAGGGGTTGAACTTGAAGGTCACCGGGTCCTCGACAGACTCCCAGATGTGCTTGGGCATGATCCAGGCGGATCCCCACCGGTCGAGGAAGCGGGTGTGGAAGCGTGAATTCGGCGCATTCAACTCGAAAGCAACCGTGAAGTCGTCGGGAGCGGAAACCGATTTTACGTTCTCGACGAAGAAGCTGTTGTCGTTGAACCCCGAAAACTTCATAAGTGTCTCGACCGTGAAGACTACGTCGGCCGACGTGAACGGCTCGCCATCCGACCAGGTGACGCCTTCGCGCAGAGGAATGGAGACCTGGGTGAACTCCTCATTATAGACCGGGTCGCCTGCAGCCAAACCGGGAATAATCTTGCCGGTAGCGAAGTCGACGGACCAGAGCGGCTCGTTGGCCAGATTCTGCATGCCGCGGTCGCGCCACTTCCAACCAACCCAGTTGTTGAAGTCGTCGGGCGAGCCGACGCGCCCGGTGAGGATGTCGGCGATCAGCGTCTCGTTCCTGGGAAGATCGCCGAGGCCCGAGGAAGGTTCTTCCGCTGCTGCTGCCGGCTGCTCCTCTGCCGCCGGCGCGGCTTCCGGCGCTGCCGTCGGCGCACAAGCCGACAAAGCCAGACCCAGCACGACGAACAACGCAAACAACACCGATAGTTTGTGCTTCATATTCATCTCCTTATAATCTTTCTAGTGTTCTCTTAACAACTCGTCACCTGCGACCGACCTACTTTACGACTCGCAAACAACTGTCCGACACGACTGGCGCACGACCAGGCGCGTCGGCACTTTGTAGACAAGCTCATCCGGTGCGTCGCCCAGGATCAGCTTGATTACAATCTCGGCTGCCAAAACCCCCATGCTTTCGATGGCCTGGTCGACCGTCGTCAACGGCGGGTCCACTGTCAGGGATTCGGGAATGTTGTCGAAGCCCACCACAGAGAGATCATCGGGGATGCGCAGCCCGGCTTCGGCAGCTGCATCATAGACGCCAAACGCCATCTCATCGCTGGCGGCGAGAATGGCGGTCACCTGCGGCTCAAGGTGCAAAAGGTGACGAGCCGCGCCATAAGCGCGATCACGCATATAGTCTCCCACCTCGATCAGTTCGGGCAGAATGGAGAGACCGGCGCGCTCCAAACTGGCGCAGTAGCCTTCCTGCCGGCGAATTGCGCTCTGCAAGTCAGGCCGCCCACCGATGTAGCCAATGCGGCGATGCCCTAACCCAAAGAGATAATCCATGGCATCCGACACGCCGATGAAATTGGTCGAAAGAATAGAGGGAAAATCGGCAGCCTGGCTGTGGGGGTCGATGGCGACCAACGGATACGCAGTGCGAAAGGTGCTGGAATGGGGCGTCGCCACGATCAATCCGTCGGTTACGCTGCCGTTGAGCAAGGCCACATGCTGCTGCTCCCACTGCACCAACGTGTTGAGATTGCGACTGGAACTGGTGTAGGCCAGCAGATCATAGCCCGCTGCGGTGACAGTGCGGCTGACGCCTCTGGCGACGAGCAGTGAATAGGGCTGGCTGAGGTCAGGCACGATCAGCCCCACCACGTTTGTGCGCCGACTGCGCATGCTTTTTGCCGCCAGGCTCGATGCAAAGCCCATCTCGTCGATGACGCGTCGCACGTTGGCAAAGGTCTGGGGCGCAACATCATCCTTGTTGTTCAGCACACGCGAGACGGTCGAGACAGAGACGCCTGCCGCCTCTGCAACGTCACGAATTGTGATCGCTTCTTTGGATCGGTTGACTTGCATGAAAATGAGATAGGAGCTGCAAACGTTACCGGTAACGTTATCGGCATTATAACACATAGATGGATTTCGTCAAGTGGGAATTCCCACGGAACCGTAGTTACTGCTCGCCGGGTAAACAATTCATACCTCACCCGTGATTCGTGACTCATGATTCGTGACGGTCGGCGATACGCGCCGGGGACAGGCTGCAAATCATCTTGGCGGACAAGTCGCTGACAGCCCATCCCCGGCGCGTTATCGTATGAGATTCGATTGATCCAACGCTGCTATCCATTGGGGTCAGGTCAACCTACCCCATCCTCTTCTCGCATTTGCCTGAGTTCACTATGCGATACGGGGCCGCAGAGATGTGCGAATCATACTCTCCTTTCCCCGACTATCCTCGGGGCAACGCTCATTTTCGCCTCGATTCGCAATTCTGTAAATGACGAAACACGTGTATAATGGTGGCAATATCTATTCATCTTGGGCGCACCCCCAAAGAGTCACTTTACAAAACAGCGAACTGCGATTACCCTATGGGGGTATACGAACTCATTCTATCGCCGCCTCGCAAACCACCATCCCACGGAGGGAGCTATGCGAAAAAAGAGCTTGTTGTTGTTCATCGTTGCTCCGATCTTCCTCTTCGTACTTCTCACCCAATTGGCGGACGCTCAAGCAGCGCGCCCTAGTCAAGCAAGCGATGAGGCAGCCGCCGGCTCAGAGACCGAAGTCGCTCAGAGCGAGCCATTGACGCAGCCGCTGAGCATTCGCATCCGCCAGAGCATGCCGCTGACGATTGCGCTTGGTTTGATGCGCCCCATCACAGCCCCGTTGCCCGTCGTTGCGAGTGCAACCCCAACGGAGGGGCTCGGTCTGGAGGAAGCGCCCGATGTGACGGGGACCCTTCCACTAACTGACATCATCTTTGTGACCAGCGGCCTGACCGAAACGCCCACGATCTTTGCGGGCGTAGGTGTGACGCTGGAGATCGACCTGCAGCTCGTGGTGACGCAAACGCTCACCAGCACGGTGCCGGCTAACTTGGTCATCCGCCTGGGCGAAATGCCAACCATGACTGTACCAATCTCCATCACGTTTGGCCCGGCGTCGGATGCTCTCGTCACTTTGACGACCGTGGCGCCAGCGCCAGAGATCACAACGACAGTGGAGCCAACAGAAACAGCGACTCTCACAGAGACATCCGAGATCACCGCTACCGAGACGCCTACGCCGACATTGTCCATCGATGACCTGGCCGCTGTCATCGCCACTGTACCATTCACAGCCAATGTGCGCAGCGAACCGGTCATCGGCGAAAACATTGTGCGCCAGGCGTCGCCCGGTTCGACAGTAGAGGTTGTGGCGCGCAATGAGGCCGGCGATTGGCTGTTGCTGCTGGATGGCAATTGGATCGCCGCGTCGGTTGTTACGAATCCGCCCACCAATGTCCCGGCGGCGACCCAGGAGTTGATCGACGCACTGCGTGCGGCGCCGCCGGCTGTCGAACCCGCGCCGACGATCACGCCTACGACGACAATCACTCCCGCTGAGGTCGTCACGCCGACCACGCCTATCACGCCCACGGAAGCCATCACGCCAACAACGCCCGTAACGCCGCTAGTGGAAACGCCCACGGCGGTCGTCTCCCCAACGGTTACGGTGAACGCCAATCTGCGAAGCGGTCCGGGCACTGAATTCCCGGTCATCGGCGGCACGATTACTGGTCAAACAATCAATATCACAGCGCGCAATGAAGATGCAACCTGGTTTTTGCTGGACAACGGCGGCTGGGTGTCGGCGGGATTGGTGGCGAATGCACCTATTAGCTCCACGGTGCCAGTCTTCAACCCGGCTGCGCCTGCAGCGACGCCCACCCCCGAAGCGCCGGCTGCGCCGCTTTTGCCCACGCCAACGCCGCGCGCCCAAACTGCGCCGGCCGGCCTCTCTGTGGAAGAGAATCTCTATTTGATTGAAGTCGAAAGCGTCTCTGGAAAGTATGACCGGGCGATTGCTTCCATCGACCGGCTGGTGACATCCGCTGGCGGCGACGAGACCTTGCTGCAAGATGCCCAGTGGACGACGGAAATGAACACAGCCATTGCGCTCTTGCGCAGCGCCAGCGATGATGTGGGCGAGCTGACGCCGACCGACCGTTTGGCTGCGGCCCATGACGCGCTTGTCACAGCAGCCGAGCAGTTCGATCGTGCGGCCGATCTGCTGGAAGCTGCCGTCAGCCAGGCAAGCGTCGCCCAGCTCGACCAGGCTTTGGCCCAGATCGGCTTCGCTGACACAACTCTGGATGAGGCTGTCGGCGCCTTCAACACGCTGCGCCCGTAACAATGGGCAGGTGTTGACCACCACATTTCATCTGCCACAAAGAACGCAAGGGAACACAGAGAGGATCGTCTGAAAATCCTCTGTGTTCTTTGTGTTCTATGCGGCAAAATGCGATTTGTCAGCCGCCTGACGGCTTACCGCCGTTGATATAGCTGTAGAGCCGCGGCGTTGCGGCTGAATTGCCGGCTGTTCCCAATGCCACGAAGGGCGCGCTTCCACCTGCACCGCCCCGTTTTCGCCCTTGTCGTTGTTTCTCCTCGATGGGATAGAGGTAATGCTCATCCAGAAAGTGTCCCCATGCCCCACGGCGCACGTAGCGCGGGCCGTCGATGAGCAGCCCGACTTGCTCGGCGTGCGGCGCTAACATGCCCAACCGGGCAACGATGTCCTGCTCGTTGCCGAAGTGCTCAATCCACGGAATCGGCGGATGATCCTTTGCGGGGCGGCGCCAATGAGTCATGACGCTGGCGCAAGTGGCAAAGCAGTAGACTTCCAGCTTAGCCAATTCATCTTTGCTCAGCGGCTCGAAATCGGCCAGGTTGAGGGGTTCGTCGCTCTGATAGATCGGCTCCGGCCCGGCGGGGGCAGCTGCGGGGGCAAGCGCCGGGGATGGCGCGCAAGGTGCGGCAGGCGTGGCGACCTTGTACAATAGGTCCAGCACGGTTGCCATGATGATCGTGCCTTGGGAATGGGCAATGACAACGACGCGCTCTTTGGCCGGGTCTTTGAGGGCATCGTAGATGACCGGGAACGCCTTGACCGCCGGCTCAGTGGTGCGCCGCCATTGTTTGCCGATGGCGCATTGGGCTAAGTCGAGCCACAGGGAGCTGGTGGAATTCTGAATCAACGTGATGGGGCGATGGAAGAGCGCGGCCAGGTATGCGGCGTTGATCTGCGCCAGGTTACTGTTGGTTAGGATGCCGTTGATGAAGAACCAGGCTTCTTCTGGAAAACTGGCCGGGTTCTGGGTGTGGTCGGGGCGATGGAGGATCATAGTGGGCTGCCAGAAAAGCTCATTGAGGAAGGGCGGGCCGAAGGCTGGCGGGGCGAAAGGCGCTGACGGCGCAATGACGTTGAAGAGATAGCGCAAGGTGCGCAGAGGCCGCCATAGGTCGAGAATCTGAAACTCGGAGTAGCGACGATAGGGCGGAATCCATGTCCAGGGTAGCCCAAAGAGGGAGGACAGTAGCAATGGTGGGCGGATCTGCAGCGCGTCCCAGGCGACCGCCGCCAACTCATTCAGGCCGGGCAGAATCACATCGAGTTCGGGCGATGGGGCTATCCGTTCATCAAGCAGATCTTCCATTTCGAGTTGCATCAGAGACCTCCTCACCTGGCAAAGCCAGAAATAAACGAGAACCACAGATGACGCAAATTCCACAGATTTTCATGTTTCACCTCGAAGCCGAGATGGCCGCCATGCGGCCATTCATCTGCGTAATCTGCGTCATCTGCGGATGAAAACGTCAGGCGAAGCGGCTCAACACCCGATCCAGGTTTGGTTCGCCGATCTCTTGCAGATCATAGCGCACGCGCAGCGCGGGGCGGTCGAAATCGATGAGATGGCGCAAGTCGATAGGTGTGGCGATGAGCACGACGTCGGCCGGCGTGTTGCGGATCGTCGCGGCCAGCTCCTGCACCTGCGCGTCGCCATAGCCCATGGCCGGCAGCACCGCGCCCGTCGTCGGCCATTTGGCAAAGGTGGCAGCCAATGAACCAATGGCGTAGGGGCGTGGGTCGATGATCTCGCCGGCGCCGAAGCGCCGCGCCGCCACCCACCCTGCGCCATAGGCCATCTCCCCGTGGGTGAGGGTGGGGCCGTCTTCGATGACCAGCACACGCTTGCCGCGCATGGATTCGCCGTTTTCCACAAAAATGGGGCTGGCCGCATCGACGATGACTGCGCGCGGGTTGAGCTGGGCGGCAAGCTGCCGCGTCGTCTCGATCTGTTCAAAGGAGGCCGTGTCCACTTTATTGATGATGATCACGTGCGCCAGAAGCACGTTGATCTCGCCGGGATAATAGCGCGTCATGTGGTCGGCGCGATGGGGATCGACCACCGTGATGAGCAGGTCCGGTCGATAAAAGGGAGCGTCGTTGTTGCCGCCATCCCAGATGATCACGTCGGCCTCGGCTTCAGCCTGGCGCAAGATGGCCTCATAATCCACGCCTGCATAGACCACGCAACCAGCCTGCAAGTGTGGTTCATACTCCTCGCGCTCTTCGATGGTGGCCTTGTGCAGGTCCAGGTCATCCATGCTCGCAAACCGCTGTACAGCTTGAGCCGCCAGGTCCCCATAGGGCATGGGGTGGCGCACCGCGACAACGCGCTTGCCCATCTTGCGCAGAATGCTCACCACCCGGCGACTTGTCTGGCTCTTGCCTGCACCCGTGCGCGAGGCGCAGACCGCGATCACCGGCTTGTCTGCCTTCAACATCGTCTGAGACGGCGCCAGCATCATGTAATTGGCGCCGGCGGCCAGGGCGCGGGCGCCAATGCGCATGACGTGTTCATACGTCACATCGCTATAGCTAAAGACCGCCAGATCAACGCGCTGCTCAGTCACGATCTGCTCCAGGTCAGCCTCCGATTCGATGGGGATGCCCTGGGAATAGTGATCGCCCGCCAACATAGGCGGATAGCGGCGCCCTTCGATGTTGGGGATTTGGGTCGCGGTGAAGGCAACAACCTGATAACCGGGATTATTGCGAAAATAAACGTTGAAGTTGTGAAAATCGCGACCTGCCGCCCCCAGAATCACTACACGCTGCGCCATTGCAGTTGTCCTTTCTTGTTCCACCGACGGGATTCATTCAGATCTTCACATCTACTGCAGCTAAGTTCTCATGGCCTATCGTCGGGGTTGTGGGCGATTCGCGCCAGGCCAGGCGCCCGGCGTTTCATCGGGCAACATCACTGGAATCGTCTCGACCTCGAAGATGCGCATACCACGCGCCTCATAGTTTGCCAGCGCCGAAGGATGATCCAGGCTGCATGTATGCACCCACACCCGCCGCGCGGCCTTTTGCCAGGCGCGCTGGATGGCGACGGTGAGCAGCCGCCCGCCGATGCCTTTGCCCAGGAATTGGGGCAGCAGGCCAAAGTAGGCGATCTCAATGCTGTCGTTTTCCTGGGGATCCAGCTCGAAGTAACCGGCCGGCGTGCCATAGAGATAAGCCACCCAGGTTTCATAGCCAGGCCGCATAAGCGGTTCCATCCAGGCGGCGTAGTCCCAACTTAGCCGGGTGTGCCAGAACCAATCGCCGCCCACAGCCGTATAGAGAAAGCGGTTCAGCTCGGGCAGGGGAATCTGCGCCTGGCGGATTTCCAGACCGGGCGTCTCACGGCGCGAGGGACGCAGTTCGTTTCCGTTCAGCATCTCCAGATTGTAGATTGTGACGTCGGTGAACATAAGATCGTCCATTTGTTGTCGATTGTGTACTGTTCCAAAGAACTTAGGACAGATCCTCACAGCCCCAGCACGATGCCCAACGCCAGGAGCAAAGAGAAAAACAGCCCAAGCCGCGCCGTTGCAGCCAACGCCTTGTTGAGCGCGGGTCCATCGACAGCTGTAAAGACCGACCGGGTTGGCGAGACAGTCAGCGGAAGCGTGAGCCAGGGCAGCAGCAGCCACGCCGGGCGATCCGCTCCCAGGGCCAGCCAGAGCGTCGCCAGATAGGCCGCAGCGAGCAGGGCAACAAACTCGATGCGGGCCCCGCGCCGCCCAAGCAACACCGCCAGTGTTCGTTTGTTGGCGCGGCGGTCTGTGTCGATGTCGCGATAGTTATTCACTACAAGAATGGCCGTCACCAGCGCGCCGACAGGCACGGCAGCGATTACAGCATCGCGGGTCACGGTCAGCGCCTGAACGTAATAGGTTCCGCAGACGGCCGCCAGCCCAAAGAACAGGAAAACGAAGAGCTCACCCAGACCGTAATAGCCGTAGGGCAGAGGGCCGCCGGTGTAGGCGATGGCGGCCAGGATGGCGGTCAGGCCAATGATCATGATGGGCAGACCGCCAATGTAAACGAGATAGACGCCGATCAAGGCGGCCAGGCAAAAGACGACGACCATGCCGTTGCGCACCTGAACCGGGGTGAGCAGGCCGCTGGACGTGACGCGCGTGGGTCCCAGCCGGTCGTGGGGATCGGCCCCGCGGAAGAAATCGAAATAGTCATTGGCGAGGTTGCTGCCGATCTGCAAGAGCAGTGCGGCCAGGAGCGCCGCAAGAGCCGGCGCCAGGACAAAGAGACCGTCGGCGATGGCAAGAGAAGTTCCCACCAACACCGGGCCGACCGCGGCCGGCAATGTCTTGGGGCGCGCGGCCATCAGCCAGGTCTGAAGAAAGGGCGGTTTCTGTGTTTGCACCATAGGCGTCATCAAGGATGCAGTTGATTATCAAAGCATGAATGGTGAATTCTTGATTCATTCTAGCACATCAGCCGGACGTTCCAGGCATGTCATACCAGCATCGCGTGACATTGCAATTTTGGCTCTTTCGGATTTATAGGGTTTACGGTAGGTGCGGTTTCTCGACCACACGAGATCCTATCGAGCCGCAGTTTTATAGCGCTGCCCGCCCCCAATAGAGCACACTATGTTTGCAGTTTTGGCGTCATCCAGAGGTGACAGTCACTTTGTGAAGTGACTGTCACCTGAGAAAGTGCAAAGGTAGTGAGAGCAAATTGATTCAGCCAGGCGCTTCCCATTCGTGTTCAGAACAGATCCTCCGTTATAATTCATGTGGATGATTCATGTGGCATTCATGATTTGATACACCCTCTATGTGGAGTTGATTCATGTCGACCGTCCTCGACTCGAATGGGTTCAATATCAACCGACTGTCGCCCGACCTGCAGAAAAGATTGAAGCGTCTGTATGAGGTTCGGACGAGCGGGGAGTATCTTGTCCACAATCAAGTGCATCAAGGGGATGCATCTGCGCTCTTGCCCCAGATTGAACCAAATAGCATCGCCCTTAGCGTGTGGTCGCCTCCATACTTTGTCGGGAAGGAATATGAGGCGCACTTGACTTTTGACGACTGGCAATCATTATCACCTTGAACACTCAATGGTCCAATCACACGTATGACGCGCAGGCCGATCTCGTTGTCGAGGCGCGACAGGTGCATAAGTGGTTTCGCACCGGCAAGGTGGAGGTGCACGCGCTGCGGGGCATCGACTTTTCCGTGCGTCGGGGCGAGATGGTCGCGGTCATGGGGCCATCGGGCTGCGGCAAGACCACCATGTTGAACTGCCTCTCCGGGCTGGACGAGTTCGATTCGGGCGAGGTCTTTATCGAAGGACAAAACCTGGCCCAACTCAACGACCGCACCCGCACCAGCTATCGAGCGCGGCGCATCGGTTTTGTCTTCCAGACCTTCAACCTGCTGCCGGTCATCACTGCTGTAGAGAATGTGGAGCTTCCCCTGTTAGTGGGCGGCATGCGTCCGGCCCAGGCGCGGCGCCGCGCCATCGAGGCGTTGGAGCGCGTGGGGCTTGCCGACCGTATGCACCATCGACCGGCGGAGCTTTCCGGCGGGCAGCGCCAGCGCGTCACCATCGCCCGATCGTTGGTCAATGATCCCGCCATCGTTTGGGCGGATGAGCCGACCGGCGCGCTCGACACCAAAGCATCCCAAGACATTCTCGGATTGATGCGCCAGCTCAATCAGGAACATCTCCAAACCTTCATTCTCATCACCCATGACCCAACCATCGGCGCTGCGTGCGACCGAATCGTGCGCATGTTGGACGGCCTCATTATTCATGAGGGGTTGAGTGATCTCACTGCGCCTGGCGCGCCGGCGTGATCTCAACCCAGCCAGCTTGTTGCGCATGGCGCGCTGCCGCCGCCGTGTCGGGTACGAGCAACATCTCCACACTTTGCGCCTTCGCTTCTCTGCTGATTGCCTGCACCCGAATGTTGCGACCTGCTCCAGTGACGCTGCGAATGTAGATGGCGCAGATACGGCCTGGCCAGCGGCGCGCCGCATCTGCGTAGATCTCCGGGTCCTGTTGGCCGCTGTCGCCAATCAGGATGAAGGGCAGAGTCGGATAGAGAGCGAGCAGCTCGTCAAGATTTACGCTCTTATGGCCGCCGTGCTCAAAGGTGCGCCACAAAGAGCGATCCAGTCCATAATCGCGCAGCAACAGCGGACCGGCCGGGAAACCGTGAATCTCCATAAAATCGACCAACAGATCATATAAATTGTACGGGCTGCTGGAAAGGTAGAAGATGGGGTTGGCAGCATGTCCACTTGCTCCCACATGCAGCGCACGATAGAAGGATGCCGCGCCAGCAAATGGCACTCGTTGTCTTGCATTGCTTAACAGCGTCAGCCGGGCCATCTGCAACAGGCTGGTTGCGTGAGAGACAATGATGGTGTCGTCGATGTCGCTGATGACGCCGAACTGAGCGTCCGCAGGCGGAATCAACGCCTCGCCGTGGAATCGGATCGGCTGGGCAGGCGCTGGGTCGAGCAGTGTGTATTCGATAGGAATCCAACCCCTTGCGTATGGCAGAGTTTTCAACGGCAGTGTGGCCGAAAAGTAACCTTCTTCGTTGGTGGTCGCGACCACCTCATGGGCGCCGGCGGCCACGCGCACATGAACGCCGGGCGCTTCATCGGTTTTCAGGCGTTTGTACATGGCCGCGAGATGATCCCACAGGGAATCGTGTTCTGTGGCTGGGGCGATGTCTTTGTCTTCCAGCACGCGACCACTCACGCGCACGCCGTCTGCATTGCCAAATCCGCGATAGGGGATGATCTGAAGCCTTTCTTTCCCCTGGAAGGCGCGTGTCAGTTGTCGCTTGAACGCGTCGATGCGATTTTCGGCGCTGACAATCAGATCGAGCAGTTGTTCTTTCAAAACTGTTCCCCATGTTGCCAACAGTGCAAGTTCCTTATCAGAACACGATGCTATCACCGCTGGCGATGAAGATCAACTTGCGGTTTGACAACAGGGTCGAATTGGGTGAAACTACACGCATCATTGTCTGGTCAGCAGCGCCATGTGAACGACTATTTGTGATTGCCTATTGTCCGACAAGCAATTTTCGTGTACCCGCCGAGATGGCGCCCCTGCGCTGTCCGCTTTCGGGCGACCCGCTCGAATACACCGAATTGCCCCCTTTCCGTCCTGATCGCATCGATGCGACCTATCCAGGGTTGTGGCGTTACGCCGCCATGCTGCCCGTGTTAGCGGCTGGCCGCGAGCGCGTCACCCTAGGCGAAGGATGGACGCCACTGATCCGCGACGCCTGGCGTCAACGCACCATCTATTGGAAGTTCGATGCACTCATGCCCACCGGCAGCTACAAAGATCGCGGATCGAGTACACTGGTGAATTGGCTGGCCGGTCAGGAAGTCGAGACGGTGGTCGACGATTCCAGCGGCAACGCTGGCGCGAGCCTCTGCTGTTACGCAAGCCGGGCTGGATTGCGCGCCCTGATCTTTACCCCAGAAAGTGCGCCAGAGCCGAAAAAAGCCCAGATTGCGATCTATGGCGGCGAGTTGGTGGAGGTGCCCGGCCCACGCGACCTTTGCGGACAGGCCGCAGAGGCCGCTACGCGGGGCAGCAGAGAGGCCGCCTACGCCTCTCACGCCTGGCACCCCGCCTTTCTTCTTGGCATGATGACCCTGGCCTGGGAAATCTGGGAACAGTTGGGGCGGAAGACGCCAGACTGGATCGTCTCGCCCGTAGGACAAGGCGGCCTCCTGCTCGGCATCTGGCGTGGGTTTCAACACCTGCAAAAGTCCGGCCAAACCCAGCGCCTGCCGCGATTGGCCGCTGTCCAGGCCGAACCATTCACCCCCATTCATGACGCATTCCAACAAGGAACCACCACAATCGCGCCGCTTCTTTTGCAAGAGGCGATCTCTGCGGACGGCATCGCCATCGGCGCGCCTGTGCGCGGCAACGCAGTGCTCGAAGCAGTGCGACAATCTTTGGGAGAGACCGTTTCGGTTTCAGAGCCAGAGGTGATGCGCGCCCATCTACGTCTGGCGCGCCAGGGTCTGTTCGTCGAACCGACCAGCGCCACTGTGGCAGCCGCTCTCCATCGCCTGGTGGACGTCATCGACCCCACAGAGACTGTGGTGGCGATCCTCACCGGACATGGACTGAAACGACCGCTGCACGAGCTGTGACGCGCCCGACGAAACTATTGATCTCTAGCTAAACTGCGGTTGCTTTGAAACCAGGAGTTTTCACAGTTCAAAAACTCCTGGTTTCAAACAGAGCGAAGTATAGGTGGGAACATTCATGTCGGACATCTTCCAAGAAGCTGGGGAGCTTCCTGGAAGATTGTGGGCGAGCACGAATCTGCAATCCAGAAATCAGTGAACACACCCATGTGATTTTGAGCCAACAGTATGGATGCACATCTTATCGCAGAGTTCAACCAGCTTCATGACTTACGCTTCTCCGACTTGCGCCTCTTGCAGCAGGCATTTGTCCACAGCAGCTACCTCAATGAACAGGACCCGGCGGATGTGGCGCTGAATGACAATGAACGCCTGGAATTCCTTGGCGATTCGGTCCTCGGTTTCGTCGTGGCCGACATCCTCTTTCGACGCTTCCCATCCGCCACCGAAGGCTATCTCACCCATTTACGCACCCATCTGGTGCGACGCGAGTCCTTTGCCGAGCTGGCGACGGAGTTGGACATGGGAAGATATCTGCTGCTGGGAGTGGGGGAAGAGGAGAGCGGGGGCAGGCTGCGCACCGCCAATCTATGCGACGCCTTCGAGGCGTTGGCCGGCGCAATCTACCTGGATCAAGGACTGGATGGCGTACATCGCACCATAGCGCCTCGCATCATCAGCAAGTTGGACAAAGTCAGCTATCAGCTCCTCTTGAAGGACCCCAAAAGCCGCTTTCAAGAATGGGCGCAGCGGGTGCTCAATGTCACGCCGCGCTATCGTGCAGTGGATAGCTTTGGTCCAGACCACGCCAAGATCTTTGTCAGCAAAGTTGCCGTTCATGGCGCATATTATGGGGTGGGCCGAGGGTCGAGCAAACAAGACGCCGAACAAGCCGCCGCAGTGATGGCGCTGTACAGGGTGGGTGAACCGGCGCCGGAATATCAGCCCGATTCTGAATTGGAAGGAAGATATGGCCTCGGCGTCAACACGGACGGCGAGATGCAGGATCAACTGGCGACACACCAACAATAGGAGCACTGAAAATGTCACAACAACCCACTGATACATCCGAGATCGGCGTCTATCGCCGTATGTACGACGATCGCTTCCGCGAGATCGACGAATTGTTGGCAGACCTACCCTCCGAGGCGCTGCTGTGGAAACCCTTCGAGACCAGCCCGTGGAAAGGTGCGTCCGGCCAACTTGGCTGGATCATCGCCCATTCACTGTCATCCACGGTCTATCTACTCAAGCGGGCAGAGTTCATCATGGGCCGCATCGAGTGGAGCGCTGTCGAAGGAGACGAAGGCGCCGATGAATTTGGGCCGGCCAATCACGATCCAGAATATCTGCGCGCCCGCGCTGCACGCGCTCAGGCTTTTGTTCACCAGTTTCTCGACTCGCTTTCCCAGACGGACTTGGCGGCGAGCCGACTCCACCCGCGGCGCACTCACTGGACGTTGGTTGCGCGCTTCGACATTCAGCATGCCTTTGAGCACATGAGCCAGCATATCGGCCACGCACAGCTGACTCGCCAGCTTTGGGCGCTCCAACAAGAGTGAGAGTTGCTCCCTTCGGGCAACGTTCCATCTCTAGAATTGCTGCTTTCCTTTGCATCAGCGCGAGATCATCCGTATAATGTGTGAATTCCTGTAAACGGAACGCCATCTTTGAAAGGGATGAGCTCACGACGATGGCAAAACGGGTCCTACATCTTCACCTGGGCAAAAGTCAGACCGAGCGCGAAGTCACTGTTTGTTTTCTTGGCGAATCCTTCACCATCCGCAGTGTGGGCGTGGGCGGCGACTGGGAGGTCGCCAGCAAGCTGATTGCCCAAGCGGATGCGCAGCGCGGCGCAGACGCCGTGGCTTTGGATGGAATGTCGCGGGATCTGTCGCTAAACGGCAGCCATACGTCCCACATCAGCGCCCAAACTCTCACAGCCTCGGCCCATGGCATTCCAGTCGTAGACGGGCATGGTGTGCGCGGCGCGTTTGAGCGCTGGTCAGTGCGCCTGCTCAACGAGATGGAGCCGGGTATCTTCTCCCGCAAGCGCGTCCTCTTTGCACCGGGCCTGAATCATGACGGTCTGGTCAACGGCGTCTCTGCCTTCACCGAACATCGCCGTTGGGCCGATCCCCTGATCTACCTCAACCTGCCGGCCGCGGCTGGCGATCTAGCCATGCGCCAGATGAGCGACCGCATTCTCGATGTCACCCATGACAAACCGTTTCGTCGCATCTTTGCCCAGGCAGGCGCGCCCGGCGTGCCGCGTCAAAGCGCAGCCTTTCAGTGGGCGCAAATCATCGCCGGCGACATGGGCGCCATCCGTCGCTATGCGCCAGGGCGCATGGACCGCAAGACGATTTTGAGTGAGTGCGCTTCGCCGGAAGATGAGATGGATTTGCGGCGGCGCGGCGTAGCGACGCTCCTGACGACGATGCCGCCTCTGCCGTCCAGCGACGCCAATGGGGCGGACGAAGTGGAGCCAGCGCGCTGGTCTGCTGCTGTCATCGAGGCGTGCATGGCCGCGCTTTTGGGGCGAAACAACCTGCGCGAAAGCGACTATCTGAACCTGCTTGCGGAAGTGCATTACAAACCCGCGGTCGTCAATCTGCAAGGGGCGCGCGTCCAATCCTTTGCGTTTGTGATCCACCCCCTGACGGTTGAACAGATCTTCACTCACCGCATCTATCGTTACCTGCGTTGGGTCCCCCACAGCCTGGTGGAGTTCATTGGCGGCTATTGGCCGCCCCTCTACCTGAGCCGGATGCGCAACATCGTCAGCGAAGCCACTGGCGAGGAGGTGCACGGTCTGCTCTATTCGCTTGGCGCGACGCCAAGACAGTTGATGCGGCACGAGCCGAACACAACGTACAAAAAACTGGTGAAAATCGCCCAGGACGCCGAACAGCGCGGCGCGCGTATCATGGGGCTGGGCGCGTTCACCAGCGTTGTGGGCGACGCGGGCGTCACTGTGGCTCAGCTTTCCGACATTGCCGTCACCAGCGGCAATAGCCTGACGGTCGCTGCAACACTAGAAGGCGCCAAACAGGCCGTGCAGACCATGGGCGTCACCGATCTACACTTGAGTCAGGCGATGGTCGTCGGCGCCACCGGCTCCATCGGCGCAGTATGCAGCCGTCTGCTGGCGCAGGACATGCAGTCGGTCACCCTGGTGGCGCCGCGCCCGGAACGGCTGATCGCCCTCAAGCGCCAGATCGAACAGGAGACCCCCGGCGCGCGGGTGGTCATCGCCACATCGCCCGACGACTACATCGCGGAGATGGATTTGATCATCACGACGACGTCTGCCTTCGGCCAACGGGTCATCGACATCACGCGCTGCAAACCGGGCGCGGTGATCTGCGACGTGGCGCGGCCGCCAGACATCGAGGAGTGGGAAGCGGCGTTGCGCCCCGACGTGTTGGTCATCGAGAGCGGTGAAATTTTGCTGCCTGGGGAACCACATTTCGGCTTCGACATCGGCCTGCCCCCCAAGACGGCCTACGCATGTCTGGCAGAGACTATCGTGCTGACCATGGAAGGTCGATTCGAGGACTACAGCCTGGGTCGTGACCTGAATCTGGATCGGGTGCGAGAGATCTGGCGGCTGGCGCAGAAACACGGCTTATGTCTGGCCGGGATGCGCAGCTTCGACCAGTATGTCACGGCGGAGGAGCTGGATCGACGGCGGCTGCTCGTCGCTGGGTTGCGCGCCGACCCGGAGCGATTGCGCCAGGTGCAGGAAGAAGCGCAGCGTAAATTGAAAGAGGGCGATCTGCAACACAGCCGGGGGCGCAAGGCGGCAGTTGCACCCATCCCCACCTGGCAAAAGGCGGGCGCCGTCGTAGCTGTCGCCGCTGCTTTGTTGTGGGCGACGCGCTGGTTGCTCTTGCGTTCAAACCGAAGGCCGGCTGAATCATGAGCGTCTTTCACTCGTCAGAACAATTCTATGGCATCATGGCCGAGGTCTTCGACAAGGTGGCCGAAGACACAGAACGAACCAAGGCCTTCACCCGCAGCAAGCTGGTGATCCGCATGAAAACCACCCATCCCGACGCGGAAATCCTCATCGACGGGCGCCACAACCCTTTCGAGATATTTTATGGACACCGCCCTGGCAACGCTGACGTGGAGATCATGTTGACGACCGGCCTGCTTCATCAGATCTGGCTCGGCCACGCCAGCACACGCGACTCATTTTTCAGCGGCAAGATTCGCACGCGCGGCAGCTTGCTCAAGATCATGCAGTTGACCGAACTTTTCTACGAATGTGAGCGCGTCTATCCAGAAGTGGCGCGGCGTCACGGCCTCGTCAAATGATCATGATCAACGAATAGCTCCCGCTGGCGAATGGTCAACGAAGGGGCGCAATTTCAATAGCAATTGACTATTTTTCAGTTGACCATCAACTATTCTTGTGATTTCCTGGCGACGCAACCTCTATATTCTCTTCGCCGTTCAGCTTCTGTCCACTGTTGGATTCAGCCTTGTCTTTCCGTTTTTGCCTCTCTATGTCAAGGAAGTCGGAATCGCGACACGCGGCAGCATCGAGTTCTGGGCAGGGCTGGCTTTCTCTGCCCAGGCCGTGACCATGATGATCGCATCGCCCATTTGGGGTAGCATGGCGGATCAGCGCGGGCGGAAGTTGATGCTAGAGCGGGCCACCATCGGCGGGGCCATCCTGATGGCGGCCATGGGCTTTGTGCAGAACGCCGAACAGCTTGTCTTGCTGCGAACGCTGCAAGGCGGCGTGAGCGGCGTCATCGCTGCGGCGAACGCACTGGTGGCCTCCACCACGCCGAAGGAGCATACGGGAGAAGCGCTGGGCATGCTGAATATGGCGCGCTGGGCAGGAGTGGCTGTCGGTCCTGTGCTGGGCGGCGTATTGGGCGAGGCATTCGGCTTTCGCGAGAGTTTTTGGATCACCGGCGCGCTGCTCGGGCTGGCCGGCGTCTGCGTTGTCTTTTTCGTGCAAGAGGAGTTCACGCCTGTTCCCAAGAAAGACCGCCCGGCTTTCTGGGTGGCCTACCGCGAGCTCTTCACCTCGCCCGGAATGCCGGGGCTGTATGGCCTGACCTTTTTGCGCAGTCTGGGCGCAACGCTGATCACGCCAGTCTTGGCGCTCTTCGTCCTGAGCTTGAACAACGGCGTTGAGGCAGGAACCGCCTCGCTGACCGGACTTCTTATTGGCGCGGCTGCTTTCAGCAGCGCGATCAGCGCAGTCTATCTGGGGCGGCTAGGAGACCGGATCGGTCACAACAAGGTGCTCATCGGTTCGGCGTTGGCGGCGATGTTGCTTCATTTTCCCCAGGCATTCGTTACGAGCGCCTGGCAATTGGCCGTGCTCCAGGCGCTGGCCGGCATCGCCACCGGTGGACTGGTGCCCTCCACTGCTGCGCTCATGAACCTGTGGTCTCCCGCCGGGAATCAGGGCGCAACCTATGGTCTGGACAACAGCGTGCAGGCCTCGGCGCGGGTGGTGGCGCCCATGACGGCTGCGGCCATTGCAGCGTGGGTGGGCTATCGAGGTGTCTTCCTGGGCGCGGCGCTGGTCTATCTTGCCATTGGCGGGCTGGCCGTGTGGGTGGTGCGAGCCGCCACAGCGCGCCACGCCGCGGTGATGGGCGCGCCCCAGGCTGCGCCGGGGGATTGAGCAAGGGCAGTCGCCTTAACTTGCCGCGCGCTGACCACCAGCGGCGCGCGGGACGCGTTTGAGAATGCCCAGATCGTCTTTGGTCAGCGGCGGCTCATGCCTCGGCCCTTCTGATGGAGTTTTCTGTTTCGCTTCACTGCCGGGGCCGCTTTGACTCACGCCTGTGGGGTAAAACTTGATGCGACGATTGTGCTCATCATCACGCAACTCAATCGAAGCTGAACCCGCGCCCGCTCCATCGAAGCGAAAACGTTGCTCAAAGGGGGGCAGCCCAGTGGCGTTGGAGATAATCTGCATCAAGTCTTGATCAGAAAACATTGGGAAACGTTCGCGCAAAATGCGCGCGATACGTATCTGTCGAAAACTGCCGACAATGTCATCACCGAGTTGCAGTGACGTGATTGTCAAAGGATGGAGACTTTCCAAGAAAACCCCGAGCGAAAGCACTTCCTTTTCCAATCTGAGGCGCACCTCGTCCAGTAGGCGGTTGCATGGAGGTAGACCGGGGATTACTGGAAGGAGCGCCTGTACGAATTCGGCGTCTTTGGGCAATGGTTCTTGCACTTCAAGGCGGCCAATGGCGTCGGTAAAAGCCTTCCTTGCTTTGACTCGCACTTCATTGTAGACCTGTTCGTTGCTCAACATGGCGAGACGCGTTAACTTCACCTTCGTCGGTTCGTTGCCGGGCAATTGGTCTGCCGCTCGTTTCAGATCGATCTGATACATGAAGTTGAGAGTGCAGCCAAATGGAACCCCATAGATCATCATATCACTCAGCATGAGGTTTGCACGCGTAGGGCGAATGTCGATCCTGCGGTTCACTTTTTCCAGCAGCGAGGGAATAAACGTCCAGCCTGGCCCAGCCACACGGTTGAAACGCCCCAGGCGATAGATCACCCAGCGCTCCTCTTCTGGGATCACCTGGAAGCGGACGCGAAAAAAGCTGATCACGTAGACAACCAAGAAGCCCACAACGGCAATGGCGATCAAGGCATAGACCAGATTCCAGAATGGTGAAGTCATGACTCGGCGCCTCCTTGATACGCCTGACGTCGCAAGAACGTCTCCATGAGGGGGCTGAACCATTCATTGCGCGCCGCTGAACGCAGCAATCCCCGCGTCATCAGATGGCTGATCGTAGCTGCGTCGTCGGGGCGAACCTGACCGCGCGCCACCCGCAGCGCTGCCTCTTGCTCCTGTTCATGGAGGTTCTGAACGATGCGGGCACACTCATTGTTGACTTCCGGCATGGAGGAAAAGAGCTGGATCGATTCATCGAAGGAGGGGCGTTCTCGTTTCCACAGCTCGTAGAGCGTTTTGAGCAAGCCAGCATGACCTCCAGCCAGATATTGAATATTGGCAAGCGCCGAACCATTCAATCGGTCGCTATCCTGGTGGTTCAAAAAGTCAAGCATATGGCGGGCGTCTGCGTCGCTGTACGGGGACAGCGCATAGATGTCGTTCTTGAAGAGGTCGTAGAACTTGGATTTACCCAACAAGGGATGGTCCCGCCCCAGAATGTGGGGGAGCTTTTTGGTGAAAATGAGATAGCCCAACATGTCGCGATTGCCATCGTTGCGCAGCGCAGCCAGGCGGTCGAGCATACTGAGCGGGCCGACCTGCAACACCTCATCGAAATCATCCAAAATAAACATCACCCGCAGCTTCTGGCTTTGACACAGCCAGGCCGCCAGGCGATTGAGCCGCTGCTCGTCCGAAATGGCGAGCACTTTTGGGTCCGCAGCCGGTGGAGAAAACTGTTCGGCGAGATTCTCCAAGTCGACCAGCATCAAGCTCCACAGGCTCTGTGGGGTGCGTTGCCAGCTATTGCCGTCGATTCGTGGGAACAAGATGCGCCCGGTCTCCTGGCCCAAAAGCTCATGTTTGTAGCCATAGGGGTCATGACGCAGGAAGTTGGTGATATTCGACTTTCCTGAACCGGCCACGCCGACAAAACACAATGAATGTCCCTTGCGCGCCAGGTCGCACACAAGCGTCAATTCGTCACGGCGGAAGGTGGGCGCATAGCGATTCACAAAGTCGATTCCTCCCCTGAGCATGAACGCGGTTGCCTGACCGAAGCCTACCCCAACTTCAGCGCCTGTGCAAGCGCATGGCAAAGGCGCAAGGCGCGACGACATTGTTGGTGGGGGATGAAGCCAATAGTGGCGACATACATGGCGTCATAAAAGACGCCCAGGCGGTGTTCGGCAAGCGAGAAGTCACACATCTGACCTGCAATCTTTCGTAGACCTGTCACCACCTGTAATGCTTTTTGCGCATCGGCAGGAATTCGCTCTGATTGCACGTTGAAATCACCTTCCTCGGCGTGCAGGTAGTCAGCAAAGAAGGCATCGTCGCTGTACACTTCAAGGGCATGGGCATCCGTCAGCCGGATCAGAATGTCCACTTCCAACTCCACAAAGTCAAGCAGTGCATGATGTAAGCCTGTCCGCTCAAAGTCGATCACCCAGAGATGGGCGCCATCTGTCAGGAGATTGTCGCCATGAAAGTCGCCATGGGTCACCGCCGGGCGCGCGCAAGTCTCTTGGCCGCGTGTTTTGGCAGCCGAAAGCCAAAAGCGCAATTGCGATAATTCTTCTGGCGACAGGTGCGAGACCCCCTTTTCCTGCTCGCTGACAAGGCCTGCCACCCTCTCCTCCAGGTGAAAGACACGCTCGTACAGGTCAAACATTGGATGTGGAGCAAGGCTCTGACTGCTTACATGGTGCTGCGCCCACACCTTGGTAAAGAAATGGTGCAACGGCCTGAGAATGTCCTGTGGGTGATGGGCGTTATTGCGATAGAAATCAGAAAAAGTGGGAAGGGTTAGTTCGGTCGTTCCCATAAGACTATAGAGGGAAGCTCCCACATCCCAAAATGCAGCGCTGGTGAGCAACTGTGTGTGAAAACCGCCCACCAACCGGTTCCGCACATGCGCTTCGTAGTTTTCGGCTTCCTTCCTGGCGCGGCCAGACTTTGCCAGCTTGAGCACACAGCGCGCCAGATCATCGGCTTGCGCCAACAGGACCGCCGAACGTCCACGCGACGCCGCCGGCATGGCGTCGCTGCTTACGCCCATGCTGTGCAGCTCGACAACAGCGCAATTGATGGCAACCTGCGCCACAACATCGTCGAGCAGCGTCTCTGGGACATCGTCGTTCTCATCCTCTATCAAACTTCTGAGCAGTCGAGGTGCGTCCCATCCGGCGGGCCAACGAATGGTCATAGCGTTGACGCGCGGCGATTGCCGGTGCGCGGCAGCGATCACGGCCTGTATCAAGTCGGTGGGCGCCGACGCCTTGCTGATCCAATCGACGACCTGGGACTGACGCGCCCGCCTGGTCACGTTGGTGTCCAGGTGGGCTGAATAGAGGATGCACTTGGCCGATTCCAGAACCTCTAGCACGGCAAACACGGTGCGTGCGTCCGGGTCATAATCATCGAGCAGACGCACATCGACGACCGCAACATGGGGGCGAAATCGGCGCGCTGTGCGCGCCACATCTTCTACAAGGCTGCCCTTTTGCTCGAGACTGTCCGTACAGAGAAACTCCACAGACAACTCATAGGGCGTCAATATCTCGATCAAGTCTGTCCCCACCTGCGGATCGTTGTCGATGACCAGTATGCGGGCGCGTTCTACGCTGTTCATTGTGCGTCCCCTTCATTCACCACCGAGCGCCCGGCGCAGTGGGCAGGAGCACGGCGAAACGTGCGCCCTTGCCCAGCTCGCTCCAGTCCAGCCAGGCATGGCCGCCGTGGGCCTTGACGATGTAGCCAACCAAGAGCAGACCGCGTCCCGAACCACCATGAACGGGGGCTTGATCGTGATGGATGGGTTGGTGAAAAAGCAACGGGCGAATTTCCTCCCGCACTCCCATGCCGTTGTCCTCCACATAAAGATGAACCGCCTCTCCCATATAGCGGGTGGAGAGCTTTATGCACGCTGCGCCATTCCCCTGCACAACATGGGCGACGCCGTTGCGAATGAGATGACGCACCACGCTGCGCAGCCACTTCTCCGAAATGGCAACCCGCACATCCAGACAATTTGGCTCGAATGAAAAGGCGACTTCTGGATGTCGTTTCTCATGCGCCTTGATCTCAGCGCGCACGAGCTGATCCAGCAAGGCTGGGTTGCGCACCTGTGCGCTGCCCAGTTCCAACAGGCTTTCACTGATCTCCGGTAGCTCCAGCTCGCCGGCCACCTCATCGATCATTTCCAACCGCCTCAACGCCGCTTCAGACAGCCCAGATGTCTGGCGCAGAATGTGCGTCGAGCGGCGGATTGCGCCCACGGCCTTGTTCGTATCGTGGACGATGTCTGCGCCCCAGGCAGCCATGGCGGCGATGGCGTTGGTGCGCGTCAACTCTTGAGAATAGGTGCGCAGATTCTCATAGAGCCGGGCATTGTCGATGGCGACTGCCGCCTGCCCCGCCACCATGCCCAACAAATCTTTATGACGTTCCTCGAAGGCGTTTTCCTGAGAGAAGTGGCGCAGGGCCAGTACGCCGATGAACTCGTCGTGGGCAATCATGGGTGCGCCGAGCCAGCTCCACGAGCGCATTGGTTGTTCGCTGCCGGGGTTGTTCGCCTGCATCCATTGGCGCATGGCTAGACGGTTGCTGAGCAAAAGCGGATTTTCACTGCGCGTGCGACAGAACCAGTCATAGACATCGTTACGTTCGCCCAACATGCGTTCTCGATAGACCGGATCAAATTGTTTTGTTTCGTCCCCAACCTCCTGACCATGTTCGTAGACGACAGGAAAACGCAACGAACCGGTTTGCGAATCGAAGATGGTAAGACACATGTCGTGGATTGGCAGATCGATATCCTTGAGGGCAGCCTGCGTCAACCTGTAGATGCCCTTGATTTCGTTCTCTACCGCGCTCTGCTGGCTGTGAAGCGCGACCTGCGTGTTGCGGTCGGGCACATCCACCGCGCTGATGCGGCGCTGAAAATCGCTGACTGCCCGCAGCTCTCGCAGACGCTGCCCATATTTACGGGCATTGTCCATGACGATAGCCACCTCGCGTCCCAACGTCTCCAGGAAATAGCGATCATAATCGCTGAAGGCGTAATCCTGTTCATAGTTGCGCAGTCCGATCACACCAGTGATGCGGTCGCCCAGCCACATGGGCGCCGCGATGCAACTCTTGATGTCACGGCGATAAGCCGGATCGATGAGTTCGGCCAGGTTCGACGAGGCGAAGTCATCGATGACGACGCTTTCTCTGCGCCGGATGACCAGGTCGATGAGTCCAGGCCGCTCGCCCAGCCGTCGCGGGCTGAAGATCGAGCCGGGTCCTTTGTCTGCCTCTTCGACGCGCCGACCTTGATCGTAAACTTTCGTCAACGTGATCTGTTCCGTCCTCACATCGAAGTCCGCCAGGAAAAAGCCGGAGGTGTCATAGTGCCGCGAAAGCGTCTCGCGCACCTGGCGCGCCTGTGCGTCCCAATCCAGGATGTCGGCGATGCTGTGCTGCACTTCAATCACCCGGTCGCGGATATTCTTCTGCTCTTGAACTTCGTCGAACAGGCTTGCACTGTGGAGCGTGACGGCGATGTGGGGCGCCAGGCGGCGGATGAATTCCCGTTCGTCTGCACTGATGCCATTCGCTTGCGCGCTGGCGACGTGGAGGGTGCCAATGACTGTACCCTGGGAAAGGAGCGGGAGAACAAAATGAGAGCGCAGCTTTGCTTCCACTGGTCCAGAGATGGCGAAACCATCGTCCGAGGCGTCCACATCTCTGACGTATCGTTGGCGTTTGGTCGTCGCCACATAGCCATCCAGGTTGTTGCGATTGAACGCCGCGCTCCACTGGCCACGCTGGCGAATGCTCTTGTCGCGCAGCCATGCCCCGCGCGAAACAAGCTGGCTGCGGTCTCGGTTCGCCGTGGTGACGGCGGCGTAATCTGCGCGGGTATTCTTGATGAGGATGCGAGCAACGATGCGCGGCAGTTTCTTGACAGGCTGACCCGACGCCGCCTCGCTGATCCGCTGGGCGGCCCACTGCACATCGAGGAGCCGTTTCGTCTCTTTGCCGCGCTTTTCGCCGATGCGCACGCCGGCGCCAACCAGCTCCAGAATGCTGTCGATCATGTTGCGGTCGGCGGCGAGAAAGGGGCCAGCGCGCTGCTGATCTCGTTTGTTGCAGACGCCAACGATGTAGGCCGTCTCGCTGGTGTGGACGCGCGCCAGGATGGCCGATTTGGTTTGAAAGACTTCAAGACCGGGCACCAATCGCTCTGGGTCGTCGCCGGGTGGGTCGATGACGCGTGGGCGTTCGCTCTGAATCAATTGATCCAGCAGTCCTGTGCGTTCCAGTCGGCGCCCGTTGAGTTCGCTGTGTTTCAACGACCAAACAATCTCGATCCAGGTGCGCTGACTCTTTTCTTCTGACATTTCCTGGGCGATAAAGGCGTCGTCGGCGTCGAGGGCTGCCGTCACAGCCGGCAAGATGCGGGCAAGAATGTCGACCAGGTTGCTCTTCTCTCGACTCTCGAGCTGGCGCACCTCCTGTTTCGCCTTGTTGAGGGCGCCCACAAGCTGCTGATATTTGCGCGCGTCGCGTTTTGTATCACTTTGTTGAGGCGATTGAAGATCGTCCCGGGGGCGAATGAGCGTCATGATGAATTTCCTTGCAAAAGCTCAGCAATGATCTTGACAAACTCTTCTGGGTCAAAGGGTTTTTCCATGTGGCGCGTGTTATGACTCCACTCGGCAATCTGTCTGTCAAAGTCCGAGAGATCGGCCACGGCAGAAAGCACGATCGCCGGCGTATTGCTGTTGGTAGCCCACTCGCCATTCTGTCCGAATTGCCCACGCCGCAATCGGGTGAGAAACTCCAATCCGGTTCTCTGCCAGTTCACTCCCTCGAAGTGGATGTTCTCCACCACGTCGCCGTCAACATTCAACGAATGAGGGTGAATCATGACATCGCAGCAGATCAGGTCATAGTGGACGCTGCGCAGGCGCTCGATCACACCCCGATCAGCCGTCAGTTCCACAGTGTAACCCAGAGTGTATTCGAGCAATTCCTTCAGCGGCGACATGCTCTCGTAGTCGTCATCGAAGAGAAGAATCCGTTTGGCTTCAGCCGTCATGTTGTCTCCTTTCGGTGCAGCGAAGGTTGGCGCAGGGGGATCGTGAGCGACAGGGTGACAAGATGCGCTCGTCCCTGGCGAAAGAGTCTGTTTGTCGGCTCGCTGCGCGCCAGGATGCGTCCGCCGTGCCCGTCAACCACAGCTTTGGCCTCCCACAAGCCGATGCCGGTGCCAGGAATGCGCCGCAGTTTGGCTTCGATAAGCGCGCGATGACCTTGCTCAAAGATGCGTTCCCGTTGGTCGTCGGGGATGGCGTCGCCCAGGTCAGATACTTCGATGGTGGCGCTGGCTTCGTCGAGCGACACAGCCGGGTCGATCTTGGCGCGCACAATGATGCGCGTTGTGGGATAGGAGTATTTGAGCGCGTTGTCGATGAGGTTGCTGACTGCAATGGTCAGGCGGGCAATGTCCACCTCAGCGATGGGCAGGGTCTCCACACTTTCATCCATGGTCAGGGTGCGTTGGCGTCTATCGGCTTCGGGTGCAAAGGCCTCGATGCAGTTGCCCACCAACACTGAAAGGGGATACGGCTCGAACTTGAGGTCTTCTTTTTCGATGAGCAGCGTGTGAGAGTTGACAGTCTCTGCCACACTGCTGCCCAGATGGAGCGCCAGGCGTTTGGCGCTGTTGAGATAATTCTGCAGCAGACGCAGGCTTGCGTCGCTGAGCGGGCGGTCCAACAACATCTTTGCGCCGCCCACCTGGGTGGTGATGGGCGTGATAGCTGTCCGCACCTGGTGGGTGAGCAATTTCATCATGCTCTCTTTTTGTTTCTGCTGCGCTTGCAGATGAAGAATTTCAAGCTCGGTCAGGATGAACCAGCCCACAATGCGCCCGATTTCGCGCAGAAAGCGATGTTCACGCTTGAGGTCAACTGGCCGGGCAAAACTCCCAAAGACCAACACCCCTCGGTAGAGAGAGCCGAGGGCGACCGGAAAGGCGCACGCAGCGGCGCTCAGGAGATCGCTGTTCGACCCACGCACCCCCTTGCTAAACCAGGTGGGATCGTCAATCGTACTTGGAATACGACTGCCAGCCATTGGCAAAGTCGCTTTCTTCCAATTGAAGTGAGGTAATTGGCTTACAAGGCGCGCAGGCAGACCCGATTGCGCCAACGGCGCCAGCACGGTGTCATTCTGGCGGATGTTGGCGAAAAAAAGAACATATTCTGCGCCACAGTATTCCTGGATCTGGCGCAGAAGGCTGGCGGCAAATTCTTGAAGATCACCCACCTCATCAATGGCGGAAAAACGATCCATGGCGCGCAGTTTGTCCAGAAAGCCCTGCTCTCTGTGGGCCTTTAGCCGATCGTGCTCCGCCTCAGCCAGGCGCGTCACCAGGCTGGCCTCGCGATCGAGGCGGCTGACAAAATCGGCGGAAGGATCGGGCAGGCCGTTGGCGCACCGATGTAGCTCATCAGCCACGCCATCATCCAGAAAGACAACCTGTTGGCGTTTTCCCAAGCGAATTGCCTCGATGCTGCGCTCGATCTCGCTGATTCCTTCCGGCGGCCGGAATTGGCCGGTGAGCAGCACGGCAATGGGTTGACCATGAACATGCACCACCCTTGCCATATCCAGCAGCCCCATGTGACAGCGGTATTCTTGCGTCTGGGCGGGAGTGCTGCCGCTGCTGATGACAGAGCGCACTCGTTGAATATCGCAATGCTCGCACGCCTCGTTGCCGCCGGCGACCCGTTGAGGATTGCGCAACGTCTGGCAGAAGTCACGAAAGCTCGCTACGTGATTCACAGGGTCGATGCGCTGGAAGGTCTCGGTAGGCTGGTCGTAGTCGATGATGGTGAGCGCGCAGCCCAGCCGTACGCTGCAGCCAGCCTCGATGACTGACAGCGAATCCGCATCCAGGATGGCGCTGAGTCGCATCGGGACGAAGGGCCAGGAGTCTGCTTGCATTACACCCTCTCAGCCGACTTGCGTCGGACCGCATGTAGAAAAGACATAAACGCCCACAGCTCTGCTGTGGGCGTGAACTCGTTTGCGGCGTCGGACTCTGACGCGTGCTGCTGCTGGGGCCACAACAGAGACGTCCTGCATTGAAATGTAGTGAAAGTGTACGGCGTACTGGCTTTGGTTGTCAAATGCGCTGCGGGTTGTCTTGCAGTCGCGGTTGTGCAGATGCAGTCGTCGTGAGTTGCGGTCGCCGTTGGGTCACATAGCGCCTCCACAACTCGATCTGGAAGCGCCATGCGCCGCTGTCCGCCTCCTGCTCGATGACGCCATAGCGTTGCAGGCGGATGAGCAGGTTGTCCAGTATGCGCTCATCTGCAATGGGTGTGGGAGTCAGCTTCTTGACCAAATCAGCCGTCTGCGTATCTGGGTAGTCATCAGCAATCAACTGCAACAGCGTGGTCACGTCTGCGCCAACCTGTCCCGTGAGGAGACCCATGGCTGTGAAGAATTGACGGCTGCGCTGCAAATACTCGTCGTCGCCGCGTATACCGGGACCTCCCACGATGGCATTCACATCGCCGCGCTCAATCAGGGGTTCGCCTTCCTTCTTCTGAGCGAGCAGGTTGAAACGCTGCACCAGGCGGTAAGCGATCAGCTGGATAAAATAGGGATGCCCACCGGTCAATGTAAAAATGGCGTCGATGGCGTCATCGCTAAAGCGGAGCGCAAAATCCTCTGCGGGTGAACGCAAGAGTTTGCGGCAGGCTTCTTTGTCCAGGTTGCGTACGACCAGAGCGCGGGCCGTGCTGGCAAAAGGGTTGCTGATGCGCGTCTGAAAAAAGAGAATGGGCGACCGCTGTGACACAAATGCAACATTGAAATTGCGCACGCCCTGATAGAGATGCCACAGAAAACCCAGAAATCGGTCGTGCTCCTCCGTGCTGGCAAACGCGCCTTCCAGCGCGTCGTAGCCATCCAGCACCAGGATCAGATTGTGCGGCTCGATCAGCCGGCATGTCCGCCGGATGAAATCTTCGCAGGCGCTGTATGGATCGACTGCCGTTTCTATGTCTGGCATGATGAAGGCATCGTCGCCGCGGAACACCGTCACCTCCAACATCGTGGCGTCGCGCGCCGCCTTGCAGATGTCGTTCAGCACCTGGTGGAGGGGCGCGTGGTCGGTGAGCAGATGCCCCAGGCGAAACCAGGCGAGCTGCACAGTGGCCCGGTTGGCGATCTCGGCGTTGTACAGGAGCGACGTCTTGCCGACCAGGGGCTGACCATAGATGATGACCGTCTGTAAGTTGCCCACCGCCCAGGCTTCTTTGAGCGCGGTCAATTCGGCGTCACGGTTGACGTGCAACCGCTTTTCGCGCAGCGGTTCTGCAAAGATAAATGGGTTGACAATGGGTTTGAGCGGCTGTTTCTCGGACGATTCCAGCCAACTGTTCAGGCCAGCTTCCCAGCCCACAGCCATCGTTTGAATCACGCGCATCTCCACATGAGGCAATTCGGTCTGGCCGGCAAGCTCGCTGCGCAGCCGCCCGGCAATCGCGGCCGCCGATTGGCGCTTCTCGTCGCTCAAGCATTGTCGCTGCAAACGGGCAGCCAGGGCCATGTCGCGCACCTTGTCGAGCATTTCCCACGAAGCCTTGCGTTTTGCTTCATCTGGGCGGCGAACGAACTTGAACCCGCTGTTGGCCAACAGGTTCTCTTCACTCTGCAATGCGGTCAGCGCATCGGCGAGAGCGATCATCTCTTTTCCCAGGGGCGAGGAAGGCCCCTTCTTGAAGGCGTCGCGGCCAGCGGCTGGAAAACCGTGGGCAAGATACCAGAAGCCGGCGACCACCGCTTGGGCTGGGCTGCCAGTGGGCAGGCTGGGTGGGCGACGGGGAAGCCGCCCTTGGGCGCGGAGGCGTTGTCGAGCAGCCTGCCGTTGCGCCTTTGGGTCGATCTTGCCTTTCTCCTGAGCCTTGCCGCCTGCTTTGGGAGGTTTCTCACTGCGCAGCGGGTTGTCATACATGATCATCCCCCACAGGGCGCCTTCGCCAGCGTCAGCCGCATACGCGACTTTTTCCAGCAGGCTATCGTCCTTGGCCTCAGCCAGAATCTCGTGGATCGCCTGGCGAATCTGCCCGTGCTGCCCACTGTAGCGCCAGAGAACCGCCGCGTTTCCCAGACCAGCCTTCCAGTTAAACTCCAGCCAGGTTCTGAGATCGAGCGACAGGCTGCCAAATGCCAGCGGCGTCACGTGGGCAACGTTCTCCCAGTTCGTCTTGCCGCCCATGACGCCCATGCGCAGCGCGCCCAAAGCCCAATCATCGGGGCGAAAGACGCCCAAAACACAGCCGACCAGCGCGCCAGCGCCGCCCAACAACGCAGCCAGCAGGTTCTCCGCAACATAAAAGACCGTGAGACCGAGCAACAGCC
The DNA here is from genome assembly GCA_964560495.1 of uncultured Caldilineaceae bacterium. GTDB lineage: Bacteria > Chloroflexota > Anaerolineae > Caldilineales > Caldilineaceae > UBA5069. Next base: position 107,733 of record CAZLMM010000011.1, read on the forward strand.
CGATGGCTGCCGCAAAAGTTGCAATGACCGCGGCGCCAGCCAGCCCTCTGTTGGTGATGGCGAACGCAATGCTCAGGACAACCCCAAAGCTTGCCCCACATGCAAAGGTGAGGAGTGCGGCTTCCCAGGGGGCCCATGTCCAAGGCCCAGTCTTGGGTGTAAGAGCAGCAAGCAGCCAAAAGGTCAGCGTAACGCCAAGAGGCGAGGCCACGGCGACCATCGCCCCCAGGTTATCGCTCCTCAAGCCAAAACCCAACATGACCAGCGTGACCGCCAGCCCGATGACGAAACTCACCACGATGCTGGTCATTGGTGGACCGTGGCCAAAGAAGGCGGCGACAAGCAGGCCAAAGAGGCCGACGACAAGCAGAAGCAAGAGCAGTACAAACAGCGCAGCAAGACGGAAGAGACCAGACTGGAAAGGGTTGTTGCCAAACCATTCCGACCAGTCGCTCCAATGCCATGACGCCGGGGGCGACTGTTCGCCCTTCTCTTGGCGAGCAAAGTCCTGCACGTAGTCTCGCAGCCGCTGGGGAAAGTAGAAGATGTCCTTGAAGAGCCGCCAGTAGTCGCCCGCGCGCGCGGGGGAAAACGGCTGCGCATCAAACCGGGGTGTCAGGTCGAGCTTTGGGATCGACTCGAACAGGCTCATAGCTCATCGGCGCAAGCAGTCAATGCACGGAAGGTAACGCAGCGCGAATTCGTTCCAGTCCCTCCAACAGGGTGCTGGCCGGACAGCCAAAGTTGAGACGGGCAAAGCCCTCTCCGCCAGCGCCAAAGGTCGCGCTGTCGTTCAGGGCCACTCTTGCCTGCTTGAGAAAGTAGCGGTGGGGATTCTCTGTCACGCCTGCGTCCCGAAAATCGAGCCAGGCCAGATAGGTTGCTTCGGGGACGGTGGTCTTGACGCCAGGCAGACAGTTGGTCACATACTCCACCAGCCGATTACGGTTGGCAGTCAGATAGGAGCGCAACGCCAGCAACCACTCATCGCACTGGCTATAGGCGGCCAGAGCAGCAGCCATCCCCATGAGGTTGACATGGGGCACAATGCCAGCCGCAGCCCGCATCACCTGTTTGCGCAGGCCGGCATCCTGAATAATGGCGAAGCTGCATCCCAACCCCGGTACATTGAAGGTCTTGCTTGGCGCCATGAGGGTGATGGTGCGCGCACCGATCTCCCGATCCAGGCTGGCGATGGGAATGTGCTGTGCGCCGTCCAGCAACAGGTCGCAGTGGATTTCGTCGGAACAGATGACCAAGTCGTGACGCTGGCACATTTCTGCCATCTCCTGCAGTTCATTGCGGGTGAAGGCGCGACCCGTGGGGTTGTGGGGATTGCACAGGATGAAGAGACGCGTCGCTGGCAAGATGGCCGCTGCCAAGGCATCTACATCGACGGTGTAGCGCAAGACGCTCCCCTGCTCGTGGGCGCATTGTTGAGCGTATTGCACGGTGCGTCCCTGGTTGACCGGCGCGCTCAGAAATGGCGGATAGACAGGAGTATTCACTAAAACCCCGTCGCCCGGTTGTCCAATGGCTCTCGCTACGACGTTTAGCCCGCACACCAGCCCAGGCAGAAACAGGATGTCATCGGGCTGGATCTCCCATCCGTAACGCTGCGCCATGCGCTCCACCAAAACCATGCGCAGCTCAGGCAAATCGCGGCCATAGCCAAAGACGGCATGGTCCACTCGCTCGTGAAGGGCGCGCAAAATGGGTTCGGGCGAGGCGAAATCCATATCGGCCACCCACATGGGCAGCACATCATCGTCGTACCAATTCCACTTGCCGCTGTCTGATGCACGACGGTCGATCACCCGGTCAAAATCGAACATCTGTCACCTCATCCCTATGTCGTCATTCCTCGGCGCGGATTGCCAGATGATCGCTGTCAGCCGGCAACACAACCCGTTTTGAATAGTCTGGCATGTAACCTGCACCCGTCATCTCGTCCATTGCAACGAATCTATTGATGTCTTCGGCTTTGCGATAAGCTGCGCGCGCCATGGCCGTGGTGGCGATTGGCCCCGTGCCTGCGAACAGAGCGATGAGCACCAACATGCGCCAAAGTTCCTGGGAATCAAAATAGTAGAGACCCGCGCTGAAGAGCAGCGTCATGATCCCCACTGTGCCGCCAATCCCCGCCGACTGCATGCGCGCGTGGACGCCGCGAAAACGCAAAAGACCGACGGCGCTGACGAACAGAAAGAAAACGCCGATGGTTGCAAGTATCAGGACAATTCCCTCAATGGTTGTCATGTCAACGGTCCTTGTCGGGATTGGGCGACTCTTCGATATAGTGGGCAAACAGAACCGTACCCAGAAAGCCCAATACTGCCGTGATGATGGCGGCATCCAATAGCACGGCCACGCCAAAACGGATAGCGTAGAGCACGATCAGCCCCACGGCATGGATGGCGATCAGGTCGAAGGCGACCGCGCGGTTGGAGGCGGTCGGCCCCAGATATAGCCGTATGAAGCAGATAGTGAGCGATGCAGCCGCCAAAATCATGAGGAGGTCCAGGCCATTCTCAAAACTCATGACTGACTCCTTCCCTTTTCCATGCCTCTTCACCAATGGGCTTTCACGGCGTATCGTGCACTGGCTGCATAAAGCCGATGATGCGCCGCTCGAAGTCGTGCTTGATGCTGCGACGCATATCATCTGGGTCATCGAGCAACAGACAGTGGACAAAGAGCACGCGCTTGCCCTCGCTGCTCCAACCTGTTTCCACGCTAATGGTTCCAGGCGTCAAGGTGATCACTGTCGCCAGCATGATGATCTCTGCGTGAGAGTCAATGTCCAGCGGCACGGCAATGATGCCCGAGCGGGGCTTGCTATTGAAATTCAACACGGTGGCCGTAACCGTCAACGCGCTCTTGATGATCTGGAAGGCGACGTAGAACGCAAAGAAGATTCCCCGCCACACGCGCGCTGCATAGCCAGGGTCAGTCAGGCCGATACCGATATAGCCGACGACCAAACCCACGGCAAAGTTCAGGGTTGAGTAGGACTCGGTGACAAAGAGCCAGATAGCAGCCAGCACAAAGTTGAGCGCCAGATTGACGAAGAGGTTCATTGGGGCGCCTCCCACAGGGACGGCGTTGCGGGAATATCATCCAGGGGGCCGACCGCGGCAATGTAGCCGTCGCGGTCGATCACCTGCTGCGCAGCCACGGTCGCCATATTCAAGATCGGCTGGAAGAAAATCCCCATGGCCAGGCTCAACGCAACCAGGAGCGTGATGGGGGCAATGACGAGCCATCCGGAATAACGCTTGTTCAACGGGTCTGTCGGCGTCAGGCCCATCTTGAGTTCACCCCAAAACGTGTATTGCCACAGGCGAATCATGCTCATCGTCGTCAGCAGACTCACCACGATGCTTACACCGGCAATCCAGTAGCTTTGGACGCCGAGCGTTGCTTCCAGCAGGCTCAGTTTGCCGGCAAAGCCGCTGGATGGGGGGATGCCGGCCAGCGAGAAGGCGGCAACGAAAAAGATTCCGGCCAGGAACGGGCGTCGCCTGATCAGACCGCCGATGCCCGACAGACTGCCGCTTCCCATCTCCAGCTCAGCGACGCCGCCGCCCATCATGAGCGCGGTCTTGACGAGCATGTTGTGCGCCATAAAAAGAATCGCGGCAGCCAGGGCAAAGCCAACGCCATAGGGGCTGGGATTCAACGCGATGGCGAGCCCCATGATCATATAGCCAACCTGACTGATGATGTGAAAGCTGAGCAGACGACGAATGGTCGGTTGGGCAAATGCGCCAAGGACGCCAATGGTCATGGTCAGTCCGGCGATCAAAAGAAAGAGCGGTTGCCAGTCCATCAAGAGCTGAGGGAAAAGCAAAGGAAACATGCGGAAGAGCGTATAGACGCCTACTTTGGTCAAAATGCCACCAAAGAGCGCAGTCACTGCCGGGTGCGGGGTGTGGTAGCTGGCCGGCAACCAGAAAAACAGGGGAAAGATCGACGCTTTGCTGCCAAATGCAATCAGGATCAACCCGGCCAACAGAAAGACGATGCTGTCTGGCGCGTCAGCCAGGCGTTGAGCCATGTGAGCCAGGTTGAGGGTGCCCAATGTGCCATAGGTCAATCCGGCCGCTGTCAGAAACATGGTGGAGGCCATCAAGTTGAGGATCACATAGCGAATGCCGCCGTTGATCTGGCCGGGCGCGCCGCCCAATGTGATGAGCACGAAACTTGTGGTGAGCAACACCTCAAAAAAGACATAGAGATTGAAAAAGTCGCCGGCCAGAAATGCACCGTTGACGCCCATGAGGAGCAGCAGGGAGAGTGGGTAATAGCCGACGCTCTCTCGGTGCAGGTCCAGCGTACCGACGGCAAAGGGCAACATGACAAAACAGAGCAGGGCCACCATCGTGAGCATGATAGCCGTCAATCCATCTGCCATGATGGTGATGCCAAAAGGAGCCGGCCACAGTCCCAGTTGATAGACAAGCCGATGGCCGTCGGTGGTGTAGAACAGCAAAAGGAGCGCAATGACCAGGTTGGCCGTGAACGCAGGGAGGGCCAGCCAGCGCTGCACCCTCACGGCATGGCTTTTGAGCACCCGCGATGTCAGCAGCATGAGCGCAGCCGTGAACATGGGCAAGGCAACGGGAATCGTCAGGATATTGGGATTGAGCGTCAGATTCATCGTCGCTTCTACTCCTGTCAACGCTCAGGTTCTTCATGAAACGGCGCATCTTGCACGCGCCGGTCATAGACCTCGTCCAGCTCGAACTGAAGGATGTCATAATCATCGGCGGCGTCATGCAAGAGTGATGCTCTTGCTTCGGTCGATGCAAAAGGATCTGCAGCGTTGACGTATTGAGCCAATTCACCCGGCACGATGTCGCTCCCAGTCAGGCTGTCGCGACGACTCACCAGCACAACCAGAAAGGCTGTGATGCCGAAGCTGATCACGATGGCTGTCAGGATCAGCGCTTGCGGCAAGGGATCAGCGAAGTTTGCCGTCGCAAGTTCCTGTAGATAATTCCCTTTGTCGGAAAAGATGGGCGGCGCGGCCCGCGTCAACGAGCCAGAACCAAAAAGCAAGAGATTCACCCCGTGGCTCAGCAGACCCATGCCAAGGATCAGTTTGATCTGCCCACGACGCAAGATCAGATATGCTCCGCTGGCAAATAGCCCACCCACCAACAAGGCCAGGATCACCGAGGTCATCTGCCCGTCCCTTCGCTGCCTTCGTCGCTGGTCACTTCCTGCGACGGCCCATCGATGATCGTTTCGCTCAGGCCAAGCAGAAGCGACGAAGTGACGCCAATCACTGTGAAAAAGACGCCAAAGTCAAAGGTCACCGGCGTGCCGATTTTGTAGTCGATGATTCCCCAATGGATTTCCCACCAGACGCCCTTGAAAAAACCACCTGCCACGACGCCGATGGTGGCTGAAGTGACTGCCAGGAGCAAGCCGAAGCCAATCAACGGCTGTAAAAAGCGTCCAATGCTACGCCGCACCGCATCCGAACCCCGGCTGAGGATCTGCAACACCACACCCGCAGCCGCCACAAGTCCGGCAATGAACCCGCCGCCCGGCATGTCGTGCCCGCGCAGGAGCAGCACAACAGTGATGACAAAAAGCACCGGCGTCAGAACGCGGTTGAGCAGTTGCAGATAGATCTCAGTCATGGCTGGTTTCCTCCTACATCTGTTCCCCGCCGGGCCAGGCGCGCAAGCAGTTGCGTGCGCAACGCCTTCATCCGTGGCGCACGCAGAAGCGCAAATCCACCTACTGCAGCGATCGCCAACACGGTGATCTCGCCCAGCGTGTCATAGCCGCGGAAATCGACCAGAATCACATTGACGATGTTGCCGCCTTTGCCGACAGGCACAGAGAAGCGCTCGAAGTAGGGCGAAATAGAGTCGCCCACCTGAACGCCGGCCATGATCAGGACGATGGTGAAACCAAAAAGCCCCATGGCCAGAGCCACCATCACATTGAGCGACCGACGCCATCGAGGCATTGCTGGCAGGTCGTCGGCGCGGATGCGGAAGAAAACGAAGACCAGCAGCACGACCGTCAGCACCTCGATCAGCAATTGGGTCAGCGCCAGGTCTGGCGCGCTGAAGAAGATAAAGTAGAGAGTGACAGTGACGCCGACAACGCCCAGGCTGATGATTGCGCTCAGCCGCGTGTCGGCGCGGATCGTGACCAGCGCGGCGACGATGGCCAGACTCGCAAGAATGATCTCGGCCAGGGTGGGCAGACTGCGCAGATCGAGATCAAACCCTGGCAGCCAGTCCAATTGGGCAACGGCAAAGACGACGACTGCTACGCCCGCCAGGAGCGTAACACTGGCCTGGGACGCCATCGTGCCACCCTGGACGACGCGCGTCAGCCAGATAGCGAATGCGTAGACGCCGTCGTTGATCCAATTGAAGATGGCAATTCCACTTCGCTTTTCGGGAGCGCTGCGTAATAGGGCGCGCAAGCGGTCGCGCAACAGAAAGACGATGACGCCCACGGCCAATGCGCCCAGACTGGCGATAAACATGGCCGTCCACCCATGCCAGATCGCCAGGTGCTTGTGCGTCTCCCCGCCGTAGATCGACGCGACAGCAGGCGCAAAGAGCAGATCCTCCAGCGTGGGCAAGGCAAGGACGTAGAGCAGCCCCAACAGGGCAAGAAAGAGGGGGCCGCTGACAAAACCCAAACTGGGGGCGTGGTGAAGATGAGGGACGGAGCCTTCATCTGGCTTGTTGCGCAGAAACGGCTCCCACACCAGAATCACCGCATTGGCGGCCATGAAGACGCCCGTCAACAACACCGCCGCCAGCCCGCCCCAAGCCCACGCGACGCCCAATGCGCCCACAATCCCGTAAAAACTCTCCAAGGCGAGTTCTTTGGACAGGAAACCCATGAATGGAATCACACCGCCCATGGAGAGCGCAGCCAGGATGGTCGTGGCGGCCAGCAGTGGGGCAGGACGCCACAAGGCCGCCAGCTTGCGCAGGTCTCTCGTCTCTGTGGCATGGTCGATCATACCCGCAACCAGGAAGAGCGGGCCTTTGTACAGGGAGTGGGCCAGAATCCCCACCACTACAGCGAACATTGCCTCCTCGCCAGGTAGGGCGAGCAGCATGACGAACATGCCCAACTGGCCGACCGTGGCGTAGGCAAGCAGCGCCTTGAGGTCGCTGAATTGGATGGCGCTGACGGCGCCGAGAATCATGGTGAAGCCGCCTACCAGCAGCAGGGACCAAAACCAGAGCGATGAGTCGCTCAGAGCAGGGTGAAATCGGGCCAGCAGAAAGACGCCAGCTTTGACCATCGTCGCCGAATGTAGATACGCGCTGGCTGGGGTAGGCGCAGACATGGCGCCGGGCAGCCAGAAATGAAAGGGAAACTGGGCGGACTTGGTGAATGCGCCCAACAACAGCAGCAGCAAGGCCGGCGTGTAGATGGCGGATTCAGTCAGCCCAGGCGTCGCGATGATCTCGCTGATCGTGTATGTGCCTGTGGACAGCCCGAGCAAAATAATGGCGGCGAGCATGGCCAGACCGCCCAGGCCAGTGACGATGAAAGCCCGGCGACCACCTTCTCGCGCCTGTTTGGAGGTGTCCTTGAAGGCGATGAGCAGGTAACTGGTGATGCTGGTAAGCTCCCAAAATACGAAGAGGCACAGCATGTTGTTGGACAGAACCAGGCCCAACATGGATGCCATGAAAAGGAAGAGCAGGCTGTAGAAATAGCCTTGCCGTTCATCGCCCTCAAAGTAGTAGCCGGTGTAGACCGCAACCACCGCGCCGACGCCGGCGACGATCAGGGCAAAAAGCAGCGCCAGACCATCCAAACGAAAACTCAACTCCAGCCCTAGCGTAGGGATCCATGAAATCGTTTCGCTGGGATAATTGCCTTGCGAGACTGGAACGGCCTGCGTGAGGAGCCACCCGGTGACCAGCGCAGGTGCAATGGCCGCAAACCAGCCGCTGTGCTTGAAACGATGGGGTCGCAGCGCCCACATGAGAGGGCTAAGAAGCGCTATGAGCGCCAGGCTAAGGGCGAGGAAGGACACGACGCACCCGCTGATCTAGTTCAACTTTGCCATATGAGACGCTGTTTGAAATCATGCTGCCGCTACTGATACGGACACGATACATGATGTTCGTACAGTCTGGATAATTCGTACAGTCTGGATAAATAGACAACACAAATAGACTTCATACATTGCGTAGGTGCGGTTTGTCACCCATGCGCATCAAGCTAAGGAATGGACAGTTCGTAGCCGGCGGTTTCCATACCGCCGGTCGTCATGTCCACGCATGTTTGCC
>CAZLMM010000012.1:0-115573 GCA_964560495.1 uncultured Caldilineaceae bacterium
CTCGCTCTAACCGACTGAGCTACATCGCCAGATTGAGAAGCCGCCGGCAAATGGCCGACGGCTTGAGGTTGCGGGGGTAGGAATCGAACCTACGACCTTCGGGTTATGAGCCCGACGAGCTACCGCTGCTCCACCCCGCGTTACTGTCAATATAATACCACAGGAAGCATTCCCGGTCAAAATATGGACTTGACCGTTCTGAAAATGGAGCGCGCAGGGAACGGAGGGGACGGAGTTCAACGCCCCACCAGCGGCAGGTAAGCGCGCCGGGTCTGGGCCTCGAACTTGATCTGCTCCCAGGCGTCGGCCACTGTCCAACCCACGAAGCGGCCGACATCCATGCGCCGCCACTCGGCCTGCACCTCGGCCGCCAGGGCCGGGCTGCCGCTGCGGATGAGCGCTTGCATCAGGCCGTCCACCCGTTCCACCATTTCCTGGCTCACCGGCGTCGTCAGCCGCGGGTCGCTCTTGCCCAACACGACCTGTACGCCCGGCTCGATGGCGCCGATGGCCGCAACCGCAGTCGAGCGCAGGTCGCTGTCGCTTAAGAGCAGCCACAACACTTCGGCTTGATGGCGGGCGTAGAGCTGCGTCCAGACCAGACCGGGCGCATGGAAGCGTTCATCTCGCAACAGGCGTAGGTCGGAAAGCAGACTCTCTCGGGCTGGCGCGTCATCCAGGGCCACCTCCACGGCGCATTCCTCACAGAGCGAGCGCAACGGGTCGGTCGTAGTTGCCGGGGTGGGTTCCAGGAGGGCGCGGTGCGCGTTGACCCGGCCTGCGCCATAGACCCGATCTTTGCCCACTGCGCCCAGGTCGTCTGCCGAAGCCGCCAGAATGGCCGCAACCTGGCCATTGGTGAGGCCGGGGCGCTGGGACAGGAGCAGGCCGACGACGCCTGTTACATGGGGCGCGGCCATGCTCGTGCCGCTAAATGCCTCGTAGCCAGCGCCGGGCACAGAGCTGATGATGGTCACGCCCGGGGCGACCACATCCAGATAATCGCCGTAGTTGGAGAAATAGGCCTGTCGGTCGCGGTAGTCCGTTGCACCCACGGAGATGGCCGCATCGTGGCGCGCGGGAAAGCCCACCGAGCCGCCATCGTTGCCGGCCGAGGCCACCACGACGACGCCTTTATCGAAATAGGCGTAGTTGACTGCATCGGCGATGACCGCCGAACAGCCCCCGCCCAGGCTCATATTGACAACGCGTGCGCCGTGGTTGGCCGCATAGTAGAGCGCATCGGCGATGGCCGCAGCCGGGCATGAGCCATGACTATCGCACACCTTGAGCGGCAAGATCTGCGCCTGCCACATGATGCCGCTCACGCCGATCCCGTTGTTTGCTTCCGCGGCGATGGTGCCGGCCACATGGGTGCCGTGGCCGTTGTCATCCATGGCGTCGTTGTCATTGTTGACGAAATCGCGGTCCATATCGGTGCGCACTCGCCCATCATCCAGGTCGGGATGGGTGTAATCGATGCCAGTGTCGATGATAGCCACCGTGATGGTCATGCTGCCGGTGATGATCTCCCAGGCTTCGGGCGCGTCGATGTCCGCGTCGGCCTTGCCGCCCGTCTGCCCGCTGTTGTCCAGCCCCCACAGCTTATTCAGCAGCGCGTCGCCGGGCAGCACAGAAAGCTCGCTGGCGCTGACCGACATATCCGGCTCCAACTGAAAGAAGTAGTTTGGTTCGGCGTATTCCAACGCGTTCACAAGACCCAGTTGAGCGGCGGCTTCGGCTGCATCGCGCGTAAAGGGAATGGCGAGCCGATAGATGCGCGCCAGGCCAATAGAGCTGGCGGCTGCGCCAGCGAAAAGCGGCTGCGCGTCGAAGGCGCCCAGTTCCTCCAGCGCCTGATCCAGGGCGGCGCTGCTGGCTTGGATGTCGCCGTCGATCACCGAGAGCGATACGCCGCTGCGCAGCTTCACCAGCACCACGCCTGGCTCGATGGCATAGGCGCTGCCCATTGGGGCGGCCTGCACACGCACCCCATCGGCTGGCGTCAACAAGACAAAGACAAGGACAAGAGAGAACAATCGCATGAGGGCAACGCGTGTCATAGGATCTCCTTCTGCTGGATGCAGCAGATGTCGCGAAACGAGAATGAACCGGGCGAAAAGCGTGCAAATGTTGTCATGGCAGTGCTCATGGGTTGGGTGTTGGCGTCCAGGTTGGTGTGGGCGTCAGCGGAAGTGGTATTACCGGTATGGGTGTCACGAGCACGATTATAGTGGTGCCAAGAGGCGTGGGGGTTGGCGTTGGCGTGTAGTCCGGGCCATAGGCCATGGGCAGGTAGGAGCGGCCATAGACAAAGTCGGAGTAGACCGTCAACCCGCCGCCGAATGCGCCGACCCACGCCTGACCCAGCTCATCGAAATGGATGGCGCGGATGTTGTCGGAGAGCAGAGCGTTATCCATGTCGTAGGTCATCCACGCGTCATCGCCTTTGTCCAGCGGCGTGTCGCCAGCGTCGAGCACGCTCAGCCCGCCGCCATCCGTGCCAATCCACAGACGCCCCTGATCGTCAAAGGCAAGGCTGGTGATGCTGTCATAGCTCAGACCGTCTGCCTGGGTGAAGGTGGCCCACGCGCCCTGAGGCGTAACCACGCTGACGCCGCCGATGTTGAGACCGAACCAGACGTTGCCCTGGTCGTCTATCGCCACCCGACGCACAGACTCATAGGCCAGTTCGCTGTTATCGGGTGTGAAGGTTGTCCACTGGTCGTCCTGCTTGACATCAGGCGTGTCGTTGAAGTCGAGTCGAGCTGCGCCCTTGCTTGTCGCCAGCCAGAGATTGCCATCGGCGTCGAGGGCGATGTCGGACACTGCATTGGCTGGCATGGCCGGGCTGTTGTGTTGAGCAAACGTCGCCCAGATGTCATCATTGCGAGAGGTCAGGTAATCGCCTGTATCGAGCATCTGCAAACCGCCCCGGGTCAGGTTGCCTGCGGCTATCCAAAGCCGGCCCTCGTTGTCGATCTCGATGTCGTTGATGCGGTCGTCGGCCAGCCCACTAGTTGAATCGTAGAAGACAAAATAATCATCCCACTCGTCCTGCATCGTGTCCAGCCCAGTCAGTCCGGCCAGCCCGGTGGTCATCCCTACCCAGAGGCGGCCAGGCGGCGCAGGCTGCAATGCGCGAGCGACGCCCCAGTTGATGTTGGCGTAATAAAAGAGGTCGATGAGCGAGCGCCAGCGGTCGTCGCCCTTATTGTGGGGCGTAGTGCGGTAATCGAACAGACTGAGGTCTGCGTTGGAGCCGACATAGACGGCGCCAAAGCCGGCGTTGGCAATGGAAGAGACTGTGACGCCCGGTGGGCGGTTGGCGCTGGAGTAGACGCTCCAGGCGTCGTCTTCGCTGGCAAACGGCGACGCGCCAAAGTCCAGGCGGTTGAGTCCCCAGTCGGTGGCAAACCAAGCGACGCTCTCGCCGGAGACCGTGGGCACCACCATGTCGAAAACTGCGCCGCTGCTCAGGTCGTCATAGCTGCTGAAGTATTGCCAACGGTCGTCGCTGGCGTCGAAGGGCGTGCCGCCAGTGTCAAAAACATTCACGCCATATCCATCCTGGTAGTCTGCCAGGAAGAGGCTGATCCACAGATTGCCTTCGCTGTCACGCGCCAGGGGACCGGTGCTGCTGAAGTAAAGGCCACTGTTGAAGTAGTTGTAGACCGCCGTTGTGTCGTCGCTCTTATCGTGCGGGGTGCCAGCCGTATCGATGACAGCTAATCCGTTTGGCGTGGACGCCCAGACCAGGTTTCCTACGGGCAGCACATCGACGACGTCGTTGATAGGCAGACCATCGACGGCGCGATAGGTCGTCCATACGCCATTGCTCAGCGCGTTCAACCCCAGTTTGGTGGCGATCCAGATGACGCCATTCTGTCCCTGGGCGATGCTGCGCACGGCGTTGCTGGCCAGATCGCTGACAGCCGTCGTGTACGTCGTCCAGCCGTCGTCGTTCTTTTCAAAGGGGGTGTTGCCGTAGTCAAGCACGCTGACGCCGGCGCCGATCTCACCGAGCGATACATCGTAAAAGTCGTGCGCCAGCCAGATGCGACCATCTTGAGCGATCAAGATGTCAACCACGCTCGAACCAGCCATGCCGTCTGCCTGCTCGAAGTTTATCCAGGTGTGCACAGCGCGGTTCGACAGATCGCCGCCGTCGTCGAAGAGCGTGACGCCATTTTCTGTGGCGATCCATGCTCGTTGCGGATGAACTGGATCCAACGTGATACGCGCAACCGCCAGACCACCCAACCCGTCCGCCGCGCCAAAGGTGAGCCAATCGCCAGAGGGCAGCAGGACATTTAGCCCATTGGTTGTCCCTGCCAGGAGCGCGCCGTCGGGCCGTTGCGCCAGGCTGAGCACCTGTTGGGCGGCCAGCCCATCGTCGGCAGAGAAGTTGGTCCATGGGCCTTCTCCATCCGTCAGAGTGGGGGAGAGCCATTGGGCATAGCTGAGGCGCAGCGCGCCGATAGTCAACGCGATGGCAAGGAACAGGCTGAGAGCCATAACGACAGGCGACTTGGGTTTGTAGTTCACGGGGAAGCCTCTCTTTGAATACGGTGAACGGACGGCGGCTGCGTTGAGATCGGGATAGTTCATTTCTCGAAATCGATGCATATGGGTCGGGGCATCGAGGTGAGAGAAAGAGGGGAAACAGGAGCGAATCTTTTGAGCGGATGCGTGGAGCGATTTGCCCAATCGCCCCACGCAGTCGATCAAGCATAGAGTTCGCTCGTGATGCGCACCATGGCGGCGTAACTGTCTGTTTTGAGTGATGCGCCGCCGATAAGCGCGCCGTCGATGTCAGGCTGCCCCATTATTTCGGCAATGTTTTTCTCGCTAGTGCTGCCGCCGTAAAGTACGACGACGCGTTGCGCTGTTTCGTCGCCATAGAGTTGGGCGACTGTACTGCGCACCACGCCGCCGCAGATGTCCTGGGCCTGTTGCGAGGTGGCAGCCAGCCCAGTGCCAATGGCCCAGATCGGTTCGTAGGCGATGACGAGGCCGGTCACCTGCTCCGCTGTGAGACCGGCCAGCGCCGCCCGCACCTGCCCGCTGACGAAGGCCTGGGTCTCGCCGGCCTGATTCTGGTTCAGGCTCTCGCCGACGCAAACGATAGGAATCAATCCATGAGCCAGCGCAGCGTGAACCTTCTTGTTGACGCTCTCGTCGGTTTCGGCGAAGTACTGGCGGCGTTCGCTGTGGCCGATGATCACGTAGCGCGCCAGCCCCTTGAGCATGGTCGCGCTCACCTCGCCGGTGTAAGCGCCGCTCTCGGCCCAGTGCATGTTCTGTGCGCCCACGGCCACCGGACTGTTGGCCAATGCTGCGCTCACTGCCGGCAGGCAGATGAAGGTCGGGCAGACCACCCGATATACATTGTCGTAACCTGCGACGGCGCTGTCAATTGCGGCGGCAAGCGCAGTCGCTTCGTCGACGGTTTTGTTCATCTTCCAGTTGCCGGCCATCATTGGTTTGCGCATGTGTGAATAAGTCCCTTGTGAATGGAAACTGGTGAATTGTGAATTGCTAATCGAGGGATGCTTGCCCCTCGGTCGGAGAGGTTTCGTCGCCCGCCTCTTCTGCTTCTGGCTGGAGCAGAGCGTCGTATTCATCTCGCTCCAGCCAGCGCCCGCCGAAGATATCTTTCTCCATCAGTCGCTTGTTGCTATCGAACCAAAGCTGCACTTCCACCTGGTCGAAGCAGCGGTTGCGCCCGCTGGTGTGGAGCACCTTGCGCACGAAGTAGGGTCGTTCCTTTTCATCCGTCAGGCTCAACTCGTTGAGCAAGTCCACCTGCCCGGCCACCGGCTCGCGGCAGCGGTTGCTCACCACGTAGACGGAAAAGTAACGGTTGTTCGTTTTCGGCGCGCCGCTGAACAAAGCGGCAATTCGGCTGAGAAAGGACATTGGGAACGATTATACTTCGCTCTGTTTGAAACCAGGAGTTTTGAACTGTGAAAACTCCTGGTTTCAAAGCAACCGCAGTTTAATGGTGAATTGTCAATGATTGACGGCGAACTACTTGTCGGTCAGGGCCGCCACGCCTGGCAGGACTTTACCTTCCAGGAACTCCAGGCTGGCGCCGCCGCCCGTGCTGACGTGGGACATCTTCTCCTCCACGCCGGCCTGGGCCACCGCCGCGGCGCTGTCGCCGCCGCCGATGATGGTGGTTGCGCCGTTCAACCCGGCCAGGATCTGCGCCACAGCCACAGTACCCTGGGCAAAGACCGGAAACTCGAAGACGCCCATGGGGCCATTCCAGACCACTGTTTTGGCGCCGGCCAGACGGTTGGCAAAGTGGGCAATGGTGGCTGGACCGATGTCCAGCGCCCGCCACTCAGCAGGCACCTCATCGACGCCCACCACCTTGTTCTCGGCGTCTGCGGCAAAAGCTGAGGCGATGCGCACATCCACGGGCAGCTCGATCATGTCACTGCCTCGTTCCAGTAGTTGACGCGCCACGCCCAACGATTCGCTCTCAACCAGGCTTTGCCCCATCTCCCTGCCTTGCGCAGCCAGGAAGGTGTTCGCCATGCCGCCGCCGATGAGGATTGCATCCACCTTCTGCAAGAGCGCTTCGATGACGGCGATCTTGTCGCTGATCTTGGCGCCGCCCATGATGGCGACGAAGGGGCGCTTTGGATTGTCCAGCGCGCCGCCCAGGTATTCCAGTTCCTTTTCCATGAGGAAGCCGGCGACCGCGGGCAGGAAGTGGGCGACGCCTTCGGTGCTGGCATGGGCGCGGTGCGCGCTGCCAAAGGCATCGTTCACGTAGACGTCGCCCAGGCGCGCCAGCTCCTGCGCCATGCCCATGTCATTCTTGGTCTCCCGCTTGTCGAAGCGGGTGTTCTCCAGCACCAACACGCCCCCTGGCTGAAGCGCCGCCGCAGCTGCATCCGCTTCGGGGCCTGTGACAGCGGGGCAGAAACTCACCGGCGCGCTGATGAGCGTTGCCAGGTGATCGGCTGTCACCTTCATGCTGTAGCGCGGGTCTGGACCATCTTTGGGGCGTCCCAGGTGGCTCATGAGGAGCAGGGCTGCGCCGTGGTCGAGCAAATAGTTGATGGTGGGCAGGGCCGCGCGAATGCGGGCGTCGTCGGTGATGGCGCCGGTGTTTTTGTCTTGAGGCACATTGAAATCAACCCGCACCAGAGCTTTCTTACCGGGCCAGTCGATGTCACGAATTGTCTGTTTGTTCATGGAGGATGCCTCCGTGCAAAGCGAATTGTGAATAGAGAATTGTAAATGGTGAATGGTGAACCGTTAATCATTCTCCATTCACCATTTACAATTCATCATTTATCAGATTCCCTGCTCGACAATGTATTTGGCCAGGTCGGTGACGCGCACGCTATAGGCCCATTCGTTGTCGTACCAGGCCACCACTTTCACCAGATCGCCGTAGACCTTGGTGAATTCGGCATCCACTGTGCTGCTCGTTGGGTTGCCCTTGAAGTCGATGCTGACCAACGGCTCGCGGCTCACAGCCAGGATGCCCTTCATGGGGCCGGCGGCTGCGGCGTCGAGGGCGGCCAACAGGTCGGCAGTCTTGCCCGGGTTGCGCACCTTGGCCACAAAATCAACAACGCTAACGGTGGAGGTGGGCACGCGCATGGCGAAGCCGTCGAACTTGCCTTTCAGCTCGGGTATGACCAGGGCCACGGCCTTGGCCGCGCCGGTGGAGGTGGGGATGATGCTCATGGCGGCGGCGCGGGCACGGCGCAGGTCGCTATGCACCAGGTCGAGAATGCGCTGATCATTGGTGTAGGCGTGCACCGTGGTCATGACGCCCTGTTCAATGCCGAAGGTGTCGTTGACGACTTTGGCCGCCGGCGCCAGGCAGTTGGTGGTGCAACTGGCGTTGCTCAACACATGATGGTTGGCCGGATCGTATGCCGTGTGGTTGACGCCCATGACGACCGTCAGGTCTTCGCCCTTGGCCGGCGCGCTGATGATGACCTTTTTTGCGCCGGCGCCCAGATGTAGCGCAGCCTTCTCTCGGTCGGTGAAGATGCCGGTGCTCTCGATGACGATGTCCACGCCCAGGTCACCCCACGGCAATTTACTGGGGTCGCGCTCGGTCAACACCTTGACCCGGTCGCCGTTGATGATGATGTCGCCGCCGTCGACTTCCACCGAGCCGGGGAAAATGCCGTAGTTGCTGTCATACTTGAAGAGATGGGCGTTGGTCGCCACATTGCTCAGATCGTTGACCGCCACCAGGTCGAAATCGCCGCCATAGCGCTCGAACAGCGCCTTTGTCACCTGGCGACCGATGCGGCCAAATCCATTGATTGCAATTCGTGTTGCCATGAGAAGAAGCTCCTTTTTGCGTGTCTAAATCCGCTTGAAATGTTTATAGTTGCAAAGAATGCCGCCCGACCCATCATAAGGTGGTTTGGGCGGTATCCACCAAACGCGCTGCACGATGATGGTGCTTGGTTAGTGTATCACAATAACTCTGTAACCGCATGTATGCTGAGCACAGATTTTGGCGATTCATTCCGCGGCTGCAGATCCGGCAGCGCATTCTCCATACACTTCCATCAAGCGCGCTGCCAGTTTGTCCGCGTCGTGATGCCACGGCAGTCTGTCGTCCACCACATTGCCGGTGAAGAGACGATAATCCACCACCTCGCTTGGGCCGGGAAGCGTGACCCATTGTCCATAGGCGGAGGGCGTAGTTGTGAGATCGTAGGCGTTGTTGGCCAGGACAACGTTGAACAATGGCCCGGCGTGATAGCGCAACTGGCGCACATGGTCGCTGACAGTGTAGCCGTCGGTCTCTCCTGGCTGGGTTGCCACATTGCAGATATAGACGCGCACTCCTCGCGAGGCGGCGATCGCGTCGCGAATGGCTGGCGCCAGTAGATTGGGCATGAGGCTCGTGAAGAAGCTGCCGGGGCAGGCCACGATCATGTCGGCCTGAAGGATGGCGCGTACAGCTTCGGGATAGGCGCGTGGGTGCTCTGGCTTGAGAAAGACGCGCACGATGCGCCCGTTTTGTCTGGGCAGCTCGCTTTCACCTTCTACGATCTGCCACTCCTCAGCCCCGTCTTCGGATGTGCGCACGACTTCAGCGCAGAGGGTTACCTGTTCCAGCGTGCTGGGCAAGACGCGCCCACGAACGGCCAGCACACGACTGCTTTCGGCGATGCCGCTTTCAAAGCTGCCTGTCACCGCAGCCATGGCGGCAATGAAGAGATTGCCAAAGCTGTGGCCAGCCAGCTCGCTGTCGTCGTTGTCGCTGCTTGAAACGCGAGTGGGAAAACGGTATTGGAAAAGGCGAGTCATCAGATCTTCTGCTTCGCTGAGCGCGGCGATGTTGTTGCGAAAGTCGCCGGGCGGGGGCATCCCCATCTGGCGACGCAAGCGACCACTGCTGCCGCCATCGTCCGCCACGGTGACGATGGCAGTGATGTTGTCGGTGTAGCGACGTAGACCACGCAGCAGCTGGGGCATTCCCGTGCCGCCGCCAATGGCGACAATCTTTGGCCCCTGGCGGCGCTGCTCTCTCTGCTGGCGCTGGAGCAGGGCGCTCATGGCGGCGCGGCCTGACGGCGCCGGCGCAGTGGTGATGGCAGAAAAAAGTAGAGCGTTGAAGCGCCAGACGCTGTAGGCGATGGCGAACACGCCGACAATCAATAGAAGAAGTCCACGCATCCAGTCGGGAAGAAAACGCAATGTCAGCCAATCCAGCGTCGTGGGCCACGAACTGGCAAGATAGTATTTGCGAATGAAGAAGGCGACGCCCAGGCCAGCGACGGTCACGCCCAGAAAAAAGAGCAGCACCCAGCGTTTGAGTCCAAACCCAGGGCGCAGGGCGACAAGCCAGGAAGGGTGTTGTGGCGATGGCCCGCGAAAGTTTGCCATAGGGGTATTATAGCGCAGATCGGGGTAGTCCGCCGATGGGCAGTCTATACTGTTTGGCAGATGCACAAGCAAGCGCGGCAACAGGTTCGTCGACGTCTATTGCTTCTCTGCTCTGCGCGGCAAAGTATCCGCCGCCTGCTCTATGATGTAGACCGTGCGTCCGCGCAGCTTGACCCGGTAGATCAGGTCGCTCTCGGTCTCCTTGCAGTGATCCGTCGCGATGTGCTACCATAACTCCGAAAATCAAAACCCGTAAAACCAAAAGTGAACCTGGAGTAAGCGCCCTGAACCATGCCGAATATCTTCACCGTCACCCCTAACCCCGGCCTGGATCGCACCCTGACTGTGCCGGCCATCCTTCACAACGAGGTGTTACGCGCAAGCGAGGTGCGTTCGGACGCCGGTGGCAAGGGCTTCAACGTGGCGCGGGCGCTCAAGGCGCTGGGCATGGAGAGCACGGCGTTGGGCTTTCTGGGGGGCGCACTCGGTCGCCGGCTTGAGGAAGAGCTGGCGCGCCTGGGTGTGGCCGGCGCATTCACGCCCATCGCCGGGGAGACGCGCACCAACTTCGTTGTCACTACGCCAGACGGCAACGACCATGTCAAGGTCAACGAGCCTGGCCCGGTCATCGCAGCGGAGGAGCTGGCGGCATTTCATCATCTGGTCGCTGCGCGTATCCGGCCAGGCGATTTCTGGGTGATGTCGGGCAGCCTGGCGCGCGGATTGCCCGAAGATTTCTATGCATCGCTCATCCGTGTGGTGCAATGGCGCGGCGCGCACGCAGTGCTCGACGCCAGCGGGTCAGCGCTCGTCGCGGGTCTGGCCGCGGCGCCCTATCTGGTGAAGCCCAATGCGCTGGAGGCGAGTCAGGCTGTAGGAGTTGCTATTGACGGCGAAGAGGACGCTTATCGTGCGGCTCAGACGCTCCTGGACAGGGGCGTGCAGATGGTCGCCCTCTCACTTGGCGCAGACGGCCTGCTGCTGGCGGACCCTCACCGCTCGGTCCGCGTGAGGCCGCCGGTAATCCGCGCGCTCAACACAGTGGGCGCGGGCGATGCTCTGCTGGCCGGGCTGGTGTGGGCATTGGCGCTGGGCTACCCGTTGGAGGAGGCGGCGCGTTGGGGCGTGGCGTCTGGCAGCGCGGCCGCAGCCCTGCCCGGCGTTGACTTTGCCCCGCTGTCGGCTGTGCGCGAGATGTTCGAGCGCTGCGTCGTCTCGATTTGAGAAGAGACTCACACGGAGAGCACGGAGAACACCGGGAAGAACTCTCCGTGATCCCCGCGTCTCTGTGTGAGATATATGGCTTTCTCACGCAGAGACACAGAGAACACAAAGGGGAACTCGCACCCCTTCGTGTTTCACTGTGCGATCTGCGCCACCGAAGAACGAAGAATCAGTTTCGTGGGAAGCACGATTTCGGACGTCAGCTCTGTCCCATTTTCGGCCACTCTGGCAAGGAGACGCTGCACCGCGATCTTGCCAAGCATGTGCGTCTCTTGCGCCGCAGCGGTGAGTAGAGGCTGGCGCAGCTCCGTAAAGGGAAGATCGTCGAACGCAACAATGGACATATCTTCGGGAACGCGCAGGCCGGCGTCATAGAGCGCACGCAGCGCGCCCAGAGCGATGAAGTTGTTGGCGGCAAAGAGCGCCGTGGGCGGCGGCTGCGTGGTCAGAGCACGCTGGGCCATTGCGCGCCCGCTCTCGAAGGTGAAGTGGCCGAAGAACACGATCTCTTCGTCCAGCTCGACGCCTGCTGCGGCCAATGTCCTGCGAAAGCCGGCAGCGCGTTCTTGTGATACAGAAAGCTCCGCTGGTCCGCCAAGGATGGCAATTCGCCTGTGACCGTAATCGAGCAGGTGCGCCGCCAACATTTCGGCGCCGCCCAGCGAATCGCTGCGCACCACATCCACCTGGATGCCAGGCAAGGTGCGATCCATCACCACCACTTTGACGCCCTGGCCCTGCAAGGCCAGGACAGAGTGACTGGAACCCGACGCCGGAACGAGCAACACCCCATCTACACGACGCCGCAGAAGCATGGAAATGTACTGCTGCTGCTTCGCCTCATCTTCATCGGTGTTGCAGAAGATGACAATGTAGCCGTGAAGATTTGCTTCGTCTTCCACAGCGCGCGCCACCGCTGTCCAAAAGGGGTTGGTGATGTCCGTCAGCACCAGGGCGATGGTCTGGGTGCGGTTGGAGCGCAGGCTGTGGGCCAGCATGTTGGGCACATAGTTGAGCGTAGCCGCAGCGCGCTCAACGCGCGCGCGCGTCTCGGCGCTGGCGTATCCCGTCCCACTGAGCACCCGCGAGGCGGTGATGGGCGCAACGCCTGCGAGTCTTGCGACATCTCTGATAGTAGACATGGGTGCGTTGCTTCGTTGTCCTTTGGCCGGTGGTGTGTAATGTTCGGGCAATGGGGGTAATGAGGTCGTGGGGTGTTGAGATAGAACGCCTCTGCGCCCTACACAACCTCACTCCCCCAAGACCTCACTCTCCCATCACGATGCACACCTTCCCGCTTTGTCCTTCATCCGCCACGCGATAGGCTTCGGCGGCCTCATCCAGGGTAAAGCGGTGTGACACGATGACTTCCGGTTTGAGCTTCCACTCCACCAATTTCTCCACCAGGTCTTCCATGCGCCTGGTGCTCGTCACCCATGAACCGTAGATGGTGATCTGGTTGTGGATGATGGTCTGGCTCACATCAAAGCTAACCAGATTGCCCTCGCCCACCATGGCCGCACGTCCCCATCGCCGCGTTCCTTGCAGCGCGAGCAGCCGTCCGGCCGGCGAACCGGAACAGTCGATGGAGACCTCGCAGCCCGGGCCGCCGGTCAATGCCTTGATTTGGTTGAGAGCGTCGGATTCGTTGGCGACGACAGCGTGGTCGATGGCGCCGCAGCCGAGGGAGAAGTCGAGCCGACTGCGCGACACATCCGCGCCGATGACCTGCGTCGCGCCCATCTTGCGGGCGACCAGGCCGGCCGCCATGCCTACCGGCCCCATGCCAGTGACGAGTACGCGATCTTGGCCCGAAACCCGCACACGGCTGAGCGCTTCATAAACCGTGCCAAAACCACAGGCTACCAGCGCGCCGTCCACATAGCTCAGTTCATCGGGCAAGGGGATGCACGTGTTCTCCTCGGCCAGGAGATAGTCGGCGTGACCGCCGTCGCGCTGCCAGCCATAGGCGGCGCGATGCTCCGACGTACAGGAGATCATGTAGCCTTCGCGGCAGTCGTTACAGACGCCGCAGCCCGAAATGTGATAAAGAATGACCCGGTCGCCAGTCTGGAAACGTTTGCAGCCGGGTCCGACCTGGACGATCTGGCCGCACGGCTCATGGCCGGCAATGACACCTTGATAGCCTTCTGGCCCGTGTCCCAGGTGCTCGCGATAGATGGCCCGGATGTCGCTCCCACAGATCGATGACGCCTTCATCTTGACCAATACCTGGCCGTGGCCCGGTTCCGGTGCATCGAACTCGCGCATCTCCACCCGTCGCCCGCCCGGTAGTAGGACGCCTCGCATTTTCATCGTGGTTCTCCAGTCTAAACTGCGGTTGCTTTGAAACCAGGAGTTTTCACAGTTCAAAAACTCCTGATTTCAAACAGAGCGAAGTATAATGGTCAACAATCATCGGTCAACAGTCAATGGTGAATGGTGAATTGTTAATCAAGGCGGCTTCGCGTCGCGTAAATCGTAAACCGTACATCGTGAACCGCACATCGTGAACCGCCGCCGCCCCCTCACAGTAACCGTCAAAAGAGACTTCCCGTTTCCAACCTTCCAGAAAGCTCCGAGCTTCCTGGAAGGTGCGAAGTAATACTTTGATAAGCCCATCGCGCATCACCCAATCATCCGAATCACAGTCACTATGGCGGCGTGGTCTCCCCGTTCACATCCCACAGGTCTTCCCAGCTCTGGTTTGGTTTCCAAAGGAAAACCTGACCCTTGATCAGACGGCAGTTCTTGTCGATGGCCGCAATGTCGTGCATGTCCTCGACGGTCAGCGGCTCGCTCACGACGCCGGCCAGGTTCGCCAGATAATTGCGTCGCTTGGTGGACATGGGGATGGGCGTCTGGCCACGTTGCACTGCCCACTTGATGCAGACCACGGCCGGATGGACCCCTAGCCGTTCAGCGATGCGTACGATCACAGGGTCCTCGATATCGACAGTGTCTTCTGGTGTACGGTCGCGTTCGGGGCGACCAGGCGAGCCAATGGGCGAATAGCCAATGACTTCCATACCGTTGGCGCGCACGAAGTCGAACAACTCTGGCTGCTGGAAATGGGGGTGCAGCTCCATCTCATTGACGGCTGGCTTGATGCGACAATCTGCCAACAGCAGCTTGAGTTTGGGGATGGTCATGTTGGAGACGCCGATGTGACGCGTCAACCCCATCTCTACCAGCTTTTCCATCTGCCGCCAGGTGTGCATGAAATTCTCATGGATATAGGGTTTGGCAGAGTGGTCGCGCGAGTGGACATCGACGCCAGGTGGATGGTGGTTAGGGAAGGGCCAATGTACAAGGTAAAGGTCCAGATAGTCAAGCCGTAGATCGGCCAAGGACTTTTGGCAGGCCGGGATGACATCCTGCTCGGCGTGTTTGTCGTTCCACAGTTTAGAGGTGATCCACAGCTCGTCTCGACCCACGCCGCCCGCCATGATCGTCTGTAAGACAGGCCCGATGAGGTGCTCATTGGCGTAGACCGCAGCGCAATCGAAATGGCGGTAGCCGACCTCCGCTGCGCCTAGAACGGCTGACGCCACCTCTTCGCCTGAGGCGTGGTCGGAGCCAAAAGTGCCCAGACCAATCGATGGCATTCTGGCGCCGGTGTAGAGGGTGCGTTGGGGCACGAGGTTGGGGTCGACGCCATCTGCGGCGGCGGTGAACGAGAGTTCAGGCGATTTCTGCATTTTTGTCTTCTCCGTGACCATTCTTGAAAACAACAACGGATGACCCCTGTAGGTCACGCTTGCAGCGTGACAATCATGGCTGAATTATTAAACAGGCTCTTGCCCAGCTTTCTGCCTGGTAGCCCCCACAGAGTCGCATACAGCGTTTCGATCGCTACCAGAGAGAGCAGGACGGCGAATATTCAAACGGGCTCTTATACTGCGGTTGCTTTGAGACCAGGAGTTTTGGCCTGCGAAAACTCCTGGTCTCAAACAGAGCAAAGTATAGCAGTGCTGGCAAGTATGTTGCCTGTGAGCAGGATGAACCTCAAAAATACAATTTGACAAGACTGGCAATACAGTGTATGATACGATCATCATGGTATCGATACCATATGTAGCCAGTATCGTACCATAATGCCGCCCCAGTTGTCCAGAGCCATTACCAGTCAAATACTCAGTCAGTGGTGGAGGTGCGTTGATTCGACCCCTAATCGTCTGAAAGACGTTTATTGCCTATTTGCCTTCCGTCCGTTCTTTTCACCAACCAATCAGGAGGAGATGACATGCAATCGAATCAGCTTTCTCGACGTCAGTTTTTACGCCTTGCCGGAGCGAGCGCAGCCAGCGTGGTGGTGATGGCTGCGTGCGCCGCGCCAGGCGGGGTAGCGCCAAGCGCAGCGCCGGCTGAGGGTGGAGCAGCGGCGCCCGCTGCCGAACCCGTCACGTTGACCTTTGGCCATCACTGGGAAGCAGCTTTCCAGCCGCACCAAGATGAGTACGACAAGATGTGGCTGGAACGACACCCTGGCGTCGCCATCGAAAACACTTACAACACATGGTCAGAGCATAATCAGATCGTGCCGACCTGGGCGGCTGCTGGCACGCTGCCCGACATCATCTATGTCCATGGGCGCTATAGCCGTCCGTGGAACTTCGAGGGCATTTTGGTTTCCACCCAGGACTATATCGACCAAGATGCAGAGTTCAACGTCCAGGACATCTGGGAGGAATCACTACGACTCTATCGCCTGGACGACAAACAGTACAGCATTCCCTACGACCACGGCCCCATCATCTTGGGTTACAACAAAGACTTGTTCGACGCAGCCGGCGTCGCCTATCCGGCGGAGGATTGGACATGGGATAACTTCCTGGAAGCGGCCAAGGCGCTCACCCAGGGAGATAGTCAGTGGGGCTATGGCGGCTACTACAATGGCATTGTCGGCTTGGGCAATGAATTGGGCATCTCGTTGGTCGGGCCATGGGGCGGCGAAGTCATCGATGAGACGGAGACCAAAATTCTGCTCGATTCAGCCGAGAGCATGGCCGCGCTCCAGTGGTTTGCCGACTTGATCCATGTCCACAAGGTTGCGCCGTTGCCGGCTCAGTCGCAGGCAATCCCAACCGGCCCATGGGTGGCAGGTCAGGCAGCCATGTTCGCCCTGGCTTCGTGGGGCACGCCGACCCTGATTCAGAACGCTACCTTCGCCTGGGATGTGGCGCCGTGGCCCAAGGGGCCGGCCGGCGCAAAGGCCGGCTCGTTCGGCAGCGGTTTTGGCATCACACGCGATTCCAAACATCCAGACGTGGGGTGGAGCTACCTGCGCGAATACCTCTCCAAGGAAGGAATGGAGTTTATGTGGGGCGCTTCGGGTCGTGGCAGCCCCGCACGTCAGTCGGCCTATGCCAGCTGGCTCAATTCCGAGGGTGCGCCGGAACACGCCAGCTACTATCTGGATGCTTTGAAGAACTATGCTGTGACTGGCCGTCCCTATCTCACCCTGGCGGGCGGCGAGATTTTGGACATCTTCAACCGCAATACCCAGCTCGTCGAATCTGGCGATATGACTGTGGAAGAGGCGGTCAACAACATCATCACCGAAGGCACGCCGGTGCTTGAAGAGGCAGCAGCGCGCGCCGGTTCATAGTCGAGTTGGTCGCAGTCTGTTCAGAGCAAGGGTTCAAAAGTAATGTCACTTTGAAACCAGGGGTTCTTCATGATCGTAGGTGCGGTTACGAACCGCACCTACGATAGACAAAACGCTTGATTTCAAACGATGACCACTTTAGAGCCTGTAATATTCAAACAGGCTCTTGCTCGACTGTACGGACACGACACATCGTGTCCGTACACGAGTGATATTCAAACTTGAAGAGGATAGTCATTCAATGGAGCAGACAATCAACGCACGCCCACGGCGCAAACCCCTTTCTCTGCGCCAGAGGGAGGAAATCGACTTTTACCTGTTTATCGGCCTGTGGCTCATTGGTTTCATTCTCTTCACCGGTGGGCCGATCCTTGCTTCGCTGGCCTTCAGCTTCACCAACTGGACCGGGCTGACCACTGTAGAATGGGTAGGTTTCCAGAATTTCACGGACCTGTTGCAGGATAAGCTCTTTTGGACCGCCGCCCGCAACACCTTTCTTTATTCCTTTGGCGCGGTCACGTTGGGCACTGCTGGCGCGCTCTTTGTGGCGATCTTGCTCAACCAGAAACTCCCTGGCACCACTTTTCTGCGCGTCATTTACTACATGCCTTCCATCGCCAGCGGCGTGGCAGTTTCTATCCTGTGGCTTTGGTTGTTCAACCCCCAGGTCGGACTGGTGAATTATATGCTCAGCCTATTGGGCATCAAGGGACCGGCATGGTTAGCGAGCCAGCAATGGGCGCTGCCCGCGTTGATCATCAAGAGCCTGTGGGCCATTGGCGCCAACATGATCATCCTGCTGGCCGGGTTGCAGGCCATTCCCCAATCGCTCTATGAAGCGGCCAAGATCGACGGCGCCAGTCAGTGGAGGGAGTTTCGTAGCGTCACGCTGCCCATGCTGTCGCCGGTGCTGTTCTTCGTGCTGGTCATCTCCACCATCAGCTCGTTTCAAATCCTGACGGATGTGCTCGTGATGACGCAGGGCGGTCCGGGCACGGCTACTTTCGTCTTCGTCTACTATATCTATCAGTCGGCGTTTCAGTATCTGAAGATGGGCTATGCGTCGGCGCTGGCGTGGATTCTGTTCGCCATCATCCTGGGGCTGACCCTGCTCCAGCTTTGGGGCAGCAAGAAATGGGTCTATTACGAGGATGAGCGTTAGTTGGGAGGCATGAGACACATGAACCAGACGATTACCCCTTCTCTGGCGACAGAGGCCGAAGTGCAACAGCGCGTGTTATACACGCTGCCGTGGTACAAACAGCGCACAATGCGCAGGATTGGACACGCGGCGTTGGTCTATGCGCTGGTGTTGCCCGGCGCGCTCTTGTTCATGATTCCGCTGCTGTGGATGCTTTCTTCGGCGCTCAAAGAGACCAAGCAGGTCTTTATCTTCCCGCCCAAGTGGATCCCGGATCCTGTTCTGTGGGAGAATTTCTGGATTGGCTGGAATGACTTCCTGCCCTTCAATCGCTTTTTGCTCAATTCGCTCATCATCACGACCAACAACATCATCGGCAACCTGGTCTCTTGTTGCCTGGCGGCCTTCGCCTTTGCCCGCCTGCGCGCACGCGGCAGCACCGTGCTGTTCGTGCTCGTGCTCTGCACCATGTTGCTGCCCAACGAAGTGACGGTGATCCCCCAATATGTGCTATTCACCAAGCTGGGCTGGAACAACACCTGGCTGCCGCTCATGGTGCCGCCCTGGTTCGGCTGGGCATTCTTCATCTTTTTGCTGCGCCAGTTCTTCATGGGCATCCCGCGCGAACTAGACGAGGCCGCGCGCCTGGATGGCGCATCGTCGTGGCGCATTCTGTGGAACATCATCATCCCACTCTCAAAACCTGTGCTGGCAACCGTCGTCATCTTTGCCTTCATCGGCAACTGGAACAACTTCCTCTACCCACTCATCTACATCCGCTCCATGGACAAGCAGGTGTTGGCCGTGGCGCTAAACATGTTCCGCGGGCAATATGGCAACGCAAACTACAACTACATGATGGCGGTGTCGCTGCTCGTGCTGTTGCCGGTGCTTCTGGTCTTCTTCTTCGGTCAGCGCCTTTTCGTGCGCGGCATCGCCCTGACAGGGATCAAAGGATAACGGTGACGTTGCGCGAGCAGTCAACGAGGCTTTGGGGCGGCGCCCCGAAATCGTTGCTACCTCAAGATCTTACGACTCCAAAACCCCAATTTCAACCGGGAGCTTCCCTTGTCATATGATGACGGTTGGGCCGCGCTCAACCTGGAAATGCCTGCGCGCATTCCGCGTACAGAGTATTCGGCTGAAGGCCACTGGGACCTGATCAGGGCAGTCACTGGCATCGAGGTTGGCGTCGAAAGCCCGCCGGAGGCACAGCAAAAGGCCGGCGTCGCCTTTATGCGCGCGTGGAACTACGATTTCTTCTGGAGCACGTTGATCTCCAAGGACGAGTTCGGTGCATTCTACACCGATATGGGGCATGCTGAATACGCAGCCGGCGGTGTGGACAAGCGCGCCACAATCCACAACTTGTTCGATGATCCTGAAGATGTGCTGCGTTTCGACCCGTGGGAGACGCTGGGCGAACGCGACCAGCGTGCGCTCACGCGCCGCTTCGAGGCGCACTACCAGGCCAACTGCGCCGCCCATGATTTCGGCGTCAATATGACGGGCATCTATGTCACACTCATCTCTGGCTTCATCGATCTCTTTGGCTGGGAGATGTTGTTGCTGGCGGCCGGCATGGATCCAGTGGGCTTTGGCGAGCTGGCGAACCGCTACGCGAGCTGGATTCAGCAATACTTCGATGCGCTGGCCGAAGCCGACGTGCCGGTCGTGATGATGCATGATGACATCGTCTGGTCTGCTGGCCCCATCTTCCGTCCAAGCTGGTATCGCAGCTACGTCTTCCCCAACTATCGCAAGTTCGTTGCGCCGCTGCTGGAAAGCGGCAAGAAGGTGATGTTCTGCTCCGACGCCAACTTCAACGAGTTCATCGACGACATCGCCGCCACTGGTGTGCATGGCTTTGTCTTCGAGCCGCTGACCAGCCTGGAAACAATGGTCGAACGTTACGGCCAGACGCACGTGATCATCGGCAACGTCGATACGCGCGTCCTGCTGTGGGGCGACAGGCCGCAGATTCGCGCCGAAGTGGAGCGCTGCATGGCGCTGGGGCGAGATTGCCCCGGTTACTTCCTGGCGGTGGGCAATCACATCCCACCCAACACGCCGGTGGAGAACGCACTCTACTACAATGAGGTGTATGAGGAATTGTGCCGGCGGTGAGCTTCATGCACATGAATTGTGACGTATGAATGCATGACGCACCATCAGCCAGGGATTTGCGCTATACTATGCTGAGCGGTGCGCGCGAGAAACTGCCCGCTGTGTATCGTAATACTCTACATGGCGTCAAGCTGAGACTTCGGCGTTCGACTGAGCTTACTCTGAAGTCTCAACTTGCGCCCCTGTGCGGTGTAATTGACAAGGAGGCGCCGATGTTGACGTTGCCATCAGTTGTTGTTGAAAATGAAGAGCCGGTTTGGGAGATGGCGCGACTCTTCCCGCTCCAGGGCGCTTGGACTGAAGACGATTATCTGGAGTTCAACGAGAACCGTCTGCTTGAGTTTAGCAACGGTAGAATCGAGGTGCTTCCCATGCCCACCACATCCCATCAACGAATTGTCGCCAAGCTCTTCAGGTTGTTGGAGCGATTCGTGCTCGCCCATGCGCTTGGCGAAGTCCTGATTGCGCCGTTGCGCGTGCGCACTGGCATTCGCCAATATCGCGAACCGGATATCGTCTTTCTCTTTGCACACCATGCCGACCGAGCCGGGGAAGCATTTTGGGACGGCGCCGATCTGGTGATGGAGGTGGTCAGCCCAGAAGGGCGCACCCGCGACACGGTGAAGAAACGCCACGAGTATGCCCGCGCCGGTATCCCTGAATATTGGGTGGTTGATCCAGAGATG
Organism: uncultured Caldilineaceae bacterium; assembly: GCA_964560495.1. Taxonomy (GTDB): domain Bacteria; phylum Chloroflexota; class Anaerolineae; order Caldilineales; family Caldilineaceae; genus UBA5069. The sequence goes on from CAZLMM010000012.1 coordinate 20,678, forward strand.
CGGGCGATCACAGTCTATGCGCTTGACCCGCACAAAGACGACGCCAGTTATGTTGTTCACGGAGATTTCGGCGACGGCCAAGAGGCCACTTCGCGCTTGCTGCCAGGGTTCAGGGTCGATGTGCAAACCATTTTTGCTGTGTAAGAACGAACAGGATGTCTGTGACAACCACTACTGCCAAGCCCGTCGTCCAACACGACGCGGCAACCAATCTGCGCTGGAATTTCTCGGTCAATTTGCTCGATGTTTCCTTTATTGTTCTGGGGCTTAGCCTCATCTCACGCGAGACCGTTCTGCCAATCCTGGTGAGCACGCTCACAGATTCCAAACTGGCCCTGGGGATGATCCCGGCGCTTTGGGGATTGGGTCTTTATCTGCCCCAGCTCTTCACTGCCAACTATGCCGAGGGGCTGGTTTACAAGAAACCCTTTCTCATGGTGCTGAGCAGCGTCGGCGAGCGGCTGCCCTACCTGCTCATGGGCATCACGGTCTACTTGTTCGCTGTTTCGGCGCCCACACTCACGCTATTCCTCTTCTTCCTATTTCTAACGATGGCTGCGCTGTGCGCTGGCGCTGGCGCGCCGGCCTGGTACGACATGATCGCCAAGGTCATTCCTGTCCAGCGACGTGGAATCTGGGCTGGATTGGGCAGCGGTTCGGGTGCGCTCATGGGTGTCGTCGGCGCCTTTTTCGTCGGACGCATTCTCGACACCTATCTCTATCCCAACAATTTCGCCTTGCTCTTCGTGCTGGCCTTTGTGGCGGTGATGATCTCTTGGGTGGGGCTGGCGCTCAATCGGGAGCCGCCCAGCGAGATCGTCAAGCAACCCTTGTCGCTGGGTCGTTATTTTCGCCAACTGCCCGCCATCTTTCGCACCAATGACAACTATCGGCGCTTCTTCATCAGCCGAACCATCATCCAGTTTGGCGCGATGGCGACTGGTTTCTTCATCGTCTACGGCAGCGAGCGCTTCACACTCGACGGCGCCGACATCGGCGCGCTCACCGCTATGCTGGTGGCCAGCCAGGCGATGATGGGGCCGATCTGGGGAATGCTGGGCGACCGCATCGGACACAAATTCGTGTTGGTGTCGGCCGCATTCGCGCTGACTTTGGCGACCTCTACGGCGTGGTTTGCCCCCACGCAGGCCTGGCTGTACGTCACATTCTTCCTGCTGGGCGCCTATTATGCCGCGGATTGGGTGTCCAGCCTGAATATCATCCTGGAATTCTGTGCGCCGGAAGATCGCCCGACCTATATCGGGCTGACCAATACGCTCTTTGCGCCGACTATCGTGCTTGCGCCGCTGGTCGGCGGCTGGATTGCGACTGTGGCCGGCTACCCGCAACTGATGATCGTTGCAACGCTCTTTGCGGCAGTCGGCGGCGCGCTGCTTGCCATGTGGGTTCACGAGCCGCGGCGGCAAGTGGGCGGCAAGGTGACAGGGTAACAGGTGACGACTCGATGCTACGTGTCGCCCCATAGATCAATCGGGTGTGAATCGAAAGGCAAAAAACATGCAATACCGTCAACTCGGCAAAACCGGTCTGTTGGTCAGTGAGCTTTGTCTGGGCACGATGAACTTTGGCTGGACGACCAATCAGGAAGACAGCCACCACGTGCTCGACCATTTTGTGGCTGCCGGGGGCAACTTCGTCGACACCGCCGATGTCTATGCTGGCGGCAAGTCGGAGGAAATTTTGGGAAGTTGGCTCAAGACGCAACCGCGCGACCAGGTCATCGTTGCCACCAAGGTGCGTTTCGGCGCAGGGTCAGGGCCAAACGACCTGGGTCTCAGCCGCCACCACATCTTGAACCAGGTGGAGATCAGCCTGCGCCGGCTGCAAACCGACTACATCGATCTCTATCAGGTGCATTGCTGGGATAACCTGGCGCCGCTGGAGGAAACGCTCAGCGCGCTTGACAGGCTGGTCAAGAGTGGCAAAGTGCGTTATCTGGGCGTCTCCAACTACACCGGCTGGCAGTTGCAGAAAGCGGTCGAAACCAGCCGGCGTATGGGTTGGGAGCAATACGTCTGCCTGCAGCCGCTCTACAACCTGCTCGACCGCTCCATGGAGTGGGAATTGACGCCGATCTGTCTCAACGAAGGGCTGGGCATCATTCCGTGGAGTCCCCTGCGCGGCGGCTGGTTGGGCGGCAAATATCGCCGCGGTATGACTGAACCACCGGCCGGCACACGCGTCGAGATGGCAGAGAAGCGCGGCTGGGGCGAAACTTTCCACGACTACAACACCGAACACACCTGGCATCTGCTCGACGTTCTCTACGCCGTCGCCGAGGAGAGCGGTCATACGCCGGCGCAAGTCGCCCTGCGCTGGCTGATGCAGCGACCGGGCGTGACCGCGCCCATCATCGCCGCACGCACCTTTGCCCAGTATGAGGAGTGCATGGGCGCAAGCGGTTGGGCGCTGAGCGATGAACAAATGGCGCAACTGACCGCTGCCAGCGACAAACCACTGCCCTATCCATACGATCATGTCAACCGTTCTATGCGCAGTTGACGAATGACCCAGCTTGAACTTCTGCTCCTGACGCGACCGTCAAGTTCAATTGGCGCCCGGACCGCCTTGTTGGATTGGCATGGTATACTGAACGCCAAGTAGGTCGTCTAGCGTGGCATTGAAAGGTGGATATGATGTTGGATGCCATCACAATTACACTTCCAAGACAAGAGTTGACCCGACTGCGTGAACTTGCCAAGCGCCTGGATATCAGCGCAGAAGATTTGGCGCGCCACAGCATTCAGGATTTTCTGGCGCGCCCAGAAGATCTCTTCGACGAAGCTGTTACCTATGTGTTAAAAAAGAACGCTGACTTGTATCGGCGTCTTGCTGCCTAACCACCCGTGCCGTTCGAAGACATTTGCTCACACTTAACCTGATCGGCAATGATCTTGAGACGCGTATGGCGCCACGAAAGATTCGCTATCTCACACTGAGCGAACTCATACATCTGCACGAACGAATCATCAAGCAATCCGGTGGCGCACCTGGTCTTCTCGACTCTGGCAGCCTCGAGTCAGCGTTGCAGCAACCACGCCAGACCTTCGATGGGGAAGACCTGTACCCCAGCACAGTGGAAAAAGCTGCCGCATTGGCCTTTTCGCTCATTTTGAACCACCCATTCCTGGACGGTAACAAACGTCTTGGTCATGCAGCAATGGAAGTCTTTTTGGTGCTGAACGGCTTTGAGCTATCCGCCGCTGTCGAAGAACAGGAACGAATCATCCTACAAGTAGCAGCCGGTGAGCTACGACGAGTCGATTTCACGTCCTGGGTGCACGCTCACGTGGTGTCACGACAGTAATTCAATTTGCCAGCCTGCTAACGACAATTTGCAAGGACATGACTATATGAACCGCACTGACTTTCTACCCTATCGCCAGATTCACCTGGACTTTCACACCAGCGAAGCCATTTCTGCCATCGGCGCCGACTTCGACCCGGACGAATTCGCCGACACGCTGGTCAGGGCGCATGTCAACTCCATCACCTGCTTTGCCCGCTGTCATCACGGCTGGATCTACTACCAGTCCCAGGCCAACCCGGAGCGCATCCATCCCCACCTGGCGCGCCCCAACCTGCTCAAAGAGCAAATCGAGGCGTGCCATGCACGCGGCATCCGCGTACCCATTTACACCACCATCCAGTGGGATCACTACACGGCGACTCGTCACCCGGAATGGCTGTGCAGCGACGAGGACGGGCGGATCGTCGGCACAAAGCCCTTCGAGGCAGGCTTCTACCGTGAACTGAATGTCAATTCGCCCTACATCGAACAGTTCATCAAGCCCCATGTCGCCGAGATCATGAACCTGCTGCCCTGCGATGGTTTCTTTTTCGACATTGTGCGCCCCATCCCCTCCACCGACCAGTTCACCCGGGCCAAGATGATTGCCGCCGGCCTCGACCCTGCCAACGGGCAGCAGCGCGCCCGCTTCGCCCTGGACTCGCTCAACGAGTTCAAGCGCAACCTGGCCGCCTTTGTCTGGGCCATCAACCCCGAGGTGAGCGTCTTCTTCAACGCCGGGCATGTGGGCACACGCCACCGCGCGGTGATGGACGCCTACTCGCACTGGGAATTGGAAACGTTGCCCAGCGGCGGTTGGGGCTACCAGCACTTCCCGGTCACCATGCGCTACGCCCGCAACCTGGGCATCGACGTGCTGGGGCAGACGGGCAAGTTTCACACTTCTTGGGGAGATTTCCACTCCTTCAAGAACCTGCCTGCGCTCCAATTCGAGGTCTTCCGCATCCTGGCCATGAACGCCAAGTGCATGATCGGCGACCAGTTGCCCCCGCGTGGGCGCATCGAACCCTACGTCTACGACCTGGTGGGCAAGGTCTACGCCGAAGTGGAGGTCAAAGAACCATGGTGCATAGGGGCAAAAGCGGTCAGCGAGATCGCCGTCTTTACGCCCGAAGAATTCGGGACGGCCAGCGCTGGCGCGCTCCCCGACGCCATCAAAGGGGCAACGCGTATGTTGGAGGAAGCGGCGCATCAGTTCGAGATCGTCGATTCGGCCAGCGACCTGTCGCCCTACAGCGTCGTCATCCTGCCCGACGCCATCCCGGTCAACCCAACGCTGGCGGCCAGGCTCAAAGCCTACGTTGCCCAGGGCGGCAAGCTCATCGCCACCTTTGAATCAGGATTGAATCCTGAGAAGAACGCCTTTGCCGCGCGCATCTTCGGCGTGGAGATCGCCAGCGAGGGGCCGCGCGACGCCACGGGCAAGCTGGCGCGCGGCGTCTTTTACGAGCGGGGCGACTACGTTGACTACATCCTGCCCCAGGGCGATGTGGGGCGCGGGCTGCCGCCCACCGAGCACGTCATGTATCTGCGCGGCATGGATGTGACCGCGCTGCCTGGCGCCGAGGTATTGGCGTCTGTCGCGCCCAGTTACTTCGACCGCACCTGGGAGCATTTCTGCTCGCACCGCCAGACGCCAGCCGCGGGCATGGCTGGCAACCCGGCCATCGTGCGCAACGGCAACGTGATTTACTTCAGCAGCCCCATCTTCATCCTCTATCAAAAAGTGGCGCCGCTGTGGGCCAAGCGTCTGCTGCTCAACGCACTGGAGATGCTGCTGCCAGAGCCGCTTGTGCGTCACAGCGGGCCGAGCACGCTCTTCGTTGCGCTCAACGAACAGGCGCAGCAGCGACGCCAGGTGCTGCACCTGCTCCACTACATCCCGGAGCGGCGCGGCGTCGCCTTCGACACCATCGAAGACGTGATCCCGCTCTACAACGTCAAACTGTCGATCCGCACGGCGCAGCCAGTGACCAGCGTCGTCACCGCGCCGGGCGGCGAGGCGTTTCCCTTCAGCCAGGTCGGAGATCGCGTCGAATTCACCGTGCCGGAGATCAACGGTCACCAGATGGTGGTCTTATCTATGCGTTGACAAGCCAATCGAGAGGTAGTACGATGGTAGTATGAAAGTCAAAACTTCGATTTCTCTTTCAGAAAACCTGTTGACGACCATCGATCAGTTCGCCGACGAGTACAAAAACCGCTCAACTTTCCTTGAGACGGCGGCCTGGGCCTTCATCGAATCCATGAAACGCGCCGAACGTGATCGCCGTGACATGGAGATCATCGATCAGCGCGCCGATGCTCTGAACGCGGAAGCGATGGACGTACTGGGTTATCAAGCGCTACTATGAAGCGGGGCGAGCTTTACCGCGTTGCCAAACCGCCGGGAACTGACCCAAAGCGATTCCGTGTATTCGTTGTCGTCAGCCGCCCGGCGGTGATTGCTTCGCGCTTTTCGACAGTTATTTGCGCGCCGGTGTACACCACCAATGATGGCCTTTCCACGCAAGTCGCTGTTGGCATCGCAGAAGGACTCAAACATGACAGCAGCATCCACTGCGACGAACTGGTGAGCCTGCCCAAGTCAATCCTCACCCATTACATTGGAGTGCTGTCACCCGCCAAATTGGAGGCGCTGGACAGAGCTTTGACAATCGCATTGGCACTGGATGAATAAAATGAGCAAAACATCAACATCCGATCTCGAACTTTGGTACACCGCCCCGGCGCGCACGTGGGTCGAGGCGCTGCCGGTGGGCAACGGCCGGCTGGGCGCAATGGTCTTCGGCAGCGTGGCGCAGGAACGGCTGCAACTCAACGAGGACACGCTGTGGTCGGGAGGGCCGCGCGCCAGCGACAACCCGGCGGCGCGTGAGGCGCTGCCGGCTGTGCGCGCAGCGATTTTCGCCGGTCGCTACGAGGAGGCGGATCGCCTGGCGAAGCAGATGCAAGGGACCTTCACCCAATCGTACATGCCGCTGGGAGACCTGTTGCTCTCGTTCGATGGCGTCGGCGCTGAGGGCGTTACGGACTATCGGCGCAGCCTCTCACTGGACGCCGCCATCGCCACGACGAGCTTTGTCCATCAAGGCGCATCGATCACGCGTGAGGTCTTCGCCAGCGCGCCGGACCAGGCCATCTTCACGCGCATCACCTGTGCGCAGCCTGGACAGATCAACCTGCGCATCAACCTGGCGAGCAAACTGCACTGCACGGTCGAGGCTGTCGGCGCGGACACGCTGTTGCTCTCCGGGCGCGCACCCAGTCATGTGGAGCCGAGCTATCGCACAATCGCCGACCCGGTGCTCTACTCGGATGACCCGGCGCAGATGGGCATGTCCTTTGCGCTGACGGTGCAGGCGCTGGTCGAGGGCGGCAGTGTGACCGCCGTAGAGGGCGCACTGCATGTGCGCAACGCCGACGCCGTGGTGTTGGTGGCAACGGCCGCCACGAGCTACGCCGGTTTCGACCGGTCGCCAGCGTTGGGTGATGTCGCCCCGCACGCGCTGGCCGCACAGATGCTGGCCGCCGCAGCTTCCCGCTCTTACACGGCGGCGCGCAGAGATCACATTGCTGACTACCAGGCTCTCTTCCACCGTGTGGCGCTCGATCTGGGGCGCGGGCTGGGCGCCGAGCTGCCCACCGATGAGCGCATCCGCCGCTACGCCGCCGACCCTGACCCTGCCTTGGTGACGCTGCTCTTCCAGTACGGGCGCTATCTATTGATCGCCAGCTCGCGCCCTGGCTCGCAGCCCGCCAATCTGCAAGGCATCTGGAACGACGAGTTGCGCCCGCCGTGGAGCTCCAACTTTACGATCAACATCAATACGCAGATGAACTATTGGCCGGCCGAATCGACGAACCTGGCCGAGTGCCACACGCCGCTCTTGGACTTCATCGGCGATCTGAGCGCCAATGGCCGGCGCACCGCGCAGACAAACTATGGCGCGCGCGGTTGGGTCGCGCACCACAACGCCGATCTCTGGCGGCAGAGTGCGCCGGTGGGGGCGTTTGGCTCCGGCGATCCGGTGTGGGCGTGTTGGCCGATGGCTGGCCCGTGGCTCTGTCAACACTTGTGGGAGCACTATGCCTTTGGCTGCGACCGTGCATTCCTGGCCGAGCGCGCCTATCCGCTGATGAAGGGCGCCGCCGAATTCTGCCTGGATTGGCTGGTCGAGCACGACGGCGTGTTGGTGACTGCGCCTTCGACCTCGCCCGAAAACAAATTCACCACGCCCGACGGGCAGCGCGCGGCGGTCAGCGCGGCGACGACGATGGACATCGCGCTGATCCGCGACCTCTTTACCAACTGCATGGAGGCTGCGGCGATCCTGGGCGTCGAGCAAGAGTTCAGCGCGAACTTGCAGGCTGCATTGGCGCGTCTCCAACCCTATCAGATCGGGAGACACGGCCAACTTCAGGAGTGGCAGCGTGATTGGGACGACCCCAACGACCACCATCGCCATGTGTCGCACCTCTTCGGTCTGCACCCCAGCCGACAGATCACGCCAACGGCGACGCCGGATCTGTTTGCCGCGGCGCGGCGCTCGCTGGAACTGCGCGGCGACGGCGGCACCGGCTGGTCCATGGCGTGGAAGGTGAACTTCTGGGCGCGCCTGCTGGACGGCGACCACGCGCTCAAGATGATCGGCGCCATGCTCAACCTGGTGGAAGGCACGGCTACGATCTATGAGCATGGCGGCGTCTACGCCAACCTCTTCGACGCACACCCGCCCTTTCAGATCGACGGCAACTTCGGTGTGACGGCCGGCATTGCAGAGATGTTGCTGCAAAGCCACGACGGCGCGCTGCATCTCTTGCCTGCTCTGCCGGCCGCCTGGCCCAACGGTTCGGTGAGCGGTCTGCGCGCCCGCGGCGGCTTCACGGTGAGCATGGAGTGGCGCGACGGCGCGCTGGTCAACGCGCAGATCGTCTCGGCGGTGGGGGGCGTCTGTCGCCTGGTGGCGCCGGACGAGGTGCAGGTGACCTGCGACGGGCAGCCCGTGACGCTGCAACGGGGGGCTGGCGTCGTGAACTTCGAGACGCAGCTGGGGGCGTCGTATGGGATTTACACCGCATAAAGTGGACAATGTAAGCAAGGAAGCAGCTATGCACTACCAACCAACCCGTGAATCTGTTTCGACCCACCCGATGCCAGCCTGGTTCGACAACGCCAAGCTGGGCATCTTCGTCCATTGGGGGCTTTATTCTGTGCCAGCCTGGGCGCCGCTGGCCGGCGATCTGGGCGAAATCCTGGTCAGCAGCGATTGGGGCCGCTGGTTCGCCAACAACCCCTACGCCGAATGGTACATGAACTCACTGCGCATCGAAGGCAGCGCCACCCAGCAGCATCATCGCCAGACCTACGGCGCTGACGTCAGCTACTTCGACTTTGCGCCGGAGTTCGACGCAGCCAGCCAACATTGGGACCCGGACGCGTGGGCGGCGCTCTTTGCGCAGGTGCACGCGCGCTACGCCGTGCTCACCACCAAACACCACGATGGTTTCCTGCTCTGGCCCAGCCGCCAGCCCAACCCCTTCCGCGCCGGCTATCATGCCCGGCGCGATCTGGCGGGTGAATTCTGCGCCGCCATCCGCAAGCACAAGATGACCGCCGCGCTCTACTACTCCGGCGGGCTGGACTGGACCTTCAACGATAAGGTGATCCAGCATATCGCCGACATTCCGGCTGCGGCGCCGCAGATGCCGGAGTACGTCGACTATGCCAATGGGCACTGGCGCGAGCTGGTTGAGCGCTACCAGACGATGATCCTGTGGAACGACATCGCTTACCCGGCCGCGGCAGATCTCAACGCGCTCTTTGCCGACTACTACAACACGCTGCCCGAAGGGGTGATCAACAACCGCTTCACCCAGCGCTTCCAGCTTGGCGCCGACGGAAATATCGTTCCCGACAACCATTCCGACTTCGACACGCCGGAGTATTCGTCGTTTTCTGAAATCCGCGCAAGAAAATGGGAGTCTTGCCGCGGCATTGGCGCATCGTTTGGCTACAACCGCAACGAGGGAGCGGAACAACATCTGACCATCGAAAACCTGGTGCGCTCATTCATCGACATCGTCAGCAAGAACGGCAATCTGCTGCTCAACGTGGGGCCCATGGCCGACGGGACGATCCCCGATTTGCAGCGCGAGCGGCTGCTCGGTCTGGGGCGCTGGCTGGATGTGAACGGCGAGGCGATCTTCGACACGCGGCCCTGGGTTGTCGCCGAGAGCAAAACCGGCGAAGGCATCGACGTGCGCTTCACGCAGAAGAGCGACAGCCTATATGCGATCTTGCTGGATACGCCAGCGACAGAGATGGTCGAAATTCGCGGCCTGGCATGCCATGAGGGCGCAACGATTCAGTTACTGGGGCGCGCCGACGCGCTGGAGTGGCAGCCGAGCGATAGCGGCGTGAGCATCCGCTTGCCGGGTTCACTTTCTAGCGCGCCAGCCCACGCGTTTCAAATCACGCCGTCGCCAGAGTGGCGGTAGTTTCTGTTGGTGCATCGTTCGGGTTAGAATATTCCAGCTTCGAGCATCCGAAGGGCGTGTAGATGAAAAGAACAGAGGACTACGTGTCAACGCAAATTCAGTATATCTCAGATGAAGAAGGCCATGCAGTTGGCGTCATCGTGCCGATCGAGCTCTGGCGTAAAATCGAATCGGAACGAGAGACGGCCTATTTGTTGAAAAGCAAAACGATGAAAAAGCGTCTGATGGAGGCCAAGAATCGTACGGAGGGCATTCCCCTGGAGGACGTCCGTGCGCAGCTTGGAATTTGATCCGAAACAGAGGTGATCGTGATGAATGCTGTGATTACTATCCGTCAAGAAGCATTGCCAGTCTTAAAGGCAGGAGTTGATTTGAAACAGCGTGCTCTTGACCTGAACCTGGCTCGTTATCGCGCCCGCCTGCTCAACTTCGAAATGCGCTACAACATGACTTCTGACCAATTCACCAGAGCATTTGAATCCGGGGAACTTGGCGATGAGACTGATTGGTTCGAGTGGGAATTTGTCTTGGATGCATATCGTGAAACCAAACGTCAGTACATACTCCAAACGGCATCGAAGCACATTTAGCGATTACGCTGTTAGAAGCACTTGAAATCGTTTCAGTTATGCTCGACATATAGGTCGTACACAGGAGAATATCGCTCACATGAACTTCACACCGTTTGAACCCACCTGGGAATCGCTCAAAGGCTACACCGCGCCTGCGTGGTACGCCGATGGCAAGTTCGGCATCTTCATCCACTGGGGATTGTACGCGGCGCCGGCCTTTGCCAACGAGTGGTACGCGCGCAACATGTACATCCAGGGAACGCCCGAATTCGAGCACCATGTCGCCACCTACGGCCCGCACACGCTCTTCGGCTACAAGGATTTCATCCCCATGTTCACGGCCGAGCATTACGATCCGGCGGCGTGGGCTGAACTTTTCCGCAGCGCCGGCGCGCGTTTCGTCGTACCCGTGGCCGAACACCATGATGGCTTTGCGCTCTACAATTCCAGCTTCTCACGCTGGAACGCAGTGCAGATGGGGCCGCGCCGCGACCTGATCGGCGACCTGGCCGCCGCGGTGCGGGAACGTGACATGGTCTTCGGCGTTTCCAGCCACCGGGCCGAGCACTGGTGGTTCATGAACGGCGGGCGCAAGTTCCCATCCGACGTGCAGGACCCGGCATTCGAGGAATTCTATGGGCCGGCTGTGGTGATGGTGGGTGAAGATGGCAAGCTCGATTCCCAGCCGCACCCCAGCGCCGAGTATCTGGAGGATTGGCTGGCGCGCACCTGCGAGCTGGTCGACAAATATCAGCCCCAGTTGGTCTGGTTCGACTGGTGGATCGGTCATGTGGCCTTCGAGCCGTACTTGCAGCGCTTCGCGGCCTACTACTACAACCGTGGGTTGGAGTGGGGCAAGGAGGTGGCGATCAACTACAAGTATGTCGCCTATCCAGAAGGCACGGCGATCCTCGACCTGGAGCGCGGGCAGCTCAAGGACATTCGTCCCATGCTGTGGCAGAATGACACTTCGGTTGCGAAAAATTCGTGGGGATACACACAGAATCAGGAGTACAAGACGGCCGCGTCGCTGATTCAGGATCTGGTCGATGTGGTGAGCAAGAATGGCGCGCTGCTGCTCAATGTGGGGCCGCGACCCGACGGAACGATCCCCGAACCCGAACAGGAGATTCTGCTGGAGATCGGGCGCTGGCTGGCGGTGAACGGCAAAGCAATCTACAACACACGTCCCTGGCGCGTCTTTGGCGAGGGACCCACCGAAGTGCCCGAAGGCGCGTTCACCGACACCGAACGTTCCCCTTTCACCACGCAGGATTTCCGCTTCACGGTCAACGGCGATGCGCTCTATGCCGTCTGCCTGGACTGGCCTGCCGATGGGGCGCTGATCCGCTCGCTGGCAGAGGGCGCGTGCCTTGAAGCTGGCCGCATTCGTCATGTCGCAATGCTCGGCTCGACCGAACCGCTCGACTGGCGCGTGACAGCGGAGGGGCTGCGCATTTCGACGCCGGCAGGCAAGCCGTGCGATCACGCGTATACGTTCAAAATTGGGTTGGCATAGTCGGCGGACTTCGGCAGTCTCGGAGACTTCTGAAGTCTGTTGGAGAGGAGATGCATCATGGGCAAGTTCCTCGTCGATCTGAACACTTTCAAGGTGGTCAAGAAAACTGACCTGGGCAAGGAGGAGCCATACCTGTGGCTCTTTGGCATCACCATCGAGTTGAGCGTCGGCTCAAGTCCCGACCCCACCCGCTTCATCGTCAAGCGCCCGGCCGCGCCGGGCAATCTGGGCGGCAAATTCAAGAAGGGCGAGTCGCGCACGATCCCCGACAGCGTGGGGCGCATCGAAAAAGATGTGACGCCGATTTTCGGCAAACTGGGCCTGGGTTTCATCGTCATGGCCTGGGATCACGACAAGACGCCTGGCTATGCGGTGGAGGCGGCGTACCGCGACGCCACCCAGGTGCTCAACGACTTCATCCAGGAACGCGTCTCGGCGCTGAACACAGGCCCGCTTACCCCGGCGGAGCTTGCCAGCCTCAAGGCCGATATCGAGGGGCATATCAAGGATCGTTTCAAGGCCACCGTCACTCTGAAACGCCCCGGCTCGCTCAACCAGGATGATTTCGTCGGCATGGACTTCCGCTTCATCACGCCCGAGGCGACGGCCACCCACAACGAAAACCTGAACATGACTTTCGCCGCCCGCAGCGTCGAATATAATGTGAAGGGTGTGCTGCGCTATAACCCTTGAACAGAGTGTGATGAGCGCGGGTTGCGAGCGCGGTATTCTGATTGGGTCTCGACCATAGCTTTTGAGAAGACTTTGGCGCTGAGGTTGAACCATGATAGCATTGTCTTGAGTTGAGATGAGATGCTGTTTCGACCAGCAGATGTTCGGAGGCGACACAGATGATACGAGAGTTCAACGTGATCATTGAGAAAGATGAAGATGGCTATTTTGTTGCCTCGGTGCCCGCTCTGCGCGGTTGTCACACACAATCCAAATCGTTGGACGTGCTGATGAAACGCATCAGAGAGGCCATTGAACTCTGTCTGGAACTTTAAGAACCTGTCATCAACGAATTTCTACAACTTGGAAATTTGTTGAGTGAGGACGGTGGAACAGGATCATCACCGGGAGACGAAGCCATGAACGATCAGCAACTGCTTGAGCGAATTGTTATCAATCCTAAAGTCATGGTTGGCAAGCCTGTGATCAGAGGCACGCGCCTGACCGTCGAGTACATACTCAATCTGTTGGCGCATGGCGCGACAGTGCCTGAGATTATCAAAGAATATAAAGGCCTCACCCAGGAAGACATCCAGGCTTGCATTCTCTTTGCCACCAAGTCACTGGAGAACACCACCTTTATGCCACTCGCGGCGGAGTTTGCCTAGATGCGTTTCCTGGTGGACGAGTGTACGGGGCCGGACGTGGCCGCATGGCTACGGGCGAAAGGACATGACGTCTTTTCAGTGTATGATGAGGCACGCGGGCTGAGTGACGATGAGATCATTCTGAAGGCGCACCGAGAAAACTGGATCTTGATCACGAATGACAAAGACTTTGGCGAAATGATCTATCGGAAGCGACATCAGCATCGAGGTCTCGTGTTCCTACGGCTTGATGATGAGCGGGCGGTAAATAAGATTGAGGCTCTTCGCAGCTTGCTTGAAAGATACTCAGATCGATTGTCTGATCAATTGGTGGTTGTCACTGAAAGAGGAGTCCGCTTCTCTCGCACATGAACTTTCAACTGGGACTATCGCAATACCGCCTGGCGAGGGGGATCGGAGCGCCTCCTCAACGCATCCACGAAATCGTTGCAGGTCGTCGCGCCGTCACTGCCGACACCGATCTCCGGTTGTGCCGGTTTTTTGGTCTGTCGGATGGATATTGGCTGCGGGCGCAGGCGGCCTACGAAACTGAGGTGGCGCTGAGATCGCTTGCCGGTGTGCTGGAGAAGATCAGACCGTGGCAAGAAAGTCAGCCTCACTAAATATTTTTTGGGGGGCACGGTTCGAATTCGACTTGATGTTGCGCCATTCAGCAATGGAGGGATCAATGCTTGCGGTTGAGAAATTGTATAACACCAAAATTCGCAAAATGCCCCCTAGGGATCGATTGCGACTTTTGACCCTGATTGCTCAAGATCTACAATTGCCGACCAAAACCAATCATCAGATCAGCGAATTGCGCGGGTTGGGCAAGGAAATCTGGCAAGGGGTCGATGCCCAACAATACATTTCCGAACTTCGTAGCGAGTGGGGCATAAATCAAATAAGGAATCAAGCATGAATGACATTGTACGTCTGGGCATCGTCGGCGCGGGCAGCATCTCGATTCGCGGCTTGCTGCCCCACCTGAGCATGGAGGATGTGGCCGACCGGGTGCGCATCACCGCCATCTGCGATCCGGTCTATGAACGGGCGGTCGCCGCGGCCGAACGTTTCGGCGTGCCCCACGCTTATCAGGAATACGGCGATCTGTTGGCTTCCGGCCACGTGGACGCGGTCTCCATCGCCTCGCCGATTGGCTTTCACTACGAGCAGGGCAAGCTGGCCGTGGAGCATGGCATTCATGTTCACTTCAACAAGTCTATGACCACCACGGTGGCCGAGGCCGACGACCTGATCGCCGCGGCCCAGGCCAAGGGCGTCAAGCTGGTCTCCTGCCCTGGCGAGATGCTGCGCCCGCGCCACCAGCGCATCAAGGAGCTGATCAGTGAAGGCGCGATTGGCCGCCTCACCTGGGCCGTGACCGGCGCAGCCTTCGGCACCTATCACGAAGATGAAGCATCCGTGCGCGCCGGCAACGACCCGCTCAGCAACATCAACCCGGCCTGGTATTTCCGCCGGCCGGGCGGCGGGCCGCTCTACGACATGACCGTCTATGGTCTGCACGCCACCACTGGCATCCTCGGTCCTGTCAGGCGTGTCACTGCCTTCTCCGGCGTGCGCATCCACGAGCGCCCCTTCCGCGGCGAGATGCTGCCCACCGACATGGACGACAACACGCTGATGGTGATCGACTGGGGCGACTCCTTCTTTGGCTTTGTCTATGGCGTGGCAGCCGGCGGCCTGCCCGGCGCCGGTCGCCCGCTGATCTTTGGCGACAAAGGCGTGATCAACGGCGGCCTGCTCAACGGACAGGTGATCGACTATCCGGGGCGCGAACTGGACGAGCGCTACGGCATCAACGGCTCGCTGCCGCACGTGGTCGGCGCGCACCGGGAGATGGAAGAGGCGCACGTCTACGAGGATGTGATGCAGCTTGTGGATTGGCTGCTCTTCGACAAGCCGACGCTCTCCAGCGCAGAGCACGCCCGCCACGTGATCGAAATTTTCGACGCTGCCTATCGCTCGGCAGCCAGCGGCATGGCCCAAGAGCTGCGCACGACGTTTTGACCTGAACGATCCGTGATGGGACGACAGCAGGGGCTAATACAGTAGAGTAGCTTCTGCGTCATTGACAACTGTTTATTGCGTCACCGGCACGTGAATCGAGAACTGACTGCCCTTCCCCCTGCCCGCGCTCGATGCCTCGACGCGCCCGTGGTGCGCTTCGACAATCGCCTTGACGATGGCCAACCCCAGCCCGGCGCCGCCGGTTTCGCGGCTGCGCGACTTGTCAGCGCGGTAGAAGCGGTCGAAGACCGAGGCCAGCTGCTCTGGCTCCAGCCCATCGCCCGTGTCACAAATCGTCAGTGTCACCATTCGCCCGTCGCACGTCCCGTCGATTGTGATGCTGCCCCCCGCTGGGGTGTGGCGCAGCGCATTGGTGAGCAGGTTGAAGAGCACTTGCCGAATGCGGAACGGATCGACGTTGACTTGCGGGAGATCACGTGTGTGATCGATCAGCAACACGCCTTTTTCGACGGCAAGCGGCTCCAGCGCCTGGAGCGTCTCGCTTGTCAAAATGTGCAGATCGGTGGACGCCTTCTCCAGAGAAAGTTGACCAGATTCAGCCAGGGCAAGCTCGCGCAGATCATTCACCAGGCGGATCAGATGGCGGGTCTGGCCATAGAGATTGGCGATTTCCGCCTCATCCAGCGCATAGACGTGATCCAGCGCGGCGCGCAGATTGCCTTCCAAGACCGTCAGCGGGGTGCGCAGTTCGTGGGAAACATCTGCCATTAGATTGTTGCGCAGTTTTTCGGCGTGTTCCAGGTCGGCGGTCATGCGGTTGAAGCTCTCGGCAAGCTCCTTCAGTTCGCGACTGCCGCGCACGGGCACGCGCACATCGAGTTTGCCTGCGCCAATGCGATTGGCTGCATTGGCCAGTTCCGTGATCGGCGCGCTGACGACGCGGGCGATCACGATGCCGCCGACAAGCCCCGCTACAAGCGACAACGCCATGAAATCCAGCAACCGCCGCGCGATTTCGGCCCGGTCTGGCTCCTCATCCATGGGGCCGCGTACGTCAACGCCAGCTGAGGTCTGAATTGGCTCATCCGGCACGAACATAATCTCAAGAAACTGCAGAAAGAACATCAGGAATAGCACACCGCTGAGCATCAAGCTGAGGCGCACCCACAATCGGTTCATTGCCGCTCTCCACTCAAACGGTAGCCCACCCCATAGACGGTCTGAATGTAAATCGGTTTGTCTGGGTCAGGCTCGATTTTGCGGCGCAGGTTGCGGATGTGCGTGTCGAGCACTCGCCCCATTCCCTCGTAAGCGTAGCCCAGCGCCTTTTCGAGCAAGTCATCACGGGTGAGTGTGTAACCAGGATTCGAGAGAAACGCCTCCAGCAGGTTGAACTCGGTGCGAGTGAGTTCGACAGCGCGGCCATCAACCGCCAACAGACGTTGATCCAAATCCAGCCGCAACCCGCCAAGCGTAAGCACGTGCGCGGCAGCGCCGGGCAGCTGACCAAAGGCCGCTCGCCGCAGCAGCGCACGCACGCGGGCGATCACCTCGCGCACATTGAACGGCTTGGTGATGTAGTCATCCGCTCCCAACTCCAACCCGACGATCTTGTCTGTGTCTTCCACGCGCGCGGTGAGCATGATGATCGGCGTCGTCGCCAGCGCTGGATCGCTGCGCACCACCTGCGTCACCGACCAACCGTCGCGATGTGGCATCATCAAATCCAGGATCAGCAGATCGGGGCGTTCCCGGCGCAACGCGTGAAGCGCCATCTCGCCGTCATACGCGGTCAACACCTGGTAGCCGGATTGCTCCAGATAGGCGCTGATCACTTTGACAATCGACCGGTCATCATCGACCACGAGAATTCGTTGAACCACAGCACTCCTCGCTTGAACATTCCGATGGCGAAATCATAGCACATCATTCTCAAGGAAGTCTCAAGAATTGCCGTGGAAATCTGAAGAATCGCGCAGACAATCTTGAGGATTTCTTGGGATTTGCCTGCCATACTCAGCGCAGTTTCGTCAATCAAATGATTCAATAAGGAGTCGCAACGTGTTTCAAAATATCAGATCAATCCCTGTCGTTCGGATCGTGGTTTTCCTTTCGGCGCTGCTGATCGTCCTCAGCGCCGCTGCCTGTGGGGCAGCCTCGGTGCTGCCTGGCGGCTCTGGGAATTTTGCCTCCATGGAACCAACCCACAAAGACCTGGCCTACGCGTCGGATTCAGAGACACAAAAGCTCGACCTCTATCTTCCAGAAGGGGACGGCCCTTTCCCACTGGTGATCATGGTGCATGGCGGCGGCTTTATGTTTGGCGACAAGGCTGATGGCATGGGGCTGACTGGCGTGGATCAACTTCTGGCCAAGGGCTACGCAGTTTCCAGCATCAACTATCGGCTGAGCGGAGAAGCCACCTATCCAGCGCAGATTTATGACGCCAAGGCCGCCGTTCGTTTTCTACGCGCCAACGCCGAGAAGTACAATCTCAACGCCGACAAGTTCGGCGCGTGGGGCGCCTCGGCTGGCGGCAACCTGGTTGCGCTGTTGGGCACGACCTGCGGCGAGGCGGAGCTTGAGGGCGCGGAACTGGGCAACGCCGATCAGTCGAGTTGCGTCCAGGCCGTAGTCGACTGGTTCGGGCCAATTGACTTTCTAAAGCTGGACGAGCAGTTCGCCGGTACAAGTTGCGCGCAGGATCACAACGCCGCCGACTCGCCCGAATCGAAACTGGTCGGCGCCGAAATTCAGACCGTGCCGGACGTAGTGGCGACCACCAACCCCATGAACTACATCAGCGCAGATGATGCGCCCTTCTTCATCCAGCATGGATCGGCGGATTGCAACATTCCACCGATTCAGGGCAAGAATCTGGCGGATGCATTGGCGCCAGCCATCGGCGCAGAAAACGCCACCTACATGCTGCTCGATGGCGCCGGTCATGGCGGCGAACAATTCGAGAGTGAGGAGAACCTGAAGCTGGTGCTGGAGTTCCTCGACACGCATCTGAAATAGAAGGTGCGGTCGCCAGGAAAATGACAGTCACTTCCCAAAGTGACTGTCATTTGGGCTTCATGGGCTGAAGGATTTGCCTTCTTGCACCAGTCTTGACAACTCGCGGGCGATGTAGAATCTGACCTTCTGATACACCTATACTTTGCTCTGTTTGAGACCAGGAGTTTTCGCAGGTCAAAAACTCCTGGTCTCAAAGCAACCGCAGTATACCATACGCGTAATTACCACGCTGAGATTGGCGCAAACCACCCAGAATAGCGCATAATAACTTCCCCCACTCGTTGCTATGCCAAAGTCAAAATGAAAGCCGGATTTTCTTACCGAGCAAAATACCGGTTTTCATTTTGACATGAGTATAGCTTCGCGTGCATCGTTCCTTGTTCCGGTCTCTCGGTTCCAGTTCAAGGTGGGGATACACGACTGCAAGCGAGCGTCGCCGCGCTCATACTGAGGGTGACAACGCCCCTGCGTCAAACCAATCGTGCCTTTTCCCTTCAGGAGACTTTCTATGGCGGCCTATGTCGGGGCAATCGATTCTGGCACCACCAGCACACGCTTCATGTTGTTCGATGCGGCGGGCGCAGTGGTCGCCTTCAACCAGCGCGAACACGCTCAGATTTTCCCCCAAAGCGGCTGGGTGGAGCATGATCCGCTGGAAATCTGGCAACGCACCCAACAGGTCGTCTCTACGACACTCGTCGCGGCGGGCGTGACGGCGCTCGACCTGGCCGCGGTCGGCGTGACCAATCAGCGCGAGACCGCCATCGTCTGGAATCGCCACACCGGCCAACCGGTCTACAATGCCATCGTCTGGCAGGATACGCGCACCGACCGCATTTGCCGTCAGCTCGAGCAGGAAGGCCACGCCCCGCTCTTCCAGCGCAAGACCGGCCTGCCCCTGGCGACCTACTTCTCCGGCCCCAAGATTCGCTGGATTCTCGACAACGTTCCTGGCGCGCACGCAGCGGCAGAAGCGGGCGACCTCCTCTTTGGCACTGTGGATGCATGGCTCATCTGGCAGCTCACGGGGCGCCATGTCACCGATCCCACCAACGCCAGCCGCACCATGCTTATGAACCTGGAAACGCTGGATTGGGACAATAGTTTGCTGGAGATTATGGGCGTGCCGCGCGCCATGTTGCCCGAGATTCGCCCCAGCAGCGACCCAGCGGTTTACGGTCTAACCCGCAGCGACGGACCCTTTGGCGGAGCCGTCCCAGTCTGCGGCGATCTGGGCGACCAGCAGGCAGCCACCGTGGGTCAGGTTTGCTTCACACCCGGCCAGGCCAAAAACACCTATGGCACGGGCTGCTTCATGCTCCTCAATACCGGAACGGAGATTGTACACAGTAAGAATGGCCTCTTGACCACCGTCGGATACCAGTTCGGCGACGCTCGCCCCATTTATGCCCTGGAAGGATCCATCGCCATGGCCGGCGCAACCATCCAATGGCTGCGCGACAATTTGCAGATCATCAGCAGCGCAGCGGAAACAGAAGCATTGGCTGCCAGCGTGGAGGACAGCGGCGGCTGCTATTTCGTGCCGGCCTTCAGCGGCCTCTTCGCCCCTTATTGGCGCGCCGACGCACGCGGCGTCATCGTTGGTCTGACGCGCTATGTGAATCGCGCTCATCTTGTGCGCGCTGCTCTGGAATCCATCTGCTACCAGACGCGCGAGGTGCTCGACGCCATGAACGCCGATAGCGGCGTGCCCTTGCAGCAGCTAAAGGTGGATGGCGGCGCCACGGTCAACAGCTTTCTTATGCAGCTCCAGGCAGATATCCTGGGCGTGGAGGTGGCGCGCCCCAGAGTGGCAGAGACGACCAGCCTGGGCGCGGCCTATGCCGCCGGGCTGGCGACGGGCTTCTGGCGCGACCTGGACGCGTTGACCGCCAACTGGCAGATGGAGCGCACCTGGCAGCCGCGACTGAATGACGCAGGCCGCGCAACCGGCTATGCCCAGTGGAAGAAGGCGGTCGAGCGCACATTTGGATGGAGCAGCTGAGGCGTCACATCCATGGTCAACCTTGTCTTTGTCTCTCATTCCCGTCAGCTTGCCGAGGGTGTCAGGGAGTTGGCGACCCAGATGTGCAACGAAGATGTCTCCATGGTTGCAGCCGGCGGGCTGTTGTGCGATGATGGAACATGGGCGCTGGGCACAGACGCCGTGCGCATTGCCGACGCGATTCATGATCACTGGAGCGGCGACGGTGTGCTCATCCTCGCTGACCTGGGCAGCGCAGTGCTGAGCGCGGAACAAGCCATCGAGCTGCTCCCTGTCGAGATAGGACGGCAGTGCCTGATCAGCAACGCGCCGCTGGTGGAAGGCGCAGTGGTTGCAGCGCTGGAGGCTGGGCTGGGACGTTCTTTGGAGGAGGTTAACTGCGCCGCTGAAGCCGCAGCCCATATGAGCAAGGTGTGAGAAAGGGAGAGAAAGCTGGAATCCACCACCGCGACGGTGATTATCGCTCACCCCATGGGGCTTCATCTACGCGTCGGCAAAGATGTGGTGCAGGTGGCGAATCGTTATCAAGCCGCCATCACCGCCCAAAACCTGTCGCGTCATTCTCCCATCGCCGATGCCAGGAGCATCCTTCAGTTGATGCAGCTTCAGGCGCGGCAGGGACACATGTTGCAGTTGAACGCGCACGGACCCGATGCACAGGCAGCCCTTGACGCTCTCCGCGCGCTCTTCGAGCCGATCCAAAGCCACCCCGCAACCCCATGAGCGAGATCTTCCACGGCATTCCTGCCGCGCCAGGCGTTGGCATCGGCGCAGCCGCCATCTATCACACAGGCCACTTTGCCATCGAAGGCGCCGATGAGCCGGCCCACCACGACCCCGAACGGGAATGGTGGCGTTTTCAGTCCGCCCAGCGCCAGGTGGATGAAGAACTCGAACGCCTGATTCGCTCTTCCAGCGCACTCGTGATGGAAATCTTCTCGGCGCATCGGGTCATTTTGCAGGACAGCGCGCTCCTCGCCTCTGTGCGCGAGGCCATCTTCGACCAGGGAAGATCGGCTGTTGTCGCCACGTTTCAAGTGATCAGCGATCTGGCTGCGCTGTTCCGTGAGCTGGAGGATGAGTATTTCGCCAGCCGCACTGCCGACATCCTGGATATTGGTCAGCGCCTGTTGGCGCAGTTGGGCGCAGCTCCGCGCCGGATCCGCCTGGATGTTTTGCCCCAAGACACCATCCTCATTGCCGACGACCTGACACCCTCGGATGTCGCCCAGCTGGAGCCGAGCCAGGTGTTGGGAATTGCCCTGGTGGGCGGCGCGCCCACTGCACACACTGCGATCCTGGCGCGCAGCCTGGGTATCCCCATGGTCTGCGGGCTGGAAGACCGCGTGCTGCGAATCCAGCCACGTCAACCTGCCATCCTGGATGGCAGTCGCGGCTTGCTCCTCCTTCATCCTGACCAAACGATGCGCCGCCGCTATCACGCGGCGCGTCAATCCCTCATCGAAGAACGCGCGCTGGCGGCGCGCCACGCCCACGAGCCG
This sequence comes from uncultured Caldilineaceae bacterium, assembly GCA_964560495.1. Classification (GTDB taxonomy): domain Bacteria; phylum Chloroflexota; class Anaerolineae; order Caldilineales; family Caldilineaceae; genus UBA5069. The sequence continues at coordinate 42,440 of CAZLMM010000012.1, forward strand.
GCCCAAATGAGCGAGGGCGTGTGCATCCCGGTGTTGGCCAACGCCAATAGCCCCGAAGACGTGCTCCACGCTTTGGATTACGGCGCCGATGGCATCGGTCTGTTGCGCACCGAGTATCTTTTTCAAGAAAGGCCCACCCCGCCCAGCCTGGAAGAACAGATTGAGACATATTCGCGCTTCATTCATCAGGTCGATGGACGTCAGTTGACGGTGCGGGCGCTGGATGCGGGCGGCGACAAACCTGTGCAGTACTTTCCTCACCCCCGTGAAAACAATCCCTTCTTAGGTTTGCGTGGCGTGCGTTTGTTGATCAGCCAACCCGACATTTTGCGCACTCAGTACCGCGCCTTGCAATTGTCTGTGCGTCAAACGCCGGGCTGTGGTGAAGCGCGCTTCATGCTGCCCATGATCACCACAGTGGAGGAAGTGCGCGCAGTGCGGGCGATTCTCAACGAACTGGACAGGGATCTGCCGCCTCTCAAGCTCGGCGTCATGATCGAAGTGCCGTCGGCCGCGCTGGTCGCCTCCCACCTGACTGTGTTGGTGGACTTTTTCAGCATTGGCACAAACGACCTTGCCCAATACACCCTCGCCAGCGACCGCACCCATCGCACAGTTGGCGCGCTGGCCGACCCTCTCCACCCGTCGGTGCTGCGGCTGATCGAGATGACCTGTGCCGCGGGCCGCAGGGGCGGCATCCCTGTTTCTCTTTGCGGCGAGCTGGCCGGCGACATGCGCGCGACGCCGCTCTTGCTCGGCCTGGGCTTGAACGAGCTGAGCGCGCCTTTGCCAGCGGTGGCATTGGTCAAGGCTGCTGTGCGTCGCTCCCAGTTAGAACGTTGTCAGGTGCTGGCCCAGGCTGCTCTGGGATGCGACAGCGCCGACAGCGTGCGCAGTCTGCTCCAGGCAGAGGAGTGAAAGATCATGAGACAGAGACCATGAGACAGATACGGACGGAAATCCTGGTGATCGGCGGCGGTTCTACTGGGACAGGCGTGGCCTGGGACGCAGCGCTGCGCGGCTTCCGCGTGACTTTGGTGGAGAAGCGCGACCTGACCCATGGCACAACCGGGCGGTATCATGGATTGCTCCACAGCGGCGGGCGCTATGTGGTGAAAGACCCACGCAGCGCAGTCGAGTGCATCGCCGAAAACCGTATCCTACGCGTCACTCACACCCAGTGCATCGAAGATACAGGCGGCTTCTTTGTGGTGACGCCGGAAGATGAGGGCGACTACCCCGATCAGTTTGTCGCTGCCTGCGCCGCTTGTGGTGTGCCGTGCCAGGAAGTCCCCGTGGCCGAGGCTCTGCGCCGTGAGCCGCTGCTCAACCGCCGCATCAGCCGCGTCTTTGCCGTGCCAGACGGCGCGGCGGATAGCTTCCTGGCAACCCACGCCACGGCTCAGGCCGCCACGCAAGCCGGCGCGCAAATTCTTATCTACCACGAAGTGCAGAGCCTGATTGTCGGCGGCGGTGATGGAGATCGACGTGTCGTGGGCGCACGGGTGATGAATATGGCGACTGGCGAGGAACTGGTCATCAGCGCTGACATGGTGATCAACGCGTCTGGCGCATGGGCCGGGCGAGTGGCCGAGATGGCCGGGCTGCCGGTCAAGGTGCTTCCTGGCAAGGGCGTCATGCTGGCCATGAATCATCGCATGGTCAATACGGTCATCAACCGCTGCAAAATGCCGGCCGACGGCGACATCATCGTGCCCATCCACACAGTGGCAGTCATCGGTACGACGGATGAAAAAGTGCGGGATCCGGAGCCGTTGCGCATCGAGCCGTGGGAGGTGGAGCTGATGCTGGCCGAGGGCGAAAAGCTCGTTCCAGGCTTCAGCCGGGCGCGTGTCCTGCGCGCCTGGGCGGGAGTGCGCCCCCTCTATCAGGAAGGCTATTCTGGCGCAAGCCGCGACGCCACGCGCGCCCTCACGCTGCTCGACCACCGCAGTCGCGATGGCGTGTCGGGCTTTCTCACCATCACGGGCGGCAAATGGACGACCTTTCGCCTCATGGCCGAGACGGCCATGGACAAGGCATGTGAGCAATTGGGAATGCGCAAGCCTTGCGCTACCGCGACGACGCCCGTTCTGGGCGTGGAGCAGGGTCACTATTGGCTGGGACATCGCCTGCATGAAGTGGAGGAGGATCGCCTTCAAAGCGAGCTGGTCTGCGAGTGCGAACTGGTGACGCGCGCCATGTTGGAGAACGCCGCCGTCGACAACCCCACCCTCACCCTAGACGACCTGCGCCGCGATGTGCGCCTGGGCATGGGGCCGTGTCAGGGCGGTTTCTGCACCTATCGCGCCGTTGGCATCCTCCATGAGCGAAGTAGTGAAGTTGCAGCGCCCGAAGTGGGCGAGGGCGGCAGTGCATCGCAGGCTGAGTGGCGTGTGGCTTATATGCAGTCGCCGGCTCATTCACGCGCCTCATTTTCAGCGGCGGCGTCACAACGGACGTCTGGCGGAATGTTGACTGCACAGGCGCGCGCCGATGCTTCCGCTGCGGATAACGCAAACTTGCTCCTACGCGACTTTCTGCAAGCCCGCTGGCGTGGGTTGACTCCCATCCTGTGGGGGCAGCAGTTGAAACAGGAGCGACTCGACGAACTGATCTACCTGCACCTGATGAATGCGGACCATCTGCCCGATGAAGGGATGGTCAGCCCCTTGACGGAATTCTGGCGTTTTGATACGACTCCACGATGAATTCGCTTCCGGCGTCGTTCACGCCACCCCGACCGACCTGGCTCGAAATCGACCTGGCGGCAGTCGCAAATAACGTTCGTCAATTGCGTGGTCGTCTATCCCGGACCTGCCGCTTGATGGCTGTGGTCAAGGCCAACGCCTATGGGCATGGCGTTGGTCCATTGGCGAAGGCCGCGCTCGCGGCCGGCGCGGACTATTGCGCAGTCGCCACGCTGGGCGAAGCAGTTGAATTACGGCAGGCGGGGATAAGCGCGCCCATCCTGGTTCTCGGCTACACGCCTCCCTGGCAGACCGCAGAGGCGGTGCATCATCACATCACGCTGACGCTCTTCGACGACGACACGGCCAGAGCGTATGCCGCCGTCGTCGGTGGGCGGTTGACCGTGCATGTCAAGGTCAACACAGGGATGAATCGACTGGGAGTTGCCTCAGAGGCGGTAGTCTCGTTTCTATCTGTGCTCAAAACAATGCCCAACCTGGAGGTGGAGGGGATATTCAGCCACTTTGCCACCTCCGACGAGCTGGACAAGAGCCATGCCTGGCGTCAGTTCGCGTGTTTTCAGGAGGTGCTGCACGCGGCTACGAACGCCGGTTTGCGTCCGCCGCTTGCCCATGCGGCCAACTCTGCTGCGCTGCTCACCATGCCCGATACGCACCTGGACATGGCGCGTTCAGGCATTGCGCTCTATGGCCTGGACCCCGACGCCGAACAATGTCCGTTGCCCGATGGCTTCCGGCCCGCGTTGGCGTGGAAGGCGATTGTGACTCAAGTGAGGCAGCTTGCGCCCGGCGATGCGGTCAGTTATGGCCGCGAGTTCATTGCACAAGCGCCCATGACTGTCGCGACTGCGCCGGTGGGGTACGCCGATGGGTTTCCTCGGCGTCCCTTCACCTGGGGGCATGTACTCATTGGCGGCGCGCCGGCGGCGATTCTGGGACGCGTTTGCATGGACCAGTGTGTGGTGGATGTGTCGGCGCAGGCGGCAAGACAGGGCGTGCATCTGGGCGACGAGATCGTCATGATCGGCCGTCAGGGGGACGCTGTCATTCGCGCTGAAGATGCCGCGGCGCGAGTGGGCACGAACAATTACGACATCGTGAGCCGCATCCTGCCGCGTGTGCCGAGGGTGTACCTGCCATGAGTGAGAGAGCGCAGATGATCTATGCGGCGTTGGTCGACTGCTTTGGCGAGCTTCGCTTTGAGGGTGGGGAGGAGCCGATTGCGGCGCTGATCGGCACGATCCTGAGCGCAAACACCAATGATGTGAACAGCGGGCGCGCCTTCGATCAGTTGATGGCGACTTTTGGCGGCGATTGGGACGCCATCCGCACTGCGCCGCTGGATGAGATTAAAGAGGCGATTCGTCCGGCAGGCATGTATCACCAGAAGGCGCCTCATATCGCAGCAACGCTGGAGCGCATCAAGGCAGATCGGGGCGACTATTCTCTTGAATTCTTGGCGGCGCTGCCGGTGGAGGATGCGCTACGTTACCTGACTGCGCTGCCAGGCGTGGGACACAAGACGGCCAGCATTGTGCTGTTGTTTTGTTTCAACGGCGCGGCTTTTCCAGTGGATACCCACATTCAGCGCATCAGCCAGCGCCTGGGCATCGCCGGACCAAAAGAGAGTGCAGAAAAGATCAAGGGGAGATGGGAAAGTCTGCTGCCGCCGGAGACCTATTATCCGTTGCATCTGAACTTGATCCGCCTGGGGCGTGAGATCTGTCAGGCGCGCCAGCCCAAGTGCGAAGTGTGTCCGTTGCAGGCATATTGCGATTATTACGAGCGGAGCGTGACTGGCGCGCTTGTCACGTTGCAAGCGTGACCTACGAACTCCGATCCCAAGACCCTACGCCCGAACAACGTAGCGATGCGCAAGAAAAACGCCAAAAGCCGCCGGTCGATGACGCGGCGGCTTTTTGTGCTCAAAACCAGCTGACAGAGTCGAGTCAGGCGGCGTTTTCGCTCTTGGCGTAAAGCTTCATCAGACGGGCTTTGCGGCGCGAGGCGTTGTTGCGATGGATAACGCCCTTGCTGGCCGCACGGTCCAGCGTGCTGACTGCCTGGCGCATAATCTCTTCAGCATTCGGATCGCCTGCAGCGACGGCCAGACGGGCCTTCTTCACCGCAGTGCGTGCGCCGCTCAGCAGGACACGGTTGCTGGTCTGACGCTTGCTTGCCTGGCGAGCCGCCTTCTCAGCGGATTTCGTATTTGCCATTTCTTCTTACTCCCACTCTGGTGCAACTTCAGGCCTGACGCCTGTTCATGGTCATCACATGTTTGGCAGTCGCCTTTCGATGCGCAAACACAAGCCAGTAGTATAGCCTACGTAGCGACGTTTGTCGAATTCACGGGATTACAGAACAAGTGTATTACTGATTGAGATCCCAAAGCGCGAAGTTGTCGAACGCGATCTCCAATCCTCCCTCGTTGAACGAGCCGACTATCAGACCGATCTGTCCCTCGCTGTGACTCGCGTCCGTCATCTGTTGCAGACCGACATTGTTGGCGATGAGCGTGATCTGGTCGCCTTCTGCCAGAATACCCAAACGGTTGCTGCTTCCTGCGCCGCTGTTGAGCACATCAGACTGAGTCCAATCGATCATATTTTCCCATGCGCCATCCACTTGTTTCCACAGACTGTAGTAGCCGTTGGCATTGATGGCATAGAAATAGAAATTGCCCTCGTCGACAAAGCGGAAGACCAGACCATATTCGCCGTCCAGAGGACCTTCTATGTGAGCGGCGTCCACCTCGGCCAGGAAATCCGCTGGCGACAGAGTCGAATGGAGACTCCAGCTCACCCAGTTGTCTTGGTCGATGCGGATATGAAACGCCCGCCGTGCATAGAAGTGCGTAACGTTCTCGTCTGTATCCAGCGACCACGCGCCATCGTCGCGGCGGAACTCCGAGGTCACGGTGGCAGGATCCTCGTGAATCTCAACCAGACGTTCGTCAACAGAAATGATCGGTGTTTCTACAGGCGGTTCGAGCGGCTCCGGCGTGTCGAAGGGTTCAAGTGTTTCGACCGGCGCAGGCGCGGCGCTGAGAACCCATGCATCCACATTGTCGAAAACCACCTCTGCGCCTGGGTCGTCGAAAGTGCCCACCGTCAATGCTAATCCGCCGCCCTCGAATGAGTCATCGGTCACTTGCAGCACGGCCTGGTCGTTGACGAGCGCGGTGATCTGCGCCCCTTCGGCCAGGACGCTCACCCGATTGATCGCGCCGTCAGAGGCGTCGATTGCTTCGTTGGTCGTCCACGGCGTGATGACCGACCACTGACCATCTATGTTCTTCCATAAGCTATAGGAGCTGTTGCCAGGGCTGATGGCGAAGAAGTAGAAGTTTTGATTGTCTTGATAGCGGAAGAGCAGGCCATACTCAGAATTGGCGGGTCCGCTGGCCAAAGTAGTGTCTGCTTCAACCAACAGATTGTTGGCGGCAAGTTCGTTATGAACACTCCAACCAATCCAGTCCGCTTTGTTCACCAGAATCGTGAATTCGCGACCTGCGATGTCGTATGTCACGTTCTCGTCGCTCTCCAACGCCCACGTCCCGGTATTGCGGCGAAACTCCTCGCTCAGGTCAGGTGGATTTGCCCGGATCTCCTCCAACCGACCCGAAACGTCGATGGGTGTCGGTTCTGGCGTAATTTCTGGCGTCGGCAGGGGCGGCGATCCAGCCTGCAAATCCCATACCTTCAGGTCGTCGTAGGCGACTTCCAGATTGGGATCATCGAAGGTGCCCGCCGCCAGGCCGATGAGGCCGGAGTCGAACTCGCTATCCTCCGCATGAGCGACTACTTCGTCGTTGATGAGGAGAGTTATCCGCGGGCCTTGCGCATAGACCCCAAGACGGTTGACTGCGCCCGTGTCTGTTCTGATGGCGTCCGACTCTGTCCATGCAACGACATCGGACCACTCGCCAGCGCTCAGCTTGCGAAGGGCATAACTGCCGCTGCTATCAATGGAAAATCCATAGAAATTCTCATTGTCCACCTGGCGGAAGACGACGCCGAATTCATTTGTTTCGGGACCATCAATAAAGAAGACGTCAACCTCCAAATAGAAATCTTCCACTCTTTGCGGACCGACCCCCCACGCAAAGATATTGTCGGCCAGGGCGTTGACCCAATAGGCGCCAGCCGCATAGCGCAAACTGTATTCGTCTGTGTCATCCAATTCCCATAGACCAGCGTCTTCTCGAAAGGTCTCATGGTAAGCGGGCGGTGTGGAATGCAGGCTCCTGATTGATTCGCCGATTTCGCCTTCTGAAAGAATATTGTTGTCTTGCGCAAACGCGATGGAGGCGGGAATGAGCAATATGGCGATGATGAGAAAGCTCAAGACAGTCATCAATACATTGCGTTTCATCGCTGTTCTCCTTTTCATTTCTCGTTCCAGTCGAAGATGGTGTTGCGGGGCGCAAAAGTCATAGCAGGTTTGTGCTGCCTGCCCTTAGCGTACACCGAAATCGAGCGTTGCGCAATGATCGATCGCCATTCAATGCAACATATCTTCACCATCGCCCATCACCCGTTCCCCTTGCGCGCCTTGCCCAGAGCCGGGTGATAATAGGTGGCAATCAAAGCGACTGCGGCGGCTGCGGCAAGAACGCCAGGCGCCAACAGAGGATTTGCTCCTGCCAACGCCTGGAAAAAGACCTGGCTGATGGCAGCGTTTGGCTGAATCTCCAGGGCAAAGCCGATGTTGTGCTCCAGGTGTTCATAGACACCCAACGCGCTGCCCAGCAGTAGCACGACCATGACGGCGCGCAAGGCGACGAGCACCCGGCGCGTCGGCCGCAGCAGCGTAATTGCCAGCGCAACCGCGCCAGCGGCGCACAGCCCGAAAGGGATGAGCTGTAACGCACTCTCCCAATGTTCTGTCAGAGCCAGCTCCAACGGCGTTCCCAGGCACAAGAGGAGGGCCAACAGGAGCAAGAGAGTGCGCAGACGTTGTTCGATCATCGCTGTGGTCATGGTCGGCGTCCTTTTTTTGATGGGCGTGTTCAAAATCAGTCATGGATGGTCAGCAAATTCACTTTGAATGCACCCTATTCAATGGACAGGATTGAAAATCGACAGGAGAACAGGATGAACAGGAAAATGATCTATCCTGTTCATCCTGTCTGAGCACCGGATTTGGGCGAGTCAGTTTGCGTCCAAGTATGACGCTGCCACAGCTGGGGCGACAGCCGGCGCCAACTCGGCCAGCCTGGTCAAGAACGCTTCGTTGCTGCCAAAGGGACGGGCAGCGATGAGCGCAGCGGCCGCGTCAGCTTCCAGTCCGGGAATCTGCATGAGCGTCTCAGCGTCAGAGTCATCTACGGCAATGGGCACGTAGACATAATTTTCGTATTCCGCCACCTGTTCATCGCTCACATATTTGCCGATCTCACGACGGAACTGCTGAATGCTGACATAGGGCTGATATTCGAAGAATTCCCGCACCATGCGGTTGCCAAAGCCCGGTATCGCTGCCAACAACTGGTCGGCCGTCATGTCGTTGAGATTGATCTTCGTGTTTTCGATGGGCTGTACGCTTTCCGGCGGCTGCGCTGCGCCCGCGGTGATCGTCTGAGTCAGGCTCTCAGCGGCGGTCGGTGCCGCTGTTGCTGCCTGCGCCTGGGCTGCTGGCTGTTCGGGCGCCGCAGTTGGGCTGGCGGGCGCAGCGCTTCCGCCGCAAGCCGCAAGCAGGAGGAGCGCCATCGTCAATAGCGCAATGGGCCAGTATCGATTCATCTGTTTCATTGTTCATTCCTTCGGTTGTGAATTGTCTGGAATTGCTGATTTCTGCTCAAAGTCCGAACTGCCATTGTGTCACCTCGTGTTTCGTTTGCAACGATTCCGGCGCTTCTTGCGCCTGGGCTACACAATAACGTTCGATTGTGGAGAAATTTTGTAGATGCGATGTGGCTTCTGTCTACACCTGGTCGTCTCCATCCTGTTCAGCGCCTCACTCCACAGCCGCCAATGCTGGCCCATAGGTCGGGTTGAGCAGCAGCGCCTGGCGAAAGGCTGCCTGACTGCCCACCTCGTCGCCCAAAGCCGCCAGCGCGCGCCCCCGCCAATAGTAGACCTCTTCGATGCTGGCGGTGTCGGCAATGACTGAGTTGGTCAACGCCAGGGTCTCTTGGGCGCGGTCTACGGCCAGGTAGGCCTCGAAGGGCGCAAATTGATACCACAACATGCGCCAGGGCAGGCCCAGGTTGCGCGCCCGGTCGAAGGCGTTGGCAGCCTCCTCGAAGCGCCCCAGGCTGGTCAGGCTGCTGCCCAGGTTGAACCAGGCGAAGGCGTCGTCGGGCGCGGCCAGGGTCTCATCCTCGGCGCGCAGGGCTGCGGCCTGCCACATCTCGTCAGGCTCGTCGTCATGGCCGGCCAGGATTGCACCGACGAGCGCCTCTTTCTCGGGCGGATAGATCAGCAGCATGGCGCGGTTGAAGACTTTCCACCATGCTTCCAGTTGGGGATACGCCATTTGAATACCCTGGTACGCGTCGCTGGAGACCAGATTGCTGGCGTCATAGCTATCATAGAGCAACCACTGTTGGGCTGCGTCATCATAGCCCACGACCAGACGATAGTGTCCCAGCCCGTCGTTGGGTTCGGCTTCGTGCCAGGTTTCCACCAGCACCGGAATCCCATTGCTCACCAGAGTGCGCAGCAGATCGGCGCTGCCATCGATCAGCAGTGTGGCGCTGTAGCCCTGGCCGCGAGCGTAGTCGGCCATCTCTTGAGGACTGACGTTCTTGTCATCGGGTGACAGACGCAACACGCTGCCCACTGCCGCCTGATCGAGCGAGCTGCCGAAGAAGCTGAGGAGCATGGCGAGAGTGGCGGGGCCACAGTTGTTCCAGGTCTGCCATTCGTGGCGCAGCCCACTGAGTCTGGCGCTGGGGCCGGCCGGGGCAAAAAGCGCCGGCGTTGGCGTGGGCGGCGCCGGCGTGATCGTGGGCAGGATCGCCAGCGCAGGTGTGGCGGTGGAAGTCGGCGCAAGGGGTGTTGGCGTCGGTTCAGGTTGCAATACGATGGATGGCTGCGTCGACGCAGCGGTCGAGGAAGCAGCGCGCTGCGCCATCCCCGGGCCGCTCTGGCTGGCTGCGCCGATGATGGCCAGGGCCAGCGCAGTCAACAACACCAGGATGAGAATTGTGGGAATCAGGGGAACGCGGCGTCGAGATGTACGGGTCGAGCGCATGAAGCCTTAGTAACCGCCCAGAAATAACTGGAAGTTGGTTGAGGATTGCGGGGTCCAATTTCCGCCAGGAGGCTGCCATCCTGCCCCATGCCGATCATGGTGTGAAACATCATGCCGGCCTTCTCCGCCACGGTCATTCGGCTGAGAAGATCGGCCACACGCTCGTCCACAGGTCGGCGACTGTCCTCATAGGGATCCAGCCGGCCATTCTTGTTCAGATCGCGATAGGCGAGGTCGCCGTCGAATAGGAGCAGCGGCTCTGGGCCGAGTGCAAAGGGCGCGGAAGTGTTCTGCATATCTCTCCTCTCCTATCTCCTGGTTACTGTGCGCCGTCATCTGGCGCGGTGGTTTCGGGTCGCATGAGAAACTCATAGACTTCATGGAAGGCATGGCGTTGGCGCTCGGCGCTTTCCATGTCATCGCCGCAGGCGATCGTCACCAACGTGGCCAGCGCGGAGGAGAGCGCCACGAGGCTTGGCCAGGCGTCGCCAGAATGCGACGGCGCAAAGATGACCAGGTCTGCGGCGCGGTTGACTGGGCTATCCAACGCGCCGACGACGCCGAGCAACGGACAGCCGCGGCTGCGGGCGAACTCCATGGCGCGCGCCACGTCGTCGCCATACGCGGCGGCGCTTACGCCGATGACCAGTGTATCGCTGGTCAGGTTTGTCAGCGCGCCCGCCAGCCGGATGGGATCGTTGTTGGCGGCCTTGGCTGTCACACCGCGCTGCTGGATCTGTTGGGCAGCCATTTGCACCATTGTCTCAGCAAAGCCTTCGCCAATGAACAGGATGGATGAGGCGGCAGCAAGCATTTCGGCCACACGGGCAATCTGCTCCGGCGGCGAGTGCACCACCATCTGGCTGAGATTGTGTTGTTCCTGTTCGATGCGGCGTCGGAAGAGAGCCGCTGTGCTGTATGCAAGAAGCGGCTGGGGTTCATAGGCTGCGTAGATCTCCGCCTTTACCTGGTCGCGGATTTCCTGAAGCAGCGCGGGGTATCCCTTGTAATCGAGACGTTGGGCGAAACGGACGATGGTTGTCGTGTCCACGCCGGCGGCAGCTGCCAACTCGGCCGCGGTCATGAACGCAACCTCGTAATAGTTGCTCATGATGAAGTCGGCCACACGGCGGTAGCTTCTACTCAAATGCTCGTAGTAGTCCCGAATTCGTTCTCGATACATCAAAATGACTCACATTTTCTTTACAGTGCATCATGGGGGAGACAGGCGCATGGGATGTCAGTAACAAGACAGTATAGAAAGGACAAGAAGTTTTGTCAACAATGATGGCGATTGCCCTACGCAATAGAAATTTCATTTGCGGCAATCCTGTGCTTCAGGCTTCGCCCATTTCAAGCCCTGGCAGACGCGACGACACAAGCGCGCTCAATTGCGCAGACGGCAGGATTCTGTTACGATGGCATCGTGTTGAGCAAAAAAAATGGGCTGCATGTGCAGCGAAACACGCCCGAGTCCTGTTGTTTTCAATCACGGGGGGCGGCGACCTGGTGGGACGTTCGCGCAGTCGCCATAGCCTTTCTCCTGATTGTCTTGCTGGCAGGCTGCGTATCTCCTGTATCCCCAGTAGTTTCTGTCGATCCTGCCATCCCAGGTGAACAACCGCCTTCCGCTCAAGCACCCCAGCCAGACCTGAACAGCCTGACCTCCCCATTGGAAACACCCACGCCAGCAATCGGCGATCATGGACTATCTTCCAACATCGTAGACACAACCACACTGACGATCGTGCTGACGCGGGAAGCGACCAAACCGGCGTCGGCGCTTCTGCCGACTCCCACGAGCAAGCCAGAGCAGCCGGTCGTCGTCCTCCCCACGCCGACGCCCAAACCCACGGCGTCACCCGTTGCAGCCTTGCAGCCTACGGCTGATGGTGTGGCGCGCAGCGTTCATGCGCCGATCCTCATGTATCACTATCTCAGTGCGCCGCCCCCTGACGCAGACATCTATCGCAAAGACCTCTCCGTCACGCCGGAGCTTTTCGCCGCCCATTTGGACCGTATCCAGGCTGAAGGGTATCAGACGATCACACTATACGACCTCTTCCTGCACTTGACGCAAGGCGCGCCGCTGCCAGAGAAGCCTGTGGTGATCACCTTTGACGACGGCTATCGCGACAACTATGAAAACGCCTTTCCTTTGCTCAAAGAACGAGGCATGACCGCAACGTTTTTCGTTGTCACGGACTTCATCGACGAGGAGCGTCCGGCCTATTTGACGTGGGAGATGGTGCGCGAGATGCACGATGGAGGCATGGACATCGAATCTCATGGGCGCAACCACGTGAGCCTGAAGGGCAAAGAGAACGACTATCTGGTGTGGCAGGCGTTGGGCAGCCTGGAAACCATCGAATATGAGATTGGCAAGCGTCCGCGTTTTATCTCTTACCCGGCAGGTGAATACGACCAGGCAACGATTGACATCTTTCGCAGCGCCAACTATTGGGCAGGGTTGACCACCCAACAGGGTGCAACCCACAGCATGGACGCGCCCTTCGAGTGGAAGCGAGTGCGGGTGCGCGGCTCGACTACGCCGGACGATCTGGCGAATCTGCTGGCGTTGGATTGGTGACAACGGGCAAATCAGCGTACTCGATGCGAGGGAATCTGCCCTGGTCGAATTCACCAAGCCGTTCGGGGCCGCGCACGGCCACCTCTGCGTGAATGGCCTCTGCTTGACGGCGGAACTCACCTAGGCGCAGTCCCTGGCACACCTCTGGCAAATCGGCCAAACGCGGCAATCCCCGTCGAAACATCTTGATGCAGCCGGCCCAATTGCCGCGCTGAATCTGCAGGAAGGCGACGCCTACTTGCAGAAGGCCCTGATACATCTCGCGAACGGGACGTGGCTCTTCCAGCCAGGCGCGCTCCAAAAATTCGTGCTGCTCGAAGTAATGGCCGCGGTTGAACTCGGCGACGCCCTGCGCTGCGGTTGGGCTGAGGACGTTGTCCCAACCGGCGGGATAGCGCGTGGGCGGGTTGATATGGCGCGCCGCCACCGCTCTCAGTTCGTCCATCATACGGCTGCGTGCCCAGGCATGATCGGCGCCGGCGCGCCGGGCCCGGCGCAGCGACTCAACGTCAACATGACTGCCAAAGGCATAGAGGGGAATCTGCCGTGTGTGAGGACGCAGCTTGCAGCGCTGTATGGCGGCGAACCAATCGCCCTCACTGGAGAGATCGAGCAGGGCGAGCACAGGAAAAGAGCGATCTACTGCGACCACGAAGGCGGCAGCGTTCTCTGTGGTGATAGGATAGCCGCCCTGGCTACGAATTACATCTTCCATACGTGCGCCGAGGAAAAGGTCGGGAACGAGGATCACCACGGCGGGGCGGCTGGTCGCCCATGATGAAAATGTGCTCTGTTGGGCGTCGATTGATTCTGTACTGTTCATGCAAGGGAGTTTACCATGCCGTCGAATTTGGATACAATGCGTGACAGAGTTGGAGGCGCAGGCGCGCCGCATGAGCAAAGAATGAGTGCTATGAACACCATAACCAATGAACTGAGCTACGAAGAGGCATTTGGCCGCCTGGAAGAGACATTGGCGCGCCTGGAGAGCGGCGATCTGCCGCTGGAAGAGACAATGGCGCTCTATGAACAGGGAGTGACCCTGGCGGAACACTGCATGCGCAAATTGGATGAGGCGGAGCTGCGCGTGCGTTTGTGGCAAAACAACGGCCAGGCCGTTCCATTCCAGGAATGGCAGAAAGAATGAATTTTTATCAACAATTTTGGAATAATTCTTGGCAACTCGTCTGGCCTGTGCTATGATAATCTCCGTCTGTCTCGCTTGCGCTCGCGGATGCAGACGGTAATGCTCATGAAAATGATTGTCGGGCCACTTTTGGGGCTAAACTGCGGTTGCTTTGAAATCAGGAGTTTTCACAGTTCAAAAATTCCTGGTTTCAAATAGAGCGAAGTATAACGGAAAAGACAAGGTAAGGACGAGACGTGAAAATCCAGTATCTTGAGATAGTGACTCATGACGTAGATGGGGTGTGCGCCGCCTACGCATCAGCGAACGGAGCACAGTTCAGTGCGCCTGATGCTGGACTCGGGGACGCACGCACCGCTGCATTGGCAGGCGGTGGGCTGGTGGGAGTGCGAGCGCCCTTACGTGAGACTGAGGAGCCGGTGGTGCGGCCCTACTGGCTGGTGAAAGACATCGATGCGGCGGTCGCCGCGATAGCCGAAGCAGGCGGGAAGGTCGCCGTTCCGCCTATGACGATATCAGGTCACGGGACAATTGCCATCTATCTGCAAGGCGGCAATGATCACGGCTTGTGGCAGCTTTAGTCGAACGAAAGCTGTGCAGCCGCGACCAGACAATTCATTCAAGCCGACGCTGCTTTGCAGTGCAGCTTGATTCAGGCGATCTCATCTGCGCCGACCCTGTTTCGCACCGCTCGAAAGCGCCTTCGTTTTTGGGGCGTCGGGGCCAGAGTCGGTCATCACTTGCGATTGGGAGGGACGATGCGACGTATTGTCTTGATTCAGCCCCGGCGTGACGGTCGAGTTTTCGGCAAGTCTCCCGGCTCTCCATACACCCTGATGCGCCTGGCTTCCCTGACGCCAGATGAAATCCCCGTGGAAATCTGGGACGAGAATGTGCGTGATCTGCCGCTGGACACCTTACGCGAGGGCGATCTGGTGGGTATCACCTCCATGAGCGTCACCATCCAGCGCGCCGAACAGATTGCCCGACGCGCCATGAAACAGGGCGCCGGCGTAGTGGTGGGCGGCGTCCACGCCACAGTGATGCCCGACCACACCCAAACCTTTGCCCACAGTGTGATGGTGGGCGAGGGTTACTTCACCTGGCAGCGTCTGATACAGAGTTTCGCCGCAGAGGGCGTCAAGGGGATGGAGCCGCTCTATGTCGATGAACAGTGGGCAGACTTGAAGGGGCTGGCGTCCATCTCCGATCGGGTGATCCAGATGGTGGATGAACGGAACAACTACTGGACTCCCTATCTGGAGATCACGCGCGGCTGTCCCCGCAACTGTTCGTTTTGCACTGCCATCCGGGTCAGTGGGCGCAGGATGCGCCTGCGCCCCGTGGATGAGGTGATCGATGAGATCGAGCGACGGCGCATCAAACGTTTCTTTCTTACCGATGACAACTTCGGCCTGAACTTCACCACCGACCCAGAGTATTGCGCCCAACTTTTCGAGGCCCTGGCAAAGCTCGACCTCAATGGCTGGACCTGTCAGTCGGAGATGAGCATCGCCAAACACCCGGAACTGCTGGAGATGAGCGTGGCGGCGCACCTGGACAAACACTTCATCGGCTTCGAGAGCGTCAATCCAGAGAATCGCAGTTCTTTGGGCGGCAAATCCAAGGGGATGGCCCAAAGCGCCGTCGAAGCTATTCGCACCATTCGCAGTCATGGCGTGGGCGTGGTGGGGTTATTCGTCATGGGTTTCGACCAAGATACGCCGGCCACTTTTCAGGCAATGTGGGACTTCATTCGCACCAGCGAGTTGGACAGCGTCAGCACAACCATGCTCACGCCCTATCCAGGCACGCCCTTCCGGGAGCAGGTGGTGGCCGAAGGACGTCTGCTCGATCTGCCGTGGGACCATTACGACACGGCCCATGTTACCTTTGTACCCAAGAACTTCACCGTCGATGAGCTGCGCAGCGCCTATGATTGGCTGTGTCGCAAGATCTACAGCCCCACGCAAATCGCCCGTCGGGGCATGCGCTCTCTGGGGCGCTACCCCCTGGCCAAGGCCAGTCGCAAGCTCTTTGGCAGCTTCAGCACCGATTATGGTTATCGCCGTACTTACGCCTATCGCAACATGCTGTAAAACATGAAGGCCGAAGATAGGCGCCCATCTTCGGCCTTCAATCGCTCTTCTTTTCGTCCCTACTCCGGCGCAGCAATGCGCAAGATCGTCTCCCCATGGGTTGTCGTCGACTCGGTTGGCAAATCAAGCTCGCGAAAGAGCTTGATGGCTGGATAATTGTCTGCCTCAATCTCAGCCAAAATCGTCTTGACTTTCATCTGCCGCGCCAACAACACCATGCGTCGCAACAGCTCGGTCGCCACTCCTTCGCCCTGAAAATCATCGCGCACAACGATGGCCGCCTCTGCTTCGGGTGCATTGGGTTGATGGTCGGGGCGCATGAGTCGGGCGACGCCCACGATGTGTTCTCCTGTCTCATCCCGATAGAGGGCCAACACCGCCCCGCCGTTTGTGCGGTTGTCCACATTCACGAAATAATTGGCTCGTTCCTGCAACAGAGCCGGGTCAGGGTTTTCCAGGGGTGTGTGAAAGCGACGACGTTTTGCTTCGGGCGAAAGACGATTGAAAAAGTCGATCAGCCCTTCTTTGTCGCCATGACGAATCAAGCGCGAGCGGAGAGTACGCCCCGTGCGTGTTTTGAACCAGGGGCGAACCCGGTTGATGTCTTGGGTATACCGTTTGCGATCCTGTCTGATGAACATGTCGCTCTCCTTTGAACCTGACTCAACCTACAAATGTCCCCAGAGCTGCGTTTCCCAGTATTTCTACGTCATGCGATGTCAGGGCAGTCAATTCTCCCAGAGGGAGACAAGGCGGGCCATATATCGAAGTGATGAGGCGCTGAAGATTGGGTGACGTGGACACCCGTCCGACAGCGATGCACGCCATGCCTGCACGACGCGCCGCCTCGACGCCAGCCAGGCTATCCTCGATCACGATACAGTCAGCGGGTGAGGCGCCCACCGCCGCCGCAGAGTTCAAAAAGATGGCGGGATGAGGTTTTGCCTGCGCCAGACCATGGGCCGACATGAGGCTCATGAAGAAGTCGCCAATCTCCAGCTTGGCGATGAGCGCGACAATGTTCGCCATTGCGCCCGATGAACTGACCACCTGGCGCACGCCCTCGCTCTGGAAGCGCGTCAGCCACTCTTGCACGCCAGGAAGCAACGTCACCTGGGCTTCGGGCAGCAACGCCCGAAAGGCCATCTCTTTGCGGCGAGAGATTGCGCTGATCGTTGCAGGTGTAGCTCCTGTTCCCAACAGACGTGTCAGGACTTCGCCATTGCTCTGACCGAAGTCGTGCAGGAACATGTCGTGCGTGTATTCGACGCCCAAGCCATTCATGACATTCTGCCAGGCAGTGAAGTGCACCGCCTGGGTATCAGCCAGGGTACCGTCCAAATCCCACAATATCACACGCATCGTCACGTTTCGACCTTGCCGGGAAAGCGAACTGTCGTCAGACTCTGTGTTGGTCATTATATCAGGTGATGACGCAGCGCGCCATATCGACCGTTGGTGAATTGGGATAGCTTGCCGGCGCCGCAAGGTTCAGCGTCTGTCGTCCATGCTTTCGAGCACAGGTTCATAACGACAGAGGCAGCCGCGCAACGAAGTGCACGCGCGTGGCGGCAGCTCGGGTGTGCGAGCGACGAGGAATTGTTTGCCAAGAAGTGGTTTGCACAGCGCGCAGGTGAACTCGTCATCGGGGCCGACGATCTCGATGCGCCGCACGTGGTCGCCGCCCTTGCAGCGCTGCCACGTCTCCTGATTGTCTACGTAGAGAGAAAGCTGATAAGCTCGCCAGTAGGCCGACTCGACGGCATCCATCTGGGAGGATGCAAATTCCTGGGCCACATGGGGCGGCAGTTCGGATGGCGAGAGTCGCCAGGTAGCGCCCCACAGGTGCTGCTCCGCTGCATAGATTCTCAGCCATTCGGCCGTAGGTTGGCTGAGTTCAACGAGCAGCCAATGATCCATGAACAAGATGCGTCGCGTCAATGCGCTGTGGCTCAACTGTGGCTCTGGGCCAGTCCAGTCGGCCTTGCCCAAAGGCTGCCGGGCCTCGTAGGCGCGGCGAATGCTCAGGGCCTCGCCGGCGTCGCGCTCTTGCAGCGCCTTGCGCGCCAGCGGCAGAACGGCCGCTTTCTCGCGTTCAAGTCGCTCCCGATAGATTGCAATGAATGGGGCGGCGCTGGCAGTAGCCCGGTAGAGAGCGTCTGCAACTTCTAGCCAACCCTGACGACTGAAGTCGCGCACCAGATCGTCATAGGGCTTGGGCAAAACGCGGCTCCATCGCTGACGTTCGCTGGGAGAATGCAGTGTTCGCCCTTCGGCAAACTCTCCCAGCAGGGCGATCTGTGCATATTCAGATTTCTCTGCGGAACGAGCGAGCTTCTCGCCATCGAGCTTGCCGCCGCTCAGGAGCCTGGTGAAGAATCCCATAAGCTTGTAGATGTTGATGTTGAGACGATGGACCGGTTCGTTTGGCTCAGCCGGTCCTCTGGCCCACCCACGGAAACTCCAGGTTGGCCTGCGATCCCAGGCGCTCCATCAATTCTCCGGTGTGCTGCTGAATGTGACGGATCGTGTAGATCTGTAACTCGAACTTGCTAAAGGGCAACCAGTGAAAGCCAGATGGGCCATCCAGATTCATCTTGGGAACACGCTTTTTCACCTCACCCTGGCAGAAGTCCATGTATTCCAGCAGGGTTGCTTTGTCATATGGCTCTGCCGGCGTCAAAGAATCGCCACTCTCCTGGCTTAAGGATTCGTATCCCGGGCGGTGTTTGGCCCACGGCGTGAAGGATTGTAGCGAATCTTGAAGATAAAGATGGGTGTAGAAGAGCGCGTGGTAGACGATGCGCCAGACTTGTGCTGAGTCGTTCGCGTTGTTCCACAGGCCGTCCGGGCAGGCAATGGTCGCCTGTCTGAGCATTTCGAGCGCGGCCTGGTATTGGGAAATAATGACTGTTGTGTGATTCATAGCAGCATTATAACATCAAAATGAGGAAATATCGCCAGTTGCGCAACTTGGCGGCGAAATCTGCGTATAAATGCAGAGAGGGACGCCCTTACGAGCGTCCCTCTCTACACACAAAGGAGGAGGAAGAAACACAGATAGTATAACCTTTGTGGAGTCTTTGTTATGTAACGAACTCAACAATTGGCTGCTTTTGATCGCAGCTTTGTCATTGATGAATCGCCGACCATCACGAATTACGAGTGACTCGTAACTCGTGACGTATGAATTGTTTACCTGGCGAGCAGTAGGTGGAATACTCATGCCGGACATCTTCCAGGAAGCTCCCCAGCTTCCTGGAAGATTGTGGGCGAGCATGAGTCTGTAATCCAGAAATCAGTAGTCTTTGGAAAACATGGAGTCTGCACGCCCACGTGCGCCCCGCCTGCACATGGACGTGCAGACCCGAAGATTTCAAGATTTGAGTGGTCAAAATAGTAGAATAGGTTGTCACATCTGATACTCTGCACGAAAATAGGGGAGGGGCGCAAGCGCCCCAATCAGGCACAGAAGAAAAATAATGAGAAGGACGATCTGCCCGCCGAGTGAGAGAAGCGAGAGTTCTTCCAGGAGATAGGCCAACAGAAGAACCAGGGCGCACAATGTGTGGAACACAGTGCACACCACCAGCACGGGCAGATCAAAGACGCGTGCGCCAGCGCTGAGCACGAAGAACAGGCCAATGGAGATGAGCGCCACACCGGCCAGACGCAGCGGCCAAAGTGCGCCGCTTTCGTGCAGGCCAGCTTGCGCAAGAATTGTCTGCGGCAGGAGAGCCAACAGAACGCCAAAGGCCCAACCGACCACAATTCCGTTCATTCGCAACACATATCGAAGGCGACGATATGGATCGCCCAGTGAGTAGGCCATGAAACAAGACCTCAAGAATCAAACCAATTTCTGGCGCGCCATGGGCGCGCTTGTGCGCTTCTTCTATGTGCAGTTGCGCGATCGCCCGTTGGCGGTGCGCAACATTCCGCTGTTGAACAACCCCGCCATTATGAACGATTACGCGCCGGTGATCAAATCGGCTTTGTTGCGCCAGGCGCGTCTGTTATTGATCCTGATTGCGGTCGCCTGGGTCATCGAGCTGGTGGATTGGGTCTTGCCTTGGGGCGCGTTGGACTGGTATGGCATTCATCCTCGTTCCCTCATCGGCCTGCCAGGTATTGTGCTGGCGCCCTTTCTCCACGCGGGGTTCGGCCACCTCCTGGCCAACACCATCCCCTTCTTCATCCTGGGCTGGCTGGTCATGGTGCGCGGGCGGCAGGATTTTTTTACGGTGATGCTCACTGCGCTGTTGGTGAGCGGGTTGGGCGTGTGGCTTTTGGGCGGGAGCAACACGGTGCACATCGGCGCCAGCGGCGTCGTTTTTGGCTTTTTGGGGTATCTCCTGGCGCGTGGCTACTTTGAACGCAGCCTGGCCGCGATTGCCCTGGCTGTAGCCGCCGTCTTCCTCTATGGCGGCATGATCTGGGGCGTCCTGCCGCTGCAAGATGGCGTGTCGTGGCTGGCTCACCTCTTTGGCCTCATTGGCGGGGTGGCGGCGGCCTATCTGTTGACGCGCCGCCCTCGTCCGATCACACAGCCGGCGACTCTGCGCAAGTATAGACCATGACGACATACGGGCAGCCATCTTCTTCGGGCGATGTAAATCGCTGCGTCACAGTGAAGCCCGCCTGCTCGAACAGCCGTTGGGACGCGCGGTTGAACTCCGCAATGGTGACGCGCAGGTAGGCGGGATGAGCGCGCACTTGGGCAAAGCGCAAAATGGCCTCCACAAAAGGCGCGCCCAGCCTTTGTCCCACCAGCTCCGGGCGCAGGGCCAGTCCCACATCCAGCGCATCGGGCAGGGAATAATCCCCGCCAGTCACCAGTGCATCTTCGCCAAAGCAGCAACAGCCCATCAAGCGACCGCTCGCATCATAGACCGCGTGATAGTCATACTCCGGTTTGAGCAGCTCGGCCAGGTCTTCCTCGATTTCGCCGTCGCATGGGTTATAGACATCATAGGGCGGCGGCCAGCGCCATGTCAGGATTTCGCGCGCGGTTGCTTCGTCGATTGGGTAAAAGGCAAGATCCACATCGCCTCTTTCGTCTAGCGCGCTACGAGCGGCAGGTACATGCGCACTGGCGCTTGCGGTTCGTTTTCCACATCGAGCGCAGTGGGAGCGCCGCCGATGATCTGGTCGATGTTGGGGGTGATTGCGCCTTCTTCGACGATGACGCGGTCTGCCTGGTAGAAATCCAGGCGCTGATGGTAGAAATAGGGTCCGTAGGGATGGGTTGGATCATAGAAACTCACCACATACCTTCCGGGGCGCACACTGTTGAAGGTGTAGGCGCCGTTGACGTCGGTAGTTGTGTAGGTCACGACATCTGATTGGTAGTAGCCATCGGGCATAAGCGTCACGTTGACATTGGGCGCGCCGAGACCGTCGGTGTAGACCGCGCGCCCGCTGACGCCGCCCACTTTGAGCAGCGAGGCGTTGACCTGCGTCAACGGCGCTGCACCGGTTGGGTATAAAATGGCCGCGCTATAACTGGCCAACGCACCGCTGTAAAACTCGTTGGCATAGACACTCGCCGGGTCGTAGAAACGGATCGTGTAGGCGCCATCCAGCAACCCGCCGATGGAGTAGCGACCGTCGGCATCCGTGGCCGTGTAATAGAAGGGCTTGGAGTCAAAGTTGTTACGAAAGATCTCCACCTGAATGCTCGAGATCGGCTGCGCCTTGCTGTCGGTCACGCGCCCGGCAATGAGCGCCTCGAACGCGCCCTGGCCAAGATCGATGTCGATGTTGGGGATCGTCACCGCGCCGCTGACGGTGATTGGCGTGGCGGCGTCGGAGCCTTCCGTGCGATAGGATCCGTCAAAATACTGCCCAGAGTCAGCCAGATAGGCGCTGGCGTGGACAACATAGACGCCTGTTGGCAAGCCTCCAATGCGATAATTGCCCATGCTGTCGCTTTCTCCCGAATACACGCGGCCACCGCCGCCGCCACCGCTGCTTGAGCGGACATGCCGGCTTGCCGAACTACCTTCCACAGTTGCTGCATACACATAGACGCTGCCAGATCCCCCAATTCCTTCGCCCAGAATGGTGATGTGGCCGCTGATAACTCCCCCCGGCGTCAGGCTGACGTCGACGCCTGTGCGCTGCTCGAAGCGCGCCACAGTAATGGGCGTCGCCGCCTCGATGCTCGTAACATCGTCGAAAAACTCCTCGATGTGACCGGATTGACGATCGACAAAACGCAGCTTGTAACTATCGGGAATCAGCTGGGCAAAGGTATATTGTCCGCTGGCATTGGTCTGGGTGGAGCGATGGTAGGTCCAGTAGCTGGGATTGGGAAAGTACGATTCGCTACGTAACAACTCCACAGTGACGGTGGGCAACGCACTGCCGTTCAGTGAGGTTACACGGCCGCTGATGGAGGCCAGGTCTGCATCGCCGCCCATGACGATGTCGATGTCTGGCGTGATGCTCCCACCCACCACGGCGACATCATTGGCGTATTGGATGCCGGCCGCCACGTTGTCATAGCAGTGATAGAGAAACAGATAGCCCCCAGAGTAATAGTCATACGCGCAGATCTTGTAGACGCCGGGCGCGAGGCCTTTTAGAATGTAGTTGACAGTGGGCGTCACAGGCGTCAAAGTGAAGTAGGTATAGGCCACTGTCTCCCAGTTCGGCGCCACCCCCTTGAGCGCGAAAAGCGATACATATTGACTCTGTTGACCGACGTTCACGCCTGTCACCGTTCCGCCGATGCTTCCTGCAAGCGGCAGGGTGACATCGACATTGGTCACATCGACGCCGGCCACTGGAATATCCTGCGCCCCGCTGAGCGAAGACGCAGTCGGGTAGTAGATGCTGCCAAGCTGCTGTGCGGGATCGCTGAAATACAAGCGATAGATGCCTGTGCTCAGCAAGCCGAAGCGGTAAGAGCCGTTATCGGCGGTGTTCGTCCAACGCAACGGATAGAATTGACCGTAGGAATCGCGGCGAAAAAGCATGACTTGAATCTTGGCCGCCGGCGCGTTGTTGGCAGTGCGCGCCACGCCGCTGATGCTGCCCGGCGCGTCGGGGACGACGCCGCTTTCCTCTGCCTGCACGCTAATTGCGCGACCGGCCAGCAGCCCGGCGGTCAACAAAAGACACATAACGAATAACGGCGCGCTCACGCGCAGCCAGAATGACCAACTGGAACGAGAAGCCTTTTCCTGCATGGGGTGCGATGCTGAATGCATCATATTCTCCTCCTTGGAGAGATCGAGTGAATGAGATGAAGCTGTGGAATGCAGACCGGTCTGCGCTTCCACTGTATAGCGGGCCAGGTTGCACATCAAGCGCCACAAGTGTATCAAACGCTGCAACAGTGAACGGCTTGCTCCGGCTTCATGCTCCTCGTCTGTCTATTCGTCTGCCGCGGGCAATGCTGCTTGCCGCCGGCTTCGGCGACGGCGCACGATGGCGCGCACGACCAGGAAGAGCAGCACGAAGGGCAGAAAGATGATGACCAGAATGGGCAACACATAGAGCGCCATCCAGATCGCCACCGAACCGAGCCATTGGAGCGCAGCGACCAGCGCGCGCAGCGCCTCGCGCACGATGACGCCTGGCCGCCAGCCCTGCTCCACCACCGGCTGGCTCAGCGCGTCGGGGCGCAACGTGACGTCGATGGTGGAGAGACCGATGAGATTGTCGAGCAGATTCTTGCGCCCGCGTGTCTGCTCGATCTGCCCTCGGATCTCCATGAGCCGCCCATGCACTGCCAGGATGTCTTCGGGTGTGGAATCCGGTCTGGCGCGCACCTCGGCCAACATCTCGCGCAGCTCGTTCTCGGTGGCCTCCAGGTTGCGCAGTTGTGCATCCAGGTCTGTGTACTGGTCGGTCACATCTTCACGGTTGAGGGTGCGCGTCTGCACCGAAACCGCCAGGGCCTCCAGTTGGGTCATGGCTTCTTCCAGCCGATCCGCCGGCACGCGCAAGGTCAGCGTGCCTTGCAATAGTTCAGAGTCGCCATAGCTACTCTTGTAGAGATTGGCGTTGGAAATGTAGCCGCCCAGTTCCGCCATGAGGCTGGTGATGGCGTCCACTACACTCTGGGTGTCGCTCACCACCAGATCCAAGGTGGCGCGGGCGACGATCTTGCGTTGGGCTGATGCTTCTGGCGCAACGCTTCCCTCCTGCGCGACCTGCGCTCTCATGGCGGCGCTCTCTCCGCCGGGCGCAGCGAACGGAGCGTTCAATCCAAATCCATCGGGCGCCGACGCAGCGCTGCACCCGGCCAGGACACACCCTGCGAGGAAAAGAGCGATCACGATCATCCTGGTGAGCAGCACTTGCGATGTGCGATTGCGGTTCATAGCGTCTCCTGAAAAGCTGGCGTCGAGTTGTCTTTACGGATGGATGCTTCCACCAGTGACGGGACAGGCTGGCCGCATGTTCCCACAGGATGGACATGCGCAACAGCCTCAGAACGAGTGCGATCATTACTGGTATGGTGACATGCTCCTTCATGCTATACTACCATTCAGTCGTCGTCTATTCTGCTCTCAGCCTGTTGCGCATGGCGGTTGCGCAGGCTGCACTGTCGATTCAGTGACTTGCCGCTCCAGGAGGAAAGTATGCACCGCATTCCAGTCAAACAGATCATGACTGAGGTAGTGATCACGATTCATCCCGAAGAATTGGTGGCGGACGCTGCGCAGCTCCTGGAGGAGTTCGATCTGCGCCGCCTGCCCGTTGTGGACGACGACGACTGTCTGGTGGGTATCGTCACCGATTCCGACATCCTTCAGGCAGAGGCGGCAGGCAGCGCGCTGCGCGCTTATGAGCGGGCCGCTGAAGCTGCATGGCTCACTGTGGCGGACATCATGACGCGCGAAGTGGTCACGATTGACATCGGGGCGACGGTCGGCCAGCTTGCCACCAAGATGATTGACCATAAGGTGGGTGGGGTGCCAGTGATCGAGAGCGACCCGGCGTTTCCCAAGCGCCGACGCCTGGTTGGCATTGTCACCGAGACCGACATCTTTCGGATGATCGCCGATGCCTGGGCGCGGGAACTGGAGCGTAGGCAGGAAAGCGCACTCGCCTGATTTATCACCGAAATTCGATTCTCATGACTGGCGAATACGACCCACCACGCGCGCCAGGGTCTCAATGGCGTAGTCCACATCCTCCGGCGTGTTGCTGCGACCCAGGCTGAGGCGCAGCCCACTGGCCCACTCTTCCGGCGCAACGCCGATGGCCTGCAACACATGGCTGGGCCGTTGCGAAGCGTTCATGCACGCGCTGCCGCTGCTGGCGGCAATCCCAGCCAAGTCAAGGCCGATGAGGACGCCCTCGGCTTCCACCCCAGCGATGACAAAACTTGCGTGGTGATCGAGGCGTGGGGCAGCCGGCCCGGTGAGTCGGCTGCCGTCGACGGTTTCCAGCACGCCGCCGATGAGCCGATCGCGCAGGATGCGCAAGCGGGCGTTCTCGACTGTGCGGTCGGTCTCGGCAAGGGCAAGGGCGCGCGCCATTCCTACAATCAACGGAACGTTCTCTGTGCCAGCGCGCTTTCCCCCCTCATGGCTTCCGCCCGTGAGCATGGGCCAGAAAGGCGCGCCGCCGCGCAGATAGAGAAAGCCCACCCCTTTGGGGCCATAGAACTTATGCGCGCTGGCGCTCAGGGCATCCACCTGCAAGGCTGCCACATCCAGGGGAAGGCGGCCTGCGGCCTGCACTGCATCCGTGTGCAGGGGAACGCTCAGGGAACGGCAGAGCGCGCCCATCTCGGCGATGGGTTGCACCGTTCCAATTTCATTGTTGGCAAACATGACGCTGACCAATGCCACATCTTTGCCATCACCCAGCGCTGCTTGCAGCTCGTCAACGCTCGTCAGTCCCTCCGTGTCCACCGGCAACAGCGTCAAACGAAAGCCGTAATGGTCGCGCAGATCCTCTGCTGTGGCCAGCACGGCTTTGTGTTCCACCGGCGTCGTGATGATGCGGTCTGCGCCGCTGGCGGCTCGCCGCGCCAGGGCGATGCCGCGCACGGCGGCGTTGTCACTCTCGCTGCCGCAGCCGGTGAAGATGATCTCGTTGGGGCGGGCCGAGATCAGGTCGGCGATGGTGCGCCGGGCCTCGGCCAAGGCTGCCGCCGCCCGGCGGCCTGCGTTGTGAATGCTCGATGGATTGCCGTAGAACTCACAGAAATAAGGCTGCATGGCGTCGAAGACCGCCGGCAAGACTGGCGTCGTTGCCGAATGATCCATGTAGATGAGCTGGCGTGAAGATGCGGCGGACATGGCAAGGCTCTTTTGGGTGCAACCATCAATTCAGAACACAACGATCAGGTTCTCGTGTGATTCTATCACTGGCGTGCGGGCGAATCAAGGCGCTATGTTGCTGTGTTGCTGTGATTCTGCGGCCAAATGACTTGACTTGCCTTCACGATTCAATTTACAATCTTGCAGCGTTTCTCATAGTCGAAGTCGACCCGGCTAGTCACGGTTCGTGGGATGATTCTCGACCAAAAACCAGGCACAAACAAAGGAGCAGAAAATTGATACAGGGTGCAACAGCGGTCATCTTTGCCCTCATTTTGGGTCTCGTAGGCATCGGCTTTGTTATTTGGCAAATGCGCAGGGTGCTGTCATATGACACCGGCAACGACACCATGCGCAGCATTGCCGCGGCGATCCAGGAAGGAGCTTCAGCGTTCCTCAACCGCGAGTACTCGATCCTGGCGATTTTTGTGTTGATTGTGGCCGCTGCCCTTGCCATCTTCGTGCAATGGCAGACAGCCGTCTGCTTTGTCGTCGGGGCCGCCACCTCAGCCGCGGCTGGCTATCTGGGCATGTATGTTGCGGTGCGCGCCAATGTGCGCACTGCTGCGGCGGCCTCCAATAGTCTGAATGAGGGATTGCGCGTGGCCTTCTCCAGCGGCTCAGTGATGGGCATGGCCGTTGTGAGCTTCAGTTTGGTGGGCATGACCGTACTTTACCTGATCTTTTATGGCGACCCGAATCAGATCAATTACATCGCTGGCTTTGGTTTTGGCGCCAGCAGCATCGCGCTCTTTGCCCGTGTTGGCGGCGGCATCTATACCAAAGCAGCCGATGTGGGGGCCGACCTGGTGGGCAAGGTGGAGCAGGGCATCCCCGAAGATGACCCCCGCAACCCGGCGGTCATCGCCGATAACGTGGGCGACAACGTAGGCGATGTGGCCGGCATGGGCGCCGACCTCTTCGAGTCGTACAGCGGCTCCATCATCGCCGCGGCCACACTGGGCGTCGCCCTGGGTGCGCAACAAAATATCGATCCACTCCCATTCATTGGCCTGCCGTTCCTGATCGCCGCAGTGGGAGTGATTGCCTCGTTGTTCGGTTCATTCCTGGTGCGCACAGAAGAGAATGCGTCCCAGGAGAGCCTGCTGGCCGCCCTTCGTCGCTCCATCTGGGCGTCCTCAGCAGGCGTCCTTGTTTTGGGATTGATCGCCATCTATGTTGCCGGCGTCAGTATCTACTACTATCTCGCCATCCTGGTTGGTCTCATTGCTGGCAACATCATCGCCTATGCAACAGAGTACTACACGGCCTATAGTTACAACCCAACCAAAGGCATCGCCAAATCGTCGGAGACGGGCGCCGCAACCAACATCATTCAGGGGTTGGCCGTCGGCATGATGAGCACCTGGGCGCCTGTGTTGACTGTCGCCATTGCCATTCTCGTCAGCATCTGGTGTGGTTTTCAGGCGAACGGCGACATCATTGCTGGTCTGTATGCTGTGGCTCTGGCTGGCGTTGGCATGTTGAGCACTCTGGGCATCACCCTGGCGACCGACGCCTATGGCCCGGTGGCAGACAACGCGGGCGGCATCGCCGAGATGAGCCACCTACCAAAGGAAGTGCGTACGCGCACAGACGCACTCGACAGCCTGGGCAACACCACTGCAGCCACAGGCAAGGGCTTCGCTATCGGCTCGGCGGTGTTGACCGCGCTGGCGCTGATCGCTGCTTACGTGACCGAAGCCCAGATCGTTTCACTCAATCTGCTTGACCCGACCATGCTGCCCGGCATCTTGATCGGCGCCATGTTGCCCTTCATCTTCTCTGCCCTCACCATGACGGCGGTGGGCAAGGCTGCCTACGCCATCGTCTTGGAGGTGCGCCGCCAGTTCAAGGAGATCCCTGGACTGATGGAAGGAACGGCGCAGCCCGATTACAAGACTTGCGTCGGCATCAGCACCCAGGGCGCGCTGCGCGAGATGATCGTTCCGGGGGCAATGGCGGTGCTGGCCCCGTTGATCGTCGGTTTCCTTTTGGGGGCGGAATCCCTGGCTGGCATGTTGGTGGGCGCCACTGCGTCAGGGTTCCTGCTCGCCGTGATGATGGCCAATGCCGGCGGCGCGTGGGACAACGCCAAGAAGTGGATCGAGACTGGCGAGATGGGCGGCAAAGGCTCTGATTCCCACAAGGCTGCGGTCGTGGGCGACACTGTGGGCGATCCGTTCAAGGACACCAGCGGCCCGTCGCTCAACATCCTCATCAAGCTCATGAGCATCGTCGCTCTGGTGTTCGGCAGCCTTTTTGGCGGCGGTCTATTGGCCTTCTAGGCGCCTTCGGTGTTGGCGCGGTTGACATAGGAATCGAGGCGGCGTGTCGCACGGCAGTTGGCTGGCAGATTGACGGATTTTGGATACAAGAAATGGAATGATTGTGCTCATTGGGCGATTTTGGTGTGCAGTGGGCGCGGCTATCCTATGGAAAGTGTACGTAGGCGCATCAAGTTGAAGGCCAGACAGACTAAAGCCCATTCGTCGCTGACAGCATCAAGGCCGCGCAAGGAGAATTGCCGAAAGCCGAGCGCCGCCTTGATGACGCCGATGACCGGCTCGACGGTGGATTTGCGCAGAGCATAGATGGCTTTGCCGATGGCAGTCTGCAACTTGTAGGCCATTTTGACAGTAGGTGTGGCGTCTGCTGGCGGTGATTCTGGTTCTTGAGCGAAACGCTCCTGCCAGCTTTGGCGATGCGCCTCACGGCCGGTGGCAATATAGGGATCGCTGCCCAGTTCTACGCCAGCAGCAGCACCTGCACAAACAACCCCTTCAGTTGGCTGCGAAACGTCTTGCGAAAGTTGGCCAACGTATATGGTTACCGCTTTGACCAAGAGCAGGGCCTGGATGTCGAGGATATCCGTGTCCACAAACTTGAACGTATGAAGCGGCTCTTTCTCTTGGTCTTGGCGGCCGCTCAGTTTGTCTTCTACCTCACCGACACTTGGCCGCCCCCTGCTATTGTTTGGATGCGTGGCTTGGGCGGCAAACTTCATCTCAACAACGACTTGGATGAGCCATATCTCGTCTTGCGGGGCGTCTCAGCTTTGCTCAGAACCGTCGCAACTCTTTCTCACGCTGCTGTCCACCCTTTCCCCAGACACCTTTTTGCTTCCGGTGCGACTGATGGGTAATCAACCAGTTTTTGTTCGGTTGTGGGGCAGGTGGATTCGTGCTATACTACAAATCCTTTGACCTTCGGTGGAGCATATTTGCTGGCTGGAGTCGTCGATCGATGGACCACACACCGGGCGCCACGGAGAAAAACGTCATGTTCGATCTATCAGGCCAGGTTGCAATCGTCACTGGCGCGTCCCGCGGCATTGGCGAGGCCATTGCTCGCAGATTGACCCAGGCCGGCGCTGCGGTCGCAGTTATGAGCCGCAAACAAGAGAATGTTGACGCCGCCGCGCACCGGCTGCGGGAAACGGGCGGTCGGGTCATCGCCATTGCCGGTCACGCGGGCAGCGAGACGGATGTTGTGCGCGTTGTCCAGACTACGGTGGCAGAGCTTGGCCGCATTGACATCGTGGTGAACAATGCCGCTGTCAATCCCCATTTCGGCCCCCTGTTGACAGCCGAAACCAGCCATTGGGACAAGACCTTTGAGGTCAACGTGAAGGGCGCATTTTTCATGGCGCGCGCCGTGGCGCCCATCATGAAGCAGCAGGGCGGCGGCAAGATCATTAACGTCGCCTCCATTGCCGGCCTGAACCCCGGCCCCATGATGGGCGTCTACAGTGTCAGCAAGGCTGCGCTCATCATGCTGACCAAAGCCCTGGCCGTGGAACTGGCAGCCGACAATATCCAGGTCAACGCTATCGCCCCTGGCTTTATCAAAACGCGCTTTTCATCTGCCTTGTGGGGCAACCCCGACTTGAACCAGGCCATCAGCCGGGCGACGCCGGCCGGGCGCATCGCCGAGCCGGAGGAAGTCGCCGGCGCGGCGCTCTATTTGGCGTCGCCAGCGTCGAGCTTCACCACGGGCAGCGTGCTGGTGGTGGATGGCGGCGTCGCGCTGGGTGTGATTCCGTTGGGATGACTGCACCTTACCCTGACCTTCATATTGGTTTTACACCCATTTCAAATGGGTTTACACTTGTAACCGTCCAATTCGCCTCCCCATTGCCGGAACGCTGTCCACGCCTTTGTTCGTCATTGCTCACAGGAGGGATCGATGCCAGCTCGCACATGTCGAGTGGGTGTTCATGGGCGCAACGACCATCAGTTCCAGGAAATTGATTATCAGGTCGTGCGCGACGCCAAACTCGAAGCGATCAAGATGTTGAGCCACACAGACCCGACTGTCTTTCGCCGACTGCGTGATGAAAACCCCGACATCGAGATCATCACGCGCCTCCACGGCGGCGGCTTTGGCGAAGGCCATCACCCCACGCCCGAGCAATTCGCCGCCGAGATGACCCCGGTCATGGCGAGCCTGAAGCCCTTCTGCACCATGTTCCAGGTGCACAACGAGCCGAATCATGTCCATCGCTATGAGGGGTGGGGCAATACTGACGCTGATGCGCACGATTTCAACCTGTGGTTTCTAGATGTCTATGGCCGGCTCAAGCGGGCGCATCCCTGGGCCAGCCTGGGCTTTCCCGGCCTGGCCGTGCCCGACCCGTTGCACCGCGACAAAGCCTGGCTGCGCATCTGTCGCCCGGCCATCGAACGAGCCGATTGGCTGGGGTGTCACTGCTATTGGCAGACGCCCCCAGATCGCGAGTCGGTTATCTTTGAGGAGCACAGCGGTCTGTGCTTCAAGTACTACCATGAGATGTATCCTGACAAGGCGATTCACATCCTGGAATGCGGCAACTCCAACGGGCAAGGGCAAGGCTTTTCCACCGATCAACAGCTTTACGGCGATGAATACGCCCGTTGGTTGCAAGAGGTTTTCAAGCATCCTTACATCGGATCCGCATCGTTTTTCATCCTTTCGTCGCCAGACCCGACATGGGAGTCGTTTTCCTGGCGCACGGATGGCGGCGTCAAGGAGCGAATCGTCGGAGCGGTCGCCCGGCTGGATCGGCCTACCTTGCGGGCGATTCAGGCCGGCGCCGGCGCAGTGGCCGGGGCTGTTGGCAGTGCGGCGCCGGCCGATCAACAGAAGATTGGGAGGATTCCACCAGTGTACACTAACCAGAACATCATTGATGCGTTTTACAATGCGGCCGGCGCACTGGGCGTCGGCAACTGGGACATCCTCAACAAGGCCGGCCTGGATGTCAACCAGCTTGCCCAGAACCGGCCAAGTCTGTACGCCGGCACGCCTGTGGATGATTTGCCCAATCTCACTTCAGAAGAGCGCGCACTTGTGCGGAGCGAGCTGGTCAAAGTGTTGCGCAAGAACAAAAAGCGTAGCGTCAAAGTCGTTGCGCCGGCCGGGCTGAACCTGCGCCAGGGGGCGGGCGCTGACCAGGCTGTCATCAGGTTGTTGCCCGACCAGACGCCCCTCGACGTGCTCGACGACAGCCAGACCTGGCTCTTCGTAGCAACCGATGAGGGCGAAGCCGGCTATGTTCACCGTGATTATGTGAGCGCGCCGTCTCCTGTTGCGCCGCCTGTGGTGACTTCGCCACCCGTGGTCATTGCCCCAGGCGCTCCGTTGGCGCTCCCCGGCTATCTTGCATCCGCGCCAGATCTGGCCGAAGCGCCTCTCCAGCCGGTCGAAACGCTGACGCTGGGCGCGGAAGTGGGCGAGGGCGCGCGTCGTCTGGCGGCCATCTGGAATCGGTTGGGCGGGCTGCTTTATGTGCTGGCGGGCCGGCTGCAAGTCGACGTGGGTGTGGCGCTGGCGGTGCTGGCGGTGGAATCAGGCGGCGTGGGCTTCTCGCCCAATGGCCGCATGGTCATCCGTTTCGAGAATCATCTTTTCTATCACAACTGGGGCAAGCACAACCCCGACTTCTTCAATCGTCATTTCACCTTCAGTTCCGCAAAATCCTGGGAAGGCCACGCGTTTCGACCATCGCCCAGCTTGCCCTTCAGTGAGTTTCACGGCGACCAGGTTGCCGAGTGGCGCGTGCTCGACTTTGCTGCAAGCCTGGACGATGTTGCGGCCAAACTCTCCATCAGCATGGGCGCGCCGCAAATTTTGGGGAGCAACCACCGGCGCATTGGCTATGCCAGTGTGCAGGACATGTTCAGCGCCTTTCAATCTGGCGAGCGCAGCCAGGTTCTTGGCCTGTTCGATTTCATCCGCGCCGACGCCAACATGGTCCAGGCGTTGCGCAATCGAGACTATCGCGCTTTTGCAGCCGGCTACAATGGCCCCGGTCAGGCGGACACCTACGCCACGCTGATCGCCAGTTGGGTGCAGGCGTTCGAGGCGTTGCGGCCAGCATTGACTGCTGCCGGGGTCGTTTTCGCCCCAGGAGCAACGCCCCCGTTGGACAGTGCGCTGGACGCTGCACTGGCCTATCTGCCGGCGCCTACTCTGCCAGACATCCTGGTGCAGGTGACGCCGGGTGAAGGCGAGGAAGGAAAGAAAGGGACTCAGCCGGTGGATCCGGAATTGCAGAAGCTGTGGATTGCCCATGTAAAGCAGGGGTTGGACAACAACAACGTCATGTTCCGTCGGGTCTTGGGTGCGTTCATGGTGCCTTACTATCTGACCATCGCCCTCTATGTGGTGCAATTCCTGGTGGGCATCGGCCTGTTCATCCTGGCCGCCCGACTCAGTGTGCAACAAGGCTCGCAGATGGCCGCGCTTTTCTTCGGCGGCCTGGGCGTCGTCGCGTTCCTCGCCTATTTCCTTAGCCGCCCCTTGCGCTCGCTGGAAGAGAACCTTCAGTTCATCACCTGGTTGGGCGTCATCTACAACACCTACTGGACGCGATTGCTTTACATGCAGAACGCCGCCACGGTGCACGACGAGCTCAAGGACGCCACCCAGGTGGCGGTGGATCAGATCGAGGAGCTCATCGACAAGAATTCACGCCTTGCCAGCAAGCGGCCGGGTGTGCGGTAGTGAACGAAACAGACCGAAGGCGCGGTGTGAAAAGGAGTCATCCCATGTCCGATCCAATCCCATCAACACAAACATTGTTCTTCAACGGCATCAACGGCGACGACGGCAACTACGATCTCCCACCCATGACAGGCGACGAGCTTGCCAAATTCATCCGCGGCGAGAGCGCGCCCGAAAACCTGGATGAACTGAAAGCACGCCATGAACGCTCCAAGCAAGAGTTCTTCGGCGTCATCGAAGGCGTGGATCCGAAGAACCTATCCGCTGCTGGCTGGGGTGTAGTCTTTGCCCACGATGCTGACCCGGCCGTCGAGGAGGCGCTGAGCGAGCTATTGACCCTGCGTAAACAGCAGACGGGCGATCTCTTCCGCATCTACAAAGGCGGCAATGGCTACCGCGTCGGCAAGGACACCAAGAACAGCTTTCTATCCCGCCAGGGCGCCGGGCCTGGCCCGGTCGACCCTGCCAAAGTTCCCTACTACCTCCTCATCGTAGGTAGCCCGGACAAGATTCCCTATCGTTTCCAGTATCAGCTCGATGTCCAGCACGCGGTCGGGCGCATCCATTTCGACTCGCTGCAAGAGTACGCCAACTATGCACACGGCGTGGTCGCGGCGGAGACAGGCGGGTTGGCCTTGAAGCGAACGGCTGCTTTCTGGGGGCCGGCCAATCCTGACGACCCGGCGACGCAACTGAGCTCGCAGGAGCTTTTGGAGCCGCTGCGTCAGAAATATCAGTTGGTCGCACGGGACTGGCAGATTCGCTCTCACATCGGCGGCGACGCCACCAAGGAGCAACTCGGGCGGCTGCTGGGCGGCGACGAAACGCCGGCGCTGTTGTTCACAGCCAGCCACGGCATGGCTTTTCCCCTGGGCAGCAATCGCCAGCTTCCCCATCAGGGTGCGCTCCTTTGCCAGGAGTGGCCCGGCCCCAAGCAGTGGCAGGCGGCCATCCCCCAGGAGCACTACTTTGCTGGCGACGATCTCACCGCTGCCAGCCAGCTCCACGGCATGATTGCGCTGTTCTTTGCCTGTTTTGGCGCCGGCACGCCGCTGCACGATGAGTTCTCAAAGCAGGCTTTTCAGCAGCGCAAGCAGATCGCACCGGTGGACTTTCTGGCGCAGTTGCCCACCCGCATGTTGAGCCACGCCAACGGGGGCGCATTGGCCGTCGTCGGTCACGTAGACCGCGCCTGGGGCTATTCCTTTGTTTGGCCCCAGGCGGGTGGACAAACCGCCGTATTCGGGAGTGCATTTCAGGCGCTGATCGACGGCGCGCCGGTGGGCTATGCGACAGAGTATTTCAATGAACGCTACGCCGAACTCTCCACTGAACTGACCGTGCAGCTGGAAAACCTGGATTTCGGCGCGCCGGTCAGTCCCTATGAGATCGCCGGGCTGTGGACTGCCAACAACGACGCGCGCGGGTATGCCATCCTGGGCGACCCGGCGGTGCGTCTGCCCTTGGTTGCTGCCGGTGCACCAGTTCAAGAGCGCGCTATTTTGATCATGCCGTCGGTGGCGGATGTGCGCGCCAGCGCCGCGCCTATGACTGGCGTCGCCAGTGCTGCGCAGCCAGCCTCGTCGACTCTTTCCGGCGGGGCGAATTTCTCGGCTGTGGACGAGAGCCAGCCGGCTGGCGGCGCTCCAAGCGCTGCTGGCGTGACGGTCAAGACGGTCGTTGCCGGCGCTGCCGCAGCGACAACTACTTTCGACTTACACGGGATTACCACTGCTCTTTCGGAACAGGCGGCGAGCGACAAGAATCTCTTGCGCTATCATCAGGGCATGGTGGAGCAGGCCATTCGGCTGCATCTTGCCAACGCCTATCCCGGGTCTGTGGAGATCGAGTTGTGACGAATGGTTGGGAGGGAGACATGCCTTGAGCCTTCCTTGCAGTGATTATTCCAACCAAACATGCCAGAGGAGGAGCAACGATGGATTTCGATCTTGTCTTCGAGGGCGGCGGCGCCAAAGGTATCGTCTTCGTCGGCGCAATGGAGGCGTTCACGGAGGCTGGTCACGCGTTCGGGCGGTTGATGGGCACATCCGCCGGAGCGATCACGGCTACACTGCTGGCGGCGGGCTACAGCGCGGCCGAGATGCAGGCGGCCATCAGCGAGAAAGAAAACGGACGCTCAGTCTTCGAGAAGTTCCTGGCGACGCCGGAGAAATTCGATGACGAGACCATTCACAACTCGGTCATTCGTTCATTGCTGCGCAGCGTGGATTTGCCCTTGGTGCCCGATTGGATCGAGGAGAAGCTGGACGTATATATTTCCACCGCGCTCCTCCGTTGGCCCCTCTACCGCAACCTTTTCTCCTTTATCGAAAACGGCGGCCTCTATTCTGCTGACCATTTTGTCGAATGGCTGCGCAGAAAACTCGATTCAGGCAGCTATCAAGGCAGACCGCGGCGTTTCAGCGACATGAACTTTGCCGACTTCCACGCCGCCACGGGCGTCGATCTGACGCTCATTGCCGCAGACACAAGTGACCAACGCATCTTGATTCTCAACCACCAGACTGCGCCGCGCTGTCCTATCGTCTGGGCGACGCGCATGTCCATGAGCATCCCGCTCCTGTGGCAAGAAGTCATTTGGCAGGCTGAATGGGGCGACTACCGTGGGACGCCTATCGCTGGCAACGCCATCGTAGACGGCGGGATGCTCTCCAATTTTCCCCTGGAATTATTCGTCTCGAAACAACCCCAGGTGACGGCTGTCATGGGGAAGAAGGAGAATGAGCGGGTGATTGGGCTGCTCATCGACGAAGCGACGCCAGTGCCAGGCGCGCCGCCTCTACCTGCTGGACAGCATGAGGGTGGCCTGCCGATTGGCAACCTGCGCAGCGCCAGGCGCATCGGTCGACTCATCAACACCATGCTCCAGGCGCATGACAAAATGGCAGTGGAAGCCTTCCAAAAACTGGTGGCGCGCCTGCCTGCCGGCGGCTACGGAACGACGGAGTTCAATATGAGCGATGAGCGCCGCGCTGCGCTGGTGGCTGCGGGCAAGGCGAGCATGGCTGGCTATCTCAGCCAACTGGCGTTTGGGCTCCCCTTCGACATCAGCCAGCCTGTCGACATGGAGACCGTCGCCGATAACAGCGCGCTGCGCATCCTGGCCGAGTGACCCGGCAATACTGAACAACCGTCGTCTTTTCTCTTCGCTGGCAGCATCAATACTCCTCAAAGCATTGTTGCCCGCATCTTCCAGGAAGCTCCCGGCTTTCTGGAAGATTGGACAGAGCAAGAATTTCAACTCCATCAACGCCCTTCAACGAGTTGCACTTGGATCAGCGCGCTGCGCCGCGCCCTGGTTTGGCGTCAAGCCGACTCGTGGTACACTGTGTTCTGGATATGTTCTGGAAATGTTGCAATTGTTGTCACAGGAGGGATCATGCCTACGCAAACACGAACTACCGTCATTGGCGGCAATGGCTTGCACCACGTCAATACGATCAAACTGCTCGACGGCTCGATCTTTGAGGGGCAGTCCGCCAATGGTGCCGGCGATCCGGCCTTTGACTATTCATTCAGTTCGTTTCCAGTTATTCCTGCTTTGGCGAATGTGGACTTCGGGGAGATAATGGCGTTGTGGCGTCAATCACAGGAGGGTTGACGATGCACGACTCGTTTTGCACTTGAAGGACATGAGCCATGCTGCGACAAATATCCCTGGTGGTATTGAGCCTGAGCGTTATTCTCGCGCTGGCGGCGTGTGGCGCTGGCGGCGGCCAGGAAACGCCTGCGCCCGCGCCCGTGCAGACAGCGGCGGCAGTGCAAGAAGCAGCCTCTCAACTGGCGTTGGTCGGCACCGCATGGGAAGTGGAATCCATCGGCGAACCCGGCAATGATGTAGCTGTTCTACCTGGCACGCAATTGACGGTCAATTTTTTGGTTGATCGCTACGCCGGGACGAGCGGCTGCAACTGGTTCTTGGGAACCTACAGCGTCGATGAGAGCAGTTTGGTCATGTATCCGCCGGCTGAATCGGGCTTGCAGTGCGAACCAGTCGAGATCATGAACCAGGAAAGCATGTATATGAGCGCGCTGATCAACGTGACGAGTTACCGGATGGAGGGCGCGAAGCTGCTTGCCTTCACCGTAGAAGATCAGCAACTTCTAACATTGATCCCAGCTCAGGAGACGCCGCTGGAAGGCAGCGTATGGGATTTGAAGTTCGTCGCGGAGGATACGGTCTGGGAACCGCTGATTCCTGGAACGAAAATCACCCTGCGGATTGAGGGCGACCGGCTGACCGGCTCGGCGGGCTGCAACGAATACTCCGCCACAGTGCAACATACTGAAGCCGGCGATCTCAGTCTTGAAAACCTCACAGTCGGCGGCAATGTCTGCAATGAGCCTCAGGGCGTCATGGACCAAGAGGCCGCCTATCTTGCCATGTTGCCCAATGTGCATGGTTTCATCAAGCTAGGTGGTACGCTTGGCTTACAAGACGTGCCCGACGATGCTCAGCTATTGTACGGCGTTGAACCCGACTGATTTTTTTCTATTTGCCACAGACGCCAACTTGTGTAAAATACTCCCACAACTGAATCAACGGAACATCGGCCGCAAGACTTGCATTGTAGAGTGAGTTGACCGCAACGTTCGCAATTGACAAACGGGGTTTCCACAGAAGCCCCGTTTCCACATACTGTTCATTGCGCAACTCATGGAACGGCAACTTGCTCACCTATCGAAAGGAACAGCCATGACCGAAGTCAGCTCATTTCATGTGGGAGAGACCTTGTACGAGTTTGTCCGCTTTGGCGAAGTGGCAGAGACCACCACCCAGTTCCTCTCGCTCAATTTGCAGTACAACACCGCGCCCGGCGTGCGACCCACTGCTCAGCGGCGCGCCAGCGTCAGCCAGGTGGAACAGATGGTGCTTCAGCAAGCGCGGGATTACGTCTCCGGTGTGCGTGAGGGGTTTGTTCTCAGCCTGCGCACAAAACAGGTGACCCGGCGCAGCGAGCTGCGCTATCTGTTGGACAAGGTGCTCGTTGATTGGACGGCGCTCAGTCGCGAATTGGGTCTGGAGGAGTTTCTGACGTCGTCGCCCTTGTCGGATACTCCAGACGACACAGCCGCCGGTCTGCCTGCGCCGCCCATCGAACTCGAACAATTACGCAGCCAGCTTTTGGCCTTTGGTATGGCGGCCGCTGCGCTGGGGTTGTTGCCGACCACGCCAGCCGAACGCATTACCTTTCCGCTGAGCCTCAGCGATCCACCCACCTACGCCGACATCCGCGCGCCCAACACGCCCGGCGAGATGCTGCAACGCATTGAAGAAATCGAAGAGACGCTTTGGCAGCTCATGGCCGGCGATGCGCAAGAGCTCGCCCAACGGCGCTATGGCCCACTTCGTCGCACCTATGGCTTTTTCGAGGTGAGCGCGCATCTGGCCCGGCGCGAGACCGAACGTTTTGGGGTGAAGAAGCGGTCAATCTGGTGAGCCGATGGTATGATGCGTCGTGATTGATCGTTCAGCGCCCACCCAGAGGATTCATCCAGAGGTGACAGTCACTTCACAAAGTGACTGTCACCTGAGAAAGCGCAAAGGTAGTATTGAATATGGATGAAGTGACTTTCGAGGACAAATTGGCAGCCTGCCCGCCTCGCTTGCAGGAAATCATCACCGACTTCCGCGAGGCCACCCCACGCGAACGGCTTGAGTATTTGCTGGAATATGCCATGGAGTTACCCGACCTTCCCGAGCGACTGGAGGCAAGGCGCGACGCAATGGAACAGGTGCACGAGTGCCAGACGCCGGTCTTCTTGCACACGGAACTGCACGACGGCTATGTCAACTTTTTTCTTGACATTCCGCGCGAGTCGCCCACGGTGCGCGGCTATGCCGCCATTCTCGTTGACGGCTTTGAACAGGCGACGCCCCATCAGGTGCTCGCTGTGCCCGAAGATGTCTACCTCATGTTGGGGTTGCAAGAGGCCATCACGCCGCAGCGCTTGCGAGGATTGCATGCGCTGCTGGTGTATATGAAACGGCAGGTGAGGAAATTGTAAGTTGCCATGTCCATTCATCCCTCTACGACAATGGGGCCGGTCGGCTTGATCGTCACCGATCTCGACCGTTCGCTCCGCTACTATCAACACAACATTGGTCTACGTCTTCTGCGCCGAGAGAATGACCGCGCCTGGTTGGGCGCCAGCGACGCGGTTTTGCTCGAACAGACCGAACAATCCGGCGCGCGCCCGGTTCAGCGGGGACGAACCGGCCTCTACCACTTCGCGCTCCTGTTGCCCGACCGCAAGGAGCTGGCGCGCACCCTGCGTCACCTGGTCGATACACAGACCCCCCTCTCGGGAATGTCGGATCACGGCGTCAGCGAGGCGATCTATCTTTCCGACCCCGACGGTCACGGCATCGAGATCTATCGGGATCGCCCACGCAGCGAATGGCCCCGGTCGGGCGGCGGCCTGCGCATGACTGTCGATCCGTTAGATGTGCAGGGGCTGCTGGCCGAAGTGACCAGCGGACGCGTCAGTTGGGTGGGCCTGCATCCGGCCACAATCATGGGGCATGTTCACTTGCATGTGGCCTCCCTGGCCGAGGCTGAGCATTTCTATTGCGACATGCTTGGCTTCGATCTGATGCAGCGCTTTCACGGACAGGCCAGCTTTGTCTCCGCTGGCGGCTATCACCACCATCTGGGGCTGAATACCTGGGCAGGCGTCGGCGCGCCGCCACCGCCTGATGATGCCGCCCGGCTCAATTGGTTTGAAGTGCGTCTGCCCGATGGCGCCGTCCTTGACGCAGTCGTCCAGCGTTTGGCTGGAGTCAACATTACCGTGACCAATCAGGATGGTCACTGGGAAGCGCGCGACCCGGCCCAGAACCTGCTGCATCTGAAAATCGCTACAGATGTTTAGGGTGTATTCAGAATTGATTCGCGGTAATTGATTCGCGGTAATTGATTCGCGGTAGGGGTATGAACGGCAGCGACAGCATTTCGCCGCCGTTCATGCCCCTACGGGTAGACTACGCTTAGCTGATTTTGAATGCACCCAAATGTTTAGTCCAGAAAGACCCCAATCAGTCCATGGCGTTGTCATGCTGAAGGCAGTGAAGCATCCTTCCTGCTGATTGATCTACGCCCCATTGCACCCATACGATAGGACAGAATCTCCATGCACAATGTCCGGCGCCTTTCATTGCTGCTGCCGTTGTCGATCTCGCTGCTGGTCATGTTTGTTGCAAGCGCATCCGGCGCACAGATTGTCTCTGTCACCCACACTTTTCAGCCCAGGATAGCTGGCTCGAACACCCGCAACGCAATCCTGACGCGGCGTTGTCTCAACGCTCGTTTTCACTGGCTCACCGCTGAAGAGCTGACGCCGCGCCCAGCCAAGTTTGGGCCGTGGCGTTACAATCAGGCCAGCGATGGTTGTACAGCCCACTATCCCTACATCAACATGACCAGCGAAACTGTGAAGATCTGCGTCGGCGCCAGCGATGCGACGCTCCCATCAAACGTCGATTTGTATGAGCACGACAATAACAACTGCCAGGTGTGCACCCGCAGCCAGAACGGCGCCGGTAACGCCCTGATATGCAATGAAGTTTTCAGCCTCTTTGGCCGCGTAACAGACGTTGGTGGGGAGCCTTTGGCCTGGGTGCAGATTGGGACCGGTGCAGGCCAAACGGCAGTGACTGACGCCAACGGCCACTATACCTTCTCGAATCTTCTCAAAGGGGAATATACCCTGACGCCCTTGGGCGCCGGCGAGTCATTCAGCCCAACGATCCGCATCGTCAGCGTGGCTTCATCCTACAACGTGCGGGGACTCGATTTCACCAGTCTGCCAGCCATTGCGCCGCCGCCCACGAGCACGACTATTTTGACGGTCAGCGGTCGCATCGTGGATGCTGACGGCAGCCCCATGGCCGGTGTGATGCTGACTGCGAGCAGCGGCGCAGTTTCAGCCAGCGATCAGGAAGGGCGCTATCTTCTTTCAGATCTGATCAGTGAGACGCTCATTATCACCCCCACCCGGCCTGGCGTCGACTTCTCCCCGCCGTCGCGTAGGATCGAGTTGACTGCCACCGTCAATGCGATTGACTTTGCTGCTGCGAATCGCTACTCCATCACAGGGCGCATCGTAGATGCGACGGGGGCAGGCATTCCAGACGCACAGGTGTCATGTTCGACCATCGGCGCAACATTTTTTGTGCGGAGCGATCAGGCTGGCGTCTATCGCTGCGGCGACCTGGAACGTGGACTCCACCTGGTGGGCTTTGGCGAACGGAAAGCCGGCTGGTTTATCGTCCCGCCCGGTCGCAGCACTGTCAACTTTGCGTTGACGGCCACCGAGGGCGGCGTCGCCGGTCGCATGATCGACGCCAACAGCCGCCAACCCGTCACGGGCGCAGAAGTGATCGCTGTGGAGCCGGGTGTACGCAGCCTGAGCGCCGCCGACGGCGCCTATTCCCTGCGCCTGCCCCTGGGCGTCCACACATTGCGCGTGGCCGCGCCCGGCTATCTTGACCTCTCGACTCCCGTCAGTGTGACTGTTGGCGTCACCAAGAGCCTGGATGTGGCGCTCAAGCCCGTGCCCGTGGATGGTTTCCGCCTGCCCTATCCGGCCGGCAGTGAATATCTCTGCTTACAGGCTAACAACCAGGATCCCACTCATCGGGGCAATTGGATTTATGCCTTCGATTTCGCTGTCCCATTGGGCAAGCCTGTTGCGGCTGCCCGCGCTGGGCGCGTCATCACTGTGGTGGATCATTACCGACTCACCTGCACCGAGAACACATCTGCCTGTCGCAATGCAGCCAACTACATTCGCATTCGCCATGTGGACGGCACAGACACCCTCTATTACCACCTGGATTACAAGAGCGCGCTAGTGAAAGCCAGCGATTGGGTGACCGCCGGCCAGAACATTGCAACTTCAGGGAAAACCGGTCTCGTCTTGGGTCCGGTTCATCTGGATTTCTCACGCCATCGCGCCGCCGGCTGGGTGAGCATCCCGGTCTCTTTTCTGGATGTCGCTGAAAGTGACGGCAAGCCCAGACGCAACAAGCTCTACCGTTCCCAGAATCCATCCGCTGTCGAGGCCGCCGAAATCGCGGCCATGATGGAAATGCCGCCTCAAGGCAGCGTGAGCCTGAGTGTGGCGCAGACGCGCACGCTCCAGGCGCGATTTGACCCAGTGGGCATGGCCGCCGACGTGACCGACCTGCGCCTGGCCGAAACGCCCGAGGCGCTGGAACAGTCGGACTGGATGAGCGTCACGCCGTCGGTGGAATGGAGCGCGCCAGCGATCTTCGCCCAGTTTCGCGATGCCGCAGGGCTTGTCTCTCCGCCCATCTCCGACACACTCCTCGCCCTGGTCTACACCCCGATCACGCCAACCTTCACCGTTTCGCCAACCGTATGCGTGGGCGATCCTCTACCCATTGAAAATCACACGACCCCCTATTGCACCCAGTGCGGCTGGCAGTGGGATTTTGGCAATGGCGTCAAGAGCAGCCAGATCGAGCCGCTGTTCGATAACACCGGCGCCAGCTCCTTTTTCGGCTACGCCGAGCCTGGTCTCTACACGGTGACCTTGACCGTTACCAACTACTACAGCCAGAGCGCATTTTCACACTCTGTCCAGGCGTTGCCTACTCCGTCGGCCGACTTCTCGCTGTGGGGAGAGGGCGCAGCCATCACCGCCACGGCTTCCTACACCGACGCGCTCAGTTGGGCATGGCGTCTGGGCGATGAGACGGTGACAACCACCACGCCGACGCTGATTTTCGCCAACCCATTCACTGCAACGGAGAACTCAGTTCCATTTTTCATCGGCCTGACAGTGCGGTCGGCCAATGGCTGCCAGGCGAGCAGCGAACAGCTTGCTCTCGTGCAGCGCAGCTATCTGCCGATCATTACGCAACAATCAGAAGAACAACAGCCAGGAGAGGAGACGCAGCCATGAGCAAACAATTCGACGAGATAGGTCGTCTTGCCAAGAGATTGATGGAGGAGCATGCCGTCCCAGGGGTGGTGGTGGGGGTGCTGACGGACGGAGATGTCGATGTGCAGGGTTTCGGCGTGACCAACGTCAATCACCCGCTGGATGTGACGCCGGACACGCTTTTTCAGGTTGGCTCCATCAGCAAGACCTACACGGCCACGCTGATGATGCGCCTGGTGGAGCAGGGTCGCCTCGACCTGGATGCGCCTCTGCGTCGCTATTTGCCAGATTTCCGTGTGCGGGACGAGGAAGTCTCCGCCCAGGCAACCTGTCGCCACCTCCTCACTCACACGGCCGGCTGGGTGGGCGACCATTTCATTGATACAGGCGAAGGCGGCGACGCATTGTCCGTCTACATGCAGCGCATGACCGACCTGGAGCAGTTGGTCCCCATGGGCAAGATTCCCTCCTACTGCAACAGCGGGTTCTATGTGGCAGGTGCACTCATCGAGCGGATCACCGGCAAACTCTTCGAGTCTGCGATCCAGGAGATGTTGTTTGACCCGCTGGGATTGAAAGACACCTATCTGCGTCCGGTGGATGTGATGGTGCGTCGCTTTGCTGTCGGCCATCGTCGGGGCGAGCAGGGGCCAGAAGTTGCGACGCCGTGGCATCTGCCCCGTGCAGTCTATCCAGTGGGCGGGATCATCTGCACTGTGGGCGACCTGCTGCGCTACGCCCGCTTCCACATGGAAGATGGGCGCACAGCCAGCGGCGAGCAGCTTGTGACGCCCGAATCTATTCGCTCTATGCGCACGGTGCAGACGCCGCTGAGCGGCTGGGCTGATGGCGTGGGTTTGAGCTGGTTTTTCAAGGACTACCACGCAACCCCCACGATTCAACATAGCGGCGGCACCACCGGTCAGATTTCCTTACTGCACATTGCGCCCGAACGCCGTTTTGCCTACGCCATCGTCACCAAC
This sequence comes from uncultured Caldilineaceae bacterium, assembly GCA_964560495.1. GTDB lineage: Bacteria > Chloroflexota > Anaerolineae > Caldilineales > Caldilineaceae > UBA5069. Next base: position 86,382 of record CAZLMM010000012.1, read on the forward strand.
GGCGGCGAGGGCGGTCAGATCACACGCCAGGTGGGTGACTGGATCATGGCGGAATATCTCGGGCTGACGCGCCCGTCGCCCCAGCCTGTCGTCGCCGGACCCGAACAGCTTGCCGAACTGGCTGGCCGCTACACACGGCCATTCGCCGACGTAACGTTGGTCGTGGAGGGTGACAGGCTGAGGGCAAGCGTTGTCTACAAACAGGGCTTTCCCACCGCCGAAACGCCGCCCCCTCCGCCGCTACCGCCCTTCACCGTCGTCCTGACCGATGACGGGCAGCTTCTCTCTCTGGACGGGCCGACCAAAGACAATACAGCGCAGATCATTCGCGATGACGCCGGCGCTATCGCCTACATCCGCTTTGGCGGACGTCTGCATCGCCGTGTGGCAATAACCAGTCGTACGCGTGGCTCGTAACCGCACCTATGTTTTTCCGTCATCTTGACCAATACACACTTGTACGAGAACCGGCTGGGAACAAGAAAGGATCGGCGAAGCAATAAGTGGCCGTCATCGTATGTTTCGAGGGAATGAGCGCCGCCGAATCGCAACCTTGCCCATCCATGCTCCGCCCCATTCCCCGAAAGGACAACACCCATGTTTCCCGCTGCTGCGCGAGTTCGCCCGTTCGTGCTCATCATCGCCGCCGTGTTGACCGGCGGCCTGCTCCTGCTGCTGCGCGAGCCGACCAATACGAGTCACGCAGCGTTCTCGCCCCTGCCCACCATCACGCCTGTTTGCCTGCCGCTGCTGGGCGGCGACCTCAGCCTGACCGACGCCGGTTATGCGCTCAACAGCGACGGCAGCGCCACGCTCGGTTTGGGTCTGCAAAACTAGGACGTTGTCGACCTGACCCGCATCAGCTTCGGCGCCGCCGGTTGGACCCCACTCGCTCCCGCCCACGATGCGGTCATCGCCGGGCTGTTGGGCGATCACCTGATTTCCTGGTATGCGCCTGGCGGTCGTCTGGACTTCACGCCGCTGTTCGGCGGCTACAGACTGGGCGCAAGCGAGCGGTTCAGCTTCACGGTGCGTGGAACCAGGGATTGCCTGTTCCCATGACCGAAACGGTTGTCTCGTCCCTGGCATTCAAACCTGGGCTGCTGATGCCTGCTGCTGCGCCGCTTGCCCAGAGCGGAGAAGGTTGGGTCTCCATGTTCAGCGAAGATTTCACAGGTCTTTTTCCTGCAAACGGACAGCACGGGGACTGTCAATTTGCCCTACTGGCCGCAGAGTCGATCTCGAATACAGCAGTGACAGACTATCAATGGGGTAAGAACGATTACCGTTACTACCAGGTGGACAAAGATGATACTCGTACAGGCGCGGCGTGGACGTTTGCCGGCGGAACCGATGGAGGAAGCCAGCACCCTGGCTCCGAAACCTATCCAGATAACCGCAGAACTTTCATGATCTGCACCTTTTCGGGACTGACTAATGCGTCGCTCAAGAACGTGATGGCCGAGTTCATACTCTGGTTGGACAAAGGCGATCCTTTCACCGACAACACCCATCTGGGCGACTATTTCTTCATGGGGTTCAACACCGGAGAAGCAACTTTCCGTGGTTATCGCTGGTACAGCACACCGTTCGACTCAGACACGAATGAGTACCAATGGGAGCGTTATCGCTTTTTCTATCCCGGATTGGCCGAAAGAGTGAAACAGAACAGCGGCGTCTTGAAGATCGCATGGGTGTTCAACAGCGACGCAAATCGAATTTCGACAGCACGCGGCGCCTGGTTGGATAATTTGATGGTCGAGCGTTACATTCAGCCCCAGACCAGTGTGAATTGCCAAACGCTGATCACCACCACGCAAGAAACCATGATCCATGTGCCTGGCGCGCCGGAACCTGGGCTGGTCAGCAAGGGGATGATCCTGCCCCCGAATAGCAAGGACAACTCCTGGAAATATGGTCTTGACCCGGCCTTGTTCGAGCGGCTGGATGAGTCGAACACGCACTGGGTGCGGATCGAATTCATTGCCCAGCCCAGCGCATTCCGCCGGCTGCAAGAAAACATCACCGTTCCGGGAACAATCGACCTGAGGCATTATGATCGACTGATCGACGGCTTGTGCGCCAAGAAGATCGCCACGCTTGGTCTGCTTTCCTATCAGATGTTGGCCGACAAGAGTTGGGAGCGGCCGGATGGTGAGGGGGAGATCACGGTTTCATATTTGAATGCCTTTACCAAAACGACCGCAGTGTTGGTCGATTACTTTGAGGATCGCATCCGCGCCTGGGAGGTATGGAATGAGCCAGACTATAATCCCACCGGTTTGGCAGCACGTGATTTCGCCAGGTTGTTGATCGGCGTCGAGCCAGTGATTGCGGCGGTCCATGACAGCCTGGTCTCTGGTGGTTTGGGCAATGTCGATAACAGCGCTCAGCAATTCATGGATGCCTTCTACATTGGAATGGGAACAGAAGGCGCTCTCGTTTCACCCTTCGATGTTTTTGGGCTTCACGTCTATCCATCCTATGATTACGTGGATGGTCAGGGCAAATTGTTGCTGAATCCTCAACTCCACTGGCGCGCAAAGTCACCCACTATCTTTGTCGACGCACAACGAATCTTGCAGGGGAACAACAGCCTGAGCAGAAACGATAGCGACAAGGACATCTGGCTGACCGAATTTGGCTGGAACAGCGCCAAAGGCTCGGAGCAGGACATCAAGAACGAGTGTCCCAATCAGGAGGCTCAGTGGGTGACGAAGGACGAACAAGCGATCTACCTGGGCTCTGCTTTCGACATCTTGTTCAAGGAGACAGCCTGGCCCGGAACCACCCGACCTTCTATCACCAAGGCGTTCTGGTATCAATATCATGACACGGCCAGTTGGCGACCCAGGAGCGATTGTTTCTCCAGCGTGGCGTCGGCTGAGTCGCCTTCGTGGTGGGTGTCGGAATATCGGCGCGGCGTCTATCCGGCGGCGGAAGATGATACCCTGGTGAACTGGTGGTTTGGCCTGTATGACGGCAATCTGGACCCCAATCTGTCGTTGTGTCCGTTCAAGGTCTATCCAGAATGGACGACGTGCTACACGTTCGATGCTTTCGTCTATCTACCCGCAGTCAGCAATCAGCAGACGACAACTGGACAATGACCAGAAGCAGACCTCCGGTCTGACTGGCTGTCATCGAATGAAGGTGAGCGGCCATGCTATGATTGCTGTGGCATGGCCGCGACCGGTTCAGTGAATCCACCTGTTCCGTCCATTTGCATCTATCCATTGCTGCACCGAGAAGGCAGCCTTTTCGAAAGGTAAGGCGAGCATGTCTGGAGTTCCATTTCGCTCATTGACGTTACAGATTGCCGTGATGTTCTTCTTGCTCGGCTTGCTCGTGCTGGGCATGAGCGCCTGTTCGGTCTTTGCCAGACCGCGCTCGCCGACACAAGAGTTGCCCAGCCTGCAGGGAATCTTTCCCTTTGAGCATCCTTACCAAGTCCCAGAGTTTGTTACTGTCGTCCCAGGAGGATATGCCTACTTCGCAACCGTATATGGCGCAATTATTGTATTGGACGGCACGGAACTGGTCACTGTCATACCACTGCCGCCAGGCGAATCGTCGGCTGGCTATTATCAGGGGCCGGCCATTCATCCGCAGACCAATGTAGGCTATCTGGCAAATGGACACACTGACAATCTGTATGTCATTCAGGGAACTGAAATCATCACGATCTTGCGCAACATAGGCGATGGGCCTCACGCAGTCGGCGTCAACTCCAACTCTGGCCTGGTCTATGTCGGCCACAGCTTCGACCCTTTGGGGGTCACGGTGTTGGAGGGTACAGAAATCATCACCAGACTGGCTACCAGTTTCGTCGAGGTCATCACACCAGACCCCAACAACTCGAAGGTCTACGTCGGCCAGGCAATCACTCGAAATTCGCCTCGAAAAGAACAGGGGTTGCTGGCTATAGTCGACGCCACAACGTTGCTGACGCTGACAAACCTCAATTACGAGCAAGACATTCCAGATTATCTTGGCGGCGAGATCAACAACATCGCTGTCGACCGCAACTCGGGCGAAGTCTACATGATTCGCAACCTGGGAACGGTCGTCTACATGCACGACGGCCAGGTCAAGTCCATCAAACTGGGCGCCATGGGCTACACCGGTCTGCACGACATTGCCATCGACCCTCATCGCGGGTTGGCCTATGTCAGCAGTTGGGGAGACCCCTACAGCCATGTCGTGGTGCTTCAGCAGGGCGAATTCCTGACAGCCCTGCGCGTCGGCAAAGACCCGCGCGCCGTCGTCTATGACGAAACCCACGACTATGTCTATGTAGCCAATCGCCTGGGGCACAGCTTCTCGGTCATTCGCAACACCGAGGTCATCAGCACCATCCAGGCGCGCGGCAATCCGTGGGACATCGACGTGGATGAGGAGCGCGGTTACATCTATTTCGCCAACCCTGACAGTCACAACATCACTGTTTTTGGCTTCGAGGAGGAGTTGCGCTCCTTCTGGGATTTCTTGCCATTCGTGAGCAGGTAGTCGCTCTCCTATCCCTCTGGCCGGTCGTGCTCATCGTTGTCGTCGTGCCAGCCGTAGGTGTGGTTGAGAATCGCACCTACGAACCGGTGAACAGCAGCCGTCATTATCAATTTTCAGGGAGATCCATATGCGCATTTTTGCCGCCGGCATTGTGACCGAAACCAATACCTTTTCGCCCATGCCCACCGGGTTGGGCAACTTTCATGTGGTGCGCAGCGCCGACTACACGCCGGGCGCAGGCTTCGGCACGACCGAAATCGACGAGCTCCATCGGCTGACCATTGCGGCCGGAGGCGAGTTCATCCTGAGCCTGACTGCATTTGCCGAGCCGGCCGGCGTCACCGTGCGCCGCGCCTACGAGCAGTTGCGCAGCGAGGTGTTGGCCGATCTGCGAGCCGCGCTGCCCGTGGATATCGTCTTTCTGCCGCTCCACGGCGCGATGGTGGCTGAAGGCTATGACGACTGCGAGGGCGATCTCATCGAGCGGGTGCGCGCCATCGTCGGCCCCCACGTGGTGATCGGCGTGGAGCTTGACTTGCACTGCCACCTCACCCAGCGTATGGTGGACGCCGCCGACCTGATCGTCATTTACAAAGAATATCCCCACACCGATATGGCCGATCGCGCCCACGATCTTTTCGACCTGGCGGTCGCGACGCGCCAGGGGCGCATCAAGCCCAAGATGGCGCTCTTCGACTGCCGCATGATCGGCATGTATCTGACGCCCTACGAACCCATGCGCAGCTTTGTCGATGCCATATACGCCGCAGAAGGCAAAGACGGTGTGCTCTCGCTCTCGCTGGCCCACTGCTTTCCCTGGGGTGATGTCCCAGACTGCGGCGCCCGCATGTTGGCCATCACAGACGGCGACCCGGCCCAGGCCCAGGCTGTGGCCGAGGAGTGGGGGCGTCGCTTCTATGCCTTGCGCCGCGAGGTGACCGTCCGTCCGCTGACGCTGGAACAAGCGTTGGACCGTGCGCTGACCAGCAACCGCATGCCTGTGGTCATCGCCGACCAGTCGGATAACGCTGGCGGGGGCGCGCCGAGCGATTCGACGTTTGTGCTGCGGGCCTTGTTGGAACGGGGCGTCGCCAACGCTGGCGTCGCCATGATTTGGGATCCCATCGTGGTGCAATTGGCCCAGGCGGCTGGCGTGGGCGCCATTTTGCGGGTGCGGTTGGGCGGCAAGCTCGGCCCCATGTCGGGCGACCCCTTGGACCTGACCGTCGTCGTGATTGGGCTGATCGACAATATGGTGCAGGAGTGGCCCCAGCAAGGCGATCCGGTGCGCGTGTCGTGCGGTGATGCGGCTGCGTTGCGCTGCAATGGCATTGACATCATCGTCAACAGTCGGCGCGGCCAGGTCTTCAGTCCACAGGTCTTCAGCAACTTTGGCATCGACCCGACGACTCGCCGTGTGCTTGTCGTCAAATCCACCCAACACTTCTATGCTGGCTTTGCGCCCATCGCTGGCGAAATCCTTTACATGGCCGCGCCCGGCGCCATCGCGCCCATCTTCACCGAGATTCCCTACACCCGGATCGATTTTCACAAGTACCCGTGGGTGGAGGACGCGTTTTGACTGAGCGGTAGGGAACTGTAGATGGTCTGCGAGGTTCTCCTCAGACCGCCCTGCCGTCTCCTGGGGGAGGGGGCACGATCTTTTGCTGCAAGGCGATCACGACCGCCTCTGTGCGATTGCTGGCGCGCAACTTGGAAAGGATGCTGCTCACGTGGAATTTGACCGTGGAGCGGCTCACCACCAATTGTTCGGCGATCTGGGCGTTGTTCAGCCCGATCACCATCAACGCCAGCACTTCGCGTTCCCGTTCGGTGAGATCGTGGCCTGGCGGAGGCGTGCGTCCGAAGGTGGCGCTGTGGATGAGCGCATGGGTGGCCTCGGGGGCCAGCGTAGGTCGACCCGCGTGGGCGGCGCGAATCGCGTCGGCCAATTGGTCTGCGGAGACATTTTTCAGCAAGTAGCCGATTGCGCCGGCCCGCAGCGCTTCTTGCACCGTCTCTTCTTCCTTGAAACTGGTCAGGGCAATGACCTGCACGTGAGGATTGTCAGCGCGGATTTGGCGTGTGGCTGCAACGCCATCCATGTAGGGCATCATCAGATCCATCAGCACCACATCGGGCTGCACCCGCAGACACAGTCGCACGGCTTCTTCGCCATCCGCAGCCTCCCCCACCAGGTGGAGATCCTCAAAAGCCAGCAGAAATGCGACCAACCCACTACGCACCACCGCGTGATCGTCCACGAGAACGACGCGAATGGGCGGGCGCGGGTCAGGCAGAGACCGGGAGTCGGTTGCATTTGGCGTACTGAAACGGCGTGTCATGGTCGGTGGTCGCTCGCGCTCGATCTCATGTGGGCTGCCGCCATGTGACGGTGATCTCTGCGCCGCAGCCGGGGGCGCTCTTGATGGCAAGCTCTGCCTGGATCGCATCGGACCGTTCTTGCATGATGGTCAACCCCAGATGTTGGGGCGTCACCTTCGTCGGCTCGAAGCCGCGCCCATCGTCACGGATGCTCAGGTAGAGTGAGCCGGTGCGTCGGCGCAGCGTCACGGCAGCATGGCTGGCTCGTGCGTGTTTGGTGACGTTGTTCAACGCCTCTTGGGCAATGTGGTAGAAGGCGATCTTGACGTCTGGCGGGATCGGCGCAGCGCCTTCGATGGCCAGCTCGATGGGGATACGCGCCCGCCCCACCGCCGCTTCTGTGAGCTGCCGCAGCAGTTCATTCAGATCGACCTCCACCAATGTGGCCGGGCGCAGTTCCAGGAGGAGTGTCCGCATTTCGGCCAACGCGCCGCGTGTCAGCTCGCGCAACTCGTCCAGTCGACGTTTGCTTTCAGTCCGATCTTTGTCCCAAATGCGGGGCAGCACTTCGGCGATCAGGCTGGCAGAGAACAGGGTCTGCGTCACAGAATCATGCAGGTCGCGGGCAATGCGGTTTCGTTCGGCGGTCACGGCAAGCTGTTCGGATTGCGCGCGCAGGCGTGCGTTTTCGATGGCGAGCTTTGTCTGTTCGCCAAACATGACTGCCAATTCCAATTCTTGAGATGAGAGGCGGCGAGGTTCGCGATAGTAGAACATCAGCCCGCCGTAGATTTCCTCCTTGAGCGCCAGCGGAATGACAAGTTGAGCGCCGTACAACTCGCCGGCGTCATCGGGTGCGCTGTCGGTCGCCGGCTCGCCGCCATTTACCCAAGAATAGTGCGCGGCGCCCGCGCTCAAATCGACGCCGTCCGTCCACGAGGGAATCTCGGCGCTGCGCAGACGGTCGCTCATATAGTCGCCGGGCAAGCCATAGCTCGCCAGCAGCGTGAATGTCTGCGGCGTGCTGGAAGGAGACCCCGCCGACCCATCGGGCGCAAACGCTCCCCCATCGTCCTGCAGCCGATAGATGGCAGTCGCCTCGGCCTCCAACATGCGGCTGGCCTGAAACACAATCAAGTCCAGCACTTCCTGGAGTGGGCGATTCAGGTTGAGCAAGTTGATAATATCGCGCAGGCTGTTGGATACTCGCTGCCGGCGATCGATCTCGCGGGTGCGTTCGGCCACGCGACGCTCCAACATTTCCTCTGTTTGTTTACGCTTGCTGATGTCCGTGATCAGCGCAAAAATGAGCAGCTCGCTGTCAACCGTCAGGTGGCTCAGGCCCGCCTCCACAGGGAACTCATCGCCATTTTTGCGCCGGGCAACCAGATCGATTCCCGACCCCATGGGGCGCACGCGCGGCGCCGATGCAAAGTCGAGCCGATGGCCGCGATGGTCTGCGTGGAAGCGTTCGGGCAGCAGCGTTTCCACCGGCTGCCCCAGCAGTTCCTCGCGACCATAGCCAAACATCTCCTCCGCCTTGGCATTGATGAAAATGATTTCCCCAGGCGCATTCACCGCAACGATGGCCGCGGGCGTCGCCTCGAGCAATAGACGTAGATTCTGTTCACTCGCCCAATTGGGACGGAAGGGAGCGGACGTGCTGATGTGATGTGGTGTCATTGCTGCTCAATTGGCTGGACCGACTCTGTTCACAGTGCCATTCTACCTCATTCCAATCCGTTTGAGTGTATTCAAAAGGATGCGTTCAAAGTTCATTTGCTATAGGGGCCCGAACGGCGGTGAAGTCATCGTTTTGTAACAGCGGAGCTTCGCCGCCGCCGTTCAGGTTCCTACGGAATGACCGATGATTTGGATTTCTCCACCAGGGATGCCTGGACCTGTGTGATATGATTGAATTCATTCATCTGAAATACAGAAGGCGGTGCATCCATGTCAGAACCTGCTGCAACTCTCTACGCTTTGCTCATCGGCGTCAGCGCGTATCACCCCGCTGGCGGCGTGGCGTCCTTGCGCGGCAGCGCCAACGATGTCGTGGAAATGCAGCGCCTGCTTGTGGAGAAGTTCGGCGCACAGATTGGCAACATCGTCACGTTGGTGGATACGCAGGCGACCCACGCGGCAATCAAGCAGGCCATACAGACTCACCTGATTGATCGCGCCGACGGGTGGCTGGCGACGCCGACGAATAACCCACCCACATTCCTGTTCTATTTCAGCGGACACGGATCGCAAGCGCGTGACTTGACGGGGCAGGAGCCAGACGGCATGGATGAGACCATCGTGCCCTACGACAGCCGCACGCCGGGCGTCTACGACATCCGCGACTGGGAGCTTGGCCAGATGGTCGAACGCCTCAGCGCTGCGACCAACAACGTTACTGTCATCCTCGACTGTTGCCACTCTGGCTCGGGCACGCGGCGAGTCGATCAAAGCCCCGTGCGCAGCTGTCCAGCGGACCTGCGTCCCCAGCCCTTCTACCGACCGTTCGAGAGTGGTCAACGCGCCATCAGCAGCGCTGGATGGGAATTGGGCCGCAAACATGCCTTGGTTGCTGGCTGTCGCGATCGGGAGCTTGCCAACGAGATGGCGATTCTCGATGGCGAACGTGAAATCTGGCGGGGCGCGCTCAGCTACTTTCTCCAACAGGAAGTGCAAAAGATGAATGTCGATGCGCCGCTCACTTGTCGAGAACTCGTCGAGCGGGTGCGCGCCCAGGTGACGCAGCGCTTCAGCACCCAGACGCCCCAGTGCGAGGGGGATGTTGACCGTGAGTTTCTTAGCGGGCTGCGTCCTGTGCGCGACCGATTCTTTACTGTGGTGGAAGAGAGCGCCGGACTCTTCTGGTTGGATGCTGGGATCGCCCAGGGCGTTCGCACCGGCGCTATCTTCTCTGTCTTTGCGCCCCATACGCGCACCCTTGCCGACGCAGGCGAACCACTGGCCCGGCTACAAGTGGTGGAGGAGCGCATCTCCCGCAGCGGGTGCCGCAGGATTGGCGGCGACGAAATCTCCCTCCTCTGGGGCCGTGCGACGATGGTCGCGGCGGGTCTTGGCAGTCTCGTGCGCACTGTTCATCTGGATATCAGCGACGCGTCTCTGAAAGGGAGCCTACTCCGCCGTCTCGCACCCCTGCCCAGAGGCGACGTCCGGGTGGATGTCTCTCCCTTTGTGCGGGTCGTGGAGACCCACGCCGAGCTCACTGTAATGCTGCGAGACGGGCAGTTGGCGCTTCTTGCTTCCACGGGCGCACTGCCCCCGGTTTCGGCTGCCGCGGGCGATGTGGAAAGCATCGCGCTTGCCCTCGCCCATGTTGCCCGTTTCCTCAATGTCATGGATCTCAAGAACGATGCGCCAAACTCCGGTCTGGCTGGCATGGCGACGCTGGAGTTGCAGCGGCTGGTTGTGGATGCCCAGGCGCAACGAGCTACGTCGACGCCGATCGTCCCCCAACCTGGCGGCGAGATCGTGGTGGAGAGTGGTGAGCGTATCGTCCTGGAGATGCGCAATCGCGCAGGCCAGCCGCTTCACATTGGCCTGTTTGGCTTTGGAGCTGGTTTCGAGGTCTTCAAACTCTTTCCGCGGGGCGCAGGCAGCCAGGAAGCGTTGCCCGCCGGTCGCGCCCACTGGTTTGGGCGTTCTCTGCGCAGGGGCGAACAGCTTGAGGTCTTCCTGCCGCCCGGCGTCAACGAGACCCGTGACGTTTACAAGCTCATTGCCAGCGTCGAGGAGATCAACTTCGATCTGTTGGTGCAGGGGCCGTTGGGTTCACCCATCACTGCGCCCAAGTCGGTGATCGGCGTTGCAGGCCAGGCGCCATCGGCGCTCGACCTACTGCTTGCGCAGACGGCTGGCCTGATTGGGCGCAAGGACGCCTTGCCTCCTGCTGCCGATGTCTGGACGACAGCCGAGCTGGTGATGCACACCGTCGCCCCTTTGGCCGATGCAACGCAAGCACTGGTCGGCGGTCAGGTCACACAGTTTGCGGCCTTTTCAATCAGCTTTGCGCCTCCATCCGGGTGTGACGGGCAGGTGCGCGTCCTCACCCAACGCCAGGTGCACTATTTTGCCGGCGATGCTCGCGCGCTTCAGCCTCCGCCAGGTCTTGCCGCGTTTCCTGAGCTGTTTCAACCCCTGGGCATCGGCCCTGCGGGTGCGTCTCAGGGCGCGCTCATCGAATTCGTGCTGAACGAGGCAGCGCGGCGGTGCATTTCGCCAGAGACGCCGCTCCTCCTTGAGCTGGGCTGGGCGCTGGCGGCTGATACAGCCGGCGTGATTGCCCTGGCCTGGGACGGCGCAACCTTCTTCCCCGTCGGGCGCGCTGTGGGCCCGGCGCGCTCCCTCGCCCTCGAATGGCTTCAACAGCCCGACTCGGCAGGAGGGATAGAGATGAGAAGTGGGTCCAAAGGCGCGCCTGTGGTCAGAGTTTTCCTCTATCGATTGCTCACTGCGCGCCTACCGGACCGTGGCCTGCACACCGTTCGGCTGCTGCCTGTTGGAACTGGGCCCGACCCAGAGAGTGTGGAGATACGGCTCGCCGCAGGCCGCCAACTCGCCTACGAATCGGTGCAAGCGACCGCTTTTCAGGCGCATCAGCGCATCGCCCTGGTCGCGCCCGATTTTGGCGCGGAGTCGTCCGAATTGGTGGGGTGGCTCTTGAGCGGGGGCGCGCCAACCTATGACCATGTGCTCGCTTTCGATGACGAAACGACCGGTGTGATAGAGAATGCGATACGGTTGCTCGACGCGTTACGCGCTTTGCGGCTGGATAAGACGCCGGGCCTGCGTGTCGATCTCTTTGCCCAGGGCATGGGGGCGTTGCTTGCGCGTAGTCTCATCGAGCTTCTCAGGGCGGATACCTTTATCCGGCGCTGCTTCTTGATTGGCCCGCCAAATCAGGGGACGCCCCTGGCAACATCAACGCTGTGGCTTCCCTGGCTGCTTTCCCTTGAGTTGAACCAGGTCGGCTCGACGCCGCCGTGGCTGGCAGCGCGCTGGGCGTTGGGCGAGCTGTCCACCTGGACAGACGGGCCGGAAGAGTTGCGACCGCAGTCTGGGTTTCTTCAGCGGCTCGGTCGTGTACGTCGTAAACTGACCGCGTCGTACTTCGTGTTGGCTGGTGATGCGTCCTCGTCCCCTGCGAATCTGGACCTGGCGCAGCGCCTGGCTCGCCAACTGACGCCAGCCGGCGCTGCGCCGGCTGGCGTCTCCGCCGTTGCTCGGGGTGATCTTGTGGCGCCGTTGGAGAGCATGGTTACCATGGGGAATCATGCTGCGCGCTCCGCAGTGGCCGAGACCTTCATTGCGCCGTGCAATCATCTCGCCTATCTTGATGATCCCCAGGCGCAAGGCAAACTCGCCGCATGGATTGCAGCCTCACTCTAAATGCGCGCTCTCCACGAGCGCCTGCCCGTTGGTCAAGTCGATGAGCGTTCGGCAGAAGGCTTCCGCTTGAGCGTCTGGCAGGAGTATGCGAAACGTGACATCCGCCCCGAATTCCTCCATCAACACTTGGGCCTCAAATTCGGGCAAGATGCGCCGCAATGGAGTGATGGCGGTGTATTCGACCACGATGGTGAGCTCCACTTTGGGCACACGTTCCTGGGTGGGCAACGTCTGCAAGGCAAGCTGAACGCCGCCGCTGTAGGCGCGCACCAGACCGCCTTTTCCCAAGAGAATGCCGCCGAAATAGCGCGTGACAACTGCACAGACGTCGCCCACGTTGCTGTGGAGCAGGACGTTGAGCATGGGGCGACCAGCAGTGCCGTGGGGTTCGCCCGCATCGCTCATGCCGATTTGAGCAGTGCTGCCAGGCGGCCCCACCACATAGGCCCAGCAAGAGTGGCTGGCGTCGGCGAATTCGGCGTTGACTGCGCTGATCAAGGCGCGCGCTTCGGCGACCGAAGGTGCACAGCCGATGGTAGTAATGAATCGGCTGCGTTGGATTTCCTCTTCCACCCGATGTCTAGCTGCGGGAATGTGATAGCGTTGGCGCGTGGACATGAGAGATGATTGATTGTTCGCTGTGTTGACGGCTCATGGGTCGTTCGCGACTCGCGACGGGTGGCGACATGGGTGGCCAATCCAGAGACCGATGGTCAGGCAACGCGCTGACGGCGTCGGCGTCGCAGCTCCTGAATGACCGAGAGCGTCAACCCGAGCACAACCAATGGCGTCACGAACACGGCCATGAAGGTGCTGTATCTGGGCAGCGCCTGGTGATGGGTCTCGGCCAGAAGCAGGTAAAGGAGGTAGGCGGTGTAATAGCCCAAAAAGAGTACGCCCTCCCAGCGCGCCACCACGTTGCCCGTAAAAAAGACGGGAAAGCATGCGATGGCGACCGCAGTCATGAATGGGATGTCAAATGCCTGAGCGGCTGGCGGGACGGGAATGCCGTCGGGCGCAACCAAGGCCGCTGCACCCAGCACAAAGAGCAGATTGAAGAGGTTGCTCCCCACCACGTTGCCGACCGCAATGTCGCGCTCGCCGCGCAACGCCGCCACCAAAGAAGTCGCGATTTCCGGCGCCGAAGTGCCTATGGCCACGATGGTGAGACCGATGACAAGCTCGCTGACGCCAAAGGCCAGCGCGATTTCTGTGGCGCTCTCCACCAGCCATCTGGCGCCAAGGAGAATGAGCAGCAGGCCGACGATCAACATCACCGTTCGCTTGCCGATTGCGCCGGCCGAGCGGACGCGATCGGCGCCAAATTCCGCGGCATATTCCTCTTTCACAGCCTGGCTTTCTTTGGCCGCGGTACGCACCACCCAGACAAGATAGATGATCAGAATGAGCACGAGGAGCAGGCCATGCCAGCGGCTGATCACGCCGCTGAGCGACATTATGAGGACGAGAATTGACACGCCGACCATGATGGGTACATCGATTCGCACGAGATGTTGCGCCACTGCCAGAGGAACGATGACGGCGGAGAGACCCAAAATGAGGAGGATGTTGGCGATGTTGCTGCCGATGACATTGCCCAGGGCGATTTCCGGCTCACCCTGAAACGCGGCAGCGAGGCTGATAGCCAACTCAGGGGCGCTCGTGCCAAAGGCGACCACGGTCAGTCCAACGATGATGGCCGGGATGCCTATGTCGCTGGCCAGTCGTGCAGCATTGCGCACGAGTAGTTCTGCGCCGCCCACGAGCAGCGCAAGCCCCATGATGAAGAAAAGAATCGTCAATCCAGTCATGGGTTGTTCTTCCGGGCTGCGGAGTAAAGTTGATCTGTCAGATTGCGGAGCTCTTGCACTTGCGCCAGCCGCTGCAACCAACGCGCTGGAATGCCCGCTTCGCCATAGAGCGCCCCGACCACCTGTCCGCAAACGGCGGCTGTGGTGTCTGCATCGTCACCCAGGTTGGCAGCCTGGAGGATGGCAGACTCGAAGCTATCCGTTTGCCAGACGCACCATAGGGCTGCCTCCAGGCTGGCGACCACGTAGCCCGTCCCAGCGATGGCCGCTTCTGTCTTGTGTCGATAATCGCCGCGGGCGATGGCCTGGATCGCCGGCGCACTGAACAGTGCTGGATCGGCGCCAAAGAGCGCCGTCTCCCGGTCGGCGCCGGCCAGGGCAAAATGGAGAATGTGGGCTAACAGACGACACGCATCCAGGCATTCGAGCGCGGCGTGGGTTGTGCGAGAACTTTCGACGCTGAAATGTAGCGTTTGCGCATAGTCGTGGTGGTAAAAGAGCGCAATGGGCGCCAGGCGCATGATGGAGCCGTTGCCGGCGCTGCGTGGGTCGGTGGAACCGCTGAACGGGTTGCCAGTCGTTTTGTAGCGCCGCAGGGCAGACTGGACCGTGTTTCCAATGTCGAAACAGCGCCCGTTGCTGCTATACGCGCCTGTCTCCCACCAGGCCACGTAGCGTTGCATCTGATCATCGGCGTCGAAGCCCTGGCGCTCGAACAGGCTGGCGGCCAGGCAGAAAGCCATCGAAGTGTCGTCGGTCCACTCACCCGCACGCAGGCGAAATGGGCCGCCGCCGACCATGTCTGTGAGCGGCGCAAAGGAACCACGCGCCCGAAACTCCACGGTTGCGCCCACGGCGTCTCCAACGGCCAGACCCAACAGACAGCCACGGAAGCGATCCAATTCCACGTCGCTAGAAGATTTGTCAGCAGCCATCCTGACTCCTGTGGTCGAACCAAGTTTGCCCTATTTGTCCTGGCAAGCGTACATCGCAACGAAAAGTCCTCATAGGAGCTTTGAATGCACCCAAATGATTTCTCAAGATGAATTGGTCAATGCACTATGTCACATCAAATTTTTCAAGTGTATCACTGGGAGAACACCAAACCCAATCTTGGCATCCACTGTGGTGTTCTTGCTCCCGACTTGAAGCAGACCCCTGAACCATGCGTGCGTTGACAACACATTGGGCTGCGCGTTACAATCACCACCATGAGCCAGTCTACAGCGCCTTCATCCCAATCCACCGCCGAGCCTCCCGCGCCTTTGCGCGCCGTGCTTGCCTATCTTGCCGACGAGAACGATCCACAGCCTGTGGGAGTGCGCGTTGTCGAGCCACCCCCCCACACCAAACAGGGTGTGCGCGGGAATCTGTACGCGGTTGTCGAACTCACAGGCCAGAAGGCCGACATTGTCGGATTGTCAGAACAAGCGTTGAGCGCCTTGCAGCGCACCTACTACACAGTCAAGGGCGGTCAGTCGGCGGTTTTGATCGAAGCCTTTCAGCAAGCGCGCCAGGTGGTCGAAGCCTACAATGCCGGACACCCGAATGCACCTGTGCGTGCCCATATCGGCTGCGCAGCGCTCTTGCGGCGACGCTTGTTGGTCGCCTGTGATGGCGCGGCGTTCGCCCTGGTGCGTCAAGGGAGCAAGGTCGAGCTGGCGCCCAGCGACCCCGCAATCGGAGAGCTTGCAGCCGCAGGCGCCCGCGAGCCAGAAGTTCTGCGTTGGGAGCTGGAGGCAGGCGACGCCGCGTTGCTCGCCGGTCCCGGATGGGGAGATCGGGTGCCCATGCGCACCCTCGCCTCGACCATTGCCTACATTCATCCAACCAACTTGGAGGACGCCGCTATCGGTCTATTGGAGGCTGGGGCAGGCGTGCAGGCGCCAGGGCTGCTCATCTTCTTTGAAGAGACCACCTCTGCGCCGCCGATGCGACCTGCGTTTCTTTCTGCGCCCAGCCAACAGCGCGCTGGCGCGCTTGGATTGCCCACAGCGTTGGGTGCAGCCCCGCCCGTCAGCAACCCGCTTCCGTCCACAGCCGCTCCTCCGCCCCAGCCTGTCGCGCAGAACACAACCCCAGAAAGCGCCGACCAGGCGCAGGACGCAGGGCAAGAGAGCGGGAACGTGACCCCGCCGGTGAGCGCCTCTCGCACCGGGCAGATGTTGGAAGGCGCGAAAAGTGGGTTGGAGCGTGCTCGAAACCTGGCGCTCGTCATGCTGCCAGAGAAACGGGCCGAGCGGTCACTGGCGCAGGAGGATGAAGTCCCGTTGTCGGAAGACGCGAACGCCGCGGTCGTTGCTCAGGCGTCCGTTGCGTCCGCTGCAAGCGCGCCGACCTTTACGCCGCCGCCGCCCAGCCGCGGCGGTCGCGCTCGGCTCTTTGTCGGCATGGCCCTCCTGCTGCTGATCCTGGTTCCAGTCATCGTCCTGGCGGTCTACTGGCAGCAGGGGGTGAGTAACCGGGCCGACGCCGAGTCGTTGATCACTCTCGCGCAGGCGCGGGTCGTTGCAGCCCAAGATGCGCTCGACGCTGGCGATCCGGCTTCTGCGCGCATGGGCTTGAGCGAGGCCAAGGAGTATCTTGAATCCGCCCAAGAGCGAGTGGGGCGCACCGCAGCCATCGACGAGCTGACTCTCACGATCGAACGCATCTTGCAGGATGTTGCGCAGGTGCAGCCGCTCTATGGGCTGACATCGCCTCTGGTCGCGTTTCCTGATGGCGCAGGTCCCACTCAGGTGATGGTCATCGATCAGAACATCTTCGTGCTTGACCCGGCCCGGCGTCTCGTGGAGCGCTATCAGCTGGATCAATCGCTGGAATTTGTGCCTAATCCTGTGAGCGATGTCGTGCTGCGAGAAGGCGATGTGATCGATGGTGCGCAGGTTGGCCCCCTGTTGGACATGGCGTGGCAGTCGCCTGTCACCGGCTTTCAGGATCGCTCGGCCTTGTTGGTGTTGGATGACTCGAACCAGGTCTTTCGCTTCGACCCACGCGTTGATGGCGCCAGCAAGCTCGATCTGGCCGAACAAACGGATTGGCAGGATGTGCGTCAGATCGAGATGTATCAGGGTCGGCTGTATGCGGCGGATGTGGGCCGGAGTCAGGTCTATCGCTACGAGCCTGGTCAATATGCCGCGCCGCCAACCGCCTGGTTTGCCCAACCGGTTGACTTGAGCGACATGCGCAACATGCGCATTGATGGGGAAATCTGGTTGTTGTTGGAGAGTGGACAGGTGCTGCGCTACTTCCAGGGCGAGCAGGTGCCCTTTTCGCTGGACAGCAGCGTGGGACTAATTCAACAAGCCGTGGATTTCGTGGTGGGCGACGCCACCAACCCATTCATCTATCTGGCCGACCGCCCTGGCGAGCGGGTGTGGGTTTATGACAAAAATGGCTCCTATGTCCAGCAGTTGGCCGCGGCGGAGGGCGAACCGCTCAAGGGGTTGAGCGCGCTCTTCATTGAGGATGTGACAGATAATATCTACCTGCTAACGGATCTATCTCTCTACAAGCACCCATTGCCATCCAACTGAAACTGCGGTTGCTTTGAAACCGATAGTTCTCACCTTTAAAGAACTATCGGTTTCAAACAGAGCGAAGAAGAGGTTGACATGGAACACTATCAAGATGAGACCTATGGCGAACGTATCGCTGACATTTATGATGAATTGTACGCCGACTGGGACCCGACTGCCATTGTTGCGCTGAGTCAACTCGCCAATGGAGGACGGGCGCTGGAACTGGGCATCGGGACTGGCAGAATCGCCCTGCCCTTACAACAAACCGGAATTGAAGTTCATGGCATCGACGCCTCCGAAGCGATGATTGCCAGACTGCGGAAGAAGCCAGGCGGCCAGAGGATTCCCGTGGCGTCGGGCAACTTCGCTGATGTTGCAGTCGAGGGTCGATTCAACCTGATCTATGTGCTCTTCAACACCTTCTACGCGCTGTTGACTCAGGATGAGCAATTGCGCTGTATGCGCGGCGTCAGTCAGCATCTTACGCCGCAGGGTGTATTTGTGGTGGAAGCCTTTGTCCCCGATCTGACCCGTTTCACTGGGCGGCAATCTGTTCGGGCAGTGAAGATCGGCGTGAGCGGCGTGCAGATCGATGTTTCCCAACACGATCCGGTGACGCAACAGGTCGTCAGTCAGCACCTGGTTTTCACTGAACAAGGAATGCGTCTCTTTCCTGTGAAGCTGCGTTATGTCTGGCCCTCGGAGTTCGACCTCATGGCGCGGCTGGCCGGGATGCGGTTGAAGCACAGGTGGGGCGATTGGCAGGGAGGCGCGTTCATCGCGGAGAGTGGGAAACATATTTCGGTCTTTGAGCTTGCTCCAACGACAAATGACGAGTGAATTGTCAAACTGGCGAGTAATGAACCCCTGTATCCACTTCGATCATCCTGTGCAGCGTCACCCCATCCAGTGAGACCTGGCATGTGCAGGCATGGAATGCAACACCCATCTGCGCTGCCAGAGTCAACGCGTCGGCAAAGGCCGGATCAGCAACGCGATGCGCACGCACGATGGCGGCGTCGGGCCTCTGCACGATAAAGACGACCGCCGCCTGTTCGCCGTGCTGCACCCGTTGCGCCAGGTGTTGCAGATGTCGCCTGCCGCGCGCGGTCACTGCGTCGGGAAAGAGGCCCACGCCTTTTTCCACCAGCGTGGCCGACTTCACTTCCACCCAACAAATGTCTCCTGCGCTGGTGCGCAACTGAAAATCGATCCGGCTGTTGACGCCGTCGCCCGCCAGATGAGGCAGCGGAACTTCGCGCCGCCAGAGTGGGTAATCGGCAAACGCCGGAAAGAAGCTCCTCCGCAAACCTTGCTCGAAGAGATTGTTTGGCAGTCGGGTGTCCAGGCTGACGAGCTGGCCCGTTGTGGGGTGTTCCACCAAGAGCAGATCGTAGTGTGTCTTGCGGGCGGGTGACTGGGCGGAGCGAAGATAGATCGGCGCGCCCGGGAGAAGCAGTTCTCGTAGCCTTCCCGGGTCCGGGCAATGAGCGATCACGATCTCGCCCGTTTCCACCAGCGCCGCGACCACCCGGAACCGGTTGGGGCGTTCCACAAAGCGGGCGGTCAGCAGCGGTTCATTCATGGCTTTCCCATTTTTCCAGACGTTCGTCCACTTCCGCCACCGAGGTGACGCCGCGCACTTCGGCAAGAAATGTGCGCACATCGGGCGTCAATTCGCGCAGCCGGGTCAGCTTGGGGTAAAGTGGGCTGACGCTGGCAGGACTGCCGCCATAGCTGCCATGAAATGCGAAGTAGGCCTGGTTGAGTTTGCGAATGGGGAAGCCGTTTTCCACAAAGAGCTGGCGGCGCAGTTCCATATACTTTTCCGCGTCTTCCACACGGCCAAAGAAGAGCAGCTTGTCCACCGTCTCGCGCGTCTGGCGCATTTCGGCGTTGAAATCGAAGACAGGCGCATCGCTCTCTGCGAGCGGCGCGGGCGAGGACGGAATCGGCGGCGGAACGCTTTCGGGGTAATACATTTGCAGCGCTCGTGCGCCGATCTCATCGCCCACGATGTCGGCCACGGTCTCATTGATGGTCGTCAGGTCTGGATTGGCGTTGTAGAGCAGACCCAAGGGGAACATGGTCAAGTAGTTGTGGGTCCACTCATGGGCGACGGTGCTGAGAATCCATGGCAGGGAAGCCCGGTCAACGACCATTGCGGGATAAGCGCCTAACCCCCCCACATTGGTGACATAGGCGCTCATGCTGTTCTCAGATTCGATTCCCGCCTCTGCGTCTTCGATCTCCTCTAGGGAAATCGACGCATCGAGCATCTGGCTGTAGGCCGTGGTGATGCGCTCGCGTGGGCTGACAACGAGTTTCTTGGGCGGTTCAGTGAAGGTGAAAAAGACGGGCGGGAAGGAGGCGCCGCCCACCGCCAGCCCCTCATCGACCAGGACGCGCGCAACTTGCGATTCGATGACCTGTTCGATCGTTGCCCGGTCGGTCTGCTGTTGACTGCGCAGCGCATCTATCTGCTCTTGCAACGCGATGGTCTCGCCAGCCTGCAATTCGCCATTTTGGGCGAGAATGTCACTGATGTCCCGCTCCAGGCTGCGGATGTCGCTGGCGCGACCCAGATAACGCTTGACAAGGGACGCAGCCTCATCGAGGGCAAGGGCGTCGGCGGGGCGGTCGAACTGGGTAGCTAACTTGTCACTGATGGCGGCAACCTCCCAGCCAAAAAAGTCAAAACGATGGGCGCTCACGGCAGCGCCAATGCGTGCATCGCGCTCCAGATGGGCCGGCAATGCGCCGCCGCCTGCCATGCCCACCACCAAGAAGAAGAGCAAGGGCCAGCGCACTGCGCGCCATAGGCTGCGTGCAATGCGAAATCTGCGTCTGACAGGTAGGTGAGCTACCTCCTGCACCACAAAGTTGGCGGCGGTTGGCTGTACACTCATTCGATGGCGTCATCCTTTCCTCACAAATCACTCCGAGTATAGCATAATTGAACCGTCGACGACTGTTTGCATCCCCACCTATTCAATGCTAGACTTACGCATCTTCACTGAGATTCGTCGCTCTTGCCGACCGTATCGTTCGTTTGTCAGACAACTGAATCGGTTATACCCGCAATGAGCCGGCGCCAGGTAATGTTTGCTGGCGTTTATGTCCCCATACAGTTGTCCTGCTCCTCGTCGCAATTCTCGTCTCTGGGGGCTGCACGTCTCGTTGTCCGGTTGTTTCGCCGACCATCTTCGTTTGACGACTATTTCGCTAAGAACAATAAGGAGGAAGTCATGGTAGAGCTTTGGTATGCGCCTGCGCTGCATTCGCGCGCGGCTGTATGGCTGCTTAAAGTCAGCCTGATCGTTAGTTTGGCGGTTGTCGCTGGGGCGATGGGCGGCCGGGTCGCGCTTGCCGCGCCCAGCGATCCATTGGAGGTGACGGTAGACGGTCGCATCGTGACCTATGATCCGACCACTGCCCAAGGCCAGCTCAACGGCGCGGTGGCGTCTCTGCAAGAGGTGCTGAATGCGCTGGCGCCGGGACCTGTCCAGGCGAATTTGGTCGAGCGGGAAATGACTGATGGCGCCGTCGTAGTCTTGCCCGACGTCGAAGCCGTGGTTCAGGATCACTTTATTCGACTCACCAATCTTTCCCAATTGCTTGCGCTCGAAGGCAACATTTCCATCTGGATCAGCGGCGGCGATGCGGTCAGCAGCTGGAAGATCTGCATCATCATCACCTGGGGCAGCTACGACAACCCCATCGTGACAGTAGATCACAAATCGGTGGACGCCAGCAATGTGGTGGTGGAGCTGAACAACAAACCGAGCAACCTCACCTTGCTCAGCGAGGCGTTGGGCACATTGCCCATGACCGCCACCAACGTCATCGTGGTCAGCAACGGCGTAACGCTCACCACGCCGGCGGCGCAAGCTGTGGTCACTGGCAATCACATCGACGTCACCAACCTGACGCAAGAACTGGCAGTGCATGGTCGGCTTTCTATCTGGATTGAGGGGACGACCTGGCGCATCTGCATCATCATCACATGGAACAGTAAGGCTGCGCTTTCAGCCACAGTGGACGCGCGCGCCGTAACCAATGGTGGGCAGGCAGCCGAAATCAACGGAGTCAAGGCTGAGATGGAACAAGTGTTGGCCATCGAAGCCGGCGAGACGATCACCGAAGACGACTTGACGATCATCGCCGCCCCTGGCGTGACCATTACCGTTCCCGCTGCCTTTGCGGTCATCAAAGGCAACAAGATCGCCTTCCACAACCTGACTGATGAACTGGCCAGTTACGGCCGCCTGGAGATCTGGATCGGCCATGAGCCGTGGCGCATCTGCATCATCATTATCTGGGGCAGCGACGCCAATCTTTCGGCGACAACGGATGGGCGTCCTTCCACCGTTGAAGACCCGGTGGTGATGGTGAACGGTGTACTGGCAGACGTGGAGCGCGTGTTGGCCATCAACGGCTCCGACGTGGTGACGGACAGCAGCCTGGAGATTGCCACACTCACCGGCGTGACCATCACCGCGCCAGCGGCCTACGCCGTGATGACGGGCAACCGCATCGCATTCCACAACCTGGGTCAGCAGCTTGCCGAATATGGCCGCATCTCCATCTGGATCAGCGGCAAGGGCTGGCGCATCTGCATCATTATCGTGTGGGGCAGCGACAGCGCGCTCTTCGCAACGGTGGATGGCCGCCCGACGACGGTCGAAGATCCGGTGGCATTGGTGGACGGCGCGCCCTCGGATGTGGAGCGCGTCCTTGCCATCAACGGCTCGGAGGTGGTGACAGACAGCAATCTGGAAATCTCCACTCCCGACGGGACGTCCCTCAGCGTCCCAGAAGCGCAGGCTGTGGTCACGGGCAATCAGATTGTCATCAGCAACCTGGGGCAGCAGCTGGCTCAATACGGCCAACTCGGTGTCTGGATCGGGGGCAAGAACTGGCGCATCTGTATTATCATTGTCTGGGGCAGCGCCGATACGCCCACGGCCACAGTCGATGGTCGCGATGTGATCATTATCGACTCGTTGGCGCAGCTCGATGGCGCAACCATCGACTTTGCTCGCGCCCTCGACATCATCGGCGCCGCGCCCATGACCAGCGCTGACTTGCAGGTCGTCGCTGTAGATGGCGTGACCTTGACCGCGCCGGGCGCCTATGCAGTCATGCGCGGCAGTCATGTGGAGCTGCACGGTTTGAGCGAGCAACTGGCGCAGCGCCTGGTCATCAATATCTGGGTCACGTTGGGCAAAGTGCGCATCTGCGTCACCATCGAGATCGATGACGACGGCGTCGTCACGGTTTCGCTCAATGGGCGTCCGGTGACTTCAGAAGGCGCAGTGGCCGTCATGGCCGGAACAGAGGTTGACCCGGCGCGTCTCTTCGCCGCGCGAGAAGGTCAGCCGCCTACCACGACCACCACCATCGAATTGGTCAAGAACGGTGTGGCAACGCCCGTCCCCAATGCCCAGGCCATCCTGGTCGGCGAGCACATTACCATGACCGGCCCGGCGGATGTACTGCAGGGGGTGCGCGTCTCCATTTGGATCCGCTACCGTGATTTTAGCATCTGCATCATCATCTCCTTCGAGCGGCTGGTCAGCCCTGATGGCGGCGTTGTGGTCGATGTGCCGCCGCACCAGGTGCACAGCGGGCTAGACCTGAGCTACCTGGCCCTGTCGGGGCCGAGCAAACCGTTGCCTGCCGGCGCGATTGGTATGCGTCACTTCAACTTGTTGGCCCATAGTACGGCCGGCCCGGTGCATCAGCTGGATGTGGATTACAGCATCAAGGCGACCTACACCGATGCACAACTGGCGAGTCTGAACATCGAAGAGAACTCGTTGCGGCTCATGGCGCTGGACGCAGCGACCAACACTTGGCAGCCCGTGTCCAGTGTGGTCGATGCGCCCAACAACATGGTCACCGGGACGCTCAACCACTTCAGCGAGTTTGCTGTGGTGGGCGACCCCGTCGCCGAGCGCAAGACCTTCTTGCCGATCATCGACCGATAGCAGGTTGGGCGAGAATGGCGGCATTGCATCTGGCCGTCATTCTCGCCCCGGCAAGTGCAATTCAGGTTGGGTGCAGACCACTGTACGGGCATGAACCGCTTCGAGCCTGGGGTAAAAGCGGCTGACCCCTCTTTCTTTGACTTAGCCAACGGCACGGTTTATCATTCTCAAAGGGGGCGAATGATGAACAGATGGTGGATCAGTCTGGGGTCAGATTTTTCAACACATCGATCAGGATGAATGCCTATGCCAATCAGTACATCGTCCTTTGGCGACGAGCGGGACCGCAAATATACGGAGTATCAAAGCGAAGAACAGTATGACGCAGAGACCCTCGACTTCCCCGGTCTTTCTCTCAGCCAGGCCGAGACCTATTTGAAGCGGTTGGGCGGCGGCGTGGAAGAGAAGCACCGCCGCGTTGAAGGCATTGGCTGGAAGGCCGACATCGCTGCGACTGAAAGCGGCGTCGCCGTCACCTTTATGGCCCATGATGAACTTCTCGACGACCTGATCCGCCGCTTCGAAGAGTGGGTAGAGCGAGGCTGAAATGGGCAAAGTAACCGTTCGCGCCGGCAGCAACATCGCCTTCATCAAATACTGGGGCGTGGCCGACGCCCAGATCAACCTCCCCCTCAACAACTCCATCAGCATGACCCTGGCCGACGCCTACACGACCACCACCGTCGAGTGGCTCGGGGGTCCCGTGGGTGCAGACGAGGTTGTCATTGACAATCGGCGGCTGGACGAGCGCGCTGCTGAACGCATCGTGCGCCACCTGGATCGTCTGCGGGCGCTTGCCGGCGTCGATCAGCGCGCACGGGTTGTCAGCCAGAACAACTTTCCCATGGCCTCGGGCATCGCCAGCTCTGCCAGCGGTTTTGCCGCACTGACCGTGGCGGGCTGCGCCGCGCTTGGCCTGGAGCTAGACGCCACGCGACTTTCGGCCCTGGCGCGGCGTGGGAGCGGTTCAGCCAGTCGCAGCCTCTTCGCCGGCTTCGTGGAATGGGAAGCAGGAGATGACGACGCCACCAGCGTCGCCCGTCAGATCGCCCCGCCGGAGCACTGGGCGTTGGCCGACGTGGTGGCGGTGGTGAGCGCCGCAGCCAAGGTGGTGAGCAGCGAGCACGGCCACACCCTGGCTATAACCAGCCCCCTCAACGCCGGGCGTATTGCCAGCCTCCCCTGCGCCCTGGGCGAAGTGCGCGACGCGATTGTACAGCGCGATCTGCGCCTCCTTGGCCCCATCATCGAGCGCGATGCGCTGACCATGCACGCGGTGATGATGACCGGTGCGCCGAGCCTGCTCTATTGGCGGCCGGCCACCGTGGAAATCATCCAGGCCGTGCGCCAATGGCGGCGCGAGGACGACCTGCCGGTCTATTTCACCATCGACGCCGGGCCGAACGTACATCTCATTTGTGAACAGAGCAATGTGCAGGAAGTCGAACGGAGGTTGGCAGGCCTGACCAGTATCCAGAGCATCTTGACCAGCCGCCCCGGTCATGAACCGCAGCTGCTTTCACAACACCTTGCCTAGAATCCTGGTGAAGTTGTGCGCATCATCGTCACCGTGGGTCGGATTCGCTCTTCAACCTGTGCTATGTCATCGCCGCCGCGCAGCTACTTCCCCGTGGCGTCTACATCGCCATGAATGGTCGAGTCTTCACCTGGGACAACGTTTACAAGGATCGAGAGTACGGCATTTTTGAGACGCTGAGGGGAGAAACTGCATGAACGCTGCACCGCTGCAATGGATCGATGAGGAGCTGGCAAAACTGGGAGAAGCGGGCTTGTTGGCCAACATACGCGCCATCGAATCACCCATGGACGCCCATGTGATCATTGAAGGCCGCCGGATGCTCAACTTTTGCGCCAACAACTACCTGGGGCTGGCGAGCCACCCGCGCATTCGCCGGGCGGCGAAAGAAGCCATCGATCAGTATGGCGTGGGCCCGGGCGCGGTGCGCACCATTGCCGGCACCATGTCGCTGCACCTGGAGCTAGAGCAGCGCCTGGCCGAGTTCAAACGCGCCGAAGCGTGCATCACCTTGCAGAGCGGCTTTGCGGCAAATCTGGCTGTCGTGCCAGCGCTGGTGGGGTCAGGCGACCTCATTTTTTCCGACGAGCTCAATCACGCCAGCATCATCGACGCCTGCCGCCTGAGCCGGGCGACTGTCGTGCGCTACACCCACAATGACGTAGACGACCTGCGTCGAGTCGTTGCCGAAAGCGGGGAAGCCAGACGCCGTCTGGTCATCACCGACGGCGTCTTCAGCATGGACGGCGACATTGCGCCCCTGGTCGAAATCGTGGAGGTGGCCGAGGAGCACGGCCTCATCGTCATGGTGGATGACGCACACGGCGAGGGTGTGTTGGGCGACGGCGGGCGCGGCATCGTCGATCACTTTGGCCTGCATGGGCGCGTTCATGTAGAGGTGGGCACGCTGAGCAAGGCCTTTGGCGTCGTAGGTGGGCTGGCAGCGGGTCAGCGCTCATTGGTGGAGTGGGTGCGCCAGCGCGGGCGTCCCAATCTTTTCTCCAGCGCAATGACAGTCCCCGATGCGGCTGCCTGTTGCGAAGCCGTGAAGATGCTCTCTGAATCCAGCGAGCTGGTGGATCGCCTGTGGGAAAATGCCCGGCGCTTCAAGGCTGGGATGCGTCAGCTTGGCTTCGACCTGGGGCGGAGCGAAACGCCCATCACGCCGGTGATGCTGGGCGAAGCGCCTTTGGCGCAGCGTTTCAGTCGTCGCCTCTTCGAGGAGGGGCTATTCGCCATGGCCATCGCCTATCCCACGGTGCCCCAGGGCAAGGCGCGCATCCGCGTGATGAACTCGGCGGCGCATAGCGGCGACGATCTGGAGCAGGCGTTGGAGATTTTCGCCAAAGTGGGGCGAGAAGAAGGAGTCATCTGATGCGCAAGAAGGCTATTTTCATCACCGGCGCCAGCGGCGAAGTGGGGCACGCGCTCATCAAACGCCTGGGGGAAGACGGCAACAACCGCCTGGTCACCATCGACATCCGACCCCTGCCCCCGGATGTGCGTTCCCTGGCGACCCACTTCGAGGGCGACCTGCTCAACACCCGTCTGTTGGCCCGGTTGGTCACCGAATATGAAATCGACGTGATCTATCACATGGCTGCGCTGCTCTCCACCCGCAGCGAGCACGCGCCCGAAGCTGCACATCAAGTGAATGTGGAGGGCACGCTGGGCCTGCTCATGTTGGCGGCGGACCAAACCCAATGGCGCAACCGCCCGGTGCAATTCATCTTCCCCAGTTCCATCGCCATCTATGGCCTGCCGGACCGGGAGACCAAGCTCCATTTTCAGCGGGTGCGCGAGTTCGAGTGGAATCAACCGCGCACCATGTACGGCTGCAACAAGCTCTACTGCGAACAACTGGGGATCTATTTTGGCCGTTACTATCGCCAGTTGGCGGCGACCCACGCGCAGAGCATCGACTTTCGCTGCGTGCGCTTCCCCGGGCTGATCAGCGCCGACACGCTGCCGTCGGGCGGCACCAGCGATTATGCGCCGGAGATGATCCACGCTGCAGCGCGTGGCGAGCCATATGCGTGTTTTGTGCGGGGCGAGGCGCGCATCCCCTTCATGGTGATGCCCGATGCGGTGCGTGCGCTCCTGTTGTTGGCCCAGGCGCCCCCCGAAAACCTGACGCGTCTGGTTTACAACGTGACGGCGTTCAGTCTGTCTGCAAGACAGATTCGTGAGCGGGTGCTGCAAGCGTTCCCGCATGCGCACATCACTTTCGAGCCGGACGAAAAACGCGAGGCCATTGTGGATTCGTGGCCGGCCGATGTGGATGACAGTGCAGCGCGGCTGGATTGGGGTTGGTCGCCTGCCTACGACGCCGCGCGCGCGTTCGATGAGTACCTGATCCCCAACATCATCAGGCATTATCAGGCCTCGACGATAACATGACCATTGCAGAATCATTGATGCACGAAATGGCGGCGGGTCGCCTGCAAGCCTTCGTTTAAGTACAGCGAAATGGTGGTGGTATGTCAGCCAACAGAGCGTCCAGTGGTTTTACCGTGGTTGAATTGACGCTGGAAGAATCGCCATCTCCCGACCACGTCGAGCGTGTGCATCGTGGGCTGTCGGAGTTCAACCGCCGCCATCTGCCCGATAACGGCTATCGACCGTTGACAATCCTGGCGCGTACTGGCGACAACACGGTCGTGGGTGGGCTGCTTGGCGCAATTTACTGGGGTGTGGCCGCAGTGGACATCCTGTGGCTGGATGACTGTGCGCAGGGTCAGGGCGTCGGCTCCAGGATGATGCAAATGGTGGAGGAAGAGGCGCGCACGGCCGGTTGTTCCTGTGTGCACCTGGACACCATGAGTTTTCAGGCGCTCAGCTTCTATGAGAAGCTGGGTTATCGAATCTTTGGCGTACTCAATGGCTATGCTGACGGTGTGAGTCGCTATTATCTGGTGAAGGAATTGAAATGAAGGAGCAGATTCGCCTGGTACACAATGATCTTGTCGAAGGAACCGGCGCACGGGCCAGTTCATCAGTCCCGACACGCTCGTGCCCGACGCAGGGCTGTTATTCCGCCAGCCACGCCTCGATGAGCGGTCGGGTGACCGACCAATCGCTGTGGACGATGCCGGTCATGCCCAGAGCCTGTGCGCCAGCCACGTTGGCAGGCAAGTCGTCAATGAAAAGCGCCTGCGCCGGTGAAAGGTCGAGCAGCTCCAGGGCCAGCCGATAGATTTCTGGGTCGGGCTTGTGCAGACCCACCTCATTGCTCATCATGACCAGGTCGAATTCGGCCAGTTCGGGTGCGTGCTCGTCCAGCCACAGTACGTGTCCATCATTGGTGTTGCTGATCACGGCCACGGCGACGCCGGGGCGCTCTTGTAACTTCGCGGCATAGGCCAACGCTGCGTCGTTGCGCGCCATACCAGCGCACAGGGCCATCCAGAATGCGTCCAGATCGGGTGTTGCGCCGGCGCGTTCTTGCAGGAAGATGTGCAGGTCATTCAAGTCGATTTTTCCAAGACCCGCGTCTTGGCCGACTTCGGTGAGCAACTGGGAGATCGTGTGGGCGTCCACCTGGCTCACAGCGGCAAGGCCAGTGCACGTTGACCGATGATCGTAGTGAATGAGTACGTTTCCAAGATCGAAGATGACTGCTTTCATGAAGGAACCTCTGTCTTGGCGCCCGTTGTAATCTTCCCATCCGTTGTCGTCTTCTTGCCCCAAACGGGAGGTGCGCCCAAACGCAAGTACAACCCAAGCGGCTTCATTGGTTGCCAGAAACCGCCCGATAGTGTATCTTATCTGCCGACGATCTACATCATGCGTCGTTGCATGATTGCTCGCTAATAGGCGCGACAAATAAAGATCATACAGCCGTAGGTGCGGTTTGTAACCGCACGGTCGTGGTTGACCAGAGACGTGCGGCTACGAGCCCATAGGCATCAAGCGAAGGCGGTGAAAGGGGAAACAGGGTGAGTTTCATCGTAGGTGCGATTTCCATATCGCACCTATGCCAGGAATCACGCCCTCGTTTGGGCAATGTTTCGCCTTGATTCCTGTCTATTTTGTGGCAAACATGCGTGGACATGACGACCGGCGGTATGGAAACCGCCGGCTACGAACT
>CAZLMM010000013.1:0-1146 GCA_964560495.1 uncultured Caldilineaceae bacterium
GCTCCACCATGTAGACGCCGCTGAGATTCGACCCCACGCCTCGCACCAGAACCGGGCGCTTGGCGCGCAGTACGCCGCCATAGGACTGGGTGTTCAGCTCGCCTTCAGCGGTCAGCGCAAAGGCCGCCCGATCCACCACGGCCTGGGCGTAGCTTTGCAGCTCGCCGGCGTCGGTCAGCAGGGTCGGATTGACCCGCACCTTGCGCGGGCGGTCATCGCCCAGGGTGGAGCGACTGCCCATGAGACCGATGGCCGGGCTGACGACCTCGGCGCTCTGGTCGTCGCTGGCCGCAGCGTCCAGGTTGGCCGCAACCGCGTGGGCCGGGCGCAGCATGTCGAAGTGAAACTCCACTTTGTCCACCGTGCTCTCCTGCCCCATGCCCACGGCGAGCACGCCCTGGGGCGCATCGTCGACGCGCGGGGCGTGAAAATGACCGGTGGGCTGCCCGCTGGCCGGGTCAAGCTCTACATAACAGTCGAAGCCGTTGCGCCGCGCCAATTGGCGCAAGAACTGGATGTCCGTCGCCCGCTGGATCACTGTCACCGCGTTCTCGTTGCGGGCCGGCTGGGTCGCGTCCACCTGGGTCGCAAAACCATATTCGCCGAAGATCGCCGTTGCGATGTCGCTGTCGGCCATGCCGGCCCAGGCGCGCACCCGTTCCTCCAGGTTCATCAACACGCTGGCGTCGAAGGCGATCACGCTGAACACGTTGGCCGCCGGGTCGTTATCGAAGGTTGCGGCGCTCTCCACCACATAGCCCTCCATGATCGGCTGGCTGCTTCCGCTCCCCACCGTGACCGTCAGTCGGATGCGCGCCAGGCGAGGAAAGAGGTCGTCGTCCAACACCGTCCAGCCGCTGGCGTTCTCGCGCGGGGAGAGGCCAAAGGTCAGGCGCAACACGTCGGCCAGCTCGACATGTTCTTCCATCTCCACCCGCGTCAGCTTAGCCAACGCCGCAGCCGGCAGCGGGCTGCCCTCCACCGTCAGCCCGTAGGCGATCGCGGTCATCGCTTCTCCTCAGCCGCGGGGACGCCGATCTTGCGGCCCACCTCCGCCGCCAGGTCGTCGGGGAAGAGGGCCAGGTTGGCGTCGCAGATGCGCCAGAAACGCTCCGGGTCGCGATAGTAGAAGAAGGCGATGTGATC